>JAZLDM010000046.1:0-34945 GCA_045614705.1 Akkermansia sp.
TTTTATTTCATCGCTTCCACAAGGGGGAAGGACTCATTGCCGTCCTTCCCCCTATCCCCCCATCTTGCTAGGGCAGTTTGGGCTCCTTTGGAGACTTTTTTGAGGCCTTCTCAGGTGTCGCATTTGTTTTTACACTTTCCAACGCAATTCAAAAACAATCAAATGACTTATTTTCGACTTGACAAGCAGTGCGTTTTTTTGTCTTTCTATAGATAGGCAAGGCGCTCCGCGCGGAGTGTGCCGGTAATTTTCAGATTTCACACGGATATAGTTCAGCATGGCAAAAACGCTCATCATCGCAGAGAAACCCAGTGTTGCAGGGGACCTCGCCCGAGTGCTTGGAAAGCAGACCGGCAAGTTCCGCAAAGATGACAGCACCGGCAGCTATGTCAACGACTCGCTCATCATCACCTCAGCAGTGGGTCACTTGGTCGAGCAAAAGAAACCCCAGACAGAAGACGGCAAAAGCCTGCCATGGAAAATGGACTACCTACCGGTCATGCCGGCCAGTATGGAGCTGGAACCGATTGCGAAATCGGCAGATCGCCTGAAGAAGGTTCTCAAACAGGCTCGCAGTAAAGAGGTAGTCGCACTCGTGAACGCATGCGACGCCGGCCGCGAAGGTGAGCTGATTTTCCGCAACATCATCCGCTACGGTAAAATAAAGAAACCCATCAGCCGTCTGTGGATGCAGAGCATGACGGACGATGCGATACTCGAGGCATGGGCCACGCTGAAGAGTGACGCCGATATGACAAATTTGGCGGATGCTGCCGTATGCCGTTCGGAAAGTGACTGGCTGGTTGGTCTGAACAGCACCCGCGCACTTACCGTGTTGCAATCAGCAGCCGGTGGATTCAACATCACCCCGACCGGGCGAGTACAAACTCCCACTCTGGCTCTGCTGACTGCACGCCAGAAAGAGATACTCGCCTTCCAACCCGAAACCTATTACGAAGTACGGGCCACCTTCAAGGCACAAGCCGGCCAATATGAAGGGCGCTGGTTTGACCCGGAGTGGAAGAAAGATGAAAACCACCCGCAACGCACACGCGAGCGCTTGTGGGATGCAGAAATAGCAGCAGCAATCGCTCAGCGCTGCGAGGGACGCACGGCAGAGGTAAAAGAAGTCAAAAAGCCGGTCTCGATGCCGCCCCCCCTGCTCTTTGACTTAACGTCACTGCAGAAAGAAGCCAGCAATCGCTATGGTTTCTCGGCAAGCCGCACATTGCAGATTGCGCAAGAATGCTACGAAAAGCATAAGGTGCTCACCTACCCGCGTACCGACTCCAAATACCTGCCTGACGATTATCTGAAAATCGCCACACGAACGGTAGCAGCCATCGGAGAAAACCTGCCGAACCTTGCGCCCTTCGCGACGGATATTCTCAACAATCATCGCATACGCCCCAGCAAGCGTGTATTCGACAGCAGCAAGGTAAGCGACCACTTCGCTATCATTCCCACCGGCAAATTCACCGCACTGAGCGGCGATGCCGCCAAAATTTTCAATTTGGTTGTACAAAGATTTCTGGGTGTATTCCTGCCGAACGCAGAATACGAAGACACTGATCGCACCAGCATAGTAAGCAGCCCCGGAGCAAAGGACCACTTCCACACCCACGGCAGAGTGTTGCTCAAGGCCGGTTGGAAAGCACTGTATAACAGCCCCGAACGCAAGAAGAAGGACGAGCTCTGCCCGGTAGAACCAAGCGAAAACGTGCTGACAATAAAGGCTGTGGCCAACGAAGACCAAACCAAACCACCGGCACCATATACAGAAGCCACCCTGCTCACCGCAATGGAAACGGCCGGCAAACTCGTGGATGACGAAGAGCTGGCATACGCCATGAAAGAGCGAGGCTTGGGCACCCCTGCCACACGAGCCGCCATCATCGAAGGGTTACTTACCCAGGAATATATAGCCCGTGACGGCAAGGATTTAGTTGCCACGCGCCGTGGTATCGACCTCATCGACCTTCTGAGCAAAATCGGCTTAAGCACCCTCTCCAGCCCTGAACTTACAGGCGAATGGGAGTACAGACTTAAGCTCATGGAAAGCGGCAAGCTCAACAGAACTGCTTTCATGAAAGATATCCGTACCTATACGGCGGATATCGTTACAGCCGTGCGCGATTATATGCAAAACGGCAAGAATGCCGATTTGGTCATTCCCTGCCCGGCCTGTGGAGCAAGCCCGCTCAACAGCCGAGTAGATGCAGTATCCTGCTCAGCCTGCAAGTTCCGTCTGCGCCGAGTACACGCCGGTCTGAATCTGCCGGATGACGTGCTGGCAGAGCTTATCACCACACGCAGTCTTCCGGTCATGGACGGCTTCCGCTCCAAGTTCGGCAAACCCTTCAAGGCCGGGCTGCGCCTGATAGCCCCGGAAAAAGAGGGCGGCGCATGGAAAGCCGAGTTCTATTTCGATGATGATAAAACCGACAGCAACAGCACGCCGGCCGCGCAAACCAGCCTGGGCAAGGTCATGGTAAAAGAGCAAGGCGAGCTGGAACTCACGGAAAACGACAAACAATGGAGCGTACCGGATTTCTGCCAAACCGGCAACAAAACCGGCTTCACCATGTCCAAAACCATCCTTGGTAAGGAAATGAATGAAGAGCAGTTGCGCCGCGTATTGGCCGAGGGTAAGAGCGAACTCATCACCGGCTTCATATCTCAGCGCACCAATCGTGCGTTCGATGCCTACCTCGTGCTGGATGCCCGCAAGGGTACCGTCGGATTCGAATTCCCGCCCCGAGAGCCCCGAAAGAAAGATAGCAAGAGCAACGCCGATAGCAAATTCACAGCGGCAGATGCCACAGTGCAGGACCTCAGCAAGGCCACCCGCCACGGCGCAATCAAAGTTAAGGGAAAAGGTGAGCACGAATTGCTCGAAACCCCTGAAGCTTGGCATGTAGACGGATTAACCTACGGCAAAAACCGTAAGCCGCTGGTCATTCCCCACACCATGTGCGGCATTGAGCTGACGGCCGACATCGTTGCAAAACTTCTGACCAAGGGAAAAACGGAGCTAATCAAGGATTTTGTAAGCCACAAGAGCGGCAAGAAGTTCGATGCCTACCTCGTCTTTACTCCGACTACGGGGCGCGTCTCGTACGAATTCCCTCCGCGTAAGTAAGCCCCTCAGATTCAATAATATTTCAGCGCCCCGCATTCTTTCGAGATTGTCCGGGGCGCGTCTGTTTCAGGGTCATCCCTCGCTTGCGAGTTCAGCTTCCACCCGCTCAATTTCGAGCGAAAGTTCCTCCCAACGGGTATAAAGAGATTCGGATTCTTTTTCCAAAAGCTGGTATTGCTGAGTAAGCTCCATGAGTTTTTGGTTATCACTCATATTTTCCGGTTTTTCGAGCTCAGCAGAGATGGCGGCTTTGGCATCATCTTTTTCAGCGATAGCAAGTTCGACCTGCTCCATCTCGACCTGCAAGGGCTTAAGGAGGCGGGAGCGGCGCTCGCGCTCGAGAGCACGCGCACGGCGCGCCTCCTTCTTGTTCGCGATACCTGCGGCAGCATCAACAACAGCACCGGCTGCAGGAAGAGTAGCCGCAGCAGCAGCCATTTCCTTCAGGCGACGTTCCTCCGCCTCAACCGTTTCGATATACTGCGATACGTTGCCATGAAACAGGCGGGGCGCATGTCCCAAGCGAAACTCCAGCACCTTGTTGACAATAGGATCCAGAAATTGGCGATTGTGTGATACAATACAATACGAACCGGGATACTCAGCCAGAGCAGCCTGCAAAACATCCTGACTCTGGAAATCAAGGTGGTTGGTCGGCTCGTCCATAATCAGGAAATTCGCCGGCTTAAGCAACATGCACACCAAGGCTACACGCGACCGCTCACCACCGCTGAGCACACCGATTTTCTTAAATACATCATCACCACGGAAAAGGAAACAACCGAGGATATTACGCACCAAGGGGCGAGTTTCGCGGCTGGCAGCAGCTTCCACACACTCCAACACAGTCTGCTCATTATTCAGAACATCGGCATGAGTCTGCGAGAAAAATGCCACTTGCGTGTGATGCCCGAAGGAAAACTTGCCATCGTCCGGGCTCTCAGTTCCTGAAATGATACGAGTAAATGTAGACTTACCGGAACCGTTTACACCGACAATAGCGATACGGTCCCCCTTATCCATGCGGAAGTCGTAGCCATCCAACAGGTGAATGGGACCATACGACTTGCATACCTTCTCCAACTGCACCACAGTGTTACCACCGGGCGGTGGCGGCGGGAAATGAAAACTCATCACAGCATCATCATCCTCCACCTCAATTATCTCGATTTTTTCGAGCTGTTTTATACGGCTTTGAGCCTGACTGGCCTTGGTAGCCTTTGCACGGAATCGGTCAATGAAGGCTTGCGTCTTGGCGATTTCGCGCTGCTGGGCTTTAGCCTGACGCAGCAGAATTTCCTTTCGAGCTTTGCTCTCTTTCAGGTAAAAAGAGAAATTACCGGAATACTCTTCGGCTCTACCATGGTGGAACGCAATGGTACGAGTGACCAAATTATCAAGCAACGCTACATCGTGGCTGATAATACATATAGCACCACGGTAGTTACGCAGGTTTTGCTCCAACCAACGTTGACTTTGAATATCAAGGTGATTGGTAGGTTCATCCAGCAACAAGACTTCCGGTTCCTGCAACAACAGACGAGCCAAGGCTATGCGCATCTGCCAACCACCGGAAAACTCGCCGCAATCGCGAGAAAAATCGGCATCCGCAAACCCGAGCCCTCTCAAAATGGATTCCGTACGGGGGCGCAAGGAGGCGGCATCGCGGTCTTGCAAAATGAGCTCCAAGCGCCCAATTTCTTCAAGAGTATCACGGTACTCAGCACTATCAGCCGGCAAATGTTGCAAATCGGCAGATAATTCATCTACAGTCTGCTGCAGCTCTACGATATTACCGACCGAACCCAGCACCTCATCAAGCAATGGGCGCCCGGAAATGTGGATACCATCCTGCGGGAGATACCCTACATGAGTATGCTTAGGCAGCAACACTTTACCGTGGTCAGGCTCCTGCACACCCACAATACATTTCATGAGAGTGGACTTACCGGCCCCGTTCTGCCCGGCAAAAGCGATACGCTCCCCACGTTCTACAACGAAAGAGAGCGAATCGAACAATACTCGGGGCCCGAACTCGATGTGCAGGTCCTGTACGGCGAAAACCATTATTTTCCGAGCTTGCTGTTCCAGCGAGCGATGTTTGCGGACTGTTCTTCGAAAAGATCAGCGCAATCGTCGTGAATTACGATATCAAGAATTTTGTCACCTTGGCGAACGGAATCAACCACTTTCTGATCTTCGGGGGCACAGACCTCACCGAAAATGGTGTGCTTACCGTTAAGCCAATCGGTAGGAACATGTGTAATGAAGAACTGGGAGCCATTGGTTCCCTGACCGGTCCAGGTCTTGCCGGCATTTGCCATTGCAAGCAGGCCGGGACGATTGAACTTCAAATCAGGGCGGCATTCATCATCAAACTTATAGCCGGGACCGCCGCAGCCTGTGCCATCAGGGCAACCGCCCTGAATCATGAAATCAGCAATCACGCGGTGAAAGGTCAGCCCCTTGTAGAAGCCGCGAGCAGCCAAGTTCAGGAAGCTGGCTGCTGTCATGGGAGTCTTGGAGGCGAAAACTGTCAGGTTGATATCCCCGCAGCTGGTCTTGATGGTGATTTTCTTGTCAGTTGCCATGCGCGCACCATACCAATCTATCGACCACAATGCAAGCCCGGAGCGTGACATATCGCAGCAAAAGAATCCGCAGGCATACATAACTAACGCACTTTTGACTTGCCAACAGTTCGACTACTGACCTATAATATGAGCCATGAAGAAAACCGCACTACTAGCTGCATTCACCCTACTGAGCGCCGCCATAGCCGGTGCCACGGAATCCGCCATGCGAGCCGCCCTTACACGATGGGAACAACAAATGACGGAGTACCATGCAGCCCGGAAAGTAGCTAAAACGGAGGAGCAGCGAGCAGCAGTGCGTGTACCCGATGGCAAAGACATAGCCGCAGAACTGTGGCAAAGTGTGTGCCGCAAAGTAGGGGAACGCCAAGAGTTGGTACGCCCCACGGCCGAAGAGCGCATGCGCGGCGCGACCGATGAACACAAGATGGTGCCGGTTTACGAGTTTGATCAGCCCTGGGCGGCTCCGGCGGTAGTGTGGTTCCTGAACAATCCTCAGGCATTCGCCGAAATCTTCAAGAACAAGCAACGCCGTATTTCATACTACGCCAACGCACTGCTGGAAAGTGTCAACCGTACACACTATTCCAGCCCGGCTATAGGCAATGCCTGCGCCAAATTATCCGAAAGTCAGAGTGTACGAGTATACGAACTGCTACAAAAAATATATACCCGAAACAATGACCTGACCTCACGCGCCAATGCTGCCATGGCTATGTGTATCATGCTCAGCAACCCTGCGATTCAAGGAGCCGAGGGCAGTGCTGCCATGGCTCGCAGCAAACAGCTCTATTTCCTGAAACAAGCCGTAAGCGCCAGCCCGGAAAACGCCATGTTCGGCAATCGCAGTTTAAGCGAAACGGCACTCGAAATGGCCTACATACTGAGAAATCTCAGCGTAGGGTCTATCCCTCCCCAACTCAATATAATCGGAACAGATGGAAAACCGGCCACCTTCCCGGTACCCGGAAAGCCCAACCTTCTTTTCTTCTGGTCCCCGGCGGAACAGGTCGGATTGAACATTGTCAGTCGCCAGCACCAATTGGCACAACAATACCCCGGGCTGGTATTCTGCCCCATTACGGTGCATAATCCCAACCATAAAGAGTGGCTTGCCGAGCTCAATCAGCTTAACATTGTAGCAAACTGCTACATGGACACCCCCGAGAACAGTAATGGTCGCGCCTATCGAGTCGCCCAGTTGCCCACGGCTGTACTGATTGGGCCGGACAGTCGCATCCTCTTTATCGGTTATCCCGGGCTGCCCCTACAAACCGCACTCAATACGCTCTTTGCAGAGCAAAAAACGCAAACTCCCAAAGTTATCATACCGAGCGAGGCCCCCAACATTCCCCCCGGCTCACAGCCCACGGATTCAACCTCCGGCTCCAACGAAGCCCCTGCCTTGCGCGACATGCCCGATGAATTCTGATGTCTGCACATCTCCCCATTGAGGACATAAGAGCCGCCATAACAGCAGCCGTGCGTGAGCCGGGCTTCTGTGTGTTACTCAGTGCCCCCACCGGCAGCGGTAAGTCAACCAGAGTGCCGCTCATGCTGCAAGCCGCCGGCGTAGCTGACCGAGGAACAATCATAGTAGTGCAACCGCGCAGGTTGGCAGCCCGCCTGCTGGCCGGTTATGTAGCGCGCCAATACCCTTGTTCACTAGGGCAGGAAGTGGGGTATACCGTGCGTTTCGATTCGCGCTGCGGCTCAGCGACTCGCATTTTGTATGTAACGGATGGCATATTGGAGCGGCGCCTTACAGAAGACCCGCAACTGACCGGAGTAAGTGCAGTTATATTCGACGAAGTTCACGAGCGAAGATTATCCGGCGACCTGTGCCTGGCACGCGTACTGGAGCTACAGCGGAGCACTCGGCAAGATATCGGCGTATTTGTCATGTCTGCCACGCTCGAATTGGACAAACTGCAGGGGTACCTGCCGCAAGCTACAGTATTGCGAGCAGAAGGGCGCCTTTACCCGGTAGAAGTCAGCTACATGCCCCCTACCCCCGTTCGCGATTCGCGCGGCTATGTGGGCACGCCCCCCGTGTGGGAGCAATGTGCGGCCGCCGTACGCAAACTGGTAGAGTTGCCCGATTGCGGAGATGTGCTTGTATTCCTGCCCGGAGCCTACGAAATTCGCCGCACTGTAGAAATTCTGGAAAACGTCGGCTGGATGCACGGGCGCGAGGTATATGCGCTACATGGGCAACTCACGCCCGATATGCAAGCCAGAGCCGTAGAATGCGGCTCATGCCCTCGTGTGATTGTCAGCACCAATATCGCGGAAACCTCACTCACCATCGAAGGAGTACGCTCCGTGGTCGACAGCGGCACCGCACGCGAAAGCCGCTGGGATCCGCTGCGGGGCATATCCACCCTGCACATTGTCCCCATATCTCAAGCTCAATCTGAGCAGCGAGCAGGGCGTGCCGGGCGCTTGGGACCGGGACGCTGCATACGGTTGTGGAGTGAGTCGGAGCAACGTCGCCGCCCGGCATTCCCGGCTCCGGAGGTTCACCGAGCCGACATATCAATGGCATTTCTCAACCTGTTGGCATGGGGCTGCTGCGGGGCGGAGGGGATTCGCCGATTTAACTGGCCGGATGCACCTACCGAAGCAGAATCCGCACGAGCTTGGGCTCTACTGCAAGAACTGGGAGCAGTCAATTCAAAGGGCAGTTTAAGTAACGTAGGGCAGCAAATGCTACGCTACCCCCTGCCCCCGGTACTGGCCCGCCTGATGGTAGCAGGAAAAGAACACGGCAGCGAAAAAGAAATGGCAGCTATCGCTGCACTCATTCAGGGCGAAAACATAGCACTGACAAGCGGACTGAGTGAAAAACTGGTTGAGGATAGTGACTACAGCGATTTTCAGGCTGAATGGCGCGCAGTTCAAACTGCCACGGCTCTGCATTACGAGGCAACGGCCTGCACACGCTTGGGAATTATGGCTCGAGCAGCTCGCGAAATAGCAGCTGCCTACCGCCAGTTGCTGCGTGGCAACACCGCTGAACCGGACTTCGCAAAACACCGCACCGAAGTCATATCCGCCCTGCTGGGGTCATTCCCGCTTCATGTTGCAGCCAGAAACAGCACAAACACTGCTACGGCCAGATTAACAGGACGCCGCAGCGGAAAAATAGCCTCTGCCATCGGTAAAGATTCGGAAGTTTTTCTGGCAGCCGAAATTACGGAAATCGGTGGTAAGGGAGTAGAAACCCGCCTGAGCCGCTGCACTCAGCTGCACATAAGCGACCTCCCCACACAAGAGGACGATGTAGCCACCTACGACCCGGCGCGTAAACGCGTCATCAACATGCACCGCACCCTATATCGCGACCTCATTCTGGCCGAAAAAGAAACCGGTGATGCGAATCCCGATGCAGCAGCCCCACTGCTGGCAGACCGAGTAGTGCGCGGCGAACTACGGCTGGAAGGCTGGGACGGCCATGTATTACAATGGATTAACCGCTTAACCTGTCTTCGACAGGCGATGCCCGAACTTGAACTGCCGGATTTCGGAGAAGAAGATCGCTTAGTAGCCATTACCATGCTGTGCGAGGGAGCCGTGAGTTACAAAGATATTGCCACACGCCCCGTGCTGCCCATTTTGGGCGAATGGCTTTCCCCATGGCAAAAAGATTGCCTGAACCGCTATGCGCCCAAAGCAATTAAGCTCCCCAATGGGCGTGAGGTCAAACTACTCTACCGTGAAGACGGCACTCCCACTTTTGCTCTGAAGTGCCAGTTACTCTTCGGCGTTCCTACCACTCCCACCATCGCTGACGGTAGAATAAAATGTTTGGTTGAGATTCTGGCTCCCAACCAGCGCCCCTACCAAACGACCTCCGACTTAGTGTCATTCTGGCGCAACGGTTACCCGCAGATGAAGAAGGATTTAGCCGGTCGCTATCCACGCCATGATTGGCCGGATACTGCCCCGGATGCCACATAAAAACAGACTTCAACTCTCGAGAATTGTAACCGGCAAATCACAATCGATGCTTGCCAATGGGCGAAAATCATGCTAAGATGGTCGGAGTAAGAATTAGCGAGACATGCAACGCAAGTTCCTCAGCTGGCTTTTTATTTTGATATGTACCGCCTTTGCCCTGGCGGGACTGCTGTCATTCCTTCAATTTCAGCGCCAATCCGAGGCTCGAGCCCGGGATTTGATGAGCAATCGACTGCACGACCTCATGTTGCTGGTGCGATTCTCACAGGACAACATGAGCCATGTGATGCAAATCAATGACGAAAGCACATTGGAACGCACCCGGGCGGCAGCGGAAATTATACGACTGAATCCGGATATACTCAACTCCGACGAAGCCATGCAAGGCTTGTGCAATGAGCTGGGGGCCGATCAGCTCTGCATATCCAACGAAAAAGGAGTTATCATTGCAGCAATTCCCAAAAGCACACTCGGCTTCGACCTCTCTGAGCACGAACAAAGTCGCCCGTTCATGGAGTGCATACGCACCCCCGGTTACGAAATTATACAACGACCGCAAAGCAATGCCCACAGCGGCCAAATACTGCAATACGCCGGAGTAACAAGGACGGATGCTCCCGGCGTCATTCAACTGGGGTTCAAACCTCAGCATGAACAAATGGTGAAAGCCTCCGCAAATTTTGAAAAGCTGGCTTCCAAAATACTCGGCAGCGATACCGGCCACATTGTAGCCTTTCGCGATGGGTGCATGCTCAACCGCACCACACTCAACATACCCACTTCAACATTGCTCGCCTTGCCGCTCAATAAAGTGGGAGAGACAACGCTGGGCGGCAAAGACTACGCTACATACGCAATAGAAGAAAGCGGGTTACGCCTTGTTGCCTTAACCCCATGGAGAGAAATCAGTAAAATCAGCTACAAGTCTCTTCGCTATCTTCTGCTCAGTAACATAGGGCTATTTGCCTTCATGTTCATCGTTGTATGGCTGCTGCTGCGCATATATGTACTCGGGGGGCTACGGAGAATCAACAACTCGCTGCGCCGCATAACCGAGGGGTATACGGAAGAGCGCGTGAACGAAAAAAGCACCCCCGAATTCACCCGACTCTCCACCGGCATCAACACCATGGTGGATTCCATACAATCGTTCAGTGAGCAAAAACGAGAGCGATTCCAAAAGGAACTTCAACTTGCCGGGGCTATACAAAATACAGTATTGCCACACAACTTCCCGGCCTTCCCTGAGCGCAACGAATTCGACATCTACGCCACATGTGAACAAGCCCATGGTGTAGGTGGCGATTTCTACGATTTTTTCATGCCCGACAGCAAACACCTCAGTATACTGCTGGGGGACGTTACAGCCACCGGCATACCGGCCGCACTGTTTATGATGCGCGCCATCTCCATCATCCGAGAGCTGGCCAACGATGGTCTCACCCCGCAACAACTGCTTACCAAGGCCAATAAAATACTATGCAGCGAAGGGGCAAACATGCGCATGTCTCTCTTTTATGGTCGCCTTAATATCATTACCGGCGATTTCCGCTTTGTCAATGCCGGCACCCCACAGGCATTGTTAAGCCATTGCGGCGAAGAATACGAAATGCTCGCGATGCGCTCCGGTGCTATAGTCGGCGCTCACACCGGTGCCACCTACACCGAGTGCCGACGCACCTTGGAACCGGGTGACCGCTTATTCTTATACACCCATGGAGTACTGGCCGCAGCGGATAGCGACCACACCCCCTTCGGAGCAGCGCGCCTGCAAGAAGCCCTGAAAGCCGAAGCCCCCACCGTGGCCGATGTACCGCGCCGCATACGCGCTGCCTTGCGCCAATACACGGGAGAAATGGAGCAAAACAACGACATCACGATGTTGGCTCTGGAGTTCCGAGGAGAGTGGTGCTGTCTCTCGCAATGTGAAGTTCAAGCCGCTGCACCGGAACGACTCAGCAATATGCTGGAACAAAAACTCGAGAGCGTGTTCGCCGCCCCCAACAGTATAATCGAACTGCAAAATGCGGTTCGCAACATTTGCGATGTACTGCCGCAAGATAGCCACATAACCGCCAACCTGCGCTGCAATGAGCAGAAAGCGCTCCTGACCCTCACCTACAACCAGCCTTTGTTTAACCCGCTCATCCTGTTACCCGAGCTGCAGTTGGACAGCGCGGATTACAGTACGGACAATGAAATGAGCACTTTAAAGCTGAGCAAATCACTCTGATTACTTTACCGAAACATGAATAACGCTGCGTCAGCCCCAATCTCGCCTCCCCCGGTGCCATCGCACGACCTGACGGACAATGAACCGCAGGCAACAGAAGTAAACGCCAGACACCCGCTCCCCCCCGGCACAATAGTCGGAGATTACACCATTATATCCAAACTCGGGCAAGGCGGATTCGGCATCACCTACAGAGCACAGCATACCACCCTCGGCTCAATCGTAGTAATTAAAGAGCACATGCCCTCCGGTCTGGCCATGCGCCTGCCCGCGAGCACCTTCGTGAGCAGTGTATCGCCCGAGGCTGACGAACGATTCAAAGCAACCATGGCCGAGTTCATGGAAGAAGTGGTCGTTCTGATGGGACTGGAGCACCCCGGCATTGTGCCCATCATTTCCGGGTTCGAGGCAAATGGAACAGCCTATTACGTAATGCCATACGTCGAAGGTAATTCTCTGGAGCTGAGTGAACAACCAACCCTCGACAAAGAGAAACAAGCCATTGAAGCCCGCAAGCGCAAACAGCAATTGCGCTACCTGCTCTACACCCTCGAATACCTGGAGCAAAACGGTATCGTACATCGCGACATTAAGCCCGAAAACATTATTATCAACCCTGAAGGGCGCCCCATTCTGCTCGATTTCGGCTCCGCTCGCCAACTACAGGAGGGTAAAGTATACACCAATATCTACACCCCGGATTTCAGCGCTCCCGAACAAAGCACAGCCCGTACGGACGCGCAGATGAGTGCCGCCATCGGCCCACAGACGGATATATACGCACTCGGGGCAACATTTTACTACCTCATCACTCGCTTGCTGCCGCCGAAATCCGACATGAGAGTACTCTCCTCGCCCGACCCCTACAAACCGTTGGCCGGTCGAATTCACTTAGAGGAAAACTACGGGCGGCACTTCCTGCAAGCCATTGACCGCGCCCTCCAGCTCGAACCGGCTGAGAGATGGAAAAGCGCCTCGGCATGGCGTGACAGCATGGAAAGCGGCATCATACCGCCGCCCTCCGGATTGCTCAAGCGCATGAGAATTCTCATGTCAGTCAGCATTTGTGTTGTACTTGCCCTTGTAGCCCTTTGTGCGTGGGCTCTGAAAGAAAAGGAGCAAGCTATGGAGATATACAACTACAGTCTCAACTTCACGGAAGGAATGCTCTATGATTTCAACGATGAACTCGCAGACATCCCCGGTTCAACAGAACTCCAGCAGCAATTGGGAACCAACCTCAAAAACTACCTCAATTCCATGGAGAAACTGCCTGTGGCACAAGATGAGAAACTACAAAGAGCCCTCGCCATAGCATGGAAAAATCTGGGCTCAGTGAACGTGCAGCAGGGCGAACTCGCTGCCGCAACCACAGCTTATCGCAACGCCACCAAATTACTGCAATCCCTCCACGATTCGCACCCGGAAGAACAGCAATACCGCTACGAACTGGCTCGTACTTGGCTGCTGCGTGCAGAGGTAGCTCGGCGCCGCAATATGAACGACCAAGCACGAGTGCTGGTGAACCAAGCCCTCAACGTCTTGCGAGCCCTTTGCGACCTGTCACCCGACAACCCCGACTATCACTGCGATTTAGGGCGAGCCTTGGAATATACCGCCCAACTGGCGGGCAACAGTGGCAACACCGAACAACGCCGAAAAGCAATCGACAGCACGGCAGATCTATTCCGCAAGCTAGTTACGCAATACCCCCGGCATGAGGGCGCATGTCTCGGCTTGGCACAAGCTCTCATCAGCCAAGCAAACCTACTTTCAGAGTGTGAAAACTACGGTCTGGCCACTCAATTGCTCAACGAAGCCCGCGAAATCTACAACAGACTTTCAGCAGAGCAACCTCACCGACTGTCATTCAAAATCGGCAAGTCGAATGAGGCCTACGCTCGCGGCAACATGTACAGCAAAATCAGTATCGGAACCCAAGATTCAGAATCGCGCACCAACATAGAGGAACAAGCCATGGTTGCCTTCAAACAGAGCATCTCGTTGTCCGAGGAACTTGCAGCCATGGATGCCCACAATACCGAATATACATTCCAGCAGAGCCGCTCCATGAGTTTCCTCGTTGACATTATGCTGCGCCGCAAACTCTACAATCAGGCAATAGCCTACTGCAACACCATCATGCAAAATGCAGAAAAGCTGCTGATTACCTCGCCGGGCAATACAGAGTACAACATGCTGAAAGCCGGTGCATATCGAGGACTCGCCATAGCTCATAGCCAAAGCGCCAAGCACCGCGCAAAAGCCACCGAAGAGTACGAGCAATACCGCTCCATGGTACAGCATTTGCTGGAAAAAAGCCCGAGCAATCCTAGGCTGAAAATCATGTATGCCGATGCGCTGATAGAAAAAGCAACAAACGACATAAGTCGGCAAAAAATGAAGCAAGTGCGCCAACAACTCGAACAAGCAATCGCGCTGATGAACGAAATAGCGCGCAAAGACCAGGATAATGCCAGAGTTCAGCAAATGCAGAAAAAAGCGCAGGAACTTCTGGATTCACTCACAGCGCCTGCACCGCAACCTGATTCACAAAGCTGATTCAGACTTGCAACGACAGCAAAAATATGATAGCATAAGCAGAGTATGGGAGCACTGGCACATCGCGTAAAACTGGGGTGGAAAGGATTTTGCAGTTATCTGGCACAGGGTATGATTGACCCTCTGCCGGCACGCCATGCCATTAAAGGTTACAACCTCACCAAAGCCGGGCGCGACACGAAAGCCGCTCTGGATGTCGCCCTGGTAGGACTGCCGCAAGGTATGGCATTTGCAGCCATGGCCGGGCTCGACAGCATATACGGCATCATGGCCGCAACGGTGGGCACATTCATAGCCCCGCTCTTTACACGCTGCGGCATGACCGTAAGTGGCCCCAGCAACGCCACAGCATTCATGCTGGCAAGTTTCTTTCTGGCATCCAGCCCGGCCATACAGAGCAACCCTGCAATCTTTGTACCGCTTATTGTATTCTTGGCCGGCGTGGTATGCGTAATAGGCGCCTTCGTAAAAGCCACGGAAATGCTGCAATTCGTCAGCCGCAGTGTTTTGGTTGGCTATATCACCGGTGCAGCCACACTCATCATCGCCTCCCAGCTTCGCTATGTACTGGGTATAAACGATGTAAATGCAGGCAGTTCATTCTTCACCATGAGCTCAGCCATTGTGAGCAACCTCGACAAGGTAGAGTGGCAGCCGATAGTTCTGGGGGTACTTTCGTTCCTGATGTTCATACCACTGAAGAAACACTTTAAGTTTCTGCCCACCTTTGCGGTGATACTGCTCACCATGAGCGTGCTCAACTGGGTACTGAGCCAGCCATGGGCGGGAGGATATTTCTGCGATGTCCGCATGCTCAAAGATTTCACCATGAGCGATTTGACCTGCACCCCGCCCGCGGTTTGGGAACTACCGGGGCACTTGGCAGAATTATTCCCCGTTGTTATTGGTATCGCTTTCCTTTCTACACTTGAGCAAACAGTTATGAGCAAAACACTCTCCGCCAAAACCGGAGAGCAAGTCAACCTCAATCAAGACACCTTTGCCGTCGGCATGGCCAACATCGGTTCAGCATTCACCACATCACTGCCCTGCTCGGCCTCACTCACACGCTCCATGCTCAACTACACAGCCGGAGCCGCTACACGATTCTCGGGGGTAATCTGCGGTCTGCTTTGCTTGGGTATCACATTCGTACTGGCCAGTTTCCCCATCATTTCCCGCATACCGCACAGCGTATTGGCCGCACTGGTACTGGCAAATGCCGTATCGCTCTACGACCGCAAGTTGCTGCGTATCTGTTTCCGCTCCACCAGGGGAGATGCCGTGGTACTCATCATCACCTTTATTGCAGCCTTGCTACTTCCGCTGCACATTGCAATTTTCGTAGGTGTAATTATCTCGGTATCCCTGTTTCTGCGCAAAGCTGCGCGCCCGGAACTTGTGGAATATACCTTCGACAATGAAGGCACACTGATGGAACTCAACAACAAAGCCGAGCGTCTGCCGCAGATTTCCATCGTGCACGTGGAAGGTGACCTCTTTTTCGGCGCAGCTGACCTATTCCGAAAACAAGTTTCCCGCATTGCCGAAGACCCCAGCCTGGCCGTGGTCGTACTGCGCATGCGCAATGCCCGCAACTTGGATGCTACGGCAGTCTGCGCACTCGAAGAGCTCATTAAGTTCACGCGAGAAAAAGGCCGCCATCTCATCATCTCGGGCGCGGGGCGTCAAGTCTTCCGCGTGTTGAAGAAAAGCGGGGTACTCGCCGTACTGCAAGAAAACTGTGACCGCCACTCGGGTGAGAGCAACATCTTCATCTTTGAGCCTAAAAATCCCAACATCTCCACCCGAAAGGCCCTCATGCGCGCACAGAAACTACTCGGCACTCGCAACGCTGACATCTCCATCTATACCACAGAGCAGCACAAACCAGCCTGAGAATGCACGAGCAGCACTACATAGACTTTGCGCAAGCGCTGGTAGACTGGTTCTGCAAGCAAGGGCGGGATTACCCTTGGCGGCGCACAACTGACCCGTGGGCTATTCTGGTGAGCGAGGTCATGCTGCAACAGACCACCATTCCCACGGTATTGGCGCGCTATGAAAGCTGGCTTTCTCAATTCCCCACACCGGCAGCTCTGGCAGCTGTCGATGAGCAGACAGCCCTGCGCTCATGGGAAGGGCTGGGCTACTACCGCCGCGTGCGCTCACTGCAAGCAGCTGCCATTGCAATCTGCGAAAAACACAACGGAGAATTTCCGCAAGACGAAGCCCACATTCGAGCCCTGCCCGGCATAGGTGACTACACGGTCGGGGCCGTGCTGAGCTTTGCCTACAACCACCCGGCAGCGCTGGTGGATGCCAACGTCAGCAGAGTCTTCGCGCGCCTTTTTAACGACCCCACCCCTGTAGACGGCCCGACCGGTCGCAAAAAACACTGGCAGCTGGCGGCTCAGCTGGTACACCCCACCAACCCGCGAGCCTACAATTCAGCACTCATGGAGCTGGGGCAAACCATCTGCACCGGCGGCACGCCCACCTGCCTGCTTTGCCCGGTACGTCAGTACTGCACCGCCACCGCACCGGAAACACTGCCGGTTAAGCTCCCGAAAAAGGCGATTACTGAGTTAGAACACTGGGATATATGGCACAGCACCGCCCAGGGGTTACTCATGGATAAACAACCCAACGGCAAACGACACGAGGGCATGTACCGGCTTCCCCGCCGCGAACCGGCAGAACTGGCAAACTGCCCCCACATTTGCGACCAGAAATACAGCGTAACTCGCTACAAAGTAACACGCCATCTTTTCAGAGCGGATTCCGCCACACCTCGCGCAGGTGAATGCTATATTCCATGGTCGCAACTTCAGCACACACCCATGGCCAGCCCCGACCGCAAACTGGTGCAAAAATATACGCCCGAAAATAATTAAACATCGCGCCCACACACGGGCAAACAACTTCCACCATTCTTGCTATAATCCGGCAAACTCTATATCTTTCTACGTCATTCCTCCATGATTTTTCAATTTTGACACAGCGTATACTTGACTTGGCGCAACATTCGTATACAATGTTTGAGTCAATAGACCTCAATATAGCTATGAAGTTCCACAACATCATCACCACTGTTGCCGTAACGCTGAGTGCACTTGTTGCTACAGCTCAGGCAGAGATTAAAGTAGCCTCTGTCAATGTTACCGAGCTTTACACCATGTTCTACAAGCGCTTCGATACCGAGGTGCGCCTGAAAGAAGAAGAAGCCAAGATTAAGGCCGAAATCAAGCAGCGTGAGGACAAACTGCGTGCCCTGCAGGAGCAGGACCAGAAGATTCAGAAACAGTATGACCCCTCCCTCTCCGAGGCTCAGGTGAAGAAACTGCGCGACCAGCACAATCTTAAGGTGAATGAGATTCAGGCCGCTCAGCAGGAACTGCAGACCTATGTACAGCGCCGCTCTCTGGCATTCAAGGAAATGTTCCGCCGCGACATGGCTCTGCTCTTCAACGAAGTTCAGCAGGCCATCACCGATTGCTCCACTCAGGGTGGCTACGACTTGGTAATTGACTCCAGCGCCACGAACTCCACGACCGGCATGAAAGTATTCCCCCACGTGAAGAGCACCTTCGACATCACCCCCGAAGTTCTCAAGCACATCAATGCCGGTGCACCTGCCGGTTTCGACCCCAAGGCTGAGCTGCAGCGCCTCTACGGCAACGGCACCACTCCCGGTGCTAATTAATTCGTTTTCACTTTAACCCCATAAAAGAGCACTGCCATGAATCTCTCTCTAGAGCAGGTTGTCGCTCTCACCGGGGGCAAGGTTATCAACCCGACTCCGGAGATTAACGTCTCCGGAGTCGCTACGTTGGCCGAAGCCTGCCCCGGCGAGATTTCCTTCCTCGGCAACGAAAAATACTTCAAAGACTTCCTCGCGACCAAGGCATCCGTTGTTTTGGTACCGCCGAGCCTGCCGGAATACCCGGAAAATGTAGTCTTTATTGAAGTTGAAAACCCCTCCCTTGCCTTCAACGCAGTGGTAGGCCACTTCATGAAGGCTGCCACGGATTTCAAACCGGGCATCTCCCCGGGAGCCTATGTAGATGCAGAGGCTGTGCTCAACCCCGACAAAGTAAGGGTATCTCCCGGTGCTGTCATCGAAGCAGGAGCCACCATCGGCGATGGTTGCGACATTGGCCCCGGCTGTGTGATTGGCAAATCTGCCGTACTGGGTGAGAACTGCAAGCTCTATGCCAACGTGGTTGTGCGCGAGCGCTGCGTGCTGGGCAAGAACGTCGTTGTACAGCCCGGGGCTGTTATCGGTTCCGATGGCTTCGGCTTCCTGCTCAACAAAGAAACCGGTCGCTACGAAACAGTAGATCAGGTAGGTATCGTCATCATAGGCGATAACGTTGATATCGGCGCAAATACAACTATAGACCGCGCTCGTTTCGGTCGTACTGTCATTGGCGAAGGCACAAAAATCGACAACCTCGTACAAATTGGCCACAATGTGGTAGTCGGCAAACACACCGTAATCGTCTCCCAAAGCGGTATTGCCGGCAGCACTCAGATTGGCGATTATGTAACTGTAGCCGCTCAGGTAGGCATTGCCGGTCACATTACCATTGGCGACAAAGCTGTTATGGCAGCCCGAACCGGCGTCATATCCTCACTGGAAGGCGGTCAGGTATATTGGGGTGCCCCCGCTGCCCCGTACAAAGATGCAGCTAAGCAATACGCCGCTATTCGCAAATTGCCTGAAGCCATGAAAGAAATGGCTAACCTTAAGAAACAGGCTGCAGAAATCAAAGAACTCATCGATCAGGCACTTGCCGAACAGGCAGGGAACTGATAGCCCCCCTCTCTTAACACCAACGGGCCCGCTGCGCATCTGCACAGCGGGCCCGATTGTATTAAAATCAAAAAAATTACTGAGCGGCAATCGCGGCACGCACCACCTCATCCAGCGGAGCTTTATCATACTTCTCGGCCCAGGCTTTAAGCTCCTTACCGGAGTATGAAGAAAGTCCATCAGCCGAAAGTCTGCGTGCCAACACACCGGCAGGTATCAGCATGCAAAGAAAATCAGCATCGGTCTCATAGCCCACCTTTACCTTACCCTCGCGGGACATGATAACACCATCGCAGGGGCTCATGGAATTAAGTTCAATTATCGCCTCAGTAAGAACAGCCCGGTCAATTTCAAATGATACATCGTCACTCATGGCGGCATTATACCTTGGATTCCCGGCTAACTCAAGCCACAAGTTTGGCAAACATCAGACTTGACGTCACCCCTCGTTATGGTGTAGGCTATAAGCATGAGCAGATTTAATATGATGGTGGCTGCAGTGTTAATGTGTGCCCTGCCCATTTCCTGCCAGCAACAACAGGTTGCCGAAAACACCACCGGCGAACAGGAGCAGAAGATGGAGCCGCCCCTGCATTTGGGAGCCGTGCATCAGGTATACCCGGAGCAAGGTTTTGCGCTGCTGCGAATCATCGGCCCAATGCCGAAAAGCGGCACTGTGCTCATCACCCACCCGATAGACGGCACAAACTCCCGTATCGGCAACCTCTGTGTTTCCTCCGAAACAGCAGCTCGCAACAACATCATTGCCGCAGATATTCGCTCGGGCGTCGTCATGAAGGGTGATCGTGTTTTCCAATATCGCAACATCCTCGCCACGGAAAATGAGGAAGAAACCGCCACCGAGCATCCCATACTCGACACCGTGCCCGATAGCGCAGTGCGAGAAATGGAGGCCGAGGCCGAAACCGCGAAACAACAGCAGACAACGCAAGACAAGAGCGAGCAAGAATCCCTTCTCCCGGAACCGCCACCAACAGAGCCACAACCTGCGCCAACAGAAAGCACCACAACCCCGCCAACATATCTGGACGATATCCCTGATGATATAAGCGGCTGGAACTGATAACCTTTTTCTTAATACGGAAATGAGACTGCAATACTATGTAGACGAAGACGGTGAAAGCGTCATCGGCCTGTGGATTCCACGCCGAAAATGCTGGATTGACGTCACGGGGCAAGATGATCAGATTTGGGCAGCACTTCAACCGGACGGCAAGAAGCTGCGCAAAGAAATTGAGACCTGGATTTCAAAAGGAGCTACTGACGGAGTTGAGGTTGACATGGATGGGCTTGTTGTGTCAAGCGCGCTCCATGTACAGCCCTGCACCATAGCATGTTTAGGGAAAAGTTATGCAGCCCATGCAAAAGAGTTCAGCGGCGACACCCCCGATGAGCCTTCCATCTTTCTGAAAGCGACCTCGGCCATCAGTTCCGATTTGTCGTATGTGCTCAATCCCCCCGGAGCCCAAAAGCTCGATTATGAAGTAGAACTTGCTGTCATCATCGGCGACACGCTTCACAATGCAACGCCGGCCGAAGCACGTCGAGCTATTGTAGGCTACACCCTCATGTGCGACTATTCCGAGCGTGCGTATCAACTTGAGCACGCCGGACAATGGACAAAGGGTAAAAGCTATGATACCTTCGCCCCATTCGGCCCGATTCTGGTCTCTAAAGACGAAATTCCCAATCCGGACAATTTGACCCTGCAACTGAAAGTAAACGGCGAACTTCGCCAGTGCGCTTCCACGGCTGAACTCATCATGCCGGTAGCCGACTTGGTTGCTTACGTCTCCCGCTTCATGACCCTGAATGCCGGAGATGTCGTCTCCACCGGAACCCCGGGGGGAGTCGGCATGGGAATGAACCCACCCTGCTACCTGAAACCGGGAGATGTGGTAGAAATCGGCTGCGATTCCATCGGCTGGATGAAGCAAATTGTAGAGCAGGAATAATTTTAGAAAAAAAGATTGCAATTACAGAAAAACGCGGTAGAATAATCGTTGTTCAACCTACAATATTCAATCGCTTACATACCTCTTCAAATGAAAATTCTCGTAACCGGTGCTGCCGGCTTTGTCGGCTTCCACACCATCAATCGCCTCATCAATGAAGGGCATAGTGTGGTGGGTATCGACAATCTGTGCGAACCGGACACTGTAGCTCTCAAAAAAATCAGGCTCTCCCTACTGGGCATCAACCCCGAGGCTATTGCAGATGAGCGCCCGGTGCGCAGCACAATAGCCCAGTTTGATTTTGTCAAACTCGATATACTTAATCGTGAGCACATGCTGCGACTTTGCCACGAAAATCGATTTGATGCCATCATACATCTTGCAGCAGTAGCCGGTGCAGCCATATCGAAGAACTACCCCACTGCGTTCTTCGATATCAATACTACGGGTACACTCAATATGCTGGAGGCCGCACGCCTCAGCAACACTAAGCATTTCTTCTTCACCTCCAGCTCAGTCGTGCACGGCAAGTTGTCGAAAGCCCCCATGAGCGAGCAAGACGATGTAGATAGCCCGTTGAGCATGTACGCCGGCTCCAAGCGAGCCGCTGAGCTACTTTGCTACACCTACGCTCAGTCATACAACTTACCTGTTACCATATTCCGACTCTTCAACGTGTACGGTTCATGGTGCCGCCCGAATTCGGAGCCGATGCGAATTGCACACAGCATCACCGTCGGCACCCCCATCAAGGTGATTAATGACGGGTACCTTGTGCGAGATTTCACCTATGTAGATGATGTCGTAGACGGCATGATATTTGCTCTGAATACACCGAGCCACAAGCCGGGGCAGTCGCCCTATGCACTCTACAACGTCGGGCGCTCCACGCCTGTTCCCTATTTATCATTCATTCAGTGCATCGAAATGGCACTGGGAATCCCTGCCATTATCGAGCAAGATTCCACCGACCCATTCACGCTGGGAGAACATGTCGAAATGTACGCCGATACAACCAAGCTCGAGGCAGAGCTGGCCTACTCCCCCGTTTGGGATTATGAGGAGGCAGTACCGCTCTTCGCTCAGTGGTTTAAAGACAATTACAACGTAAATTTTACTATTTAACCCAATAAGAAGAGTAGCAGAAGCCCGGAACTTCTGCTACGCCTTCTATCATTACTGTGAATCCGATTATATACAACATAGGCAAACGGTTCCTCTTCAGCCTGGACCCGGAAACAGCGCACGGCCTGACGTTGGCAGGTCTGCGTATGGCAGAAAAAGCGAGAGTACTCCCCCTGATAGCTCAGCGCACCATCTCAGACCCGATAACGGTCATGGGGATTAAGTTTCCCAACCGAGTCGGTCTTGCTGCCGGTATGGACAAAGAAGCCAACACCATTTCCGCCTTCGGGCAACTGGGGTTCGGTTTTGTTGAGGTCGGCACCTTAACACCTCGTCCGCAATCAGGAAATCCCAAGCCGCGTCTCTTTCGTTGCATACCGCAGCGCGCCATCATCAATCACATGGGAATCAACAACCCCGGTATTGATAAAGGGGTGGAAAACATTGAAGCCACAACCCGATTCAATGGTGTGCTGGGTGTCAATATCAGCAAAAACAAAGTTACGCCCAACGATGAAGCCCGCATGGACTATTTGGCCTGCATGCGCGCTGCGTGGAATGTGGCAGACTATATCGCCATCAACTTCTCCTGCCCGAACGTTCCCAACCTTTGCAACTTGGCAAAGGCCGCGCCTGCGGCAGACCTACTGGCAAGCCTGAAGAGCGAACAGGCCAACCTCACCAACGATACCGGCCGCTATGTCCCCATCGTCATGAAGGTATCCCCCGATATGGATGAAGCCCAGATAAACGAACTGGCTCAGGTATTCATGGATAGCCAGCTCGATGGCCTCATTTGCTCCAACACTACAACCACCCGCAACGGCGTGGAAAACCACCCCGCTGCAGCTCAAAGCGGCGGTCTCTCCGGGGCTCCGCTCTACGACCGAGCCAACGAAACACTGGAGGCCTTTGCTAAGGCGCTCAAAGGCTCTATACCCATCATCGGTGTGGGCGGCATCATGAGCGGTGACGATGCGGTGAAGAAAATTCGCGCCGGCGCCAGCCTTGTGCAGCTCTACAGTGGCTTCATATACAATGGGCCCAAACTCATTTACGACTGCGCAAAAGCAATCCGCGACATGTAAGTCGCGAGCAGCTCATTACTACGAGATTAAAAAAGGCCGCTTCACGCGGCCTTTTTTATTTCGCATCAATCGGGCGACGGTTTATTTTTCGAGCATATAATCCGGCCAGTCACTGGGCATAGGCCCGTCATACGGCTGAGCATCGGGAGAACATAAATCAAGCCGGGATTTATAGTAGGGAGTCTTTATACCCACAATCCCCAGCAAGGTATGGAAGAAGTGTTCATGCCCAATCGTCATGCTGCTCGACTTTTTCAGCTGCTCTATAGCCTCTGCCAATTTAGGATGAAGCTCTTTAAACTCAGGCGAATAGATAACGAACGCAGCCACAGCGGAGGCCTGCGTTGTATGGAAAAATCCCTTTTCCACACCGGTTCTGGCACGCCCCCATGTACCGTCATAATCGCCGAGATACTCGCCGTGGTCACTCACATATACATATACAAAGGGGCGCCCCTTAAGTTCATCCATAACACGTTGGACGAACAAATCCGTGTAGTGAATTGTGTTGTCATAGGCATTTCTAACCGCATCTGCATACGAAGAAGATGGGTTCAAAATGTGCATGGAAGGAGTAAAGGGAGGATTGTCTTGATCATACATACCGAAGGGAGTATGACTACCTTCATTATTTATCAGAATAAACTTATTGCATTTGTCAGCAGCTTGCGCCTGCAACTGTTTCCTGATAAGATGGACAGTCTCCATCACATCCTCCTCCGTGTAATAATGCTCTACGGCAGATGAGGTCAATTTCATCAACACACCATCACCGCGCACAGAACGACTCTTCAGTGCGCCAAAGTAACAACGAACATCAAATCCATTCGCTTTGAACACATCCAGCACAGAACCGCAGGTCGGGCGCATTTCTTCCGGAATCGCGTTCATATTGTCAGCCCAACGGCGAGCATCCGTCAGAATGGCAGACAAACTCATAACGGTCAACGGAGTAGATGCTATACAACGCTTCCAGCTGATTAACCCGGGAGCAGCGGCGATATTCGGAGTGGTATTACGCGCATAACCATTGAAGCCCACCCTATCGGCACGAACACTTTCACCTATGTGAAAAACAACAACACAACCTTCATCCCCTTTGAGGTTTGCAAGCTGGCTGGGCTTAGAGGCCGACGATGGCAGTTGATTGAGTAGATTTACCGTTGCATCACTGCGCTTAAGGTCTCTTAAGCCACGGCTTAAGCGCTTAAAGGTACCATTGATACTGATATGGGAAAGGCTGGTACTATGATTGGGAACAAAGGGATAGAGTATGTACATACAAGCCAACAGGCAAAGGCTGCTACCGATAAGCGGTCTGGGACCGGCAGCCCGAAATACCCTGCACAGCACATACAACAGCGCAGCCAACACCAACAGCCCGGCAATCAGTAGCGATATGTTCGTTGGAGTTATATACACCATGAACTCCTCCCGCGAACACTCCATTGCCTCCACCAACACCATCGAATTGAATATGGTATGGTACTGAATAAAAGCCCCTACCTCTATCATACCGAAGTACAGCAAGGGGAGCAATATTACATAGTAAAACCTGCGCAACAACAACCAGGCCACAGCCGCAATACAAAACAAAAGAGTCGTGCTGTGAAAAATCAGCTCCGGTTCGCTACACGAAAAGGGGCATGTAAGCAATGTCAACCCAAATACAAGCCCTAACATGGCTGCAAACACTTTTGCTGACGGAAGACAAAGCCATGCATAGCGCTTATTATACACAAGAAACACGATACCAACAATCAGCATCAACAAACTACCGAGCCACGAAGCTGAATTCGGCGGGTTGAATATATCATACTGATCGAAGTTTGCAGCAAGCGGGGTAAAATATCCCGCTATCATGATAAGAAGTGGTAGGCAAGACAAACACGCCTTAGATGCAAGGGGACATTGATTCGTGCTTTTCATAAATAGTAATGTTAACTTCTGCTCCTACAATCTATCAGAATTAGCATCTTTTTCAAGAATAAAACGAGCTTAGTACCCAGAAAGAGGATAGTTTAATGATTTTTGCCGACCATAAGTATCGGCAAAGTCATTACTCGCAATCATTTACCCTATCTGTTGCGAGTTCATCAACCATTGGCGCCTATGGCGATTAATGAAGGAGCTGATTATTCAGCCGGCAATTTTTTTCGCAGTGTTTCCAGGCGGGCAGACCAAGCAGCGGCCTCTTCTTCATTTTCGGCAGCATTTTCTGCATTGCGCAACAAGTTAATAAGCAAACCCATCGCTTGCGGATTATCTTGGCCTGCAGCAAGCCTGAGCATTGCCATACCCTGTTGCGGGTCGACGGGTACCGAATCACCGCTGAGCAACATAATAGCGTATACCAACTGGGCTCGAGAATGCCCCCCGCGCGCCGCACGAGCGTACCAATCAGCAGCTTTATTCATATCGACCGCTACGCCATACCCACCCTTGGCACAGATATTTCCCAAATCGCATGCTGCCTGAGCAGCAAGCTTCGGCACACTACCGGCAGCCACCTTCTGCAGCAATTCCAGAGCTTCCGCCTGTGTGGTCGATTCTTGCAACAACAGGTGCGCCAGTCGATATTGAGCCTCGCCTATACCGGCAGCTGCCGCCTTGCGCCAGTGAACCATGGCAGCAGCTTTGTCGGCAGTGCGCCCGAGTCCGTTGTAAAGAATGTGCCCCAAATAAAACTCAGCTTCAGCACTCCCGGCTTCAGCAGCTTGCAAAAACCAATCGTATGCCTTGTTGGGGTCAGCTGTCACCCCCTTGCCACCTTGCAGATAAATACCGCCAAGGTCAAGCCGTGCCTGCTGCCATCCACCCTCAGCAGCCCGGGTCAGCCATTCCATAGCTCCCACAAAGTCGGACTGCTCCCCTTCCGTATTCGGTTTGAGCAGAGCCTGTGCGCGGGCATACATCTGCTCAGGGGTAGACGGTGCAGCCTTCCCCGCATCACCACACGCGGAGAAGGCTGCAGAAAGTACCACCGCCGCCGTTACCCTGAAGAATTGCTTTTTCATGGCTCAGCGGCGAATTTGAAATCAAGCCTTGTAGCTGTCGACCAAGGCATGAGTGCGCTCGTGCACCTTCTGCACGCGAGCCTTGAGCTCAGCCTTGTACGCCTCCTTGTCAGGCATGGGAAGACGAGCCACGCCGGAAATCACAGCGGCCTCGGCAATAGCAGGAGCCAAGTACTCAATCATGCGCGGGTCGAAGGGCTTGGGAATGACGTAATCGCGGCCGAACTGCAGCTCCACGCCACCGTTAGCGGCTACCACCTCCGCCGGCACAGCCTCACGAGCCAAGTCAGCCAGAGCGCGAGATGCGGCAATCTTCATGGCCTCGTTAATGCAAGTGGCCTGCATGTCGAGAGCCGCGCGGAACATGTAGGGGAAGCAGCTCACGTTGTTCACCTGATTGGGCCAGTCGCTACGACCGGAACCCATGATGCAGTCCGGGCGAGCAGCTTTGGCCTCTTCGTAGGTAATTTCGGGGTCGGGGTTAGCGCAAGCGAAAATAATCGGGTTGGGAGCCATGCTCTTCAGCATTTCGGGCTTCAACAAGCCCTTCTTGGAAAGGCCGAGGAAGATATCAGCCCCCTGAAGGGCAACCTCAAGCGTGCAGTCCTCGCTCTGGGCAAACATGGCCTTGGTGGGGTGCAGGTCCAAACGACCGGTATGAATGAGCCCCTTGGAGTCAAACATGAAAATGTTGTCGCGGCGAATACCCAGTGCCATGTAAAACTTAGCGCAGGCAATACCGGCAGCACCGGCACCGCAAACCACGCACTTCATATCCTGCAGCAAGCGCCCGGTAAGATGGGCAGCATTCAACAGAGCTGCACCGGAGATAACGGCTGTACCATGCTGGTCATCGTGGAAAACAGGAATATTCATTTCCTCGCGCAAGCGCTGCTCAACGATGAAACACTCAGGAGCCTTAATATCCTCCAGATTGATGGCGCCGAACGTAGGCTCCATGGTCTTAATAACCTCAATCAGAGTCTCCGGCTTCTTAATATCAAGCTCGATATCAAACACATCAACATCGGCGTATATCTTGAACAACAAGCCCTTACCCTCCATCACGGGTTTAGAGGCATGTGCACCGATATTGCCGAGCCCAAGCACGGCTGTACCGTTACTGATAACACCCACCAAATTCCCGCGACCTGTGTAAGCGGCAGATTTATTCGGGTCGGCGGCAATCTCCATGCAGGGAACCGCTACACCGGGAGAATAGGCGAGCGTGAGGTCATCAATGGTGAAACAGGACTTATTCGGCAGCACCTCCAGCTTGCCGGGGCGCGGTGTTTCGTGGTAATTCAGAGCTCTCTGGGCTAAATCAGTACTCATGTCGATTTTGCGGTGGTGAGCGGGCATTATACACCTTTTTCCTTAAATTGCAAGCACAGACTCTGCCCTACTATGATAAAGAAAGAAAAAAGCCACCATCCGCAGCCCGAAGAAGAGTTTAACATGTCTTATCAAAGCTAAAAATAAACTTACCGCTTGCTCCGGTGCTCATAATGTGGTAGTAATATAAGGAGCGATAGTTGATGACTTTTCTGCCATGCGGAAGGTTCATACCTCGCGTTCCCCAAAGTTTAATACAAACCAGTCTCTACAAGCTTTTTATGAAACGCTCTCTTTTTCTTATATTAGTTGCCGCGGGTGCACTACATGCGGAGGACTACACTTTCGTAGCCCGCAGCACCTCACTGACAGGTGAAGTAAGTGGTTATGACAACGTAACAGCCAGCGGTATATCCGCCGGTTTTGCCGGCAGCATCGGTACAATCAAGGCCAACAACGAGTACAGCATCTCCGGAAACGGTGATGTTACCTTAGAAAATAACCAAACAACCGGCAAAGGCGGCCTTTTCTACGTGGCGACGAGCACATACTCAAACCCGCAGCAGCACACCACGCTCAATATCGCCAACAATAAGAACGTCACCCTCAGCAACAACTATTCCCAGAGCTACGGCGGTGCCATAGCAGCCGACAACAGTGGCTCCTATCCGGAGTATTATTCTGTTACCAATATCAGCGGCAACACCGGCAACGTAAGCATCACCGGCAATAATACGGATGGCAGCGGTGGCGCTATTAGGTGCGACAGCAAGCTGAACATCAACAACAACGGGAATGTCAAATTTACCGGTAATGCCGTAAATAAAGCCAACGGAAACTGGGGCGGCGCTATTTATATGGGCGTTTCCAGCGAAAACGCGTTCAATATCTGCGGCAACGATTATGTAGAATTCCGTGGAAATTACCTGTACAAAGCCAAGAGCAACTATGTACCGGAGGCCACAGTACGCCTTAACTCCATTTATCAGAAAGGGACGAACCAAGCCAACACCATATCGGCCAAAACAGGTGGCAGCGTAGTATTCTACGATGCCGTAATTACCGAGAGCGCCGGTAGCAGAGCCAGCTATGAGCTGAATGCCGACTATACGGATGCAGCCGGCAACACCCAACAAGCCGGAGGCACCATCACCTTCTCCGGCAAGTATACTGAGACCGACCTCGCTGCATTTACCGATGCTGTGAGCGATGTGAAAGAGTCTCAGACCAGCACCTTGGCAGCCAACACCACATTGCACAACGGCACATTAAATATCGAGCACGATGCCGTATTGCAGACAAAAAATCTGACCATCAACGATGGCGCTGCTCTCTCTCTTCAGAATGGCACATGCGAGGTTCTTACCGGTGGTGAACTTCTTTTCAAAGGAGACAGTCAACTCACCGTAACAGGTAGCAACACGCTGAGCGCTGACCACATCACATTTGAGGGAAATACAGTGCTTACCCTGTCACTCAGTGCCCTCAACACGCAAAGCGCCATCATCAGCCTCTTGACTTCCGACTTGTCCTTCACACAAGGCACTATTAACTTTGTGGGTCTCGATAGTTTGGATGACGGTCAGTACATGCTCCTGTCCTTGGGTGAGAGCCGACTTACTGCAGCCGACCTGCTTACCGACAATCTGACAGTCAGCGGCTTGGCAGCCGGCGATAAATTAGAGTGGAACGAGACAGGTACAACATTATACCTCAACCACCAATCCATCCCGGAGCCTACCACAGCCACATTGAGTCTGCTGGCTCTTGTCGGCTTGGCTGCTCGCCGCCGTCGTCGCTAATGCGACTCGATGGGTATAAGCACACCATGCAAACAACGGAGCAGAACTGACTTAACATTACCATACAGCTCCGAAACAGATTCAAAAGTCGCTGTTCCTCTCGGGACAGCGACTTTTCTCGTACCGACATAACTAAAAACCGATACAAATCAACAATTTTTGAACAAAATATCACATTTAGGCTTGCATATACGCACTGAATAGTGTAGACTCCGCGCGCTCTTTTCGTCGGGAGGTTCATGTAATCCTTTCGCGGAACTCTGCAAGGGCTCACCAACATGAGCTGACTCACTTAAAAACAATCAACAAATCAAAGTAATGAAAAAAACTCTTGTAGCACTTCTTGCTCTGAGCGGTTTTGCATCCGCCGCTATTACTGATGGCCTGCTGTGGGCCGAATCTTTCGGTGACGGTTTTCAACAGGCGGCCTCCTTCTCCCTCAACGAGGCTTTTTATGTTGAAAATGGCGTTGGTGTAGCCGGTGGCGGTCATAATGCTAGCCGAGTATGGACAACCAATCTCGGCGGCAATTTCAAAGACGAGTTCACCTTCAGCTTCCAGTTGGTTGATTTTGACGCAGCCAATTGGAAGGACGCTTTGGCTCTGTACACCAACAACGAGAAATCCGGCACTAACCACAGCCTCCAGTTCCAGAAAGATAATGCCGGCAACCTGATGATTTACACCGACAATTTCACAGGTTCCAATGTAGTCGAAGATGCCTCCAACATCAATCTGGGTAAAATAGACGACCTGAAAGGCGCTCAGCTCACCATCACCTTCACCGGCAACACGCTGACTGCTTATGTGGACGGCAAAGCTCTGGATGATACCATTACATTCACATACGCTGAGGGTGTAACCCCCAGCACCGCTCTGACCGGCTTCCAGTTTGGCACTGCTTTCGGCGGCACTGATCGCGCTTCCAACAGCGTAACAGTTGACAACATCGGCGTGTGGAATCGCGCTCTGAGCGCAGAGGAAGTTGCTACTCTGGTTCCCGAGCCCACCACAGCAGCTCTGAGCCTGCTGGCTCTCGCCGGCTTGGCTGCTCGCCGCCGCCGCCACTAATACGGCTAAGAAAAATCTGAGCTGATACCATCTGAGCGATAGCGCTTGAAGGCATCAGAAAACAGTTTGAAAAACCGCTGTTTCGTAAAAGAACAGCGGTTTTTCACATTTCTCGCGAAAAAAGGATATTCTGATTCACAGTAATATCAGGAACTGAACAATTTAGTCTTGCAATTGTCCCTAAAATATGTATCATTTCTCAGCGTCTTTCGAGAAGATTCGTTTTTCTTCTTCGCTGAGATTACGTTTCTTATCGAACGGGCTCATTTTCAATTCTTAATAAACCAAAAATCATAAAAAAAACATTTATTGCTCTTCTGGCTCTGAGCACATTCGCCTCCGCTGCTATCACAGACGGCCTTCAGTGGGCCGAGTCTTTCGGTGACGGTTTTCAACAGGAGGCCTCCTTCACCCTCAATAACAAATTTTACGTTGAGAATGGCGTTGGTGTAGCCGGTGGCGATCATAAAGACAGCCGAGTATGGACAACCAATCTCGGCGGCAACTTCACGGACGCATTCACCTTCAGCTTCCAGTTGGTTGATTTCGATGCTAATAACTGGACGAACGCCTTGTCTATCTACACCAATGGTGCCACATCCGGTACAAACCACAGCCTCCAGTTCCAGAAAGATAATTCCGGCAACCTGATGATTTACACCGAGAATTTCACCAATTCCAATGTAGGCGGCGATAACTCCAACATCAAGCTGGGCAGCGTTGACAGCCTGAAAGGCGCTCAGCTCACCATCACCTTCACCGGCAACACGCTGACTGCTTATGTGAATGGTACCGCTCTGACTGACACCATAGCATTCACATACGCTGATGGTGTAACCCCCAGCACTGCTCTGACCGGCTTCCAGTTCGGCGCTGCTTTCGGTGGTGGACGCGTCTCCAACAGCGTAACGGTAGACAACATCGGCGTGTGGAATCGCGCTCTGAGCGCTGAGGAAGTTGCTTCCCTGCCCATCGTTCCTGAGCCCACCACAGCTGCTCTGAGCCTGCTGGCTCTTGCCGGCTTGGCTGCTCGCCGCCGCCGCTGATGCGAGCACCGTTTTAAACATCATACAAAGCTCAAAAAAAACGCTGTCCTCATCCGGACAGCGTTTTTATATTATAAAAATTGTTTAATTTTACTCCTGCTCCCACAACTTACGAGTGAGGGCATCCTTCGCGGCCGCGACCTGAGCGAAGTGCTTGCTGCGCCCCTCGGCCTCGCCCACCACCATATCGTGCCACATAGCCTTTGCGTGAAACGGTCCGGCAATTTTATCGGGGTCAACGAGTGTAACTACATATTCCGGGCCGGAACCATCCACAGCCTGGAGCACCTCCAGCAGTTGCCCCTTGTAGTTAACTTCCATATAATCAGCGGCATTGGCAATACTTTCAGCCATGAGGTGCAGCACAACTTTACGGACTGCATTGTAATTGGAATCCATCATCACAGCACCGATAACACTCTCGAAAGTATTGGCCAAAATGGAAAAATGATGACGCCCACCATTTTTCTCCATCTGCGGACTCATGATGATGTACTGTCCCCAGCCGAGTTTTTCGCAAAGAGCCGAGAGGTGCTGTCGGCTGACAATCCCGGAACGCAGTTTGGTAAGCGCGCCTTCATCCGCCTTTGGAAAAAGCCCTATGAGCTCACGGCTCACAACAAGCTCAAGAACCGCGTCCCCCAAATACTCCAAACGCTCGTAGTTGAGGTTAGTTTTCTTCTTCTGGTCAGAGCTGGGGTGACTAAGAGCCTGCTTCAACCAACTACTGTCGGTAAAGCGATACGCCAATGATTGCTCGATTGCCTCAAACTGCATGGGTGCATCATAGCACAAAAGCACCTGTTTGGCTAGAGAATGCGGTGTCATGACATTCTTTTGCGGCTTTATGTCTCGAAATGGCGTTTATCTCCGCGCGTTTATGGGCTAGAATGTCAGGAAATCAGTACCAACGTCAATGGCAGACCAGAACCAAAACAAAAACGGACTTCCCCCCACACCGGGCAACTCCCCGAACTGGGGGCTGTGGATACTTATGGCCGTCATTACCGGCATATTGCTGCTGGCATTCACCTCCGACGGCGATATAGGTAGCACAGCTCACAAAGTAACATTGGAAGAGTTCCGACAAGACTATCGCAATGGTCGAGTCGTACTGACTGAGCCGGATAAGTACCCCATCGAAGTAGTCAGCAACGATAGTTCGAGCAATGCTGTAATCAATGCCTACGTATACAAGAGCGCGCCGAACTTTACCTACGCTCCGTTCTACATGCCCTTCACGGAGAGCGAAGAGCTCAAGACCCTCTTCAACCGCTACGGCATCACCGAAACCGCCTACGAGGCAACCCCCGTCACACAGGGCGACAAGGTAATTTCCACTGAGTATTTCCGCAAACTCGGTGAAGAAGGCCGAATACTCGACACGAAAGAGAAGCAACCTCGCATCATCTACACCAACCAAGAGCACACGGAAGGTATTGTGGTGGGTGAGTACCGCAAGAACCCGGAGGGGCAGGTAAACCGCAAGCTCATAGAGCCGGTCAGTGTGACATTCAGCCGCGCATTCCAAGGCGACCAGGTTCGCGACATGCTCGGCAGCCATGCAATTTACAAGGTTGAAAGCAACACTTGGGAGATGATACTCATCAACTGCTTGCCGGTGGTGATTATCTTCGTCATCCTGCTGTTCCTCTTCCGCGCACAAGGCGGCGGCCCCAGCGGAGCCATGAAATTTGCTCGCAGTCGGGCACGCCTGCTCGACCCCAGCCAAAACCGCATCACCTTCAAAGATGTCGCCGGCATTTCCGAAGCGAAGGAAGAGGTGTGGGAAATTGTGGAGTTCCTGCGCAACCCGCAGAAGTTCCGCAACTTGGGCGGCACTATTCCCAAAGGCGTGCTGATGGTGGGCCCGCCCGGAACGGGTAAGACCCTACTGGCAAAAGCCATCGCCGGCGAGGCCGATGTTCCCTTCTACACCATTTCCGGTTCTGACTTTGTGGAGATGTTCGTGGGTGTGGGTGCCAGCCGTGTGCGAGACATGTTTGCCGAGGCTAAGAAACACTCCCCCTGTCTCATTTTCATCGACGAAATTGACGCTGTGGGTCGCCACCGTGGTCATGGCGTGGGTGGTGGACACGATGAGCGAGAGCAGACTCTGAATGCCTTGCTGGTGGAGATGGACGGTTTCACGGCCAATGAAAATGTTATCGTCATAGCCGCCACCAACCGTGTGGATGTGCTCGACCCTGCCCTGCTGCGCCCCGGTCGCTTCGACCGTCAGGTAGTAGTGAACCTGCCGGATGCCGCAGGCCGCGAGCAGATTCTGCGCGTGCATGCGCGTAAAATCAAGCTGGATCCGGCTGCCGACCTCAACCCGATAGCCCGCGCCACGACCGGATTCTCCGGTGCTGAGTTGGCAAACCTGGTAAACGAGGCAGCCCTCATTGCAGCCCGCCGCAACAAATCAACGGTCACACAGAGCGACCTTGAAGAAGCACGCGAAAAAGTGCGCTGGGGTCGTGAGCGCCGCTCCCTCGAAATTACGGATAAAGAGAAGTACAACACGGCGGTACACGAGGCAGGTCACGCGATTTGCCTACTCAAGACTGAACTGCGTAAGAGCCTTCCCTTGCACAAGGTTACCATCATACCCCGCGGCCCGGCACTGGGCGTGACGATGATGCTGCCCGATGAAGACAAGCACAGCGAGTACAAGAGCGAGTTGCTCGACTACATCGTAATGGCCATGGGTGGTCGCTGCGCGGAGCAAGTTGTATTCGGCGATATATCCGGCGGAGCTCGCGGCGATATACAATCCGCCACCTCGATTGCCCGCAAAATGGTGTGCGTATACGGCATGAGCGAAAAGCTCGGCCCCATAGAGTACGGCACCAATCATAACGAGGTATTCCTGGCACGCGACATATCGCAGACCACGCGCAACTATTCCGAGCGCACGGCACAGCTGATTGATGAAGAAATTCAGCGAATTGTGACGGAAAACTACAACCGCGCCATCAACATTCTCACGGAAAACAAGGAACGCCTGCTACTCATAGCAGACAAGCTCATTGAGTTTGAAACCCTCAACGGTGAGCAAATTGCTGAGCTGCTCGAAACCGGAGCCATGAGCAACCCCCCCCCCCGCCAGCTGCCCCCCCCCCCACCCCCCCCGCCCGCGGGGCCCCCCGCCCCCCCAACCCCCGCCGCC
>JAZLDM010000047.1:0-11448 GCA_045614705.1 Akkermansia sp.
CTTGGCGTAATCTTGCTGCACGCCGAGTCCATTGTAATAGCACCAACCCAGCTTGTACTGAGCGTTGGCATGCCCCTGTTCCGCGGCTTTTTTGTACCACTCTACAGCTTGGGCGTAAGATGAAGCGCTACCTACGGTGTAACCTACGGTGTAGCACTCGCCCAGATTGTACTGCGCATCGGCATAGCCCTGATTCGCAGCTTTTCGATACCACTCTACAGCTTTGGCGTAATCTTGCTGCACGCCGAGTCCATTTTCATAGCAGAAGCCCAGATTGAACTGAGGTATGGCTTGCCCCTGAACAGCGGCTTTTTGGAACCACTCTACAGCTTGTTTGTAGTCCTTCTGCACACCGTGGCCATTGTAATAGCAAGCGCCCAGATTGTTTTGAGCGGCGTCATATCCCTGATTTGCGGCTTTTTCGTACCACTCTACGGCTTGTTTGTAGTCCTGCTGCACACCGTGGCCATTATCGTAGCAGTATCCCAGATTGTACTGAGCGTAGGCGTTTCCCTGCTTAGCAGCTTTTTGGAACCACTCTACAGCTGCTTTGGCGTAATCCTGCTGCACACCGTGACCATGGTAATAGCAAGCGCCCAGATTGTTCTGAGCGGTGGCATGCCCTTTTCGGTACCACTCTACGGCTTGTTCGTAATCCTGCTGCACACCGCGACCGTTTTTATAGCAGAATCCCAGATTGTTCTGAGCGGCGGCGTTTCCCTGATTCGCAGCTTTTTGGTACCACTCTACAGCTTTGGAGTAATCCTTTTGCACGCCGTGGCCATAGTCATAGCACTGACCCAGGTAGAACTGAGCCGGGGCATAGCCGCTCTCTGCTGCGGGGCGCAGCATATCCGGCACGCCGTCGTATTGTTTACGCGTGATTCGCTGCTTTGCTTGGGCTACGATGTCTTCGTAGTGGCTACCGGACAGGGTATATGAAATGTTTTCGGCTGACATGGTGTGTAGAATGTGTGTGCGGCGTCTGCTATTATTGACGGATATTTTAGCTAAATGTTGGGAAAAATAAAGCAGTAAATCCCCCATGCGCTTGGAAAATGGGGCTTCGCATGGGGGAGGATAGAGGTTATTTCTCTGCTCCGGCTGCGAGCAGCAGTTGCTTAATTTCGTCGGAGGTGGTAGAGCTGAGGGGAGTGTTGCCTTTCCAATCAGCCTTGTTGACATCTGCTCCGGCGGCAAGTAGCAGTTTCACGCATTCGGCGTGGCCCCCTGATGCCGCAAAACAGAGGGGTGATTTGCCGTCTTTTGGCTCATCATTTTCGGTATCGTATGTGATGACGCCATTTCTTAAAAACGGTTTTTTCCAAAGATTGACAGTGTGCCATAGGGGAGTATGATTTGGAAACTTGCTCGGCATATTGACATCAATGCCGGGCATGTCGAGCAGGAGTTTCACGCATTCGGGGTAGCCATGCTCAGCAGCGTGACTAAGGGGTGTTTGGTTGTCATCGTCCGGCTTGTTGACGTCTACACCCGGCATGTCGAGCAGGAGTTTCATGCATTCGGTGCGGCCGAAAAATGCAGCTACGTTGAGGGGTGTCTCCTGAAAACAATTCATCGTATTGACGTCAATGCCGGGCATATCGAGCAGGAGTTTCATGCATTCGGTGTGGCCGTTCGATACGGCTATATGGAGGGCGGAACTTTTGCCATAATCGGTATGATTAATGTCGATACCGGGCACCGCAAGCAGCAGGCGTATGAAGTCGAGTCGGTTATTCGACACCGCAATATGAAGGGGGGCGGATTTCCCATTGACATCAATGCCGGGAGCGGCAAGCAGTAGTTTGGCGCAGTCGAGGAGCTTGCCGGATATGGCGCAGCTCAGGGGCGTTTCTCCGGCATTGTCGGATTGGTTGACATCGATGCCGGGCGCGGCAAGCAGCAGCTTGACGCAGTCGAGCCGGTTGGCGGATGCAGCGTAAATCAGGGGAGTTTTTCCGGCATTGTCGGATTGGTTGACGTTGATGCCGGGCGCGGCAAGCAGCAGCTTGGCGCAGTCGAGCCGGTTGGCGGATGCAGCGTAAATCAGGGGAGTTTTTCCGGCATTGTCGGATTGGTTGACGTTGATGCCGGGCGCGGCCAGCAGCAGTTGGGCGCAGTCGAGCCGGTTGGCGGATGCAGCGTAAATCAGGGGAGTTTTTCCGGCATTGTCGGATTGGTTGACGTTGATGCCGGGGGTGGCAAGCAGCAGTTTCAGGCATTCGGTATATCCGTTGCGCGCTGCGCAGAGAAAGGCTGTTTCGCCACCGCTAACCTCATGGTTGATATTGATGCCCGGCGTGGCAAGGAGCATTTTGACACACTCAACATGTGCTCGACACACTGCCAGATAGAGTGGCGATTTGTTGCTTTTGTCGGTCTGATTGGCATCGACCCCTTCTAATTCGAGCAGGAGCCTAAGGCATTCTGCCTGCCCCCTTGCAGCCGCCTGAATGAGCGGGGTAATGCCATATTTATTTGCCCTGTTAACATTTGCTCCGGCGGAGATGAGCAGGCGCAGCAGCTCGCAGTTGCCGTTCCCGGCAGCGTTGAGAATTTCAGTATTGTAATCGGCTGTTATGATTCCCAGCTGGCGCAGTGTTTGTTGAGCTTGCTGCGGGGTCAACGGTGCGGGGGATATGGTGGTGAGTCTCATGCGTGATTTTTGTATGTGCTTATTCGGTTAGACGTTTGCTGAGGCAATGATGTTGCACAAATAAAAGCAAAAAATCCCCCATGCGCCGGTAAAGGGGGTAGCGCATGGGGAATGGGTGACTTGTCGGGTTATTTACCTTGCCCCGGCGGCGCGGAGCAGTCGCTTAACATCCTCCGTTTTGGCTAAGCTGAGGGGCGTTTTTCCCTTGTTGTCGGCTTGGTTGATATTGATACCCGGCTTGCTGAGCAGGGCACGCACACAGTCGAGGGCAGCCCGTGCCGTGGCAAGGTGAAGCGGCGTGGCTCCTGTGTTGTCCGCATGGTTGATGTCGATGCCGGGGCGGACGATGAGTGCCTTCAGGCAATCACAGTGAGCGTGGTAAGCTGCGCGGCAAAGGGCAGTGCTGCCGGTGAGGTTGTCCACCCGGTTCAGGTCAATTTCAGGCTTGGTGAGCAGGAGCTGCAGGCAGTCACGGTGACCGTGCTCTGCGGCGAGGTAGAGCGGGGTTTGGTTTTTGGTGTTGGTCGTGTTGACGTTTGCTCCGGCGGAAAGGAGGAGTTTCAGCCGATCGGCCGTACCTTTTTGTGCTGCGGCGAGCAAGTTGCTGTTGTAGGTTTGCGGGGGAATTCCCTGTTGCGCGAGCTTTTCGCGAGCAATTTCACGCGCGCTGCTTTTGGGTGCCGGGGTGCTGGCGAGGTGTTTCAGGGAATCGAGCCACTCCTGCGCGTTTTGCCAGCGCTCCTTTGGCTCCATTTTCAGGGCGCGGTCAATGCCGGCGAGCATGGCGGAGGAGAAGCGCTTGAGTAGTTCCCGGTTGCCGTTGAGCGGTTTGTACGGGTCGTTGTTGTGCCTGTCGAATGCCGGCGGCGGGATGCTGCCGGTGATGAGCTTGTAACAAGTCGCCCCCAGTGAGTAGAGGTCGGCGCAGAAGCCGGCTGAGGTGGAGCCCTGCTCAGGCGGTGAGTAGCCGGCTGAGCCGAATCCCTGCGAGTCGTCGCCATCCCCGCCGCCCATGCAGGCTAAGCCGAAGTCGATGAGTATCGGCGTGCCTTCCGGCGTTAGCAGGATATTGTCCGGCTTGATATCGCGGTGCTGCAGCTTGCGGCTGTGCAGGTGGCTGAGCGCACCCAGCAGCGGGCGCAGAATGTTCAGTAGCCAGGTTTCATTGAAGTTTTTCGGGGCGGCTGCGCCTAATTCACAGGAACCCTCGAGGTAGGGCATGACGTAATAGGCCGTGCCCAATGCCCCGAATACCGTGTATACATGTACGATGTTGGGGTGCTTGAGGTGGCGCAGAATCTGCGCTTCTTTCAGGAACTTTTCACGCGTGGTGTCGAAAAAATCCTTCGCGTTTGCGCGGGGAATGAGCTTGAGTGTGAATTTGTCGCGTTGGGCGGTATATATGGGATAGTTCTCCTTAATCACCACCTGACGGGGTGGGTCAATGAAGTGCTCCGTTGCCAGGTAAGTAATGCCGAAGGCTCCGCCTTTGCTGAGTACTTTTTCGATGACGTAGACGATACCGCCCTGTTCCTCCAGCCTATCATTTTTTTGCAGCGGTGTGCGACCATCGAATGATAATGATGAACTCATAACGGGGGAGAACTGTAAGAGGTGATAGTGAGCGTGAATAACGAATACACCGACAGGGTGTGCCATACACTGCCCCCTGTCGGTGTGTGGTAGAAATGGATGTTAATTTCCCGTTGCCGTATGCTCGGTGGCAGCTGCCTGGGTGCCGGGGTCGCCTTCTGCAGTGGGAGCCGCAGTAACGGGAGCGGGCTCAGCGGGGGTGGGCTCCGCTGCGGGTGTAGCAGCAACAGTAGTGGGCTCCGCAGTTGTTGTTTCCGGGGTATCGGGGCTTAAATCGGGGCTTGCTGTTGCAAATGAGGGCAGAACTTCCCAGCTTTTTTTCAGCAGGGGAAATTGGTGATTGCTTGCGAGTTCCGGCCCTATGGTGTAGCCGCAAATTACCCATGTGCAAACTATCAGCACGAGCGTAGCCCCCAGAAAACTCAGCGTGGATTTTTTGAGTTCGTTGCCATCTGTTTCCGAATCAGGTGTAGATTCCGCATCGGGGAGTGTTACCGATTCCGGTTCGGGAATGATTACCGGCTCCTGCTCCGGAAGGGTTGCAGGTGGTTCGGGAAGGGGTGACGGCTCCTGCTCCGGAAGGGTTGCAGGTGGTTCGGGGAGGGGTGACGGCTCCTGTTCCGGAAGGGGTGACGGCTCCTGCTCAGGGGTGGTTGCAGGCTCCTGCTCCGGAAGGGGGGCAGGTGGTTCAGGGATAGTCGCCGGTTCCGCAGAGCAATCCGGCTCTTCGGTGGCGGGGGCGGATTGCTGAGTGGGGAATGTGGGGTTCAGTATAGTGTCCGAATCCGTGGTCTGCGTGGAGCTGCCGGGTGTGGCTTCGAAGGTACAGAACGGCAGGAAGTCCACCTCGGCGCTTTGCTGAGGGGGCAAGATGTCGAGCACGATGAAAGAGGCATTGTCCTGATATTCGTACTCGATGCTTTTGAGTGCCTCCATGAGGTTTTGGCATACGGTATCCGCGGGTGCTTGGCGCAGGCTCGGGTTGTTGAGCATGGTCTCCCAGCCCTCGTCAATAAGGGGTTGCAACCCATCGGAGGCAATGATGTAACGATCGCCAATTTGCAAATCGTTGATGGAGTACTCAATTTCAGGTATATTGGTGCCGCAGACGGCCGAGCTGAGGGCGTGGCGAATGTGTTTCTGGCTGTCGGCTTCCTCTTGCGTGATGAGACCGCACTCGAGCTGTCGGTCGAGGAGCCGCCCCCATGTATGAGGGGTGTTGATTTTGCGGATTTCGTCGCCGCGTTGCAGGTAGAGCAGGGAGTCGCCGATGCTTTGCCACCAAATGGCACCGGGGGTTACATGCAGGGCTATAAGGGTGGCTCCGGAGCCTTCAGTCATTTCTCCTTTCTGTTTTTCCAGCGCAAGATTTTGGTTGCCGGCCAGCAGGCATTCCTGGAGCAAGGTATGGCCGGTTTCTTTATCATTTTGTACGTCTTGGGGGGAGTCATACGCCCGGCTCAGGTAGGTCGTGTGCTGCGTGGTGTTGACCTCCTTTCGGTAGCAATCCGTGTAGCCACTCACAATCAGGTCAGCCGCTAAATCGCCGTTTCCCATTCCACCCATGCCATCTGTCAGTAGGGCGAGCATGGCGGGCGCACCTTGGGTATCTATCGGGCAGATTGCTACTCGGTCCTCCTGTTTTTGGCGTTTGCCAATCCATGTAGTAGCCGCTGCACTGATGGTGCAATCCCGGAATGGTGTAATGATGGTATTCATATTCTATTACTTTTTGAAAGATATTTTTCTTTTTATCCTCACTTTAGGTTTCATTTTATCATGCGGATTTCACTATGTCAAAACCCAAATTCTTGCATGGAGTAAAAACTTTCAGCGAGTGTAAGGTTGTCAATTGTTACGGAAATGATGGCGCGGTGCCGTATGATAAGACGCTTTTCCGGGGTTGACTGTTGGTGAAAATGAAAAAAAACACCCGCTGCGGGGGTGCAGCGGGTGAGAAAATGTGGTGTGAACTAAGGCTTAATTGCCGGGTGTCTCGTTGGGCGTATCATCGTCACCATCGGGGTCGTCTTCACCGTATACCTCGATAGCGCGGCGCATGCGGCGGGTGAGGAAGGGGCGAATGATGAGGCCATAGCCCAGATAGCACAGGAAGATGATGGCCGGTGCAATCCAGGGGAAGCATACGAAGGCGCAGATGGCGCCGGCAACCAGCAGAATGGCGGTGATGGTGCCGCGTTTCTCAAAGTTCACATGCTTGAAGCTGGGGTAGATGACTCGGCTCATCATGAGCAGAGATACCACTGCCATTGTGCCGCCCATGGTGTATTGCCAGACCGGCTGAATATCCAAGTTGCGGTTGCAGGTGAGGTCGATGACCAAGTACATGGTGCTCACTACGGCACCGGCAGCCATGGGGACGGGTAGCCCCACGAAGTCCATGCTCTGGTTGGGTTTCTTGGGCGCAGCAGCCATGCAGTTGAAGCGAGCCAAGCGCAGGGAGGCGCACAGCAGGTAGAGCACGGCTATGCCCATGCCGAAGGCGTCCGGCAGGTCGAAGAGTACCGCGCGCCCCAGCAGCATGGCAGGTGCCACACCGAAGGAAATCACGTCGGCAATAGAGTCGAACTCGCGGCCGAAGGGGCCGTCAGCCTTGCACATGCGAGCTACGCGGCCATCGAGCAGGTCGAATATACAGGCGGCAAAGATGAGGTAGGTCGCCTTCTGGTAGTAGTCGAAGGCCTCGGGTGAGCCGTCCGGAAATGCCATACCCTTGAAGATGGTGAGTATCGCGAAGAAGCCGCACAGCAGGTTGCCCGCTGTGAGCATGTTGGGCAGAACTGGTATCTGCGGTTCATCCGGGTAAACCGGGGGTTGTTTATGTGACATGGTCGTGAGTAGGTTGTTGTTTGGTTAGGAGAGGGATTCCGTGGCTTTGGCCAGCAGTTCGGCCTTTGCGGCCAAGTCTTTGCCCGAGCCGCGTGCCATGTCGGCCTTGCCGCCGCCCTTGCCGCCCACAATCGGAGCCAAGGTGCGGATGAGGTCGCCGGCTTTCAGCCCGGCAGCCTGAGCGGCGTTACCGCAATAGGCGCCCAGCGACAGCGAGCTGCCGTCATCGGCCACCAAGAAGGCGGCGGCCTCGTAGTGGCGCTTGCGCAGGCCGTTGAAGAGCTCGGTGAGCAGGTCGTTGCCGCCCTCGGCTGCAATGACGACGTTGCCGCCCGTGAGCTGCTCGGCCAGTAGGGCATCCGCCATGCCGGCAGCAGCGGCGGATATTGCCTTCTTCAGGCTCTTTTCTGCCTCTATCGCAGCATCTCTGAGCTTGTCGCAATAGGCATTGTATTCATCCAGCAGGCTGTTGACTACGCGAATGTCGTGCGACTGCACGGCTTTTTCGGCAGGGTGGCTATCATTGGTCGGTACGGGGATGGTGGCCTTGCCGAGTTTTTCGAGCTCGCTGTTGGCATGGCCCAGTTTTTCGAGGTTTTCCTTGCACTCGGGCAGGCGGGCAGCGATGATGTCGCGCACGATGGCCAGACCGGCTGCACCGGCACCGGCCTCTATACGGCGCACGCCGCTGGCAATGGCACCTTCGCTCTTAATTTTGAAGAAACCAATCTTGCCGGAGGACGGGGCATGAGTGCCGCCGCAAAGTTCCATAGACACGCCGTTGAACCCGCCGGCCTCACCGCCCACCTGTACCAAGCGCACTACGTCGCCGTACTTGTCGCCGAAGAACTGGCAGACTTCGGGGTGTTTGCGGATTTCGGTCATGGGATACTCACGGCAGCAAATGCCGAGGTCCTCTTCCACCCACTGGTTGACCAGCTCTTCCACACGGCGCAGGTCTTCCTTGGAAATAGCACCGCTGTTCACGTCGAAACGCAGGCGATCGGCATCTACCAACGAGCCCTGCTGGGCGATATCTTCGCTCACAAGCGTGCGCAGTGCCTTGTGCAGCAGGTGGGTGGCACTGTGGTGCCCCTCGATGGCGCGACGGCGCTCCGGGTCAATGCTCAGCACCACGCTGTCGCCCACGGCGGGGCGTACTTCGTCTGCCACGGCTATCAGGTGGGCACGAGCCTGGCCGATTTGCTGCACACCCAGCACGGGGGCACTGTCGCCACCGGCTTGCAGGGTGCCGCCATCGCTTACCTGACCACCCATTTCGGCGTAGAAGGGGGTCTTGTCGGTGATGATGAAGAGCATGCCCTCGGCCTCGTGTACCTCAGTCACGGTGGCGGTGGTGCTGTCTTCCGTGTAGCCGGTGAACTCTGTCACGGCGTCGGTCTTCAGCTCCAGAGCGCGCACTACCTGCTTCTTCTGGGCGGCTTTGGCGCGGTTGCGCTGCTCTTCCATGAGCTCTTCAAATCGGGCGGTGTCTACCGTCAGACCGCGCTCACGAGCCATCAGCTCAGTCAGGTCGATGGGGAAGCCGTAGGTGTCGTAAAGTTTGAAGGCGAAGTCACCGCTCACGGTGCCGGTGGCGGCTACCTCTTTGTCGAAGAGTTCCAAACCGCGATCCAGCGTTTCATTGAAACCGGTTTCCTCACGCAGCAGCACTTCTTTGATGGTGGCGGCGCGCCCAATCAGCTCGGGGAATACGCTGCCCATCTCGGCGGCCAAGGTGTCTACCAGCTCGCTCAGGAAAGGTTTGACCAGCCCCAGTGTGCGCCCGTAGCGCACGGCGCGGCGCAAGATGCGGCGCAGCACATAGTTGCGGCCGTTGTTGCCGGGCAAAATGCCGTCTGCAATCGAGAAACTCAGCGTGCGGATGTGGTCGGCAATCACGCGGAAAGCCACGCTTTCCTTCAGGGTAGCGGCGTTCTCAGCCGTGGCATCCTGCGGGTAGATGTCCACATAGCTGCGGCCGGAGATTTCTTCGATGCGGCGGAAGAGCGGGCGGAATACATCCGTGCTGTAGTTCGACACGCGGCAGTTGAAGTCGGTGAAGCCCTTGGTGCACTGAATCATGGCACAGGCGCGCTCAAAGCCCATGCCTGTATCCACATGGCAAGCGGGCAGGTTGCGGAAGGTGCCGTCGCTCTCAGCATTGTACTGAATGAACACGAGGTTCCAGATTTCGATGCACAGCGGGCTGTCTTGGTTCACAAGGCTGCCCTGCGTGTTGCCCTCGGGGGTCAGGTCCACATGCAGCTCGGAGCAGGGGCCGCAGGGGCCGGTCTCGCCCATCATCCAGAAGTTATCTTTCACACCGCCATTGACGATGTGTACTTTCGGGTCGAGCCCCTTGCTTTCGAAGAGGGGTGCCCAGGTATCGTAAGCCTCTTGGTCGAACTCGCCGGGGTTGCCCTTGCTCTTGTCCGGGCAGTATACGGTGGCGTACAGGCGCTCTGCGGGGAATCCCCAGCGCTCTACCACCAGCTCCCATGCCCATGCAATGGCCTCTTTCTTAAAGTAGTCGCCGAAAGACCAGTTGCCCAGCATTTCGAACATGGTGTGGTGGTAGCTGTCCTGCCCCACATCTTCCAAGTCATTGTGCTTGCCGCCGGCGCGGATGCACTTCTGCGTGTCGGTCGCACGGGCAGGCTGCCACGGCGGGGTCCATACACCCAGGAAGTACGGTACAAATTGGTTCATGCCGGCGTTCGTAAACAGCAGGCCGGGGCTCTGCGGCATCAGCGAGGCGGAGGGTACAACGGCGTGCTGCTTCTCACGGAAAAAGTCCAGGAAGCTCTGGCGAATCTGTGCTGCGGTCATCATAGCGCTTTGTCAGATGGTGTTATGTGAAAAATTTCGTCTGAGCACATTATACACTTTCACTCCGCGTGTGTAAAGCAGAAACAATGCAGCGCTGAATGTTGATTTTTCTGAGTTGAATGAATAATTTATCCGCCCGGCAGTGTGCCGAGCGGATAGATGAAAAAGCCGAAAGCCTTATCTCAGCTCCCGCAGCCATTCCGGAGCTGATTGTCGGCGGGCCGCGATAGGTGTTTTCCCTCCATTACCAATGGCTTGTCCCGCAGGGGAGGACCGGTGCCGTCGTCATTTGCCACCGGCCTCGCGGATGAGGTTGGCGCACTCGGTGTGGCCTTTGTTTTCAGCGATTTGGAGGGGCGTTATACCATCCTGATCTGCTATGTTGACGTCAATCTCGGGCATAGCGAGCAGGAGTCGTGCAATTTCAATCTGTCCCGATATAGCTGCTCCGTAGAGGGGAGTCCTGTTCAAAGGAGTAGCCTTGTTGACGTCAATCCCGGGCATAGCAAGCAGGAGTTTTACGCACTCTACGTTCTTCATTTCAATAGCCCAAATGAGGGGCGTGGCGAAGAAAATACCACCATGCTTGTTCACGTCAATCCCGGGCGCGGCGAGCAGGAGGCGCACACAGTCGGTATAGCCTTTATAAATAGCGGTACAGAGGGGTGTTTCACACACGTAATATTGCCAGTTGACATCGACACAAGGGGAGGCGATGAGCTGTTTCACGCATTCGAGGTGGTGATTCCTAATAGCGATGCAGAGAGGATTGTCATAATTGTCACTATTCTTGTTGCCGTCAATACAGGGTGAGGCGAGTAGGATTCGTACGCATTCCGCGTGGCCATTGGTAGCAGCTAAGATGAGAGGAGTATTGCCCTTCTTATTCTCATGGTTGACATCCGCACCCGCAGCGAGGAGTAGTTTCACCAGCTCGGAGTCACCGTTTTCAGCAGCCTCTAAGAGTTTGGAATTGTACTCCATAGGTTCGATATTGAGGCGTTCGAGAGTCCCCTGTACTTTTTTGATTATTTCGGAAGCAATCTGAGAAATGGAATCGGTGCTCATAGTAATGCAATTAATGGTGTATTGTGTGCTGAAAGTATGGATTGTAATCAATAAATGTTTTTCTGATTGATAAGACGTTAGAGCGGTACGAATTGTTTTGGAAAATGGTATTTTTTTGAACAATTTACCAAAATAACACGATTTAACCCTACCTTGGCAGGTGAGCTAATATCCTTAAGCGCGTATGCGGGAGGCTGTGAAGGTAGTATTAATTTATCTACCACCGGCCTGGCGGAGCAGGTTCTTTATTTCCTCGTTTCCGGTGGCAGCCAAGGGAGTTTGTCCGTGGTTGTTCGGCTGGTTAACGTTGATCCCGGGTGCCGACAGTAGTGCACGCACGCAGGCAACATGACCGGCAGCGGCCGCCCAGTAAAGGGGAGTCCAGCCCTCATGGTTGGCTTTGTTCACGTCTATGCCGGGCATGGCGAGCAGGGCTTGCACACAGT
>JAZLDM010000048.1:0-18000 GCA_045614705.1 Akkermansia sp.
CAAGGTGACCGGCACGGGCAAGGTTCTGCGTCGCAAGCAGGGTAAGCGTCACATCCTCCAGAAGAAGTCCAGCAAGCGTAAGCGCGCTCTGGGCAAACCCGCTCTGGTGGACGCCACCCAGGTTTGGGCCGTTAAGCAGAACATGCCCTTCGCTTAAGCCGAGGAACATGGCCACAAGCCAGCCCCGCCCGCAAATCGGGCGGCCTTCATGCAGCCTGCCCGGCGTATTTTTCGCCGAGGATAGAACGGACGAGACTGCAGGGAGGTGAGGAAGAACAGTCCGCTCACAATATACAAGAAACACAAATATGGCACGTGCTACAAATGGGCCGGCTTCTCGCGCCCGCCGCAAGCGCATCCTGCTTCGCGCCAAGGGTTTCCGCGGTTTCCGCAGCAAGCTCTATCGCTACGCAAAGGATGCTGTTTACAAAGCATGGCAGTATGAGTACCGCGACCGCAAGAAGAGGAAGGGTCAATTCCGCCGCTTGTGGACCGCTCGTATCTCCGCCGCCGTGCGCCCCCTTGGTCTTACCTACTCTCGTTTCATGGAGGGTCTGAAGGCCGCCAACGTTGTACTGGACCGCAAGTCCCTCGCCGAGTTGGCTATCGCCAACCCCGAGGCATTCAAGGCCGTTTTCGAACTGGCTAAGAAGGCAATCGACGCTAAGGAGGGTGCTGCGCTTAAGGCGTAAGAAACCGAACCACAAACACATTTAACCCCGAGGGGCATTGCTGAATGGCAATGCCCCTCTACTTTTCCCCCTGCCCAACCACCCGCCAAAACACGAGAGAATGCGTTTTAACACGATTACAACTTGACTACATAGGCTTGGCATGATAGAGTGTTGCCATGAGTACAAAGTTCAGTTGGGAAATACGCCCGACGGACGAAGGTGTAGACTATGGCGACGAGCTTAACCGTCAGCTACCGCTGCTGGTGCGCAAGATAATGTCGCAAAGGGGCATCTGCGGCCGTGAGATGGCGGAGCGATTTTTACGGCCGAGGTTGGCCGATTTAGGTGACCCTTTTGATATGCGGGAGATGGATGCCGCCGTTGAGCGCCTCTTCCGCGCGGTAGATCACGGCGAGAAGGTCTGCATATACGGTGACTACGATGTGGACGGGGTAAGCTCCGTCACGCTGCTGCACACCATACTGACAGCGTATGGTTTGGAGCCGGGGTGTTTCATACCCGTGCGCACACAGGAAGGCTACGGCCTGAGCACGGAGGGTATACGCCATGCCATCGAGCAGTGCGGCTGCAAGCCGCAACTTATTGTCACTGTGGATTGTGGCACCTCGTCCATAGCCGAAATTGATTACCTGAACAGCATCGGTATAGACGTCATCGTGCTCGACCACCACGAGGCCAGTCCGCAAGGTCGCCCCCGAGCCATAGCCGTGGTGAATGCCAAGCTCGAGCCCGACAGCCCGCTGACCTACCTTTGCAGTGCCGGCGTGGTATTTAAACTGGCACATGCTATGCTGAAGCGCCGCCGCCTGGCGGATTTCGACCTGAAAGAGTACCTGGATGTTGTTGCGATTGCCACAGTTGCGGACATTGTACCGCTGGTGGACGAAAACCGCCTGCTCACCCGCCACGGCTTACGAATCATGGCCAAGGGCGGCAATATAGGTATACAAGCCATCAACGAAGTAACCGGCCTGCGCAGCGCGCCGAATGCCAGTCACGTCTCCTTCCGCATCGGCCCGCGCCTGAATGCGGCGGGGCGCATGGATTCACCGCGAGATGCACTCGAACTGCTCATGACCGGCGACAGCAACCGAGCCGTGCAATTAGCGCACTGCCTGGAGGCTCACAACCGAGCCCGCCAGCAGGAAGAAGAAAAAATACGAGCCGAGGCAACAGCCATGCTCGAAGCCGCCAACTTCTCGCCGACCCGCGACCGGGTAATCGTGCTGGGTTCGCGCAGCTGGCACCCCGGCGTGGTAGGTATTGTTGCCTCACTGCTCATGCGGCGCTACCACAAGCCCACCTTCATCATCTCGCTCGATGAAAACGGACTCGGCAAGGGGTCCGGGCGCTCCATACCGGGTATTTCGCTGGTGCAGGCCATCCACACCTGTGCCTCCACCCTCGTATCCGGCGGCGGTCACGAAATGGCAGCCGGGCTGGTCATACGCGAAGAGATGATAGACGCCTTCCGCGCGGCCTTCGATGCCTTTGTGCGCGACAACTGCTCCGAGGAACAGCTCAAGCCCCGGCTCCGAATTGACGCCGAAGTCAATTTCCGTGAGCTCACGCTCGATTTGCTCGACCAGTACGAGCTGCTCGAACCCTTCGGCAATTCCAACCCGCAGCCCATCTTCATGAGCCGCAATGTCATGCTGTCGGACGCCCCGCGCCACCTGCAAGGTAACCACCTGAGGCTCAGCCTGCGACAAGGCACCTGCGAATGCGACGCCATGTACTTCAACGGCGGCCATGTGCAGCTGCCGGACCCGCCGTGGGATATAGCCTTCACCATCGACCGCAACGTATGGCGCGGCCGCACCACCATCTCCATGTCCATTCAGGACATCCGCCCGGCAGCACCGCCCCGCCCCACTCACGCATGACCCCCAACCGTCAGAAACGCAGCACGCCCTCCCGCCCCATTCAGCGGGAGTTCGGCGACTGGCGCATATCCCCCGGCTCACCGGAGGAGCAGGAAGTGCTGCGACACGGCTCACTTAGCGTGTGGCGGCAAGCCAGTATGCGCCTCAACCAGCTCGAAAACGCCACGTCCTACGGCGCTTTGTGGCGCAAAATGCAGGGGGAACACGAGCACCGACACAATGTAAACGTCACCCAAACGACAGACTATTCCCCGGCCGGAATAGACACGACATCCTCCGGTATCGAAAACATACACGGATTCAAAAAAATCTTCCGTTTGCTGATAGCCATATTGCTGTTACTGCCGCTCTCCATCACCATGGTGCATGCACTGGCGCAGCAGCTCTACCATTCGCTGCCGCAAGCTGCGGCGCATGTCGAGTTCTGGCTCAGCGACCCCATCTACTTCACGATATTGGGAATCGGCACCTTCAGTGCTCTTACCATATCGCGCGTAGTCACGCCCCTGCTGGTGTATTTCTATGTATTGGGGCACGAACTCACGCATGCGTTGGCCGCTCTGACCTGTTTCGGGAGAATATGCGGCATGCGCGTAGATGTCGATGGCGGCTACATTGAAACCGACAAAGACAACACCTACATTGCCCTGGCTCCCTATTTCGTACCCTTTTGGATGCTCGTATGGGTGCTGCTCACTTGGCTGATTGGTTTATTCCTGCCGGAAGGCTGGCTAACTGCCTGGTTCTTCGGCGGAGCGGGCTTCTGGTGGAGTTTCCATATTTACTGGACGATATGGGTGATTCCCCGAGAACAGCCGGATTTGTTGGAAAACGGCGTCACCTTCTCGCTGCTCATTGTCATCATTGCCAACATTGTCGGGCTCATCCTACTGCTGCGCTTCTTCGGCTTTATCAGCCTGCGCGGTTACTGCCAGGATTTTGTCATCTGCGCTGACAAATTGAGAGAAACCATCAGCTGGTTATTCTCACTTTGCGCCAACGGGTGAACAAATTGACAGTATTTTCCATTGCACAAAACGGCGCCAATTGGTATAATGTCAACGGCTCAGATGAAGTACCTCCGCACCATACGTTTACTATTGATACTCACCATATTACCTGCATTGGTCGTATGGGGTGTAGGGCTGTGGAACTATGTGGCGGACTTAACAGACCCGGTAATGGTGCCGGTCAACAAATCTTACGAAGGCTATTCAACAGTACCGCAAAAAGCCCCGGGGCTCAAGTTAGAGCAGTTCACATTCCAAGGGAAAGACGGTGGTGAGGTACTGGCTGTACTGGCCGTTAAAGACGGCGAGGAGTCATCGCGGCAGCTGAGTGTCATCGGCGATTTAACAGTACACAAGGCCGAAAACTTAGGAACGATTGACTACGCACTCATTTGCGTTGATTGGGATCATGGCATCCGCTCCGCCCTTCCTTTGGCAGAGACCCTGACGGCGGCAGGTATCACCTGCGTGCTGTGGGAGCCGCGCGGTACAGACAATCGCCGGCGCTACTGCACCCACGGTCTGTTGGAAAGCGGAGATGTCCCCCTGCTGATAGATGAGCTGACTCGCCGCAGCGGCAAGAGTGCGCCTGTCATTGTAGGAGTCGGTCAGGGATACGGCGCAGGGCTCATGCTGCAAGCGGCTGTCAGCGAGCCACGCATACAGGGGCTGATAGCCATAGATGCCTACGCCTCCCTGCGTGAATCGCTCTCCCGCACCATGCCGGATACCCTGCTGACCCAAGCCACTCTCTGGCTCATGGATTTGCGACTCCACAGCAGTGTGGGCTTCGAATGTTTCGACATCGCACCGGTTGAGAGCGCAGCAAAACTGAACCGCGACCTGCCCGTCCTCATCATCAACCTCGTGCAGAATAACCCCATCCGCACCCTCGATGACGCCGTCACCATCTACCGCCAGTTGCCATGCGACCGCCGCGACCTGTGGACCCTGCGCAACAGCAACGATGCCCCGCACGCCGAAATCCGCGCCATCCAACCGGTAAAAAGCTCGCGCGCAGCCAGTGTCGAAGCGCGCTTGCTGCAAGATGAAGACGGCACAGCCATCGCCCTGGTACACTGGCTGAACGACACCGTCGTCACCGCACTCGATACGCCCCATGTGCGAGTCCCGGCCCGCCCCCTTTTAACCTCTGATAGTCAGCTCTGATTTATCCACTTTCTTAAATAGAAACCATGTTTTCATCAACCTCAGCTCTTGCTCCTGACCCCAAACAGGGGAACAACAAGCCGGTAACCAACCGCAAGCGCAACGGCTACGAACTCACACGGCAGCGCTCCATGCTCCCGGTTGCTCTGGGTGCAGCTTTTGCCACCATGCTGATTTACGCGCTCATTTACCAATACGCCCCCACCATTATCACCTTTCAGATTCGCGGCTTAACCGAGAAGCCCGAAGCCAAGGTGGAATATGAGCGCGTTATTGTGCGCAAACCGCCCGAGGAGGAAATGCAGAAACCCAAGGAGACGCAAGAAACTCCCGTCGAGGACGACAAGCCCGAAATCATTGAAACCAAAGAACCGCAGGAGATTGTCGACGTACTCGATGCCAAGATTGACAGCATCATCATCGCGCCCGGTTACACCGATTTATCCGTCCCGGCTCCGGTAACAAAGGCCGAAGAAGAAGCAACGGAAGAGAGTATCAAGCCCGTTGAACTGGCTGATAGTCTGCTGAACACCCCGGCAGTCCCGCCGGAGGCTGTTGCCATTCCCGAGCCCACACCCATCAACGGAAATGAGGTCATGGTAAACGCTACCGCTCAGCTGGAAGAGCTGGAGGGAGCGGATGGTGTGTATGCGAGCGATTTGAACGAAACCGCCCGCGAAAGCGAAGGCGCTAACCTGCCGGACGACACACGCACTCTGGCCGAGCTGATTGGCGAGAGCAATCTTGGAGCCGGCTCCGGCGTAGCACGCTTGGGCTCCGACCTGCTCTTCGGGTTCAACGAATGCAAGCTGAAGAGCGCGGCGCGCGTCACTATGCTGCAACTGGCCGCCCTTATCGAAAAAAATCCGAATACCTACTTCATCATCGAAGGGCACACCGACAGCATAGGCGGCAATGCCTACAACGCCCTGCTCTCCATGCAGCGTGCAGCAGCTGTGCGCGAATGGCTGCGTGGCAACAAAATCACTACAGACAAAGTCTACATACGCGCCTGCTCATACAATACCCCCTTGGCAGATACCAAGGGCAACCGCGAACAGCAAGCCATTAACCGCCGCGTGGAAATCCACATGCGCAAGGCCGATGAACCCCTGCCCGAAGGCTGCGAAGACCATAACTACAAGGTCGACCTCCATACCAAGCTCGGCACTCAGCTGCATAACGGCGTCGTAATCCCGAAGACATATCCCTCAGCCTCCGCTTCCCTCAACCCGGAACAAAAGGCTAAGGCTACTCCCGCCCGACAAAAGGCTAAGCAAAATCAGCAAAAAAAGCAAAAGCCCGCCAACAATCAAAACCGCCGCCGCGCTAAATGACCCAACAGCCCATAGCGGAGGGCTGCATTCCCCCCGGCTGCGCAGCCCCCGCCCGGGGGGCATGCCGGTGGCTTATATCGCTGGATTACGACGGCACGCTGCAAAATCTTTCCGGCCCGCCCATTGCTCCTGAGTTCTTCGAACAGATGGAGGCTTGGCGCCCCTACGGTGTGCGGTGGGGAATCAACACCGGTCGCGCGCTGGACTACCTGTTGGAGGAAATACTGCCCTGCAGTCCATCACTGCCGGACTTCATCTGCACCTGCGAACGCTACGTCTACATGGCAGACGAAAACGGGCTGCTGCAGCCCGCCACAGCGCACAACGACGAATGCCACAAGCGCAACTTAGCCTTGCGCGCACAACTCACCCCACACCTACACCGGCTCTTAGCCGAACTGCACCTCACCCACCCCCACCTGCACTGGGAACTTGCAGCTACAGACCCGCTCTCCATCGAGGCGGCAGACAGCGCTACGATGGATGCCATCATCCCCCACATCCAATGCCTGGTGAGCCGGGAGAGCACTATACAGCGCGCCGGCCGCTACATGCGATTTGCAGACTCCCGCCATACCAAGGGAACAGCCCTTGCCTATATCATGCAGGAGTGGAATATCCCCCCTGAGCGCGTTTTTATCATGGGTGATGGGCATAATGACTTGGATGCCTTCCGCCAATTTCCGGCTGCTTGGTGTGCAGCACCCTGCACCGCTCACGCCGAGGTTCTGGAGTGGTTGAGCCGCCACCCAGGTACCCACTCTGCCCCCGAAGCCGACGTGCTCCCGGAGCTGCGCAGGTGGTTCAGGGAACGAGTTAATCCCGGAAATACAGAAAAAATGTGTCCGTAAAGCGCTTTCGGCTTGACTTTTTCATCAAAAAATAGTTACATATCACCCCGTAAATGCCAAGCTCGCCCCGCACATGGGCGAAATCGGCCATCGAATGCCCGCCACTCAGGCAGGCGAACCGATAGACACCTCTCCCAAAAGAGAAACAACAAACGAAATCATAAACAATTATGGGATCGCTTAAGAAGAGACGTAAGGCTAAAATCAACAAGCACAAGCGCAGCAAGCGCATGCGCCAGAACCGCCACAAGAAGCGTTTGCGTTACAAGTCCTGAGCTGCGCGCTTAGGCCACGTCCGCAAGCGACGCTGTTCTTTCCACGGCACTGTTTCTGCACGGAACAGTGCCGTTTTTTTGATTGCGGGCACGAGCTGCTGACATGCATTGACCTTGACGCCGCCGCGCGCGCGCATAAAATAATACTCACGATTTTTCCTACATTCACTATGGCAAATACTCATCAATTTCAGACCGAAGTCCGCCAACTGCTTGACATCGTGATTCATGCTTTCTACAGCGACCGCGAAGTATTCGTGCGTGAGCTGGTGTCGAATGCCTCCGACGCGCTCGAAAAGCTGCGCCTCAAGCAACTGACGAATGCCGCTGTATATGAACCGGAGCGCGAACTGCGCATCTCCATCACTACCGATGAAGAGGGCAAAACCCTCACCATCGCCGATGCCGGTATCGGCATGACCCAAGAGGAAGTAGTGGAATACCTCGGCACCATTGCCCACTCCGGCACCAAGAAGTTCCTCGAAATGATGAAAGAGAGCCAAGGCGGCACTCAAGATCTCATCGGCCAGTTCGGTGTAGGTTTCTACAGTGTGTTCATGGCGGCGGATTCGGTGGAAGTTACCACGCGCTCATGGCAGCCGGATGCCGCGCCCGTGAAATGGACCAGCGATGGTCGCGAGGGCTACACGCTCGAAGAAGCCCCGGCAGATACCCCGCGCGGTACGTCCATCCTCATCCACCTGAAAGATGACGCCGCCGACTTCGCCCGCGCCGAGCACCTGCGCCACATCATCAGCAAGTACAGCAACTTCGTCGGCTTCCCCATCGACTTCAACGGCGAGCACCTCAACACCGTGCAGGCTATTTGGATGAAGAGCAAGAAGGACGTCACCCCCGAGGAGTACGACGAGTTCTACAAGTTCACCGCCCACAGCGAAAGTGCCCCCATGAGCTACATGCACTTCAGTGCAGATGCGCCTATCGTGCTCAACTCCGTGCTGTTTGTACCGGAGGAAAACCCGGAGGCCATGGGCTTTGGCCGTTGCGAGCCGCGCGTGGCGCTCTACTGCCACAAGGTGCTCATTGACAACAAACCGGAGAACCTGCTGCCCGAGTGGCTGCGCTTCCTCACCGGTGTGGTCGACAGCGAAGACCTCCCCCTCAACATCTCCCGCGAAATGCTGCAGGACAATTCCCTGCTGCGCCGCATATCAGGCATCATCACCAAGCGCTTCATCAAGCACCTCGAAACACTGGCAAAGGACGACGCCGACAAATACGAAACATTCTGGCGCCAGTACAGCCGCTACATCAAGGAAGGTATCGTCACCACTTGGGAGCACAAGGATGCTCTCGGTAAGCTGCTGCGCTTCGAATCCACCTTCACCGAGCCCGGCAAGCTCACCTCCTTCGCTGACTATGTGGGCCGCATGAAGGAAAACCAGAAAGACGTGTATGTGCTCTTCGGTGCCTCACGCGCCCAGCTCGAGCACAGCCCGTACTTGGATGCCCTCACCGCACGCGGTTTCGAGGTAGCCTTCTTCACCGATGGCGGCGACCAGTTCGTGGTGGATTCCCTCATGAAGGTTGAGGATAAGGAAATTAAAGCCATTGACCGCGCCAACCTCGACCTGCCCCCGCTGGAAAACCAGCCCGACCGCCCCGGCTTGGACGACGAGCAGGCCAAGAGCCTGACCGAATGGGTGGCCGATACCCACAAGGATGTATTCAGCAAGGTAACTACCAGCGACCGCGCCCTTACCGCACCCGCAATCGCCCTGCAGGGTGAGAACGATATATCCCCCGATATCAAGGCCTACCTGAAGGCCATGGGGCAGCCTGTTCCCGATGTGCACCCCGAGATTGCCTTCAACCCGCACAGCCCGATTGTGCAGCGCTTGGCTGAACTGCGTAGCGAGAACGAAGAGCTTGCCACCCTGCTGGCAGATCAGCTCATCAACACCGCCCTGCTGCGCGCGGGTATGCTCGAAGACCCCGCCAAGCTTGCAGACAACACGCAGGCCCTGCTCGAAAAACTGCTCAGCAAATAAAAAGAGCCCGCCAAACTTCGGCACGCAAAAAGTCGCGTCCTGTAAAACAGGGCGCGACTTCTTACTTACTTTTCTATCATGAAAAAAAACTTACTTCTCCTCCAGCGAGGCAATGAGGGTCGGCATATCAGGTGCCATTTTACCGTCATCCATCATAGTCGGCAACGAGGCGATACCGGCGCGGGTAATGAGGGGGAAAGCAGCATCGGGGTCTTCGCCGCTCTTCATAGCCTCCACCGCTGACTTTGTACCTTCAATGAAGAACTCTACCAACTTCAGGCTTCTGGCAACACGCTCCTGCATGTCGAGCAGGTTATTGCGAGCCTGAGTCATAATCTCCAAACGGTGTGTAAGAGTTGCCTCCCCCTGCACCGTGGCGTCGAAGAATTCCTTGATCTGAGCCAAAGTCACGCGTGCCTGTTTAAGGCACAATGCACCGATGAGACAGGCTACACTATCCTCGCCATACACGCGGCGCCCGGAGGGCGTGCGCTCTACATGGCGAATGATTCCCGCCTTCTCATAATATCGGAGAGTGTGAACAGACAGCCCGGTCTTGCGTGCTAGGGCAGATATAGAATATCGTACTTCTTTCGCGCTCATGGAAAAACTTTAGAACGAATAAATCACATTTTGTTACTAAAGTCAAGCAGAAATCCTCATATCAAAACAAGAGTTTTTCTCACATTATGGCAAAGCGGGGGCTTGCAAGCGCTCTGTGAATATGGCAATATAACCCACATATTCGCTATGGACTCAATTTTCAGCATTCTGCAAACGGCCGGTATCATCCTGCTGGTCATCATGTTTTTCAACCTCATGATTTTCGTGCATGAGCTTGGTCACTTTCTGGCCGGGCGCTGGCGCGGGGCCTACATTGACCGTTTCCAGATATGGTTCGGCAGCCCGATTTGGAGCAAAACCATCAACGGTGTCCGCTGGGGTATCGGTTGGCTGCCGCTGGGTGGTTTCGTTTCCCTGCCGCAGATGGAAGACATGGAGGCCATCGAGGGCAAGGCTGATATACCGAAGGACCTTAAACCGCTGAAAGCGATTGACAAAGTCATCATCGCCGCCGCCGGTCCCTTGTTCTCGCTGCTGCTGGCCTATGTTTTTGCGGTAATCGTGTGGGGAGTAGGCAAGCCTGAGGCCGAGGTCATGGGCACCCGAATCGGCTACATTGTGCCGGAATCCCCCGCTGCTCAGGCCGGACTGTTACCCGGCGACAAGGTATTGGCTGTGGATGGCCGCACTGTCAGCAAGTGGATGGGTAACATGGAGGGCGTGCGCGAGCTCGTGGCTATGAGCGAGGGCGAAACCATCAAACTCACCATCGCCCGCCCTCAGACCGACGGTAGCGAAACCACCATGCAGATTGATTGCGGCTACAGTGTGCCCGAAACCGGCTGGTGGCAGCGCAGCGCCCTGCGTCAAATCGGCGTACTGCCCACTCAACCCGCCATTGTGGGCGAGCTGCTCCCCGGCTCCCCCGCAGAGCAGGCAGGTCTGCAGACCGGCCAAACGATTACGGCTATTAACGGCACAGCAATCTACACCCCCTACGCCATTACCGAGCAGGCCGACAAGGGCGCCCCCATGCAGCTCAGTCTGCTGAACCCCGACGGCACCACCACCACCGCAACCATCACTCCCGCCCTGCCCGCCAACTGGCAAGGCAAGGAGGGCGCACACCCCATCCTTGGCTTCGGCTGGCAGCAAAGTGCCGCCAATGTCGATTTCACCCACCCCTCCCCCCAGGCTCAAATCAACCAAAGCCTGAAGTGGATGAAGGACACGCTGGACAAAGTATGCTCGCCCGGCAGCAACATCGGTATGGAGCACCTCAGCGGCCCGGTAGGTATCGGCAACTACATGTACCAAATGTTCCAAGCCGACAACGGTGTAGGCTGGCGCCTCATCCTGTGGTTTGCTGTGGTGCTCAATGTGAACCTTGCCGTGCTTAACATACTGCCCCTGCCTGTGGTGGATGGTGGTCATGTGGTACTCGGGTTCATCGAAATGATTATCCGCCGTCCGGTCAAGGGCTGGTTCCTCGACTTGATTATGTACGGCTTCGTCCTGCTGCTCATGGGCTTCTTTATCTTCGTGACCTTTAAGGACGTAGGCGACATGGTAGGCGGGGAATCCGCACCGGAACTGCCCGCTCCCGTTTTCTCCACCGAAAAGCCCTGATTTCAGCGTACAATCATGCTTCGTCTCCTCAAGTGCGTATTGCTTGTGCCGGTCCTGCTGCTGCTCGGTTATGCAGCAGCAGACAAGGTGAACTCAGCAGCCACGGCACACCAAATCGTAGGGGTAGATGCCGCAGCCTACGGCGCCGTGCCGAACCACGATTGGGAATCCCTCAACCCCTTCGGCTGTCGCTATCGCTTTAACCTCGGCCCGGGGGAGTTCGACCGACTGCGCCAACAACTCACAGCCGACAGCGGCTGGGAGCTCTGCAAGCCCACCGGCGTTTCCTACCCCTCCCTCAACGATATAGCGACAGACTCCTGCTACATCTACACCAATCACGATATCCCCACCCTCGTGCGCTGGGTCGTTTATAACCCCAAATCCCAGCTGCTCTACCTCGGCTATTACAGCCACTAAGCAGGGGGCGCTCACTGCTCACGCCCAAAAATCGGCGGCATTCCCTACTCGCCCCATGCTCACATAGCGCGTGCGCAACAGGGAGCTGTCGCGGTGGCCGGTTTCGTATTGCAACTCGCTGTAGCTGTGAAAATGGCGCAAGTGATAGCTGGCAAAGGTGTGCCGCAAAACATCCGGTACCCAGTGGCGGAACCCCGCCCGACTGCGCAGCCCACGCCAGTGCCGCAGCCACTGCGGTGGGCAAATTCGCCCTGTAGCAGGGGCACAGCTTTGCAACAGGCGCAGCAGCGGAGGATGTATCGTAACGGAGCGGGCGCCGCCCGTTTTGCTGTGTTGAGGTAAAATGCTGATGCTCCGCCCCACCAAATCCACCTGCTCCCAGCTCAGGCGCGCCACCTCGTGCGGACGTATGCCGGCATACAGCATCATGCCCACCGCCGCCAGGCAACTGCCACCCCGAAAGTGTTTTGCAGTTTCCAACAGCTGCTTAATTTCATGCGCTTGCAGTATTTCTATGCGCTGCTCCACCACCTTGGGCACCTCCACCCGCGCTACAGGGTTCTCACTGCACCAGCCATTTTTGATAGCCGTGCCGAATACCCCACTGAGTACCAACCGCGCCTTCTGCCGCTGGCGTGGGGTATCAAACGCCTGCTCTATGTACTGTGCGCATTCCGCCGGACTGATAGCGCGCACCCGCCGCTGGGATAACCCAGAGCACTTCTTCATAAATCGGCGCGTGAAGTAACGAAAATCCCACAGCGTGCGTCGGCGCCGCCCTTCCCGCGCAGCCAATGCTGCCTCCACCGCCCGCGCAAATGTTACCGTCTTCTCCTGCCGCCGCAGTTCCGCCGCCCCTACCGATATACACAGACGCGCTCGTTTTACTCGACCTCGTCCATTCGCCAAAGCTTCCTTCGCTATCAACGCCGCCTCTATTACATCCACACCCGTGCTCTTTAATATCGCAAGTGCCGCTATTTCTTTTGTTGATATCTGTTTCATTCTTCCATCCCTTTCGGAAACCGTAAGTCAAACATATTTCTTGGCAGTATACAAATAATTTTTATTGCTTCGCTGCGAGTTTACAATTTACGGGTATGTTTTTTTAACTCGCTCATTTCGATAGGATAATATAGAATTACTTACGGTTTCCGAAAGGGTATAGTATGATTTCGTATGAAACCTCATCTCCCTATATCTCTGTTAACAGCCGTTGTGGCTTCCCTTTTCATTCAACCGGTCTCGGCACTGGAACTTCCCGACAATTACGAGATGGTTGACGTGTGGACACCAAGCTATATCAAAGGTTACACCAACAACTCTGCGTCCGACTATTGCGTCTTCTACTTCTGGACGGATGATATTGAGTTCTCCCCCGGCACCTACTCCGGCTGGACCTCCTCCACTCCCCTCTTCACCGGCGGCAATCTTATCTTCACCTCCATCGATACCGCTGCCCCCAACTCCGTCAAGTTCACCGGCGGTAGCTACAGCGCTTTCTCAGAACCTGCCACCCTCACCTTTGATTCGCTCAGCAATCTGACCATTAGCAGCAACAAAATATCCACCGGTGCTGGTGGAGCGATTAATTTGGGTACAAGCGGTGCGCTCTACATACAAAATGTGAACGATGGCGTTTCTTCTTCGGATAATGCAGATGTGGTATTTTCCGGAAATAGCATCTCGCCAGACAATGGTGGAGCTATTTATGCCAACGGTTCGAGTGCAAAAATCGAAATCACCCACAATGGCGATATCAGCTTCAGTGGCAATTCCGCAGGCTACTACGGCGGTGCTATTTATTCTTACGGGGCAAGTATCAACATATCTAACAACGAGAACATCAGCTTTAGTAGCAATAGCACAAGCTATTACTACGGTGGCGCTATTTATTCTAGCAGTATTATTAACATCAACGGTAATAATGATGTAATTTTCAGCAGCAATTCTTCTGACGAGTACGGCGGTGCGATATACTCAACAGGAAGCCTCAACATCAACAATAATGAGGATGTCCATTTCTGCAACAATTCAACAACCTACAACTACTACAACTATCAGGGCGGCGCCATTTACTCAAGGAGCAATATTTCAATATTGGGCAATGACAGTGTTGTATTTGAAAAAAATTATGAGAGATATAGCGGGCGACTGCGCGGCATCTATCAAACGAGCGGCAACTTAAATTTATCAGCCGGTGAAGGCCAGCATATTACCATCTATGACTCGGTATATTCTGAAGGAAGCAGTTACTCAGCTAACTTTAACGCCGATTATGAAGATAGCAATGGCAAAATTCAGAAAGCCACGGGCGACATCATTTTTAGCGGTAAATACACCGCAGAACATTTGGCAGAGGTAAAGGGTTCCGCCGCGACCTCATCAGAAATAACTGATTCGCGAACGAGCGCAATTTACAAACACATCACCCTATATGGCGGCACCTTGCAAGTGGTAGACGGAGCCACGCTGAACGGTCGCGGCTTAACCATAGCGGCGGACAGCAATGCCAAACTGCTACTGCGAGATGCCTCGATGGGGCACAGCAGCTCTAATTTCACATTCAACAACGGCACCGAGCTTGAATTGCAGGGAAAAAACACATTAAACGCAAGTGGCCTTTACTTCAACTCCGGCAGCACGCTGACAACCACGGTGGGGCAAGAGAACCTCAGCACTGCCGTGCTGAGCCTCGGCAGCACCTATGTGTATACCTACGACAATTTCACCATCAACCTGAAGGGTGACAACGGCCTGCGCAGCGGCAACTACAAAATATTAAGCAGCACCTCTTCTTACAGTTTCCGAACAGCGAGCAACTGGACCGCTGCGAATGTAACCGTGAACGGCAGCGGGGATGCAGCACGCGCGAAATTCAACGACTTGGTATGGGAAAACGGTACGCTGTACTACAAGGTCGGCCGCAATATCTGGAACAATAAGAGCGGGAATCGCCTGTGGAACGAAACATCGGACAACTGGACGATGAACGGTCGCAGCTATACCTACCTGAACGGCATGGACGTCTACTTCACCGACGAAGGAGCCGGTGTAGTAAGACTGTCGGGCAACATCGCCCCTGCTACTATCGAGGTGAATAACAGCGAGGGTAATGACTACACCTTCACCGCTGCTAACAGAAACAGCAAGCTGACCGGCGGTACAAGCATCACCAAAAACGGCACCGGCACCCTGACTATCACCGCAGCCAACGAACACAGCGGCGCCACCGTGCTGAATGCAGGCACCCTGAACTTGTACAACAGCACCGCCTTGGGTACCACAGCCGACGGCGGTACAGCCACGGTAAGCACGGCAAGCGGTACCACGCTGGGTATCGGCAACAAGAGCCATGTGGTATTGGCAGGCGACAACAGCATCAAAGGTACGGTGAACATAGAGAGCGGCTCCGCTCTTTACATTCGAAGCAAAGGCTACGAGGCCGAAACCAGCAATGTGGCGGGTACCCTCATCTTTGACGGCGCCAACGGCAGCACGAACAATGCCGGCACCCTGAGCGGCAGCGGTCGAGTGCGAGTTAACAACAGCACGGTGCAATTCGCTAAACTGAGCAACTTCAGCGGCGATTTGAGCATATCCGGCGAGGATGCTCAACTGAAGCTCGGCAGCAATAACCTTACCGTACGCAAAGACTGCGACCTGAGTCTCAGCTCCGACAACGGTGGTGCAATGATCAGTGCCGCCCGAATCACCGTGGCAGACGGGGGTAATCTCGAAGTAGAAGACCTCACCCTGAATATTGCAGACGTTCAATACTCACGACTGACTGATTCCGGTGCCATGCTTGACTTGGGTACGACCTACAACACCATCGTAGGCGGCACCATCAACGCTGATTTGGTCACACTGAACATGGGAGCCAGCTACACGGCCAATGGTGCTGCGCTGAGTCTCAATGACCGAGGTGAGCTTACCTTAGCTGTTACAAAAACAGCCACTAAGAAGATTGACCTCTACCTTGATCCCACGACAACTTACGCCGAAAACGCGCAGGTGATTCTGTTCACCGATGTCGCGACCGCCAACTTCATTGCCGATAACAGCATGGGGCTCAAAGCCGGTTCCGGACAGATTTACACGCTGAATGCAAACAATTATTTCAGCAGTGCATGGCTTAATGACGACACAACGCTCGTATACGACACCAACCTCGGTATAGTGTACCTGGAAGGCGTAAACGCCATACCTGAGCCGACCAGCGCCACACTTTCACTGCTGGCCTTGACCGCACTGGCAGCCCGCCGCCGTCGACGCGCCTGACACCCTATGAATCCCGGGCGTATTGCCCGGGCGCCCTTTTGTTGAAAAAGCTAAAAAAATCCCGGTAGATGGCAGCATCTACCGGGATTTTCATTATCTGATTTCGGAGATTTTACTCAGCATCGGGCAAGAGCTCCTCGAGCAAGGCCTCGATATCGGTCTTGCAGGACTCGCGAGTGGCGAGGTTCTTGAGCTCCAGCTCGGGATATTCGCTACCGACGATAACCGCCCAGGTGGCACCAATCTTCTCGGCGCGCTTGAGCTGATTGCCCATCTTGGCCGGGGAAAGCGGGAGGTCTACACGCACGCCGGAATCGCGCAGCGAGGAGGCCAAGGCAAGCATCTGCGGGCGCATCTCAGGCGCGGCAAGCACCAGGCACACGTCGCAGGCATTCGGCTTCACTGCGGCATCCCTCAAAGCACGAGCAGCGGGGCAAGCCTCTATCAGGTGAGCAATCACGGCATCACCCATAGCAAAGCCCGTAGCAGGCATATCGACAGCGCCATTGGAAAGCGTGGACACCAAGCCATTGTAGCGACCGCCACCGGCAATAGCGCGCAGGCTGTGGCCCTTATCGAAAATCTCGAACACCAAGCCGGTGTAATAGGCCAAACCACGCACAACGTAGAGGTCAAGTTTCACATAATCCGCCAATCCACGGGCAGTAAGCTCGGCAAGCACCGTCTCGTAGCGCGGGGAACAACCTGCGGGCGGGTTCTTAATGAAAGCCTCGATATCTTCGCGCTTCATGCCAAAGGCGTCGAGCTTCTCCTGACACACCTCGGGGCGGTCACGCTCGAACTTGTCGATAATTGCAAGGAAATCGCCTGTTTTTTCCTCGGGCACGCCATGCTCGGCAGCATAGCTCAGCCACACCTCGCGGTCGGAGATACGCACGACGAAATCATCTGCAGTGAAACCGAACTCGCGCATGCAGTCAATGGCAAGAGCGATGAGCTCGGCGTCGGAACCTTCACCGGATTCGCCGAGAATATCAGCATTGAACTGCACGAACTCGCGGAGACGGCCCTTCTGGGGTTTTTCGTAGCGGAAGCAGGAGCCTATCTCAAACCATTTGAGCGGCTTGGTGTATTCGCGCTGATAGGCAGCGGCGATTCGACCGAGGGAGGCGGTAAGCTCCGGGCGCACCGTGATATCGCGCTCGCCTTGGTCGATAAAGCGGAAAAGCTGGGTGGGCAATTCACCGCCGGACTTCTTCAGGTAAAGCTCGGTGGCTTCGAGCGTGGGAGCCTCCCACTCAACGAAGCCGTAACGATGTGCAACCTTACGCCAAGTGTCGAAAAGATAGGCACGCAGAGCGTACTCCTGAGGGGCAAAATCGCGGAAACCGGTAAGCGGTTGGAATCTGGCGTCTGGCATAAGATAATTAACTGGTTAAAATTAAGTGGTTGATATTATACGCGGCGGCGCAATACTGTCAACACCAAATTGATAGTGCATGTCAGTACTCGCCCCCTGAGGGAAAAAGAAAAAAGATGGGAGGATACCCAAGGCATCCCCCCACCTTTATAGGTAAAGTCAGTTTTGCAACTGCTTGGCTTATGAGACTTAGGCGATGGAGTCGCCCAGCTTCTTCATAGCCTCGGCAGCGCGGTTGGAGTAACCCCATTCGTTGTCGTACCAGCCGCAAACCTTCACCATGTTGCCGCCTACCACATAGGTGAAGCCGGCGTCGAAGATGCAGGAGTGGGGGTTGGAAACGATGTCCTGGAGCACAAGGTCCTCCTCGGAGTACTCAAGGATACCCTTAAGCGGGCCCTCAGCAGCCTCCTTCATGGCGGCGTTTACCTCCTCAACGGTCACATCGCTCTTCAGCACGGCCACGAAGTCGGTCAGAGAACCGGT
>JAZLDM010000049.1:0-20296 GCA_045614705.1 Akkermansia sp.
CAGGCGTGTGTGCTGAGGATTTTCATCGTACGAGATTTTTCCTCAGTTTCAATCACAGGCCTTTAACAATCAAATAATAAACTTACAACATCAAAACATCATGAAGAAAACTATCGTAGCTCTGATGGCTCTCGCCGGCGCTGCTTTCGGTGTCGATTACACGACAGAGACCGCTTGGACTCTCGACTTTGGCTCAGAATACACCAATGGTTTCCAGTGGAATGCTAAGGAAGGATATTCTTATGGCACACCTTGGGATATCGTAGCCGTTGAAGGTGGCTCTCAAACCAGTGGTAACAAGCGTGTTCACATGGCCGGTGGCAAATTCGGCAGCTGGGACGATGACTTCGCGTTGACCATGACCGTTACCCTTGGTGATACCATCTCCGCCAGCAACAATTGGCCCATATTCGGTGAAATCGCCGGCAGCGGAACTGCCCTTCGTTTCGGTCCCTACACCAACGCCGGCAACTATGTCAGCCTTGACGGCAACCTGGATAAGGGTTATACCGACATGGATTTTGCCGTGACCGGCGGTAACACTTACACCATCATGTTAACCAAGATTGGCACCTCTTTATCCTTGTCTGTTGATGGTAAGGAGGTATCTACAGGTACGCTGGCTGATAGCGTGAGCGGCAACATCACCGACCTCATGCTTGGTGGTAGTCAATACGGTAGCTACAAGATTAACGAGATTGTGCACAGCGCATCTTACAGTCTTATTACGGTGAAACCGGAGACTCCCGCTGTTCCTGAGCCGACCACAGCTACGCTGAGCCTGCTGGCCCTTGCCGGTCTTGCTGCTCGCCGTCGTCGCAAGTAATCTGCTCAGTAGGTTAGTCCTACCATTTAATCAAAAAGCCGCAGCCCCTCACCGGGCGGCGGCTTTTTTCGTATGAAAATTCAGTGCCTGAGCTCAAGTACCGAGAACCCTTACCGCAGCGGAGCCGGTGAGTGTGGAGCGGCCACCGCGAAGGGTATTGACGCGAATGCGCGCAGGAATGCGCTCGCTGAGGCTTTCGACGTGTGATATGATACCAATCATCTTGCCGTCGGCGCGCAGTTTTTGGAGGCTTCGGAGGACGTGGGCGAGGGTATCGCGGTCGAGGGTACCGAAACCTTCGTCCAGGAACAGGGAATCGATACGCGTGCTACCGGTCATACGGGAAAGCCCGAGTGCCAAGGCAAGGCTGACGATAAAGCTCTCACCGCCCGAAAGGTTGGAGCAATCGCGCCCCTCCGCCGTACCGAGGGCGGAATCAATAACCATGAGCCCCAGCCCGTTGTCTCGGTTCGGGTTACGGCGCAGCCGATAGCGGTCGCTCAGGTTGCTCAGCTCGGCGTTTGCACGGTGCAGCAGCATGTCGAAGGTAATTTGCTGAGCGAACTGCTTAAATCCCTCTTTTTTGTCGCCCAGCACACGTTTGAGCAAGTCGTGGTGCTCGCGCTCGGCGCGCAATTCCTGCGCTTGGCGAGCCACGCGCTTATTGGCAAGCAAGGCGTTATCATCCGCTATAATTTCGCCCATCAGGGTGGTGTGCAGTTCCTGCTGCTGAGCTTGCACAGCGGCGAGGGCGGTAGACTGAGCGGCGAGTGAATCGGCGGTTTCTCCCTCTTGAAGGGGGTTTGCAGCCTCATGTTCGTTGCAGAATATCTGCTCCCGCTCAAGCAAAGCGGTAGCGGCAGCGAGTTGTTCCTTCAAACAGTCACGCTCAGCGCGCAAGTTCTCCAACTTGGGCAATAGCTGCTCAGCGGCCTGATAGTCGCTCAACAACTCAAAGCCCTGTTCCGCTAATTTTTCTATAAACGAAACATTGGCTTCTTCGTGCAGTTTTTGCAACTCCTTGTATTTCTGACTGAGAACGTTGAGGGCAGAAATAGCGCTTTTTTCCTCAACAACAAGGGATTGCAAGGCGTTTTTCTCCTTCTCCATTTGTTGTTGCAGGGTCGTGAGCCGAGCATTGAGTTCTTTTTCGCATTTATCGGCGTTAATCCCCTGCCCCCACCGCTCGGTAAAGGCGTGGAAAAGTTGCATTATCTCATGAGAGGCCGCGGTAGCTTTTTCGGCAGCGGTTTTCATGCTGAAGATTTGCTCGTTAATGCGTACTTGTTGCAGCTGAAATTCTGAACTCAGCTTGGTGAGTTCGGAGCTGAGTTTATCGCATTTTTTCCGCAAAGCGACAACTTGATTGTGGCGCTCGGTTAATTGCTTAACTACTTGCTGAGCGGTAGCACAATCCTGCACAGGGGGCAAGGAACATGCAGCAAGCTCCGCACAGAAAGCCTCGCGCAATTGTGCCAAGCGTTTGCGATTCTCCAGCCCGCTCACGATGTCACGGGCAGCGCGCAGGGCGGAATCCGCCATTTTGACGTCCTGCTCAGCTGCCAGAACCTCGTCATTCAGCACGACTCGGCGCTCACCCGGCACTGTGGCACCGCAACAGGGGCAGCACTCCAGCCGCCCTTCCCGGAAGTCGATATAAAGGGCCGCAAGCTGCTCTTCGATATTCAGTTGACGGCGCTTGAGCTCGGCTATACTGCGCAGGCGCTCCAACAACTGCTCCGCCTGAGCCAACTGCTGCTGAGCTTCGGACAGCTGAGCAGCAATCTGTTCTGCCGGCGGCAACTCCTCGGCAGAGCCGGGCTCCTGCTGCCAATCGGTTAATCTTGCCTGCAAGAGCGGCAGGTGCTCTGCGGGCGCGGAATCCTGCCCCGATGATTCAAGCAGCTGTTGAGCTTGCTCCAATTCCTGCTGAGAGGTGTTGATTTTTTTCGAGATATTGGCCAAACCTTCAGAAAGAGCGGCAAGTTTGCCATCATCGTTCTGCAGTTCTTTTGCCAATTTATCAGCCTGATTGCGCAGGAGGTTAAGGCGTGTTTCCTGCGGGCGCATCTCTTCGCGCACGAGGGTAAGCTGCTCGTTGAGCTCAGCGATTTGTTTATCGTGCAACTGCCGGGAAAGGAGCAGTTTTTGCTCATAAATTTTGCGCTGTGATTGTTTATTTGCGGCAGATTCCGTAGCTGCTCGGAGTTCATCGCTCATGGGGGCGAGCTGCTTTTGCAGGTTGGCATGTGCCACGGCAAATGGCTGCACAGCCAAGGCCCGCTCGGCCCGAGCAAGTTCCCCGGCTTTAAATTCGGCAAAGGTCTGCCAAGCAATTTTCGCGCCGTCAAGATTTGCCGTAGCCGTGGCCAGGGAGGCGGTGCGAACTTTGCCCTCCTGCAACCAGTCCAACGCCTTCTTTACGCGTGCCAGCTGCGCCGTGGCGGATTGCAGTGCAGCGGCGGCGGCATCCCTGGCAGCTTCTTTTTGAGCGCGCACATCGGGGGTGAAGTGGGGCAGCAGCTGCAGCTCACTGATTTTCTTGTCGATAGCGGCTACTCGCTCGTGAACCACCTCACCTATGCGCATGTAGATATCCGTACCGGTGATGGTGCTGAGCACTTCGGCACGCTCGCTTTCGTTGGAGCGTAAGAAAGCGGCAAATTCGCCCTGAGCGAGCATCATGCAGCGGGAAAAATTATTGAAGCTCAATCCCGTATAGAGCGGAACCAGCCGGTCGTACTCACGCTTGCTGTTGGTGAGCAACTCGTGCTGCCCATCGCTTGCAAGGCGGCGCAACTCGTAGCGAGCCTCGGAGAAGGGATTTGCGCCACGGCGGGCACGTTTTTGCTCAGCGCGGGCAATGTAGTGCTCCCCGGCCTGCTCGAACTGTACCTCGGCAAAGCACTGGGAAGTTCCATGGCTCATGAGCTCGTTGCTGCCCTTGCTCACGCCGCGCTGGCGCGGTGATTTGCCGTATAGGGCAAAGGCCACGGCATCCAGAATACTGGTCTTGCCGGCGCCGGTAGGACCGGTTATCACAAAAATACCGGGTGCCGCCAGCTCGGGATGTGTGAAATCAATTTCAAATTCCCCGACCAGTGAGTTGATATTACTGAAAGTCAATTTTTCAATCCTCATGATCAGCTTCTCGGTAAGCACTGGCAAAAAGTGAGCGAAGGGTAGCCAGTTGTGCATCGCTCAAGGGTTCACCTGCCTGTTGCCAGGCAGCCAGTTTGCGCTCGAATACCTCCTGCACGGTCGGCAGAGACTCAGGCACGGAATCGCAAAGTTCATGGGTACCGCTGCCGGGGCGATACTGCGACAGGCGGCAATGGGGCACAAGCTCGATAGGGAGGTTATCGCGCACCCAAGCTCCTAAATCCATTACCCCGCTGCCGGTGTAGTGCAGTTGCAGGTGCACGGGTACACCGCCATGAGCAGCGGAGAGCTGCTGCAATTTCAGCGGCAGGGCGGCCAATTCTTCGTCCGTCGCACAATGTTCAGCCGCATAGCAGGTGAACACCGGTACCTCCACAGCCTGCACATTCACCCCCTGCTCCGTGGCATCCACTATCAGCACTTGGTGCGGATACCCGGCTTCATCCACCCCCATGGCCAAAGGACTGCCGCTATAGCGCAAGCGTTTATCGGCCAAAGCATAAGAACGGTGAATATGCCCAAGTGCCACATAGTCAAAAACAGGGTCAAAACACGCCGCCGGCAGGGTCTCCACCCCACCTATGAGCACTTGTTCGGTACTGGCGGTCGGCTCCGCACCGCTCACACTCAGGTGTGCCATGCAGAGAATTGGCTTGCCCGGGTGCTCGAGCCTCCATTGCTGCGCATGGCTCGCCACAGCTGACAGCACGTCCTGCACGCCCAGGGTGTAGGCTTGGGGCGCTTCATCTGCCCCGACACGGCGAGCGACCTCTGAAGGGCGCAGAAACGGCACCGCGCACACCAAGGCAGCGGGTGTGCCATCTGCCCCGCTGAGCGGAAAAAGGCAATCGGCGGCCGTCTCTGTACTGAGGCGATACACCAAATCGGCCCCATAGCGTTGCAACAAGGGGTGCAAAGCCTCCAACACCGGCACACCATCGTGATTCCCCGCAGTCATAATAACACGGCGGCAACCCGTGGAGTCCGCCCGGCTCAGAAAGTGGCTGAACATCTCCAGCGCCGGTGCACCGGGGTCGCGGTTGTCGAAAATATCCCCGCTGAGCAGCAGTGCTTCCACCCCCTGCTCATTCATGAGCTCCAGCAGCCAATCCAAAAAAGCACTGAACTCCGCATGACGGCTGCGCTCCATCAACCGGTTGCCTAAGTGCCAATCGGAACTATGGAGAAATCTCATGATTGTCTAATTTCTGATTTTCAATGAATAAGGCCACGCACGATGATATCTTGCCCGCTGGGTATAAACTCCTCTTGCTCGAAACGCCGCTCCGTGCCCAGGTAATAGCCGGGCAGCAGCAAATCCGGTCCGCCGCTGAGCTGCGGAGTGATTATCTGCACCCATTCATTTACCAGCCCTTCCTCCAAGAAAGTACGCAACAATCGCCCGCCGCATTCGAGCATGAGGTTGACAATGCCGTATTTCTCGTAAAGCTCGTGCAACATAGCACGCAGGTTCCCTATATCCTCGCGTATGATGGTACGCTCGCTATCTTTGTCTGTAAAGACTTTGGCAGTTTCCGGCAGCGATGAGCTATCCTTAGTCATTACCACACGCCAAGGCTGCTGCTTGATGAGCGGAATTTCGCGGTAGGGGTGGCGGATTGTCAGCGCGGGGTCATCTGTTCGCAGGGTGTTGCCCCCCACTAATATGGCATCGCTCTCCAGCCGCATTTGGTGAGCAAAACGCACGGATTCTTGGCAACTTAACCACTTAAGCCCGGCGCGGGTCATGCGGCCATCCATCGTACTGGCTACCTTGGCACGAATCCATGGGCGCTTATGGTGCAATGACCATACCCAAGGGCGCAGCAGCAGCTCGCAGGCCGCCGAGCAACACTCACTGCGCACTCGTATGCCATGTGCCGTCAAAATCGCATTTGCACGGCCGCTGTGGCGCTCATCGGGGTCTACGGCACCATAGACTACTCGTTTGATGCCGACCTCGATTATAGCCTCCGTACAGGGCGGTGTGCGGCCATAGCTGGAACAGGGTTCGAGGGTAACATACATGGTAGCCCCTGCAAGCGCGTCCGCATGCCCACGCATGCGCGCGTTGTTCAGTGCCCGGCGCTCTGCATGCAGCTCCCCTGCTTTCTCGTGCCAGCCCTCGCCCAGTAATTTGCCGTCTTTGACGACAACTGCGCCTACAGGCGGGTTCGGACTTGTGGTTCCCAGTCCCTTGTGTGCCAGCTCCAGTGCTCGGGTCATCCAGAGACTGTCCTGATCCATTCCGTATGTTTCCATGCCTGTATTGTATAGTAATGCTTTGCCTTGTCAATAGCGGAAAGCCGCTGCTATGGCTACCGCTTATTCCCTGCTCAGTGATGAATGAATAAATTTATATTTTAAATTTCATCATATTCAGCTATGTGAATAAGTCTAATAACTGTTCTATGCTGCTAGAATACAATCAGTTAAACTGCTTTTGAATTGTGAATTGTTTTGGTGATAAAGCTCGTTTTCCGTTAATAAAATCTTATTCACAACACTATTCACATACTTATTCACCGACTTATTGACAATTTTTGTGAATAACTTTATATACGATTGACTATCAATTAATATTCGTCGAAAAATTCGGAAAAGAAGCGGAAGGGAGCCATGAAGGGAATGGCAACATTGTATGCGGCACTGCCTACGAGGTCGACGGTGCACATATCGAGCGTGGAGACGGCACGAATAAACAGCGGGGTCTCTTGCGGAGTGCGTTCTGCGATAAGCATGGCGGGTTGCTTGCCTTCGACAATCTCAGCACGGATGGCATGGGTGGAAGCACCTTTCAGGTTGTCAACTGCGGGCTTGCCGGAACCGAGGATTTCTGTGACCAGGGCGTTGGTTTGCGCGTAGCCGTCTGTGCGTTGCAGGCAGGTGGCTGTTCCGGTGGTGATGGGGAAATAGCGTCGGCTGTCGGAGTTCTCGATTAGTGTGTAGGTGGGGTCATTTTCGTGTTTGTCGAAAATGTCGTCGTGAATGATGGGGTAGCGCTTGTTGTAAATGCCCTCCGGTGCGCTGAGGTACCATTGACCGCTTTTTTGGTGCAGCGAAATGTTCTTCGCACTCAACTCGCTACCTTTGTAGCTGTGAAATTGTTCTTCGATGTTTTTGTGGGTCTGCATGTACGCGCAGGAGGTCAGCATGCAGGCTGCGGCACACAAACCGGAAAACAGGAAATGAGAGGTCTTTTTCATGCCCTCTATTCTATCATTTTTTCCACGCGCATGCAAACACTATTGTGTGTGTGCGCGCGAAATTGTATAGGTATCTCAAAAGAAGTAAAATAGATTTTACTTTTATATAGAAAAATCCCTCACAACCCGAGAGTTATGAGGGAAGAAAAGAACACCGCTGTACCGTCAGTGGTATGAGAGCCACGTTCCCTGAACGTAGGTGGGTGCGGAGCCGGGTTTGTCTGAGGTATCCCTATCGGACGGAACATTAAACCCATTTAGCTTTGATGCCCCTTGTTTAATTTATAACGGTCCGGGCCTATAGAACCACGCGTCACGCGCACAGCAGCTGTGGATGTATATAACACAAGGCGGGGTGGCATGCAAGATTTTTTGTGTTCCACAGCTGTGTGATACACAAAATAGGTAGAGAGAGTATAGCATATATATCTAATACTAGGCGAGTTATGCTGAGCTAAAAAAAAGGGTGAGAATATGTGGCACAAAGCGCTTATGCTAAAGAGAGCTGAAATGTTGAATTCTGATGACAAAAGGCGGGTACGGTAAGCGATTAAAGATTGACAAAACGTGCGTAAGAGTGTATAAAAGCCGCGAACATGACGATACCGACACAACTTTCAGAGAAGCTCCTGGCCGCCCTGCAGAGCGTGCTGGGTGAGAACCTGCCGCAGGGATTTGTACCGGCTGTTACGCCATCTCAGGATTTGCGCTTTGGTGACTACCAGAGCAATGCTGCTATGGTGCTGGCCAAGCAGGTGCGTAGTAACCCGCGAGCCCTTGCTACTCAAGTGGTTGAGGCTTTCGGTGAAAATGAGCTCGCCACGCTTGAAATAGCTGGCCCCGGTTTCATCAACTTCCGCGTGCGCCCCGAATTCTTTGCCGGCAAGGCTGCTGCCATGCTGACGGACGAGCGCTTGGGTGTGTCGCTCACAGAGCAGCCGAAGACTCTCGTTATCGACTTCTCCGCTCCGAACGTGGCCAAGCCCATGCATGTCGGTCACATTCGCAGTACCATTATCGGCGATACCTTGGCACGTATTTCCCGTTTCATGGGGCACACCGTTATCACGGACAATCACATCGGCGACTGGGGTACTCAGTTCGGTATGATTTTGTGGGGGTGGAAGAATATCCTCAATCAGAGTGAGCTTGAGCAGGACCCCATCGAGGCTTTGCTGAATGTCTACAAGACGGTAAACTCGAAGTGCAAGGAGGATGAATCCCTTTTGCCCGTTTGCAAGGCTGAGCTTGTGAAATTGCAGAGTGGCGATGCTGAGAACCTGGCTATTTGGCAGCGTTGCATTGAGGTAACAAAAATCGGTCTGGAGAAGATTTACGATCAGCTCAACATCAGTTTCGATTACTGGCTTGGCGAGAGTGCCTACAATGATGCCCTCGCTCCCTTGGTGGAGGACCTCATCGCTAAGGGGATTGCCCGCGAGAGTGACGGTGCAATCTGTGTATTCTCCGATGGCTATCACAAGCCGCAAAATGACCCCTTCTTGGTGCAGAAGAACGGCGAGTGGGTGCCCGTGCCTGCAATTATTCGCAAGGCCGACGGTGGTTTCCTGTACGCCACGACCGACTTGGCTACACTCGATTATCGCACGCAGAACTTCAATGCCGATTCCATTTGGTATGTTGTTGGTGCCCCGCAGGAGAAGCACTTTAAGCAGATTTTCGACATCGAGCGTATGCGCGGTGTGACAGGCGATTTCCGCCATGTGGCATTCGGTTCGATACTGGGCAAAGACCGCCGCCCCTTCAAGACTCGCAGTGGCGATACCGTCAGCTTGCAGGATGTGATTGATGAGGCCGTGGCTCGCGCCGGTAAAGTGGTGGAGGAAAAGAGCCCCGATATGCCCGCCGATGAGAAGGAGCGCGTGGCTCGAATCGTGGGCGTGGGTGCTATCAAGTTCGCCGAGCTCTCCCAGAACCGCATGAGCGACTATATCTTCGACTGGGATAAAATGCTCTCCCTCTCCGGTGATACAGCCCCCTACCTGCAAAACAGCTATGTGCGCGTGCGCTCTATCTTCCGTAAGATTGAGGGCGATTTCGTAGCACCTGCCGAGCTGAACCTGAGCGAGGATGCTGAGATTCACCTTGCCCGTATGCTGGTGCGTTTTGCTGAGGTTGTACCTGCCACGCTCGATGATTGCCGCCCGAACCTGCTGGCCGCTTACCTGTACGACCTCGCCCGCGCCTTCCACAGCTTCTACGAAGCTTGCCCGGTACTTAAGAGCGAAGGCGCCGTGCGTGAAAGCCGCTTGGCACTTTGCGAGCTTACAGCCCGCGTGCTCAAACAGGGCATGGGTCTGTTCGGTATCGAAATGCCCGAGCGTATGTAAGCCCTATGTTCCATGTGGAACAAATAGTATTTGCACTTACAGCCGCTGCCGCATGGGTGGCAGCGGCTGATGTGTCCCCTGCTCCGACCAGCTCTCAAGGGGAAAATAACTTGGGGCATACGAGTCTGCAACTGGCACTTGCTACAAGCAGTGAGCAGGCTCAGCAAAGCATGCAGGCCGGCATGCTGGATTTGCTGTTGGGTTGGGAGGAATCCGCCCGCCTGCATTTTAATCGAGCTGTCGAGGCAGATGATATGTGCTCCCTCGGCTACATTGGCCAGTTGTTGACTGAGCCGGATGCTGAGCTGCGGGCCCGCTCTCTGGCTGCCCTGACGGAGCGTATAAATAAGCTCCCTGCCACACCGGTCGAGACTTTTTACCTTGCGACTTTCCTGAAGTTGCTTTCCAATGATAAGATGGGCGCTGCGGAGGATTTTTGTAAGCGCGCCGAGCTTTACCGGCACGATACCTTGTCCGCCTGCTGGGGGGCATTGCTGCTGCACTGTGTGGATGTAGGCTACGACACCGATGGAAAGATACGTCCGCTACAACAGCGCGCCTTAGACTTGACGGAGCAACTGTATGCGGCGCATCAGCAAGATGCCCTGGTTTGCTTCGTGCGCGCGTATATAGAGGAAAGCGCACCTGTCATCAGCCCCCGCGCCCTGGAGGCTGCAAAGCGTGCTTCTGAGCTTTTGCCGCAGCATCCTTTGCCTGCGCATTTGCTTGGTCACCTGCTTTACCGCAGCGGTAAGGCTGCGGACGCTGTGCCGCATTTCATGACTGCTGCTCGCTTGGCAACCCGCCCGGATATTCCGGAATGGGAGAGTAGTTCGCTGATGGCTGCGCGCCTTTATGTGTCCACCGCAATGTGGTCTGCCGGCATGGATGCCAAGGCCAGAGCTACGCGAAAGGCGCTCACGGCCATGCCGATTGACCGCGCTCATTTGCATGCACCGGCGGTTATTTTGCAGCGTTGGGAGGCGCGTACTTTGCCCTTGCGCGTGCTTGTTAAGAGCCCGAAACCTGCCCGCGAAGGCTTGATTATCGCTGCGGCACATGCCGCTGTTGTGTCCCCTGCCCTGCCCGGTGATGACCCTGTTTTGCTGGTGCGGGATTGTCTGCGTGCCGCTCTGTATGCTCGTGTGCGGGCTTCTAATAAGCAAAATAGCCAAGCCATAAAATCTCTGAAACTTGCAGAGGAAGCCCTGCTCAAGTTTGAAAAAACGCGTGAGGATGTGCTCGCTCAAGGTGTGCATTATATAACACCATGGATGCGCGCCATGGAGGCTTGTGAGATTGCTCTTGCGACTGCGAAGGCTGAAGTTTACACTGCTACCGCCGATGTTTGGCTTGAAAATGCCCGCCAATCTGTCCGCCCGGTTACGCTCATGTTGCCCCCTGTTATACCCGAAAAAGCGACGAAGGGAAAATAAAACAGCGCCCAAAATGGCCAGTTTGTGAGCAAAGACAGGCATGGAATTTTGGAAAAATTAGCATGCTTTTTAGGCTTTGCTTGTTTCAAATAGTGGCGGCTTGTGACTACTTGACCGCCCTATTTGACCTTTTTGATATTACCCCCCTGCCCTGCCGGGAATGCAGATACGGGCTGCTGAAAAACAAAATAAGCAAGCTATAAAATCTCCGAAACTTGCCGATAAAAGCCTGTTCAAATTTGAAAATACCCGCGAATATGACCGTCTTGTTGCACTCATATTGCCTCCTGCTATACCTGAAAAAGTGACGAGGAGAAAATAAAATGCTGTCCTGAATACGCTTTTTCGGAGCGAAAACGAGTATCGAATCTTGCAAAAAATGGCATGTTCTACGGGGCCTTTTTGCTTCAAATAATGTCGGATTGTGCCTATTTGAGCTCCTCATTTGCCGTTTTTACTCTAGCCCCCTGCCCTGCACTGAAGTATAGTCGTTTTATTTTGAAATAATATCGTAATGTATTGTATATAAATAAGTTACGCAAATTATAGGAAAAAATGTGTTATTTTATGGAAATTTCGCGTTTATGTTCCACATGGAACACGAAACAATGGCATTAATTCTTACTTGAGGCTATTTTTTGTAAGTCAATCAAGTTATTCCTTCCAAGAAATGATATTTGGTAAAGTACGTTCGTGGCCTCTGCTCTGCTTCTGAGTTGAATATTTTTTCGCCTGCCGGAAAAAGATTTTGTTCGGTCAGGTTGCTTCACAATTTTTTTCAGTTCTATTTCTCAAAAAGATTTTTCTTTGCGTTCTATAAAGAATCTTCTGTCTTTAATTCTCTACTCAAGCTACTGTTCGATATGTCACCGATGAAAATGATATTGCGATAGAGACGTATATCGCACAGTCTAATTCAAAATTTCCGAGTGTTGAAATGTTCCACGTGGAACAAGTAGCGACTTCAATATTTAATTTTTCCTTAATACTTCTACGGCTCTGCACGATTCTCAGCGTTATTTGGAATTTACAATTTTGGACTCGACTCATTTAGGAGACATGAAAATTAGAGTCGGAATTTTTTGTCGCGAGTCTGTTGATGATTTTCCCTGTGGAAATGCTTGCGTACCCGTGTCGGATTTTTTTGAGTATTTTTTGAATGGAGTCAGCGGCGATAAAAATTAAAAGCCGCAGATTTACACCTGCGGCTTTTAATGTTCCACGTGGAACATGAACTCATCTTAAAATTTAACTTCTCCAAATAATTTGGTACGCCGTATTGAATTCTCGCACAGCTCGCGGATTTCTTTTTGCGTATGAAAGAATTTGTGGCAAGAGATGGTCGAGTGTATGAGCTTTCAATTTTTCGAATGTAGATTCATCTAATGCGGGACAATCTTTGTAAATACCGACGACGAGCGTCGAGGCTTCTTTCATAATTCTCACCGGCCAGATTCTACATTCGAAGGGTCGCTGACTTCTCGGTAAGGTGCAGCCGCTGCAAGAATCGAGCATCGGACAATCGGCGACTTCATCGGGATTTTCCGTTTGAAAGTTCAGAAAAAATGATGTTGTTCCATCGGCACGCTCTTCAAGAGGTACACAAAGCTCGTGCATGAGAAAGATTTGTGCCGGCTCCAATGCCGGAGTTTCCCATGCTGATACACGGCGAAAATTACAGCACAATTTGCATTGAGCGCACAGTTTTGGTGAGAAAATTCCGGTTAGCATAAGGTAACGGTTGCAGTCAATTTATGAAGAATTCGGCAGGGTTTCCACGACAATTTAGCTTGTCTGAGCCCGGGAATATTGAGGTCCTCCTCGCGATTTATAAGCTCGCAGGGCAGGAGTTTTGCCATTTCGCGGTTAATAATAGGGTAGGCGTCTCGGTATGCCGGAGAGCATTTTTCGTAGTGAATATCTACCACCTGAGGGGTAAGATACGATGCTAGGCTGAGAGCTGCCGGTATATTTTCTATATAAATCAGACCACCGCGTATACCTAATTCGACGCGATGTTCAAGGGCATTTCTGATGGCCCTCAGCTCGTGCTCATGGTTTGCGGAGGGTGCTTGAGCGGCTGCCCAATCTTCCGCAATCCGCATAGCATCGGCCTCATTTTCATCCGTTATTTCCTTAAAAAACCACTCCGGAAATTCACGCTCAAATCGTGAAATTTGGTTACGTTTTTTGTGGAACGCTGTACCCGGAAGCTCTATCAAATCGTCGCGTCTGTACAGATAATCTGCATCACCCGGGTCATCTGAAAAGCGAATTTTATCGCCGTAGATGCTCTGTAAAATCTTGGCATTTTCCTCGGTCAAGAGGGTAAAGAGCAGGGGGGTACCGGTGCCTTTTGCGTGTTGTTCCACATGGAACAATGCTTGTTCCGGGTTATTGATTTTGCCCACCGGGAAGGCATATCCATTCAATCGTCCCTTGCCTGAAAAGTGGCGGTAGAGGGCTCCGTCTTTGAAAGCAATGCGGGTATTGTACTTATGCCGGAGCAGGTAGATATTAGGGAAGGCGAGGTCAGATTGTTCCACATGGAACAATGTTTCCCGCACTTGTTTTGCATCGTAAAGTGCTGGTGTATAGAATGTTAGGATATTATCATTCATTATAGATGAGGCATCACGGAGGATATATCGCGTTCTATCTGTGATTTGAGGGCATCTATACCGTTGAACTTCTGTTCGGGGCGAATGAAGTGCAGCAGTTGTACATCGAGTTGTTTTCCGTACAGGTTACCTGACCAGTTAATGAAGTGAGTTTCGAGTCGGGTAGGTTTAGAATCTTCGCAGATGGTGGGGCGGAGTCCGATATTAGCGATACCGCATTGGAGGGTACCATCGATTACGGCCTGCACTTTGTAGACACCGGCGCGCGGGAGAGCGGCGTTCGGGGGCAGGGTGATATTAGCGGTAGGGAAGCCAAGGGTGCGTGCGAGTTTTTGGCCATGCTCCACGGTTCCGCGAATTGTAAAATTTCGGCCGAGCATATCGTTCGCGAGCTCGATATTTCCGTCTGCGAGCAAACTACGAATTCGTGTTGAGCACACGGTATTGCCATCGATTTGCAGCATATTGTTGATACAGGCTGCGAAGCCGAGAGAGGCGGCTTGGTTGCGCAGGAAGTCGGCGTTGCCGCTACCACCTTTGCCGAAGTGCCAGTTATTGCCCACCGAGATACCGACTGTGCGGCAGCTGCCGATGAGTTGGCTCAGGAACTCCTGTGGGCTGAGGGCAGCCAGTTCTCTGTTGAAGGGGAGCACCAGCAAGATTTCTACACCCAGGCTACGCAGCAGCTCAGCTTTCATATCCGGGTCGGGTGTGAGCAGGGCAGGGGCTGCCTGCGGGTTCAGCACGGCCAAGGGATGCGGTTGGAAGGTGAGCACGCCTCGCATTGCGCCCGGGCTTGCAGCGCTATCTATCACTCGCTTGTGTCCCCGGTGTACGCCGTCAAAAAATCCCATTGCCCAGTGAACAGGGCAGGGGACTTTTTTCAGTTCGGCGAAGGAATGGAAAATCTGCATGAGTGCTCGCGAGTGGGTCAGTCGGCCATACGGTCAGCCAGCACCTGCTCCAGCGGCAGCAGACGTGCCAGTAGTTCATCTCGACCGGCGGCCTTCAGTGTGGGTACGTCTATTGCCTGTGCGATATCGAAATGGCCGGAGCGAATACGGCGCAGGGCGGTCAGGTGAGCTCCGCAGCCGAGCCACCGGCCCATATCGTGTGCATAGGTTCGCACATAGAATCCCTTGCTGCAATGCACGGTGAAATCTACCTCCGCTTGTTCGAGGTCAATTCGAGTTATTTCGTAGCTGAGCACTTTAACGTGGCGTGACTTTCGCTCCACCTCCTGACCTTTTCGTGCGAGCTTGTAGCAGGGCACACCGTTAATTTTCACGGCGGAGTACATGGGCGGCACTTGGTCGAACTCACCCTCGAAGTGGGCGAAGGCATCTCGCACGGCTTGCTCAGTGATAGCATCCGTCGGCTTTACGGCCACCACCTCGCCGTCGGCATCCTGACTATTGGTTTCGATACCCAGCTTCATGGTGGCGGTGTAAACCTTATCCTCGCACATCAGCATGTCTTGCACCTTGGTAGCCTTGCCCACCACCACAATCAGCATGCCGGTGGCCATTGGGTCAAGGGTGCCGCAATGGCCGACTTTCTTTGTGTTGAGTATACGGCGGCAGAGCGCCACGGCATTGTGCGAGGTAAAGCCCGGGTCTTTGTCGACCAAGAGCACGCCGCAGGATTGTTCGGTCGGGGTGGTCATGATAATTGGCGCACGACGGCGCGGATGGAGTTGAGTACTTTCTCGCGGGCTTCATCCAGCGGTCCGCGCATGCGTATACCACTGGCCATGCAGTGGCCGCCACCCCCGTGCTCGCCCGCTATGGCGGATACATCCACACGCGGGTCTTTGCTGCGCAGGGATACGCGAATCAGCCCGTTTTCCAAATCTTCAAATATGGCGGCGACTTTCACGCCCTGCATCACGCGGATGATATCCACGAGGTCTTTGCAATCTTCAGCGCTCACTCCCAGTTCTGCTTTTCGACCGGCGGGCATGGAGTAGTGAGATATGCTCCCACCTTCTTCAATCACCATGTTGTTGAGCACCTCGCGCTGGGTAATGAAACCACTGGCCGGTATTTCCTGGTAAATGCGGCGGTTGATGTCGCCCACATCCACCCCGGCTTCTATAAGCTCTGCCACTGTGCGCATGACTGCCGGAGTAGTCGAGCTGTACTGGAATGAACCTGTATCCGTGCTGATGGCTGCATACAGCGCATCTGCCATAGCGCGTGTCAGCGGCACGCCGGCGGCCTTTACTATACGGTGAATGATGCAGCCGCAAGCCGCCTCTGTTCCCTCCACCACATTGAGTCGGGCATACTGTATATTGGTGTGGTGGTGGTCAATATTGATAGTAAACTGTACTTTACTGAAAAATTCGATTGCTTCGTCACCGAGACGTTTCAAATCGCCGCAATCCACGCTGATGATAACCTGCACGTCGTCGGGCAGGGCAGGGGGGATGGGACGAATATCCTGTGCGCCGGTCAGGAAGTCATATCGCGCCGGTACAGGGTCGGCATTCCACATTTGTACCTTTTTGCCGAGTGCCTGCAGCAGCAGCCCCATGGCAAGGGTAGAGCCTATGGCGTCGCCATCCGGGCGAAAATGAGATATGACGGCGAAGTTGTCGTTTTCTTGCAGGGCTTGTATCAGCGTTGTGTACATAGGGGGGATACGGGTTGTGTTTACTTATCGCTTTCGGAGTATACTTCAGCCATTCGGGCACTGTCAGCGGCGTTTTCTTCTTCCAGCACGAGCTTACCGGTGGGGGCAATTACCTTGCGGTACATAGCTGCCTTGGCCAGTATGGCTGCCAGCACCAGCACAAAACCGCACAGCTGCCCGGGTTGCAGGCTCTCACCATAGAGCAGACAACCTATCACAGCGGCCTCCGTCGGTTCCAGGCACGAAACAATACCGAACTCCAGCGAACTAAGCTGCCGCATGGCGTATGCTACCAGCAGCAGCACACCAACTCCTTGGCACACACCGATTCCCAGCAGCCAGGGCCAGCCGCTGCTCAAGTTAGCCCACATATCACTTGTGCCCCAGCACAGCGGTACCAGCAGCACCAGACTACCCGCAAATGATTGCCAGAAGGTGCGCTGCAGCAGGGTTACCTCCGGTTTCATCAGGCGGTTAAGCATGATATAAAGTGAGTAAAATAAGCCCGAAAGCAAGCCATAAATGATACCCAGCGCATCATTTTGCCCGCTACCTTCATTTCCGGCAAACAGACTTACCAGCACAATACCCAGTCCTGCTGTCAATATCAGCAATCCATCTCGCCGTGGGGGCAGGTGGCGCTGTAAAAGCGATATCCATACTGCCGAAAACAAAGGTCCCGTGGCAGGCAGCAGTGCCGCTATACCGGCCGAGGTCTGCTGTATGGCCATAAAGTAAAATAAAATGCACAGGCTGATACCGATGCCGGACACAAACGCCCTACCGTTGAAGCGGAGCGAGCAGCCGCCATTTCTGCGGCATATCAATGCTACGCCGGCTGTACCTATTAACAGCAGTCCTATGCTGAAGCGTGCAAACGAACACACCTGCGCACTGCATGCTGACTCGCGCACAAATACACACAGCGACCCCATAAGCAGTGCCGCTATGATTGCCGCCACAAATGCCTGAATATAGCCCTTGTTCATCTTTCGCGCTGTGCGCGCGCGAATTATAACACCTCGAGCCCTCTCTCGCAACAACTTTTTATGGCAACAACTCTTCTTTCATTTTAACTCTACGGAGAAGTAGACGCAATAAGGAGTTTGACGCAGTCGTTGTTGTTGTTATCTTCCGCTAGGTGGAGGGGAGTTTTACCATGGTAATTGGGTTTGTCGGCTTTTGCTCCTGCAGCGAGCAAGAGTTTCACACATTCCGAGTGGCCTTTCCATGCTGCATAGTGTAGGGGTGTGTAGCCGTCGACATCGGACTTCTCGATATTTGCCCCAGCAGCGAGCAAGAGCTCTATGCATTCGCTGTGGCCTTTTATTGCAGCTGAAAGGAGAGGGGAAGTGTTATTGTACTTTTCCATGTTAACATCTGCCCCGGCTGCCAGTAGGAGTTTGACGCACTCGGGGTGATTGTAGAATGCAGCCAGTTTGAGGGGAGTTTTGCACCAGCAGTTATTTTCATTGACATTTGAGCCTGCCGCCAGCAGGAGCTTGACGCACTCGACCTTACCATACTTTGCCGCACAACAAAGGGGGCTATTGCCTTCTTCATTAAACTTGTTGATATCTGCCCCGCCCGTCAAAAGTAATTCTACACACTTGCTGTGGCCGTTGGATGCCGCTAGGTGGAGGGGAGTATCTTTAAAATCATCTGCCTCATTGATGCTTGCCCCGCCCGCCAAAAGTAATTCTACACACTTGCTGTGACCTTTTTCGGCTGCCCAGTGCAGGGCGGTCATATAATAAGTATCTATCGCATCTACATACAATTCTGCAGCAAGTATGCGTTTAATTTCCTCTGTATTTCCATCTTTCGCCGCTTGGATAATATCAGGGGTTTTGGGAATATAATACTTATTGGGGTCGTTTTGAGAAGTAGTATTGCTATCGGATGACATGGCAAGATGATATTTCCGGCGTGTATTTTAGCAATACGGGGACGAAATTAAAAGCAGAAAAACACCCATGTACCTTGTTAAAGCGGTACATGGGTGATTTTTAAAGAACTTGTAGGGGGCTACAGTGAATTTTAGAGGGGCATGGTGCTGTAGTCACCGGCAGGTGCGGGCGGTGTGGCGGGTACAGCAGGGGTTTTTTCCGCAAGCTCAATCTTGGTGACGGGGCGGAAGGGGGTGACTACATTGCCCACAGGACCGTAGTAGTGTGCCTGGGTGAAACGAACAGTAGCACCGATTTTCAGCGTGGAGATGAAGTTGACGATAGCGGCATCGTCCTGCCCGGGGGTGGGGTTCTTGATGTCGATGAAGACGATGGAACCGGGCTCCATTTTATCATCACCATATTTGTTGAGCTTTTGGTACTCATTGTTGGCAATCACACGGAATCGAGCAACCGTGGAGGCGTGGTTGCACTTGTCGGGGCAATCAGCGGTGAGGTGGCGGCAGGGAATATCGATGGTGCCCAAGTAATGAGCGCTCACGGAGTTAGTGGCTAGCAAATCTGCTTTTTCCGGCATGGGAGCAGCAAAAAGAGCAGGAGCTGCTATGAGGGGAAGTATGGAGTATTTCATTTATTTAGTTGTGGGTTATTGTGGTTGTTTTGTAGGTGTTAAAGTGATTGAAGGCTGCGGCGTATGGCTGCAACGGTGGCGTCTATATCCGCCTCGGTATGGGCTGTGGAGATGAAGCCGGTTTCGAAGGGGGAAGGGGCGGTATAGATGCCTTGCTCGAGCATGGAAAGGAAGAAACGGCGCCATGTGTGGAAGTCGGCCGTTGTGGCATCCTCCAGGTTTTTGACATCTTGCGAGGTGAAGAACAGGCAGAACATCGAGCCGCTGCGTTTGAAACAGTAATTGAGCCCGCAGTCGCACAAGGCGGCGCGCACTCCCTCTTCGAGTCGGGCGCCCAGTTGCTCCAACCGTTCGTAGGCACCGGTGGTTTCGAGCTCGTGCAGCTGAGCAAGTCCGGCTGCCATAGCTACGGGGTTGCCACTCAGAGTGCCGGCTTGGTAAACCGGCCCAAGCGGGCTCACGCAGTCCATGATATCCGCCCGACCGCCGAAGGCACCAACCGGCAGCCCGCCACCTATGACCTTGCCCAAGGTGGTGAGATCGGGGGTTATGCCGTGCTTGCCCTGCACACCTGCCGGTGATATGCGGAACCCGGTCATGACTTCATCGAAAATCAGCAGAGCACCCTCGCGCGCCGTAATCTCACGCAAGAATTCGAGGTAACCGGGCTCCGGCAGGTAAAAACCGGCATTGCCGGGGTAGGGCTCGACGATGACGGCAGCAATCTGACCCGGGTATTGCGCAAAGGCGGCTTTAACCGCTGCACAATCATTGTAAGGCAGTGCCAGGGTAAGTGCCGCGAACTCAGGCGGTACACCGGCGCTGTCGGGCTCGCCATGGGTGAGAGCACCGCTACCTGCTGCCACCAACAGGCTGTCTACATGCCCGTGGTAACACCCGGTGAACTTGATGATGTACTTGCGCCCGGTATAGCCGCGAGCCAAACGTACGGCGCTCATGGTGGCCTCCGTGCCGCTATTGGTCATGCGAACTTTTTGAATGGAGGGTACCCACTTGCAGATGGTCTCGGCCATGTCGACCTCAATTCGCGTGGGTATACCATAGCCCAACCCGGCCGGTACCGCTGCCTGCACGGCAGAAATGACGCTCTGCGGCGCATGCCCCAGAATAGCCGGCCCCCATGTGCCTACATAGTCAATGTACTGCCGACCGTCTTCATCCCACAAGTGCGCACCCGCGGCGCGGGTTACGAAAAACGGTGCCCGCTCCAAGCGACGAAATGCTCTCACAGGTGAGTTTACTCCACCCGGTATTACCCTGCATGCTCGCTCAAACAATTCTTCGGATACCGCCATACGGAGATAGTAGCACATTTTACCCTTACAATCAAGCTTAATAGCATCGCGCGATTTTTGACTGCAAGTTGTAAAATCAAATGCGACACCGAAAGCCCCTCCCCAAAAGTCTCCATAGGAGCCCAAACTGCCCTAGCAGGATGGGGGGATAGGGGGAAGGACGACAATGAGTCCTTCCCCCTTGTGGAAGCGATGAAATA
>JAZLDM010000050.1:0-20660 GCA_045614705.1 Akkermansia sp.
GAGGATCCCACATCACCTACGGCTGCACCCGAAGAGGAGCAGACTCCCCGTATCACCCTCACCCCCAGTGAACAGCCCCGCAGCGATGAGCACAATGCAGTCCTGATGGCTCGCGAAGCCTTGCGCCACGATGACGCCGAGGCTGCCATGAAACACCTCGTGAATAGCGGCGGAATCACCCCCCAAGCCGCAACCGATTTGCTTGCATGGGCAAAGAACAACAAGGCCGGCGAATTGCAGGAAATCGCCTCCAGCCGCCGCTCCGACGGCAACAAGGTAACACGCTATCGACTGAAATCCGAGAACGGCACAGAGGATATACTGCTGGACGTTGTAACCAACGAAAACCAGATTGCGACCATAGAGAGCGCTACCCCCACACCTGCCGACAAGACCGATTTCTCCGTCACAAATGACCATATCACAGTGACTGAAGGCTTCATGGAAGCCGTACGAACCGGCAACATGAACCTCGCCTGCACCCTTATCACCGGTGAGGAGGTCTCGCTGGCCACCATTGCCGGTCTTTGCATGGTGTTTGAGGAAGACAACTTCCGTATGCGCCAAAACACCCCCATTCGCAACACCTTCCAAAACGACCAATTTGCGGGCAATCTGGTATATCTGGTATCCACTGCTCCGATTTCCCCGGACACTACCGAGGGTGGACAAGCCCCCGCCAACCGGCAGGAAGCCCAAATCCCGATTGAACTCGTCCGCACCGAACCCGGCTGGCGCGTGAAAATGGTAGGCATGGCAGGGCTGCTGCAATCCTACGAAAACCAGGGCAGCGAGGAGAACGGCCGCTACTTCCCCATCGTCAAAAACCCCAAGGGAGGCGATTCGGTAGCACTCTTCTTCGCCTTCAACGAAGCCAAACTCACCCCCCGCTCACGTCACCAGCTGCAAATTGTAGCCGACTTGCTTAAGCAGACACAGCGTAAGCTCAACATCTCGGGACACACCGACGACGTAGGTTCCGAGCACTACAACCAGCAGCTCTCCGAGCGCCGTGCCGAGGCCGTGAAAGCCGCTCTCGTCGACTTCGGCGTAGGTGCTGAGCAAATCACCACCCACGGTATGGGTAAGAGCCAGCCGCGCCGCATGTACAGGGAGGATGACTCCGAGCAGACGGTCAACTACATCCGCGGTGAGAACCGCCGCGCCGAGATTTACCTCGACTTCGAGTCATGAATTACACGCTGCGACCGGTAGCAGGAGCTCGCGACTACGCTGCTGAGCTCAACCCCGAGCAGCATGCCGCAGTCTGCACCTCAGCGCGCCATGCTCTCGTAATCGCCGGTGCCGGCAGCGGCAAAACACGCACACTCACATACAGGGTGGCACGTCTGCTGGACTGCGGCGTGCCACCTTGGCGCATTCTGCTGCTGACCTTCACCAATAAAGCCGCCCGCGAAATGCTCGAACGCGTGGCTCAGCTCACCGGGCAAGGTAGTGGGCAGATATGGGGCGGCACCTTCCACTCCGTAGCCAACCGCCTGTTGCGCCAACACGCCCAAAGACTGGGCTATCTACCCGGATTCACCATACTCGATTCCGACGACCAGCGAGCCCTCTTTCGCGCACTCAGCAAACAATTTGCAGGGAAAACCACTAAAAGCGACCGATTCCCGAAACCCGAGCTGCTCATGGGGCTACACAGTTTGGCCATCAATACGGGCCGCAGCTGGCAACAAACCCTGAGCGACGAATACGACTACTTAACTCGCCACGAAGAGGCTATCGGCAAAATATACACCGCATACGCAGCTCGTAAGATGGAGAGCAACGCCATGGATTTCGACGACCTGCTCACCAACCTCGTGCACCTACTGCGCGAGCACGAAGACCTGCGAGCCGACCTGCAACAGAGATTCCTGCACGTCTTGGTAGATGAGTACCAAGACACCAACACCCTGCAAGCCGAGTTAATATCCCTGCTGGCCGGCGGCACCGCAACTTCGCTGATGGTGGTGGGCGATGATGCTCAGAGCATTTATTCATGGCGTGGGGCTAATGTTGACCACATCTTTGACTTCACCCATACATACCCCGACGCCGAAGTCTACAAAATAGAAACAAACTATCGCAGCGTACCGGCTATTCTCGATATATCAAACGCCGCAATCGCTCAAAACAGCAAACAATTCGTCAAAACCCTGCGCCCGGCTCGCGACAACGGCAAACTCAAACCGGCTGTTATCCCGGCACCGGACAACCGAACCGAGGCTCGCTTCGTTGCCCAAAGAATTGACGAACTCATGTCCGCCGGCATTCCCGGCAAAGATATCGCCGTGCTCTACCGTGCCCACTTCCACAGTATGGACGTGCAAATGGAGCTTACGCGCAATCACATTCCCTTCCGCATCACCAGTGGCCTACGATTTTTCGAGCAAGCCCACATCAAAGACATCGTTGCATGGTTGAGATTGCTCACCAACCCTCGCGATGAAGTCGCCTTCCGCCGCATCGTTTCCACCTTCCCCCGCGTGGGTGATGCCACCGCTGCCAAGCTCTGGCAAGGTTGGTTGGCAGCGGTCGAAAACTGGTTTGCCGCGCACCCGGGGGAACTCAGCATCACGGAACCGCACACGGAGGTTTTGGGCAAAGTAAAAGCCCCCACAGCTGCCGCCCTGCACTGGCGAGGTTTTCTCACCTCGATGGATAGCCTGCACCCCACCGACCGCGAGCTCACTCCCACCGAGCTGGTCAAGCTTGTACAAAACCACATGAATGCCTACATGCGCTCTGCATACGACAACTATGAAGAGCGCATGGAAGATATCGGCCAGCTGATAAAATCACTGGCCGACATGCCGGATTTGGACACCTTCCTCAGTCAAGTTGCCCTGCTGAGCGAGGTTGACAACGACACACTAAACGACGATGACAGCGTCACCCTGTCAACAATTCACCAGGCCAAAGGTCTGGAGTGGAAGATTGTGTTCGTCATTTTCCTTGGGGAGGGGCTATTCCCGCACTACAAAGTTATCAGCAGTGGCTCCCCGGAAGATATGGAGGAAGAAACACGCCTGTTTTATGTAGCGGTAACCCGCGCCGAAGACCAGCTCTACCTCAGTTTCCCACGCTACAATGGCCACAGCTACGATAGCCAGTTCTGCCCTCCGTCGAGATTTCTCACCACCCTGCCCGAAGAACTCTTCGAGCTATGGAACATCTGAACAAAGGGTAGGCATTTCGCGCGTATGGCATATTCAACTCTTGCAATCAGACAGTAACTATAGTATCTTCCCCCCATGAAAAAGTTGCTGAGCCTCGTAGCGTTGTGTGTCTTTACCGCCCTGCAGGCAGCAGCCTGGCAGCAAGTAAATGAAAATGCCCCTGAGCCCGCACGCGAATTCCGCGCCGTGTGGGTATCCACCGTCTACAACCTCGATTGGCCCTCACGCGCCGGCCTGAGCGCAGCTCAGCAAAAGCAGGAGCTACTTGCCATTCTCAACAAAGCTGTGCAGCTGCGCCTCAACGCTATCATTCTTCAAATTCGCCCGAACGGAGACGCGCTTTACAGCTCAAACATCGAACCATGGAGCGCATGGCTCAGCGGCCCCGGTGTCAATCCCGGTTACGATCCGCTCGCTTTCGCTATAGCGGAAGCCCATAAGCGCGGGCTCGAACTCCACGCCTGGTTCAACCCCTTCCGCGCTACCATCAGCGGTCGCCCCGTCGGCAAAAAACACATATCGTTCAACAACCCCTCACTGCTCAAAAAAGCAGGTAGCACCACCATACTCAACCCCTCAAACCCTGCGGCGCAACGCCATGTGTTGCGAGTAATCATGGATGTCGTACGTCGTTACGATATAGACGGCGTGCACTTGGACGACTACTTCTACCCCTACCCGCCCAACAACAATATTTCCGACGGTAAAACCCCCGCCCAACGCCGCGCGGCAATCGACTCATTCGTGCAGCAACTCTATATCGGGGTAAAACAAACCAAACCGTGGGTGCGTGTAGGTATCAGCCCCTTCGGTATATGGCAACCGGGTTACCCCGCCGGTGTGCAAGCCGGGGTGAATGCCTACGAACACCTCGCCTGCGATGCCCGCAAATGGCTTGCCAAAGGCTGGGTCGACTACCTCGCTCCCCAGCTCTACTGGCGAATTGACAGCGACCAAAGTTTCCCCGACCTCATGCGCTGGTGGAGCTCTATCAACCCGAACCGCCCGGTTTGGCCCGGTATTGCCAGTGCCCGTATCAACAGCAAGGAAGACCCCGGCCGCCCGGCCGCTGAAATCGATGCCCAAATCGACCTCTCCCGCCGACTGGCACGCCAAAGCGCCGGTCAGCTGTTCTGGAGCTGGCGCTCCATCGGCGGCAATGCCGGCGGCGTGCAAAACTACTTAGCACGCCGTTACGCCACCTGCGCCGTCCCCCCGGCCATGCCGTGGTGCGGCAATGTGCGCCCGGCTCGCCCCGCAGCACAAGCCCGAAATCGCGGCAACGCCGTACAGCTCGCCTGGGCTCCGGCCGATGCCTCTGCCCGCAAATGGGCTATACAAGCCGGCTCCGGGAACTCTTGGCACACCATCTGCGTGCTCCCCGGAGCACAGCGCAAAGTAACCCTGCCGGCAGGGCTTATCGGCTCCGCCACCCGCATAGCCATTCGTCCCATCTCAGCCTGCGGCAACAGCGGCGCCCCCGCCGTATTGGCCCGCTAATCCACCCATTCTCTACTCTACACAAACAACACAAACAACACAATCAAAACATGGACAACTCGATATCCCCACTCAGTCGTAGTACAGCCCTGCTGCTCTCCCTGCTCAGCTTTTTCGGCTTCTGCGGAATTCATCGCTTCTATGCCGGCCGCACCATCACAGGTATCCTGCAGCTTATCACATTCGGCCTTTTCGGTATATGGCAGCTAATTGATATCCTTAGCCTCATCTTCGGTAGTTTCCGTGATGGCGAAGGCAGAATCATGAAGTAATTTTTTAGATTATTTTTAAAAAAAGTTTACAATTCCGTTAGAAAACTGCGATAGTAATACGGACAAACTTTCACTTATCGCAACGATGAAAACAACACTTATCACCCTATTCGCATTGGCATGTGCAGCCCATGCTGCCACAATGGTTGACTCGATTGAAACCAAGTGGATTGTCCTCCCGAATACGGCAGGCGACTTCTACTGCGGCAACTATACCCTGCAATTCACACTCAATACAGGTTATACCATCGAGAATAGCGGGGCGCTTCTTGCCTACTATTGGGGCAATGATGGCTATGCTGATTACGGTGCAAATGGTATCTACCTGACTCCCATAGAAGGTTCCGATTCAACATTCACGCTGAATCTGGCCTGTGGCTCATTGAGCAGAACCGGCAAGTTCACTCAATTCACCCCGGAAAGCCCGGCTAACCGCAGCACATCTTTCAGCACCCCCATCCAAATCGGTGTCACCTATACCCTCTCTGTCATCGGGCGCAACCAATCCCAGACTCCGACTCTCACATGGGACTCCGGCAGCGAAACCGCAGCCTCATACAACGGTAACATGAGCCATGGTAACGCCGGGCACGTGATGAGCGGCTCGCTGAACTATGGTATCAAAGTACCTTACGTTGAGCCGCAGCCTTCCGTTCCGGAGCCGACAACCGCAACACTTAGCCTGCTGTCCCTGGCAGCACTTGCCAGCCGCCGCCGCCGAGCAAAGGCGTAATACATCCTAGCCGGTTTTGCACCGGGTTGTTGCAAATCACTTCAAAATCCGCGCGCATATTGCTTGCTGCGCGGATTTTCTATTTACATATAAAAAATCAATACCCCCACCCTCATATAGTTGAAAGCGGGGGTATGCTATACAAATATCACAAAAGCGAATCAGGCCTCGAGCTCTTTGAGCACGGGGTTAATTTTGGCCATTGTCTCAATAATACGGTCGTTCACATTGTTGCGGTACATACCGGCTGCCATTCGGCAGGCATTGAGTATAGCCGTGGCATTTGCCGAACCGTGGGCAATGATAGATACACCATTCACACCCATCAGCGGGCAACCACCGATAGCATCTGCGCTCATGCGCTCTTTCAGGTTCTTAAAGACGGAGCGCATGCAGAGAGCACCCATCTTCGCCAGAGTGCTGCTCATAATACCGGCCTTAATCCAGTTCGTGTATGCGTGAGCTGTGGCCTCAACACTCTTAAGCAGAATATTGCCGGTGAAGCCATCCGTCACCGCTACGTCGAGCTCCGTCTCAAAAAGGTCGTGACCTTCGCAGTTACCGGTAAAATTAAAGGGAAGCAACTCGCGATTGGCCAACTCGCGCAACAGTGAGAAAGTCTTGAGCGAGAATTCGCTGCCCTTGCAATCCTCCGTACCATTGCTCATAACCGCTACATTAGGCTGCTCGCGGTTATAGACGTAGCGAGCCATCATGGCCGACATCACCGCATACCCCACCAAGTGGCGAGGTTTAGCATCGGGATTCGCGCCGGTGTCACTCACCAGCACATAGCCGTGTACACTCGGCAACGGGGAAACGATACCGGCACGCTCCACGCCTTGCAACAAGCGCAGTTTAATCGTACTGGCCGCTACTGCGGCGCCGGTATTACCGGCGGACACCACGGCATCCGCCTGCCCTTGCTTCACCATATCTACCGATATGCTCATCGAGGAGTTCTTCTTCTGGCGAACGGCTGCTAACCCGCTTTCATCCATTCCCACCACTTCGGGGGCATGAACAATTTCAAGCCGACTATCCGAACCAATGCCTGCGGCATCGCACTGTTTCTTCAATACAGCCTCATCACCAACAAGATACAACTTCTTGAGAAAATCCATTTTCGACAGTGCCTGTACTGCACCGTCTACATTCACTTGGGGCGCATTGTCGCCGCCCATCGCATCTAATGCTAATTTCATACGCGATTGTGTGGTATGTTCAAGCTTACTCTAACACATATACGCACTCATGTCAACACAAAAACCGCCCGGCAGTAAATTCTGCAGGGCGATTGAAGTATTTCAGCAGGGGTTCTAAATCGCGAGCGGTATTAGTCTACCAGCTTCACGATTACCTCAGCCCCACTCTGGGTCTTGTAGGTACCGCACTGGGCACAAGCTGTGTGACCGGGAACGGCTGCACCGCACTTGGGGCACTTGCCGAGTTTGGGGGCCTTCCAGGCCTGAGCGGCCAGGCGGGAGCGCTGCTTCATCTTGGACGTTCTGCGTTTCGGAGCTGCCATAGTTCTGTATTCTGGTTAAGATTTCTGTGAGTGAGAGTGGGGCCTTCGCGTCACTTACGCGGGAAATCATCTAAGGCATCCCAGACGCTATTGCCACTCGGGGTGGCAGAGTTTACACCCGAATGGGGGTCTTTGTCCAGTCTAAAATCACAAAATGTGTCATTTATTTCACATTCAAGGCCTGAAATTTCACATTTTGGGTATCCGGGGAGCTCTAAAAGGACCTCTTCACGTAAATCCTCCGTCACATCGACCTCAACTTTTCCTCGCACATCACACGAGAAAGTTAAAGAATCGACCGCAACTGTATACTCAAATTCGCGCAAGCAGCGATCACAGCGCAAGCGGAAAGTGGCAGCCACGCTCCCGCGCAACACTAACTCGGTTTCGAACAACTGAGCCTCGAGCCGGTAACTGAGCGGCCCCACACTGACGGCGCCGTTATCGTCCGTCCCAAACAAGGCACCATCGGCCTCGCCCTCCACCCACAAGCCCTCCTCGGGGAATTCTTCAAGCGGTATGATGACTCTCTCTTGCATGCCGCTATTGTGCCTACTATCCTCCCGACTGTCAAGCCGGAAATCACCGCAGCACTTGCAGAGCAAGTTCAGATTGCAAAAAGTTATTGCCAGAGCAACAGTATAGCGCTACAATAAAGTCATGCAACACGAGGGCGGACAGGGAATCACACGGCGCAACTTCCTGAAAGGGCTGGGTGCGCTGGTGCTCACTGCCCTGCCCGCCTGCCGCCGCGCGCAGCAATTTGCCACAGTTCCCGAGGGGTGCCCCGAATGGCAATTACCGGGGCAAGCAACCGCATTTGCCACGGCAATGCCCTGGGCGGGGGGAGCCTTCCCCATGTTGGCAGTGTGCCATGACGGGCTACCCACCATGCTACAGCCGAACCCGCACTACGAGCAGGTGCAGCGCGGACTGCCGGCCTTTGTACAAGCCACTCTCACTGACCTATACTCCGCAGGGCGCCCCGGCGGAGCCACTTTCAACGCAGCCCCCTACCCCGAACAAGCACTGCAAGGGGCATGGCGAGCTTGGTGCTCAGCTCTGCGCCAAGGGCGGCGCGTGGCTTGCTTGTTCCCGAGCGGCTACAGTCCGGTGCGAGCAGCTCAAACCCGAGAATTGCAAAAATACGGCGGAGTAAGTTTTTATGAATACGACCCGGTTGCACACAGTCGGGTTCAAACTACACCCGAACTCGACAGCCTGATAGATTCCACCATAGGTCCGGCGGTGCAATTCAACACCGGTTACGGCTCACTGGCTGAGCTCACAGCTGCGCTGGCTGAAATTGAGCTGCTGCTCATCTTCACCCCGGCAGACCCCGCAGGGCTGTGTGCAGATTTCGCGGCGGCTCTACAATCCACCATGGCCGAAACGGTACGTTTCTGCCCGCCGGGACCGTCCTCACTCGACCGCACTGCCGAACTATGTCGCTACACGGTGCCACTCACACACTTTTTGGAAGAGTGGGGAGCCGATGCCGACGCCCACGGCAACCTATGCCTACGTCAGCCGGTTTGCCACCCACTGCGCCCGGCGGTAAGCGAGGTAGAGGCCCTACACGCCCTACTGCATGGGCAAGCCCTGCCACTGAGCGAACGCCCCGACATATCTCCCGCCCGTGACTGGCTACTGCAATCAGTTCCGCAGGCGGAGCAAATCCTACGCCAAGGGGTAGCTATGGGAGTAGCCCCACGGCCTCAACCGCTCCCCCGGCAAACAGTCAGCGAAACGGCTCACTATCTTCACCCATTTTATATAGATGGGCGCTACGCCCACAACCCATGGCTGCGCGAAACATGGTTCCCGCTCACCGGCAGTGTGGGAGCAGCGGAAATACTGCTGCCCGGCGACAATCTCCCCTGCACCGCCATAGTAAACAAGCACGAGCTGCCCGCCTGCACCTTGCCGGGGCTCGCGCACCCTCGACTCCCCCTCTCACCTCAAACAACCGGAGCAGTCGCAGTCACCCCCACGGCAAATAAAAGCCCGCTCCCCCACCGCAGCGAGCGCCCCCTGCCCCCGCACAGTACCGGCACCCCACCCCAACACAGCCACGATAAACTGCCGCAGTGGGCATTGGTCATCAACACGGCTCTTTGCGATGGCTGCTCTGCCTGCACACTAGCCTGCCGGGCAGAAAACAATATACCCACGGTCGGCACCTCGGATTTGAGCAACCACCGCGACATTCAATGGCTACGCATCAACCGCTACAAGGGCGAAGGCTCATCCCGGCTTTACCAACCGCTTGCCTGTAGGCAGTGCGAATCCGCCCCATGCGAGGCCGTATGCCCGGTGAACGCAACCGTCCACACGGATGAGGGGCTGAACGCTATGGTATACCCCCGCTGCTGGGGCACTCGCTACTGTGCCGCAGCCTGTCCGTACGAGGCACGCCACTTCAACTTTCGCAACTACAGTTCAGCCGCCCAAAGCACCATCGGTACCCACGCCAACCCACAAGTCAGCCTGCGCCCTGCCGGGGTTATGGAGAAATGCACTTACTGCGTGCAGAGAATCAACGCCGCTCGCCGCAACGGCTCCACCCCGCAAACAGCCTGCCAGCAGGCCTGCCCACGCGGCGCAATCCGATTAGTCGACCTGCGCAACGATGCCCCGGCAGTGGTCCTCACCACCTTCGATTCCCCATCCACTACCCCGCGCACGCTTTATATATAGCACTTTTCGTCAAATTTTATTAATTTTTTTCAAAAAAAAGGCTTTTCAAAAAGGAAGTTTTTTGCTATAGTGCGCGCGTCTGACCCGCAGAGAGCAGACGAAAGTCTGCCGTAGCGGAACCCAGACTTACCATACACTATGTCTGATTACACTACACGAGTTCTGGAGCAGGTGCGCGCCAAAAACGCCGCCGAGCCCGAGTTCCTGCAAGCTGTGCAGGAGGTATTTTCCACTATTACCCCGGTACTGGCAGCGAACAAGAAATACGAGGACAATTGCATCCTCGAGCGTATCGTAGAACCTGAGCGCACCATCATCTTCCGAGTGCCTTGGGCAGATGACAACGGTAAGGTACACGTAAACCGTGGCTACCGCGTGGAGTACAACAGCGCTATCGGCCCGTACAAAGGCGGTCTGCGTTTCCACCCCTCCGTAAATCTGGGCATCTTAAAGTTCTTGGGCTTTGAGCAGATTTTCAAGAACTCCCTCACCACGCTCCCCATGGGTGGCGGCAAGGGTGGTTCTGACTTTGACCCCAAGGGTAAGAGCAATGGCGAAGTAATGCGCTTCTGCCAGAGCTTCATGACTGAGCTGCAGCGCCACATCGGCCCTGATACCGACGTACCCGCCGGCGACATCGGTGTAGGTGCCCGCGAAATCGGTTACATGTTCGGCCAGTACAAGCGCCTGCGCAACGAATTCACCGGCGTGTTGACCGGCAAGTCCCTCAACTGGGGCGGTTCCCTCATTCGCCCCGAGGCTACCGGTTTCGGTACCGTATACTTCGCCCAGAACATGCTCGCCACCAAGGGCGACGACCTGCAGGGCAAAGTTTGCGTGGTCTCCGGCAGCGGCAACGTGGCTCAGTACCTTGTTAAGAAGCTCAATCAGCTGGGCGCCAAGCCCGTAACCATGAGCGACTCCAACGGCTTCGTTTTCGACCCCGAAGGTATCACCATCGAGAAACTCGAGTGGATTCAGGAGCTCAAGAATGTACGTCGTGGCCGTATCAAGGAATACGCAGACGCCTTCCCGGGCGTGCAGTACTTCGAGGGTCAGCGCCCCTGGAGCGTACCCTGCGACTGCGCTTTCCCCTGCGCTACTCAGAACGAAATCAACGGTGCCGAGGCCGCCACTCTGATTAAGAACGGCTGTAAGCTCGTGGCCGAAGGCGCTAACATGCCCACCGACCTCGACGGTATCAACGCTTACCTTCAGGCCAAAATCCTCTACGGTCCCGCCAAGGCAGCAAACGCCGGCGGCGTAGCTACCTCCGGTCTTGAAATGAGGCAGAACAGCATGCGCCTTAAGTGGAGCGCCGAAGAGGTTGACGCCAAGCTCTTCGACATCATGAAGAACATTCACGAGAACGCCTACAACCACGCTCGCGAATTCTCCCCCGACTCTCAGAGCGACTTCACCAACTATGTAGCCGGTGCCAATATCGCCGGTTTCGTGAAGGTGGCCGACTCCATGATCGATCAGGGTCTGGTGTAAGCGATTCCGCTCACGAGTTTATCTCAAATTATAAAAAAAGCCGCAGCCTTTCGGGGCTGCGGCTTTTAACATACTCAGTCTTGCGCCGGTAACAGCTGAACCTCATAACCAAAGATATCGGTAAAGAGATCAGCTTTGCTGCGCAGAGCAAGGTTTTCGATAGTAAGGTCATGCACACCATGTACCAACAACTCAATCTTGCGTGCCGTATAGCGCACGGTGAACGATGATATGCGGTGGGAGTGCGCGCGCTCCATGGCATCCGCCACGCGCAACAATGCAGCCAGTTTCTGCACACGCAGACGGCTGGGCTGCTCAAGGTCAGCGTAGGTGTGCTCATCTATACTGGGAGCACCGTGGCGGTGGTAACGCGCCAATAGGCCGATGATTTCAACATCTTCACGCGACAAACCGAATATTTCTGAATTAAGAATGATATACTGCCCGTGGCGGTGGTGATTTTTGGGGCTGATGAATGTGCCGATTTCATGCAAAATAGCCGCTACAATCAGCAGCATGCGATCATGGCGCGACAAGCCATGCAACGACTGCAACTGGTCAAAAAGTGAGGTACACAGCTTGCGAACCTGCTGGCTGTGCCCACGGTCTACCTTGTAGCGGTTGGCCAACAACACGGCAAAGTGAGTAACCTCATGTTCAAGGGAACGGTCATCTCGGCGTGAGGGCAGCAAGTTACGCAGGAATGCAAACGCATACTCCTCCCTCGGCATCAGAATGCGACCGGGCTCAAACTCACGAGCCAAGCACAGGTATGTTACCGCAGCAGGCAGCAGGGCTGTGACGGAGGCATAGTCCTCCTGGTATTTCTCGCGACGTTGCTGCAGGGGCACTGCGGCAATTTCATCCACCAGAGTATCCAGCTCATCCAGCGTGAGGGATTCCCCCTCGGTAAGTGGGGATGAAATATGGTGAAAATCCGGTCCGAATATCACGAAGGCATCCGGTTCATCGGGGAGCGCACTCTCCGAGTCGTGCAATATCTGCTCTACCACACCTCGAATATGCTCGCGGATAAGGGAGCTCTCAACCCCGGCGGCTCCGGTGAACGAACTACTGCCGATAGCCATAGCCGTGCGGTGAGCCCCCATGCGATAACTGGCATAGTATGTAATTCGCCCTCGGTCAAACAGCAACAAACGCGTATTCCCCGGGCCGACGTGCACTACCAAAATGCGCTTTTTCTCAAGTTCTGCATGCTGGGTCAGCATCTCTTGCATGCTGACGTAAAGCAAGCGGGTCATTTCGCCATCGTCCATCACCTCCAACTGCAACCCGCATATCGTCAGCAAGCGGTTTGTAATACTATCCATATTATGGACATTCAGCAGCACATTGGTAGCCAGCAAACGAACCTGAACCTCACCCCCACGGCGGTACTCGTCGAGCAATCGATTATAGCCATGTATAATTTGAACGCAGCGATCCATCGTTTCACGGGAGACATTACCCAGTCGAAAAATATCCTCCGCCAGTGCCATGGGCTGCGTGAGAACATCAAGCACCCGCAAGCCATTCCCCCCAACCTCAGCCACCAGCATCGAAACCGAACTGGCCCCCAAAAAAATAACCGCCTGTACTACCGTTGGTGTGGCAGCACCCTCCTGCGCTCCGCTTTTATTCACGTCCTTCATCCGCTCTCCATTCTAGCACGCACACCATAGCACAGTCGAGCAGAATCTCCCCCCTCCCTCTGTAATTTTAAACAAATCATACCTATTTCCCATCTACCCGGCATAAAAAGAGCGCCGTTTGCTGCAAAAAGCAAACGGCGCGAAATAGGCTCAACAGCAAACCGACGGTTTACATATTGACTTGGTAAAGAGTCTTGTTGCCATTGGCAGGGTCGAGAATTGCAAAAGCCTCGCGATGAATGGAGGGGTCACTGCGGAAGATGAGTCTACCGGCGCACTGACGCTCCAACTCCATGAGCAACTTGGCATCTTCGTTCTTAAAGCGGGAGAGCACATCGCTGTTCACCACCACAACCATGTCGCCCACAGTCTCACGATAGCGCAGAATAGTGGCCTTCAACTGGCGCTGAATTTCCACACTCATGGTCATCACGCTCTTAATACGCCCACGCCCATGGCAATACGGGCAATGGTCATTCACATAATCGAGCAGAGACTCATTGATACGCTGACGGGTCATCTCCATGAGACCAATCGGGGTTATCTGCATAACCTGAGTTTTGGCCTTGTCGCGCTTAAGGGCATCTTTCATGGCCTTGTAAACTGCCATCTGGTCCTTGCGGTGGCGCATGTCGATGAAGTCAACCACCACCAAACCACCTATATTGCGCAAGCGCAACTGGCGTGCAATCTCGCGGGCAGATTCCAAGTTAGTCTCAAGAATCGTCTTATCGAGGTCTTTGTTGCCCTTGTTGCGGCCGGTGTTAATGTCGATAGCAATGAGAGCCTCCGTCTCGTCTATCACAAGGTAACCGCCGCAAGGCAGCAGCACCTGGCGCTGGAAGGCTTCATTAATCTGCTTCTCCACCCCCAATTCTTCAAAAATTGGCTGGCGGCAGGGGTAATGCTGAATGTGGCGCTTAGCGCGGCGGGAAATCTTACCGGCAATCTCCTGCATGCGCTGCGTGGTCTCAAGATTATCGCAAACGATATTATCAACATTATCCGTCAGGAAATCGCGAGCCGTGCGCTCGATGAGGTCGGGCTCACGGTACACGCAAAGCGGAGCCGGGCGGGAGGCATACTTCTCCTCCACCTCGTGCCACTGCTGCAACAACATGGCGAGGTCACGCACAAAGTGGCGGAATCGCTGCCCCTGAGCCACCGTACGCATGATGATACCCATACCCTCCGGCACGTTCAGCTTCTGCACAATCTGGCGCAAGCGCTGGCGTTCTTTGGGGTCATCTATCTTGCGGGATATACCGAACTGGTCCGTATACGGCATGAGAACAATATATCGCCCTGCCAGAGATATATTGGTGGTTACACGAGGTCCCTTGGAGCTGATGGGCCCCTTGGTTACCTGCACCATAATCTCAGAACCGATGGGGTAAATGTCGGGAATATCTTTGCTGGTAATCTTTTTCTGCTGCTTGCGGGGGCGGCCTTCTTTCTGAATTTCCTCAAGCGAGGAATCCAGAGCAAGGGGAAGCGCATCCCAAAAGTGCAGGAAAGCATTCTTCTCGTAGCCGATGTCAACGAACATGGCCTTGAGCCCCGGCTCAATATTCTTGACCCGGCCCTTAAAGATGCCGCCCACGATATTATCTTCGCCCTCACGCTCAATGCTGTACTCCTCAAGCACGCCGTCCTCTAGCAATGCTACACGACGCTCCAGTTTTTCGGAGTTGATGACGATGGTTGTGCCCTCTTTCGGGTTGCACTGGCCAAACCCGAAGAGGCGTTTCACGGAATGAATCATTTTGGAAATAATGGACAAAGTTTCAGGTTAGTTTGGGGTTGTACACATGAAAAAAGTCATGATAACATAGCCCGCATACCTGTGCCTATTCCTCATGAATGCTCTGATTTACGCGCGAAGCTCCGGCTGCATTTCCTGTTTTATCAGGAAAACGCGAACGGAGCTTATTGCTATCGGAGTAAACAGGGGAACCGGCCAAGGCATGCCCCTATCACTCTTCTTCGAAGACGTCGTCGTTTTCCTGTAAGAACTTGCCTGTACCTTCTGCTACAGCACTTAAAGGATCGTCCGCTATGGTGATAGGCAGGCTGGTCTGCTCATGCAGCAGGTCAGCCAGGCCGCGCAGAAGGGCACCGCCACCGGCCACCACTATACCGCGATCATACAGGTCACTTGCCAGCTCAGGCGGGCAGTGCTCCAGTGTATTGCGCACGGCATTTACGATGACGTCAAGCTTGTCCTTCAAGGCCTCACGTATTTCTTCGGATCTCACGGTCACCGTCTTGGGCAGACCCGTACCACGATCTCGACCCTTCACCTGCATTTGCAGCTCCTGCTGCAAGGGGTGAGCCGAACCGACACGAATCTTAATCTCCTCCGCCGTGCGGGGACCGACCAGCAAATTGTGAGCGGCCAGCATGTGACGGGTGATGGTGTCGTCCAACGCATCGCCGCCGCACCTCTCGGATTGACTGTACACGATGCCGGAAAGGGATATAATGGCTACCTCGGTCGTACCGCCGCCGATATCGACAATCATGCTGCCGATAGGCTCAGTATATGGTAACCCTACACCGATAGCAGCAGCCATCGGCTCCTCGATAAGGCGCACGGCAATAGCGCCTGAGTGCTCCGCGCTATCTTCGATAGCACGGCGCTCCACCTCCGTTATACCGGAGGGATGAGCAATGAGAATGCGAGGCCCGCGCAGACTTCTGCGCGAACATGCCTTCTGGATGAAATACTTAAGCATTTCCTCCGCCACGTTAAGGTCGGCTATCACACCATCCTTCAACGGGCGAATGGCCACCACGCTGCCGGGCGTGCGGCCTACCATTCGTTTCGCATCCTCACCCACGGCCTTTACCCTGTCGCCACTCATGGCAACAACGGAAGGCTCTCGCAGCACAATACCCTGGTCTTTGATATAAACCAGTGTATTGGCTGTGCCGAGGTCGATCCCGATATCATACGAGAACCACCCGGCTAATTTCTTAAAAAAACGAGACATTTGTAAAAGTCAGATAATGTGGGTTTCTGAATGGGCGAGGTCAATACTGCACTCGGCGAGTCCTCCTTTTCAGGGGATGAACCCATAGTGCCGGTGCAACATAGGCCGTTCATTTGCGAGCACGCAACGGCGCACCCATACTCGGGTAGTATAAAAACCGCACTTCCGACTGTCAAGCTAAAAGCTACATTCTGACAGGAATTCTACCCGTTGGTTGGCTTTATCGCCATACTATATCCGGCTCCGCATTATGGCATAGCAAGACACTGCGCCAACCGGGCAATAACCTCCGTTGCTCGGACAGCTACCGGATACCCCATCTGCATGTGAGCAGTTGCCGCAGCTTGCCCGCAAAGCCAAGCTCCCAGTACAGCAGCCCGCAGCGGGGGCATACCCTGCGCCACCAGCGCACCTATGGTACCGGCCAGCACATCCCCCTGCCCGCCGTTGGCCATATATGGACCGCCGGTAGAGTTGTACCAAGTCTCCGCTCCATTGGTAATAATACTGCGCGCCCCCTTCAGCAGCAGAGTGCACGGGTGCTCCTCAACATAGCGCCGAGCACATTCCGCACGGCTCAAATCAGCCCCGGCGGGGAACAACCTGCGCATCTCCCCCGGGTGGGGGGTCAATATACAATGCGGCGGCAAGTGCCAACCATACTCAGCGGCAAGATTCAGCGCATCGGCATCCACCACCATAGGAACCGGGCAACTCTTCACCAAATCATACAGCGAGCGTAAATCTCCCCCGCGTAATTTTCCCAAGCCGGGTCCAAGCACGAGCGCCTGCACGCCATCCACCGGCACTTCACGGTAGTGCCGCACAGGCACCACCATCACCTCCGCCGCCACCCGAGCTGCAAGCACGGGGTACACATCCTCCCGGCAATATAGTGCCACCAAACCGGCACCCGTAGCCAGCGCAGCCTCAGCACACATCTGCGCCGCACCAACATACCCCACGCTACCGGCCACTATATTGACCCGACCCGCGCGATTTTTAAAACAAGAATATTCACGCAGTGGCAAACCTCGCAGCAACTCAGCCGTCGCCACCTGCGCCGCAGCCGGTGCAGGCAGAGCCACCTCCGGTAACGGTATACACAACAGCCGCCCCACAAAATTCTCCGCCCCATCTGCCAGCATCCCCGGTTTCACACAACCAATTACAGCCGTAACATCCGCACGCACAGCATCACCAAGCACCTCGCCGGTATCCGCATTCAATCCGGTCGGCACATCAATAGCCAGCGTACAACTGCGGCGGGATGCTGCACGCAGGTCATTCATCTCGCGCACCAATTCCGCATAAGGTTCCCGCAGCGCACCGGTAGCACCACTACCTAGCAAACCATCAATAATCAGCAAACCCGATTGAGCCACCGGAGCCGCCGTACTCAACTCATGCCCGGCCAACAGCGCAAACTGCTGCGCACTCTCCGCAGAAAACTCATGCAGCCCGCATGCCGGACGCAACGTCACCGGGCATCGAAAACGCGCAGCCAGCCCCAAAGCATCGCCGGCATTATTCCCCCGCCCCGCATACACAACCACTCGCTGGGGGCGCAAACCACATAGCTCGGGCTCACGGCACACAGCCTGCCACAAGCGCTCCACCACAGCATTCATCAACCCGGCAGAACTCTCAGCCCCACTGGCAAAAAGCTCACCCTCCGCCGCACGTATCACTTCACATGGCCACACCTTCATGCTGCCAGTCTAGCACAGCAATACAACACCCGCAAGCTACAAGTGAAAAAAATTATATGCTACGCATAAAACGCTCCAACACAGGCAGCACATCCACATCTGCCGGCAGCCACTCCACCGCCTGCAACTCATCCGCAGACAACCATCGTGCAGCCACATGCTCCTTCAAACGAAGCTCACCGGAGAGCACCCTACACACAAAACAGAGCATCCGCAAATGAAAGGCAGGATAATCCCACTCAACCGTGTGCAACAATCGCTCAACCTTCACATGCAGCGACAATTCCTCCGCAATCTCACGCACCACTGCAGCCGCAGCCTCCTCACCGGGCTCAATCTTCCCCCCGGGAAATTCCCAACCACCGCCGTGCTTATGCGGTGCGCACTGCGTAGCCAACACCCGCCCGGACGCATCCATTATCAACGCCGCCACCACATTCAACACCTTTAATTCAGAATTCATCTTCGCACCCATTATAGCAAATACAGTCAAACATGCAAGGACGGAAAGCCCTATTTAATGAAGCCACCAGGCAAAAAAAGAGCTGCCCCATGTTAAGGGCAGCTCACGATAAAAGCATTTCCTGTAAGACATGCGGCCGAACCGGGCAACGAGGGCTGCGTAGGCGTAGCGCGCACCTTACAAGGGGATTACTTGCGACGGCGGCGAGCAGCCAAGCCGGCCAAAGCCAGAAGGCTCAGAGTAGCCGTGGTAGGCTCGGGTACAGCGGGAGCGAGAGGATTGCGAGCAATCGCCTCACCGGTGAAGGTACCACCGCTAATGCCCCAACCGGAACCCAAACTCGGATCCGTCAAATCGGTTGTGAACGAAGAAAGCACATTGGAGCCGAAATCAACACCTGTAAGTGTCTTCTTTTTGGAGCCCCAAGCAACTGTCAGAGCATCACGGGCGGAATCATACACCATCGTGCAAGTGTAAGTACCACCATTAATCCAATTTCTATCACTCGGTATGTAATCCTGCCCGGCAGCATACACGCGAGCGAGATGCATAGTATAATCAGCAGACATCTTCAACCCATCAGTCGACAGAATAGTCAAGCTCTTGCTCTGATTTGCGGGAGATACAGTAAATTCAAACGAAAGAGTCCAATCCTGCCCCATGTCGTACTGATTGGCAAGCTGAACAGTCGACTGCTCCTCCAAACTAAAGACCTCAGTAGTCGTGGCAGCCATAGCCACGCTCCCCAAAGCGAACAATGTAATAATAGTTTTTTTCATACCTGAGAGTTATCGGAGTTCCGGAGCTCCGGAGTAAAACGTGCATACCGCTTTCATCTATTGATAAACACGCGAAAAGCTCCGAACTGATATTACAACATTCTACCTCGCATAGCAAGCAGAATTTTGTTTTCAAAGAAGACATGTCGTCTTTTATATTGACGGGTAGAATATGAGATACATTTTTTCGAAGTCTATGGAAGCAAATTAGATATAGTTTCAAGAACAGACGCCATCAAAAAAAAGTCGCGCACATTGGCTTACCTCCGTCTGATTCCGGCATTGGCAGACTCAAAATGGGCTATGTTTCTTTGTAACGAATCCCATTACACAATATCATAACTATATACAAAGAACTCCACACTCCCGCAGCAGATAAAAAAGAGCTGCCCCCACACAAGGGGCAGCTCACAAGAATAGCAATTTCTGAAAGGTGCGCAAGAACAAACCAAGCAACAACTGAAAAACTCAGCGTAGACGTGGCGCAACGCGCACCTTACAAGAAAGTTTACTTGCGACGACGACGAGCAGCCAAGCCGGCCAAAGCCAGAAGGCTCAGAGTAGCCGTGGTAGGCTCGGGAGCAACAGGAGCGTCCGGATTCGCTGCAATCGCCTCACCGGTGATGGTACCACCGCTAATGCCCCAACCGGAACCCAAGCTCGGATTCGTCAAATCGGTTGTGAACGAAGAAAGCACATTGGAGCCGAAATCAACACCATTAAGTGTCTTCTTTATGGAGCCCCAAGAAACTGTCAGAGCATCACTGGCGGAATCATACACCATCGTGCAAGTGTAAGTACCACCATTCATCCAATTTCTATCATTCGGCATGTAATCCTGGCTGAGACCAGCAGCATGCACGCGAGGGAGATGCATAGTATTATCAGCAGACATCTTCAACCCATCAGTCGACAGAATAGTCAAGCTCTTGCTCTGATTTGCGGGAGATACAGTGAAATCAAACGAAAGAGTCCAACTCTGACTCATGTCGTACTGATTAGCAAGCTGAACAGTCGACTGGGTGCCAAAACTGAACTCCTCAGTCGTCGTGGCAGCCATAGCCACGCTTCCCAAAGCGAGCAGTGTAATAATAGTTTTTTTCATATTTGAGAGTTCTAAAAGTTACGGAGTAAAACATATCGCCACCGTCGGCAGCAGATAATACACGCCTACTCCTACGTGCGAATAGTACAACATTCATATTTACATTGCAAGCAGAATTTTGTTTCTCAACAAAAAACAAGCGATATTTTATGTTCAAAAGCAGTATATTAAATACTTTTGTGCATTTTTTGAACACTACGTAAAAAAGCCACGCCCCCCCGAAGCAACCTGAGAAGATGGTAGGAGGACGGGGTGGATAAAAATCGCCGCTTGAAGCGGAGAAGCCCGCCAAGCTTTTGCTTAGCGGGCGAAGGTCTCGGCTAATTGCACGGGTGCAAGAGAAACACATAGCCCGTGCGAGCACAGCGAGCCTACCCCAGAGCCCCGGCAGGGGCGGCACAAGGTAGTCAACTATGAATTTTGAAATTTTAAAATTTTGTTGATCTGACCAGTTACAGAAAAAGCAACCGCTGTCTTGTGCCCCAATTTGGGCACAAGACTTGGGAAAGGGGGCGGCGCATGCCAGCCCCCCCTTTCCCAA
>JAZLDM010000051.1:0-34787 GCA_045614705.1 Akkermansia sp.
CCGATGGGGCGGCGGCGAGTCAACAGTCCGTCGCATTAAACGGCCGCCTCGACACACCCATTTCGGGTTCCTTTTTTATGGAGCAATTCCGGGGCTTCTCACACCCTGACCAGTTGCGGGCGATGGATAAGCTCCCCGGTACACCGGGCGCCCGCAGGGCGAGAGCGGTTGTTGAGCACACGCGGAAGCCCGGCTTGAGAGGGCGTAGTCTCCGACGAAGCTCCTTGGGCTCCCGCGCCCCGAGAGGTGAGGACACCTCCGAGCCGATACCCCGGCCCCTGCCGGGGGTGAGCGGGGCCGTCAGGTCAGCAAACGGCTCCAAAAGGTCAAAAAGCGTACTTTTCACGGCGTAGAAAGGAGGGCGCAAGCCCGAACTCGTAGCTGGAAGCCCGTTTTCTAAGTGCGAATTCATGTCAGGGTCACTAAAGATGCCTCGAATCTACAATCTGTTGATTCTGTTAGCTTCCGTCTTCGCCAAGGCTACGCCGCGACAGGTAGGCGATTTTAAGTAGATAGTGACTCTGTGACAAGCAAAGATATTTCGAACTGAGAAGCTACACAGAATCAACTATTTAAACGCTATTTTTCACCGAGTATCAACCTAAAATGAAACATCGCTTGCAAGGGGATAAAAAGACTCTTGCAAGCGATGGCGGGAGTCAAGGCTCATTTTTGTCCAACTTGCCGTAATTTAAACAGATAGCCACAATAGTCAAATGACGTTAAAAATGAACAGGGACTCTAATCGCCTTGTTGCATAGAAGATTGCTGGTTATAGTACAACTTCTCGTATTGAGCTTTACGGATGGTGGTATCCCATCCGCCAACTTCATCGTTGGAGTGCTTGTTTATGCCGGTATAGATAAGACTGGCATCCTCGTACCTCTTGAACTTGAAAATAGCATCATTCATCAGCGGGGCATTGAACACACCAAGTGAACAAAGCATATTGAAATCAGCAACGTTTAATCCGGTTACTTTCTTGAAAAGTCCCGGCTCTAGCTGTGTGATAACATCCTTGAGGCATCGCTCGCGATAATCAGTCAAGTACATAAAGACAGGGATACGAGTGGCAAACTTAATGAGTTTCTCCTGTATCTGCTTGCGCTTGCTCTTCATCTCTTTTTCTTCGGCAGATATCTCTTTCTTTTCCTTGGGTGTCGGGTCGGGATTCTCTTTCTTGGCTTTCTTTACAGCCTCAGACTTGTTGATAATGGTTGTCAGGTCGCTGTTGAGAGTACGGAATCCTTCGATGTTCATAAGGGCTCGCATGGCCTCCTCACTTGCTAGCAGACGCTTAAGCGTATCATTATCTACATTCACAAGAAGTGCTGACTCCCAACGTTTTGCAAGTAATGTAGCCGAGGTGCCTGCCAAGGTAATATCGAGGATATCCTGGGCATCTACCTCTTTCATGCTGCTGCCATCGTATGCCAAAACAGGCAGGAACTTGATGAACTCGCCGACCTTAGCCTCCGGGTTGCTCTCGTTAATATCCAATCGGCAACTGTAATCGGATATTTGTCGCAAGGCTCTATCGAGAGCAAAGTCGAACACATAGCACTCGTTCTTCATGATGGTTTTACCGCCTTCTTCGTTCTTCACCTCCCACGGACTTTGCACGCGGAACGCTGCCTGAAAATAAGTTTCCGGACTTTTCAAATTGCGGAGCATAAAAATACCCGACCATGGCTTGACAGTAACACCTGTTGTCAGTTTGCCGCAAGTGAGCGTGATGGTTTTTGTTTCCAAAGGGTCACCCATATTGGCTTGCACAGGGCGCAGGGCATCAAGCCCTATGCCTGCTGCCGTTCCGGCGCAAACCACCACTTTATAATCATGATAGAAACGATTTTGCTTTTGAGAAAGCAGATTGGCCATCGCAAAGCACGACGCAACATTTGGCAGGAACCACAACGTATGCGAAAGCACATTGAGCAGTCGTGTATCGCTAAACGGCATCGGCGGTCGCTTGTCCTGCCCAAGTTTCAAGTCATCAATACTTGTCGGCAGATAACCGCCACGAATCAGGTTGAGCCACTTCTGCACTTCATTCTCATATTTGAATCGGGCATTCTCTCCCTTACCTTCGGACGCGAAAAACACATTAAGGTCGAACTCATCAAATTCGCCTTGCTTGGCTACTTCTTGTATCTCATCGGGCATACGATAGGTAAGCATAACCATTCGCGGCAATGCTTGGTACGGGTTGTTTCGTCCTTTCCATTCTGCTTTAGCCCGCTGTTCATCGCTGTAAGTCCAATTGAAGATCTGCTCTTCAATAAACTCGCCGTTATTAATGGCTCTAAATGGCGTACCCGACAAGAAGAGATAATATCGTGTAGAAATAGGCAACCACGATTCGTTGATAGTATTGTTTGCCACCTCTTTTTGGTACTTCTCCGCATCGAAGTTAACAGCTTCTTCCTCATCTTCCTTCTCAAACAATTCCTTGGCTCGTTCTCTCCATGCTCCGAAGTGATATTCATCGAAGATGACCAAGTCCCAGTTAGTAGTGTGTATAAATTCATTCTTCGCCTTGATGCCTCCGCTTTCATTTGTGCCAAGCAGGTCTTGGAATGAACCAAACACAACTATCGTCCTTGTTTTATCGGCTCTATCAAACTCTTGGTCTATGTTCAGGTTGTTGTTCTTAGCGTCTTTGTTGGAGATAAACTGCCACCTCTCGAAATCAATATGAGATACAAGATCTTCTCTCCAAGCGGACTCAACGGCTGGCTTAAAAGTCAGCACTAAAATACGTGACAAATCCATCTTCTTGGCCAACTGATACGACGCAAAGGTCTTACCGAAACGCATTTTTGCATTCCATAGAAATTTCGGTGTACGGTTTGGCTCGTCCTTAAGTGCCTGCTCAAAATATTTCCTGGTTTGTTCGACAGCCCTAAACTGCTCTGGGCGCATTGAAAAGTGTTGCGTTCTATTCTCTTCATTTGCCCCACCCGTGCGAAGTGACAATATCGCAGACCTCACATCTGCAGCCGAACAATGAAACCACTCATCGGTCTTATTCATAGGATTAAGACGACTGAAGCCCTTGCGTTCAAGCAGGCGATGCACATCCTTATCAGTAAAGCAAGAGCCATCGTTGCTCATGGCTGATTCCACCAATTCGATTTTATACTTCACCTTGCTGGTACGCAACTGCTCATCAATGCGTTCCTTTGCCGTACGGTTGGTATAACCTACTTTCAAATAACCTTTGTGAGTATCTACTCCTATCAGCCTATAGGCATAGATGGTTGGTGTAACGATGGGACGTTGGGGGAAATATTGTTGAATCATATAAGTTAACTCACTTTATGATATAACCTTTAATTATTTGATTTGTTTTCCGATTTCTCCAATTTTAGATTGAATCAATTCCCATTCCTCTCTACTGATTCCCCACATTTCTCTTAATTTTTCATCGTTGAATGGTTCTTTGTATTCACCTAAATCAGGAATAAAACAAAAGTTCTTTCTTGTAATATTCTGCCCTACGACTGTTTGCAATAATAAAAAACGTACGGTTTTAGTAAATATATATGACTTATAGTTCAAAGCTTCTAATTCTGTGTTAAATGCACCTGCTACCAACCAAGATTCAGAACAACATTCACCAGGATTTGCAATTCTTGTATTTCCATCATAATAAAACCCAATAGGCTTTGAGAAATCTGTTTGTCCAGCAATAGGAGCTTTAGGAACAAGGAATTTCCACTTGTCTAATATTTTCAGATTATCAATAACATCTCTTTTGTCAACGAACTTAATTCCCAATCTTTGAGTAAAGTAACATGGAATTCCTGATTCTTGGGGTACATAGGTAGTAGGAATGCCAAATGGCAACCTAACAGAAACACGTTCATTTAAAAACTTTCCATCCTTATGAAGTCGATTTACTTTTTTGACGATTTCTATAGCTTGGTTAGAACGAATAAAAGTGTTATATTCATTAAGATACCTTTCTACTGTAGATGAGTTGCCTCCGCTGTGATTTGTTACTCTGCATATACCAGGAGAATCTCTTTCCCACAAAAAATAGCATGCACCACCAGCTAAATCTACTCCAGGAAAGACTTCTTTGAAATTATCGTAATCCACCAATACTCTTATATTTTTATCTGTAAGCATTGTAGTACGGAACTCATCCAAACCTTTTCCTCCAGAATACCAACGAGCGGGTATAATCATACTTAAATACCGAGGATTAAGTTTTTTTGCCTGCTCGACAAATTTTTGATATATTGGCATCGCACTACTACCAGTTCCTCCTCCATCACTCAACTGGTACGGAGGATTCCCAATAATTACATCGAATTTCATATTGAAAAGTTTCTTTACATTAAGGTTATGAATAAATTGATAGGCGTGGGTTTCGAGTTCATCGTCACGCTTGTATTCACTCTGCGAAGCACCGCAATAGGTACATTTGCCTTTTTGCCAGGTGTGTTGAATGCGCTGATAGATAATGTTCCCCTGTGGTTTATCTTCGGGGAACGGATAGGCCGAAAACTCACTGCTTGGATACTTGCTGCAATAGACACTACGGCGAGAGAGCAAACTAGTCAGCTCGGTAATGGCAATGCCGAAAAGCTGGCGCGAGAAGATGTGTTCGATGCGCTTCTCCAAGTCGGGTATCTGCCTTTCAAGCCCTTTAATCAATCGCTTGGCTATCTCACGCAGAAAAACTCCGCTCTTGCAACAAGGGTCGAGAAATGTAGTATCGGGATTCTCGAACAGCCCCTGCGGGAGCATATCAATGATTTTGTTTGCCAACTCGGGCGGCGTAAACACTTCGTCGTTGCTCAAGTTGGCTATGCATGAAAGCACATCGGGATTATAGACATTGTGAAATAGACTATTCTCCATATTCTTGAACCTTTTTGTAGTGAGTGATATATCTGCGCAGGAATACTCCCCCTTCTCCCTTTTGCTCCTCGCTCATAGCCTTAGCAAAGAGGCTACCTGTCTCATTGTAAAGCAACAGGTCGGACAACGTATAGTCGGAGCGTTGTATTTGTGTGCTACCAATCAACGTCCACTCGGAAAAGACAATGGGAGCAGAAGTGTCGTTTCCCTCAGCATCTACGCGCATTAGCGTTAGGGCATTACCATTTATGATATTCCGGCTGATGATAAACCGAGCCGCCTCTCGAGTTTCGTCTGATGTTTCAGTACGGCAATGGTCGGTATATTCCTCGTTCCAAATGTTGTAAAGTCGTTCACGACAATCCTCTACGTTATCGTTCATAATATCCACACCATACAAGCTGCCGATGGCTACGATGGCTTGTTTTTCGTAATCGCGAGGGCTTTTCTTGTATTTTCTGCGTAATTCCGCAAGCTTGCGTCGAAGTATGGCAACCAGAAAATTGCCATCTCCACAAGCCGGTTCCAAGAAACGGGAATCTGGTCTCAGACACTCATTAGCGACAAGATCAAGCATTGCATTGACCTCGCGCTCGGCTGTAAAGACCTCACCGCGTTCAGCAACACGCTCTTTAGATTTTATTCGACTTATTTGCTTATCTATCATGCAAAAGCGTTTTCTTATGCATGATACAGCATTTCTAAAACAGACCCTCGATGAGGGGGCTTTGTATCAATAACTTATAATGCGACATGAAGGCAGAAAAAGGATAAAATGGCAAGTTCTTGGTTCTCAAAAAGCCTGCGCTAACATAAGAAACTTAGTCACCCCCGCGCTTTTGTTTTGACAACAGCATTAGAAAAGAAGAACCCACTTGTTCTTGTCATCATGAAGCAAAATCTTATCGCAAAAAGTTTGTTGGCCGGTACTGGAGTATCTGAGAATGATGCCGCCCGTCTGACCTTGGAAGCAATCGAAACCTTGGGAGAATTGGCCACGGGGGCAAGCCGCCCTGAGCTGTTGACACTGCTCCGCCGGGTGATTCAGGCAGGTGTGGCAGCCGTGAAGGCTGCAGAGCATACCGTATCCCTGAGCGAAGCCGCATGGGCGAGCGTGGAGGCCCGCAAGAACCTGCGAGCGACCACGCGACGCGACCTCCGTCACTTCGTGCGTCGCCTCCTGCGCGTAGAAGGTGCAGCAGATATGCCCCTGCGCTCCATGAGTACTGCGGATTGCAAGCGGATTCTGTCCACCGCTTTCGGTACCAGCCCCAGCAGCTACAAAAAAGGGCGTGCCATATTGAGCAGCATTTTCTCGTTCGGGCTGCGTCATGAATGGGTGGATAGCAATCCGGTTTCACGCATCGAGATTCCCACCGTACAGGAAAAGCCCATCGAACCGCTGACGCCGGAGGAGGTGGAAAAGCTGCAAGCCACTGCCAGCCGCCCGGAGTTCCGGGATATGCGCTTCTCGCTGAGCCTGATGCTCTACGGCGGCATCCGCCCCACCGAGGTGAGCCGATTGCAGGCCGGAGATATCAACTGGGAGGAGGGTCATGTCATCATACGCCCCCGCGCCAGCAAGACGGGCGGCGGGCGTGCGGTTCCCCTGCGTGGCGTGCGGGGCATACGCAAGCGCGACTGCCACATTCCCCGCAACTGGAAACGTCGGTGGCAGGCCTTGCGCCGTGCCGCCGGGTTCCGCCACTGGGTACCGGATGTGTGCCGACATTCCTTCGCGACATACCATGCTGCCATGTTCCGGAATCTCCCGGAGCTACAGCTGGAGATGGGACACCGGGACACCTCGCTGCTGCGCTCGCGCTACATGGTGCCGGCCAGCAGAAAAGACGCCGAGTTGTTTTGGAAAGGGTGCAGGTGATTTTTGGGGGCTGCTCAGAAATTGCACTCGGAGCTTCGGAGGGCATTGATACCCTTGCTGCGGGCGAGGATTCGCAGTTCTCTGTCGTTGGTTATGAGCATGCTGCCGCTAAGTCGGGCTGCGGTTCTCAGCAGGACGCTATCGGCGATAGTATCTTGATCGGTAGCGTTGTTTTCCATGCGGAATTGCTTGCCCAATTCATTTTGCAAGCGCTCAATTCTCGACATGCCGAGCTGGGCGATTTTTCTTTTTTCGTCGTTCTTGCTCAGACCTTTGAGCTCGCCGAGGACGATGCTTTCGAGCAGGATTATCCAACCGTTTTTCTTGGCCTGTTTTTCTAAGCGACCAAACCAGGGGCGGAGCCGGTCATCCATCCACACGTTGGTGTCGATGATTAGCACATTGCCGCTCGTGAGTTCCTTTTTTGAGCCGTATTTGAATTTGAGGATAACCAGGCCGATAGCTGCTGCTATGACGAGGTACCAGTATTTCCTGAGCCAGAAGAGGAGGTAGAAGTTCGGGCCGCCGTTCTGCACGCCGTTTTGTTTGGCTCGAGCCCACCATTTTTCAGCTTCGTAGGGGGTGGTGTAGGCAATATCGTCTGCCAGCATTTCTTGGTACTTGCCGGCCTCGAATCCGGTGCTGTTGTAGAGTTTTTGTTGAGCTGTGGCATTGCCCGCTTTGGCGGCTTCATATATTTCTCTCAGCGGGGTTTGGGGTTCGCTGCTGCAGCTGAGCAGCACAAGGCTTACCAGAGCCAGTACCAGAATGTTGAGTAGTTTGTTCATTATTTTGTATTGCCGGTAGTCGATGAAAGAGCGCGCGCTCTAATGGTAGAGCGCGCGCCGGGAAGTATAGTTGCTCTATGCGCAGTGGTTTACTTCAGAATCATCTTGAAGTCTACCACAACGGCGCGGTCGGCTGTGACGAGCACGGGGTTGCCGTCGATAGCGGTAATCTCGGGAATCTCGAGCACGAGCTTCTGCACCTTGGCAAGGGTGTCGGCCAAGGGGCCTACAGCCTTGGGAGCCTCACCACGCACGCCGTTCAGGATGGTGCCAACCTTGGTCTCCTTAATCATGGCGGAGAAGTCGTCGGCGGGCAGGATGCGCATGGTGGTGTCGCGCATGACCTCGGTGTAGATACCACCGGTACCGAATACCATCACGCGACCGAAGTTGTGGTCGGTGTTCACACCGATAATGGTCTCGGTCGCCTTGGTAATCATCTCCTGAATGAGTACGGAAGCGCCCTTGAGCTGGAACTTAGTGATGGAGCCCCACAGACCTTCCCAAGCTTCGTTGAAGGAGGCCTCGTCATTGATGTTGAGGTAGATACCCTTCATTTCAGTCTTGTGCAGAGCATCGGGAGCGGAGAGCTTAAGCACGACGGCGTTCGGGAAGATGGTCTTGCAGAAGGCAAGAGCCTCGGCCTTGTCGGTGAAGTTGCCGCACTTGGGATAGTCGATGCCGTAGTGATCCATGAGCATGTTGACGGTATCCTGAGGCAGGGAGGCAAGACCGGCTTCCTTGGCAGCGGTAACAGCAGCCTTGATTTCAGCGGGAACCTCACCAACCTCGCAGGTGGCAAGCTTCTTGCCGCGGAATGCCATCTGAGCCTTCAGCAGACCGAGCAGACGCACGATGTCGGCGGGGTACTCGTAGTTGAGAATCTTGGCTTCGTTGAGCAGCACGCGACCCTCGTCCACACGGGCACCACCCACGAAGGAGCAGTAGATGTTGACGTTCGGGTACTGGGGAGCCAGCTTAATGACGGCCTGAGCGGTCTCGGGGCACTCGGTCACGCGCTGGGGAGTGAGGAGCACAAGGATGTTCTTGTACTCACCGCTCTCGCAGAGCACCTTGAGGGCAGCCTCGTAACGGTCGGCCTTGGCGTCGCCCACAACGTCGATGGGGTTGCCGAGGGAAGCCTCGGGAGTAAGCACGGCGCGCAGGGCAGCCTTGGTCTCGTCGCTGGGGGGAGCGAGGTCAAGACCGGCTTCTTCGCAAAGGTCGGAGGTAAGCACGCCCACGCCACCGGCGTTGGTCAGTACGGCTACCTTGCCGTCGAATTGATTGTGGTTGCAGTACTGCAGTACCTCGAGCAGACCGAAGAGCTCGCGGTCGTGGTAGGCCTGAATGGCACCGGCGCTCTGCAGAGCCATTTCGAGCACGCGGTAGTTCGGAGCGAGGGAACCGGTGTGGGAGAGGGAAGCAGCCTGAGCCTTGGCGCTCTTACCGGGCTCCATGATAACGCAGGGCTTGGTGTCGGAAACCTGCTTAATCACCTTGAGGAACTCCTTACCGTTCTTCAGGGATTCGAGGTAGAATACGAAAGCGTTGGTGTTGGGGTCGTCTTTCAGAGCGGCGAGCAGGGCGTCCTCACCCATAACGGCCTTGTTGCCGATGGAGATGAAGTGGGAGAAGCCGATGCCCTTACCGGCGGCCCAGTCCATGATGGCGGAGCAGTATGCACCGGACTGGGATACGAAAGCTACGTTACCCTTGGCGGGGAAGCCGTCTGCGAAGGAGGCGTTCACGCAATCAAAGGTGGAGATGTGGCCAAGGCAGTTCGGGCCAAGCAGGTTGATGCCGTTGTCCATGCACTTCTGAGCGATGCGCTTCTCAAGCTCCTTCTCACCCACTTCGGCGAAACCGGCGGTGATGATGGAGATGTTCTTGGTGCCGTTGGCGATGCAGGAGTCAATCACGCCCTCGGTGAAGCGAGCGGGAACAAGGATGACAACGAGATCCATCGGCTCGGGCAGGGTATCAACACTGGCGTAGCAGGGCTTGCCACACAGCTCCTGACCGGCCATTTTGGGGTTCACGCCATAGAGCTTGCCTTTGTAGTCAGCGGCGATGATGTTGTTGAATACAACGGCGCCCAGTTTAGTGGAGTCGGCAGATACACCGACAACGGCAATGCTCTTCGGATTGAAGAATGTTTCGAGTGACATAGTGAGTTATATTGGTTTTGGTAAGTGACAAGCACAGAACTGCTCTGAGATGATTCTAGCACTTGGAACTTGCATTTTCAAGTGAAAACTGAAAAATGGATATGTTATAAAGCTAATTTTATGCTAAAATCCCCCTGTGCCGGGGTGTAGCAAGGGGGATAGGCGAAAAGTGATGTTCAGGTGCGGTTATTTCTTGTCCGTTAAACCGCCGATAAGCAGCTCGGCGTTGTTTTGTGTGCGGCGTATGTTGCGCAGCAGCAGTTCCAGTGCTTCCCAGCCGGGCAGGGTGGCCAGCTGTCGGCGCACCTGCAGGATTCGGGTGAACTCATCCGGGTGGTACAGGCGGTCATCGTTTCGGGTGCCGCTCTGCGGGATGGAGATAGCCGGGTACATGCGGCGCTCCGCCAGTTCACGGTCGAGCCGAATTTCCATATTGCCGGTGCCCTTGAACTCTTCGAAGATGATTTCATCCATGCGCGATTCGGTGTCGACCAAGCATGTGGCAATGATGGTGAGGCTGCCGCCTTCTTCCACATTGCGGGCAGCACCGAAGAATTTGCGGGGTTTTTCCAAGGCGTTTGAGCCGAGACCGCCGGACATGATGCGACCGCCGATTTGGTTGGCGTTGTAGCCACGGGCTAAGCGGGTAAGCGAGTCGAGCATGATGATGACGTTTTTGCCCTGCTCAACCAGTCGGCGGGCGCGAGCCAGTACCATGTCGCTCAGCTGGGCATGACGGCGTGAAGGTTCATCGAAGGTCGAGGCGAATACCGGCGCATCCACCGTTTCTTCAAAATCAGTCACTTCTTCCGGGCGCTCATCGAGTAGCAGAATCAGCAGCTCCGCATCGGGGTAATTGGCGCGTATGGATTTTGCCATGCTCTTGAGCAGCACGGTTTTGCCGCCACGGGGCGGAGCAACTACCAGCGCGCGCTGCCCCATACCCACAGGGGTGATGAGGTCCAGTACTCGCATGGAGGGGATTTTGAGGTCGGAGTTTTCGAGTATGATTCGCTCACGGGGGAAGAGCGGGGTGAGCGTGTCGAAATCCTTGGGCTGAGTGTAGTCTTGCACCGGAGTGCCTTCGATTTCCAGCACTTCGCTTGCGCGCAGGGGGCGATTGGGCTTGTTGCTTTGCTCTTGTGAGAGCTTGGCGGTTACTTTGTTGCCGTGGCGCAGGTTGAAGCGCTTGACCAGTTCAGTCGGCAGTACCACGTCATCGACTTCGTGGCGGTAGCTGCGCTGCTCATCGCGCAGTAGTACTGTGCCGTCTTTAGTGATATCGAGCACGCCGTTAACCAGAATTCTGTTGCCTACTTTCGCATAAATTCGGCACAGTTCCATGACCAGTTCGGGGCGAGTTTTGCCGGTGGCTCCTTTTTTGATGTTGAGCTCGGCAAGTTTGCGCAAGTCATTCAGGGGCATGGCGCGCAGCTCATTCATGCTCACAACCTTGGAGCGCTGTTGAACAACCTCGGCTTCCTTTGCCAGTTCGGAGTCGAAGAAGTACTGCAGCTGGGCGCGCAACATGTCGAGACTGCCTTCATTCCAGAATACAGTGCCCGCTTTTTCAATTTTTTCCTGAGTGGGCATTTGTGCTGCAATCATGGCCTCCGCCTGAGCGCGGGGCGTGCCATTGCGCTCCGCCATGCGCTTGATTTGGGTTTCGGTAGAGGCTGCTACCAAGCACACGCGGTCGGCGCTGAAGTCCGCCGGGCTTTCGAAGTAAAGAGGTATATCAATCAGGAACGTGTGCACCTGCTCGCTGCTGCGAGCTTCGGCCTGTGCCTCGCGGCACAGCTGAGCAACCTTGGGGTGCACGACTTCGTTGAGCTTACTGCGACCTTCGGCATCATGCAGCACGATATCGCGCAGCATGTCTTTGTTCACGGAGCCGTCGTCGTTGAGCGCCTCGGCGCCGAACGCCGTCACCAAATCTCGGGAGAGCTTGCCGCTCTGCTGCAATTCCTGCACTGCCTTATCGCAGTCAAAGACTTGTATGCCTTGTCCCCCGATTTCCGTTAACAGCTGAACAACTGTAGATTTGCCGGAGGCGATTCCGCCTGTTACAACAATAACCTTCACGCCGCGGAGTTTAGCATGTTTTCTGCGGCATATCAAGCGCAAAGCGTGTTCTTACGCCAAAATACACCCGCTTATTCATAGACGACAATAATGCGTGCCGCTGAGGGAAGTTCGTTGCGGAGCTTGCGATTGATGGCTGTAAGGCGTTCGTGGCTTTCCTGCACGGTCAGGCAGCATTCCTGCGGGATGGTGATAATGCAGAAACGCTGCTGCTGCTGAGTGTAGACCTTGATGTTGGTGGGCAGGGGGGCTCCATTGGCAATCATGGCGTGGCGCACCAGTTGTTCCCAGTCTTCGGGCATGGGGGTGGAGAAGGTCGGAATTTCACGCAGGTCCGGCTCCACATGTACCATTACTCGGTCGGCGTTCAGGCGGCGCATGACTTCTTTGCGGAAGGCCTGTATGGCGATATGCCAGCTGTCGAGGGAGGCACTCCCGGGTAATTCGAGGTCGGCAAATACGGTGTAACCTTGCTCCGCTTGCATGAGCACCAGCCCATGAACACCGAAACGGTGGGTGAGCGCTATGCGCCGTACGAGCATTTCGTGCGAGTCGGGCGCGGCATCCGTGGGGTGCATGTGTATGGCGGTTTCCGCACCGGGCAGGGCGGTAGATATAAGCTCTTCAATAGCCTCGGAAATATCGTGCGCGGTGTCGATGTGCAGCTCGCGCGGAACTGCCACGACCATTTCGATATATGCTTTGTTGCCCACCTCGCGCACACGCAATTTTTGCATGGGGTAGGCAGGCATGCGCTCGTTCATCAGGTTGCGAACGGTGGCAGCTGTTTCGCCATCGGTTTTATCCATCAGGTTGTTGATGGATTTGCGCCCTAACTCCCAGCAGATGTGCAATATAAGCACTGCTACGGCAAGGGAGGCCAGCACGTCCGCTCGCTGCAACAGCCAGTGCAGCCAGCTGCCTTCAACCGTCATGTGGGCTACTGCGGCACCGCTGATACCAAGTAATACGGCGGCACTGCTCCAGATGTCGGAGGCGAAGTGCGCGGCGTCGGCCTCGAGGGCATCGCTCTTCGTTTCTTTTGCAACCCGTTTGAGCATGGCTGCACGGTTGATGTCGACGGTGAGGGAGACGATAATGACAACGAATGCCCACACGTTTGTCTCCACATGCAGGGAGTCGGGATTGTCGCTGGTCAGGCGTTCAATCGCCTCCATAATCACCCAACCGGCTGTGATGAGCAGCAGTAGGGTTTCTGCCAGAGCCGTCAGGCTTTCTATGCGCCCATGGCCGTAGGGGTGCTCGGCATCCGCAGGGCGTGCGGCTATTTTCACGGCAAAGTAGGTTCCGAGCGCTGCAAGCATATCCAGTGCGCTGTGCAGGGCCTCCGACAGTATACCCAGTGAGCCGGTCATGATACCTACAATGAACTTCATGGCGGTCAGCAGGGCACTCCACAAAACGGAGGAACCTGCGGCAATGGCTTTCTTGGTGTCGGAATCCATGGTGAATTTATGCTAGCATTTCTTGTTCGTTTTAGTCAAGACAAACAGGCGTCGCTCGTGGTGCAGAGGTGGTAAAAAATAAGCCCCCCTGCATGGGGGGGGCTTGCGATGGAAGGTTTACTCACTCTTCTTTTTGCGGGTTTTACCGGTTGTTTTGGTAGCCGTTTTCTTGCGCGTGGTGGTGGTTCGCTTGCGGGTGGGCTTGGTCGGCTTCGGGGTGAGGTCGAGCTCCGGCTGTGTGGGTTCCGGTGCAGGTTCCGGCTGCGTGAGTTCTGCGAAATCAATGCGGTCGGTTCCCTCGGGGCGAATGGCGCGGGAGACTATGCCGGCGGCGAGTTCACCGCGCAGGATTGCCTCTGCAATGGGGTCTTCCAGCAGTCGCTCGATGGCTCGGCGCATGGGGCGGGCACCGTATTGCGGGTCGTACCCCTTGTCTACCAACATGCTGACCACCTCGGGGGACAGGGTGAGGGAAATCTGCTTGCTCGCCAAGCGCTTAATGAGTTTTTGCGCTTCGAGAAGTACGATTTTTTCGAGGTCGGCGCGCTCCAACATGCGGAAGACGATGAGTTCGTCGAAACGGTTGATGAACTCGGGGCGGAAATGCTGCTTGGCGGCTTCGCTGATACGCTCCTTCATGGTGTCGTAGTCAGCACTTTCGCTGTTCATGGCGCCGAATCCCATGGTGCCTTGTCGAGAGGCGAGACTGGCTCCCACGTTTGAGGTGAGTATGATGATGGTGTTGGAGAAGCTGACCTTGCGGCCCAGAGAATCCGTCATGCAGCCTTCCTCCAGCACTTGCAGGAGCAGGTTCATGACATCCGGGTGTGCCTTCTCTACTTCATCGAAAAGAATGACAGCATAGGGCCTGCGGCGCACTTGTTCCGTGAGCTGCCCGCCTTCATCGTGCCCCACGTACCCGGGGGGCGAGCCAATCAGGCGGCTGGTGCTGAATTTCTCCATGTACTCGCTCATATCAACCTGTATGAGCGCTTCCGCCGTGCCGAACATAATTTCGGCCAAGTTGCGGGCAAGGTAAGTTTTGCCCACGCCGGTGGGACCCATGAAGAGGAAGGAGCCAATCGGGCGGCGCGGGTCTTTGATATCCGCACGGCTGCGGCGCAGGGCTCGCGCAATGGCGGAGCAGGCTATATCTTGCCCGATGACTTTGCTCTTGAGCTCGTCTTCCATGCGCAGGAGTTTCTCGGTTTCTTTCTGCTCCATGCGGGAGAGGGGGATGCCGGTCCATTTGGAGATGACGGCCATGATGTCCTCCTCCGTAACTTCTTGGTGAGCGGTGTTCATCTGCTCCTTCCACTCGTCGACCTCGAGCTTGAAATCTCTGTCGAGCGCCGCGATGTTGTCGCGCAGGGTCGCAGCGCGCTCAAAGTCTTGTGCTTCAATTGCTTTTTCTTTTTCGCATACGAGGTTACGGCGGTCTTGCTCGCGGTTTTTGAGGGCTTGCGGGCGGGTCATGAGCGCCACACGCAGGCGGGACCCGGCTTCGTCCATGACATCGATGGCCTTGTCGGGCAGGAAGCGCCCCATGAGGTAGCGCTTGGAGAGCCCGGCGGCGGCTTCGAGGGCTTTTTCCGTGTAGTGTACATGGTGGTGCTCCTCGTAGCGCGGGGCTATTCCTTTGAGTATGAGTACGGTGTCTTCCACGGAAGGTTCGCCGACCTGAACTTGCTGGAATCGGCGTTCAAAGGCGCCGTCTTTTTCGATGTGTTTACGGTACTCGTTCAGAGTAGTTGCGCCGATGGCTTGCAATTCACCGCGCGAGAGGGCGGGTTTGATGATGTTTGAGGCATCCATGGTACCCTCCGCCGAACCGGCGCCGATGAGGGTGTGCATTTCGTCAATGAAGAGGATGATGTTTTTCTCCCGCAGGATTTCCTCCATGATTGCTTTCATGCGCTCCTCGAACTGGCCACGGTACTTGGTGCCGGCCACCATCAGCGCGAGATCGAGCGATATGAGCTTTTTGCCCAGCAGGAACTCGGGTACATCGCCATTCACAATCATTTGAGCCAGCCCCTCTACAATGGCTGTTTTGCCCACACCGGCCTCACCCAGTAGTACGGGGTTGTTCTTGGTGCGGCGGCAGAGTATCTGAATGACTCGCTCCAGCTCAGCACGGCGGCCGATAACCGGGTCGAGCTCGCCGCGTGCGGCTTTTGCCGTGAGGTCGCGGCCGAAGGCTTTGAGGGCAGGGGTGCGGGTGCGCCCCTCGGCAGGCGAGTTGTTGCCGCTGTTTACCCCATTGGTGTGCAGAAATTCGTTCGGGTCTTCTTCCTCCTCATCATCACGGCGACGGGGGCGATTGTTGCTATCGTCCTGAGGTGAATCGAATTTGGGGTCAATCTCACGCATCACGCTTTGGCGGGTGGCGTCATAGGTAAGACCTGCCGAGCGCAGGGCATCGCTGACCAGGCCGCCATCATCTTTCAGGAAGGCGAGCAATAGGTGCTCCGTGCCCACATAAGTGTGGCGCAGTTCGCGAGCCTCGCTGCCGGCCAATGTCAACAGGCGTTTGACACGTGCGGTGTAGGGGAGCGAGCCATCATTGCCGCCGGCGTCTCCCGCTACCATGGCTCCCTCAATCCAGCTGATAAGCTGGTTAATGTTCACGCCGCTGTTCTCCATAACGTTGACTGCAACACCCTGACCGAGCTTGAGCATACCGAGCAGTATGTGCTCAGCCCCTATATAGTTGTGGTGAAAGCGGTCGGCCTCGCGGCGGGCAAGGTTGAGCACCTGTTGGGCTCTGGGAGTAAAGTTATTCATAAAATATTGTAGAAAAATTGATTGCCGGTGTATTAATTATTTGCCGCTATCGGTGCGGTGAGCAGGTTGATTTTGTTCAAAATGCTCTGTACGGTTTGAGTGCGTGCCTTTTCGGGCGGTGTGGCCTGTCTGGGGTGAGTTCGCTCGGGTATGGGCATGCCGGTTACATATTCGCCACCTCGCACCGGTAGTTCTGCTAAATCGGTCAGCAATTGCTCGGTGGTGCCTTCTTTCGGTTCGATGAATCCGCAGTTTACCCCCAAGCGCAGCATGGAAATGGCCTCCAGCCATTCCGGCATCGGTATGGCGCAGGCGTAGCGCAGCAGACCGTAGCAGCGATTGATTCGGTCCGCCAGAAAGCAGTCCCCCTGATTGTGCAGGGTAAGCAGGCGTTCCCGTACCTGATTTTCACGCTCGGCCAAGCGCATCACGACGGTTGTCAGGTGGTTGGTCATTTCATCGAGCGCACCCTGAATGATGGGGGCGGTATAGAGCACATAAGTATTTCCGCATTCTTCGCCGTATTGCGGAAATAAAGGGTCGATGTTGAGCTGCAGCTTATCAACACCGCGTGTCACCTGCGGCATCATGTTCGACAGGGTGAGCGCGGGGAGGTGCAGCATGGCGTAGAGCTGTATACCTTCGCCGGCTTCCCCGGGGAGGCTGGTCAGGTAACCGTGGCGAGGATGTGTGGCAAACTCCAAATTAAAGTTTTCGGTCAGCATCTCAGGCAGGCGGTACAGCCGCTCAATGACGCTGAAAAAATCCGGTTTTTCATAGAAGTTGTGAATGACCAAGTGCTCCTCTTCATTGAGCATGACGATGGTATCCTGCCGTTTGTTGATGATGAGGTGGCAGCCATCTTGTCGGGCCGCCATGCAGGGGGAAATCTGTCGGCGCTCCAGCAAGGCGCGGCGTATGCCGTAATCCAGCTCACTCATCTCGGCATGCATGGTGGATTTGAAACCGGGGCATTTCTGAATAGCCTGCAAGAGTTGTTCCGCTACGGCTCGGCGCCCTTCCGCTGTGCTCCACCCCGGGAAAGCGTGACCGCGCAAATTGCGCACGAGGCGGCCCATCACGCCCAGAATCACATCGCCCTCACTCCCCGCATGGCGATACCAGAGCGGGGGCGTTTTCTGTAAGTTCTTTATGTTGATGGTCATACGTTACCGGTAGGGGGATGGTGGTTAGTTGAGCTGTTTAAGCTCATCGCGCAGGCGAGCCGCTGTTTCGTAGTCCTCTCGGGCGATAGCTGCCTGCAGCTGTTGCTCGAGCTTGCTGCGGCGAATCGGGGCAGAGTCTTCGTTGTTTTCAGGGGGAGCGGCCGATTCGGGGGCGGTATCTATTTCGTCGGCAAACACACTGTAGCAGTCCGCGCAACCCAAGCGGCCGCTGCTGCGGAAATTCTCCAGCTTAAAATGGCACACCGGGCATTCCGTGAGCAAATCGCCGGAGCTCACAGCTTTCTGCAGGGTAGCCTGTTCGGCCTCCTGGGGGCTGATAAGTTCGCGAACCAGTTTGTCTATTTTATCTTTGAAGGCTTCCGGGAAAAACTTCTCTGCAAAAGTAAGCGATTGTGGGTCAAACAGGCCTTTCTCGCGGGCACAGGTCTCACACAGGGCCAGATCCGATGTCTGCCCGTTGATGATTTGAGTCAGGTATATCGACGCGCGTTTACCGCAAATCTGGCATTTTTTCACGCGCTCATTATACCACGCTTTCACCGATAGAATCGAGCCTGTGTCGTGTCTTTTTGTGTCAGCAGCTATTGAAATCGGGGCTTGACTTTGAACTCTACTCGCGGTATGCTGTGCGCACAATGAAAATTGCGCGTTATATTCTGCCGCTTGGTTTGTTGCTGCTCAGCCCCTTGACTTACGGGGTGGAGGTTATATTGTCGGGCGGTGTTGCGTTGAAATCATGGGAGCATTTGCGTGGCCCTTCCGCTCACGATAACTGGTGGGCCAACTTCATACGCGCTGCCACGGTGCAGATGGATATGACTCGCCGCAAGAAGCCGCAGGAGTCCATTGTGTGGGTGGTGTTCCGCCCGTCTTATGTCACTCGCGGTCGCGAGGATGGCAAGGATTATATTGGTATGATACGCGAGCAGGCTACCAAGCGCAATGTTAAGTTGGTGCTGGTGGATACTGCTGACCAGGCCTTTGCCGCCATAAATAACGCTGCTCGCGGCTCTGACAAAATTAAATCGTTCTACTATTTCGGGCATTCGAATGCTCATGCCTTTATGCTTGAGTACAGCAACGATATCATTGGCGCTTCGACTCAATGGATGCATGAGGACGATTTGTCTGTTAAGCTTAACCGTAAAGCTTTCGCTCCCGATGCCCGTTGCCGTAGCTTTGGTTGCTATACCGGTAATAGCATGAGCGCTAAGTGGTCAAAGTCCGTTGGCGTGCCCCTTTGGGGAAATACGGAAGCCACTCGCTACCATCCCGTCAGCAATGGGTGCCTGCCCATGGGTAATGGTGAATGGGTGCGCTAGTGTACTCTCTCCTCGGAGGTTTTTTCCAAGTATCAGAAGTAATTGAACACTTCTGCAAAGGGGGCGTTGTTGCCTCTGCCTCTGGAGTTGTGGGCTTCTTTAATGGCAAAATAAATCCGTTTAAACACACCACGGAATTCGCTTTCCTGCATCACTTCTCGGAATAATGCGGAGCTCCGCTGAAACCTGTGGTTTTAATGTTTTATGCGGCGGGCTGTTTGAGTTGTCTTGTTCGGTTGCCGATGTGTAAACAAGAAAGCCGCCATTGCGGCGGCGGGTCAGGGGTGTATCGGGGTGATAGGAATAATAACATTGATAATTCAACGCTTTGTATCTATCATGTGACAGGTTGCGTGACACTATACTCGCAAACACGGCACCCTTCAGTATTTTTGTCATACAGCCGCTGGCACAGGCCGGCACAAGGTATCCTGAGTTCGAAACGACAGTTTGAGGAAGTATCCCCGTAACCGGGAAAAGATATAGCATTTTAGGGGCGATTATCTTACCGACCCAATACGCCGCCGGCAGTACCAGGGAGCTATCACAACCGATGCGTATGGACGAGAAATCCCGGCGCATTCGCACGGCACACACAACCTTGGCCGCTACACGTCCTCTACCAAGCTCATTCTACAAGCCGTCACCGAGCTATCTGACAGGCTTGTGGATATGAACCTGCTGGTGCGCCGGCTCAACATCGTGGCGAATCATGTGCTACCGGAGGATAAGGCGCCTACAGAAGCGCCGACGGAGCAGCAGCTCGACCTCTTTACCGATTACGAGGCCGAGGCAGCCCGGAAGGAAGAGGAGGAAGCACAGCTGCACAAGGAACGCAAGATGCAGCAAGCCCTGCTAAGCATCAGAGGCAAGTTCGGTAAGAATGCAATCCACCGGGGCATGAATCTGGAAGCAGGAGCCACCACCCGCGATCGCAACGAGCAGATAGGAGGACACAAGGCATGATGTACGATGCAGAAGACAAATACGCAGATATCATCCGTCTTCCCCAGCTTGCTTTTTTTTAAAAATGTGAAAAAACACTTTAAAAAACGCCAAAAAATGTGAAAAATAGCATCAAAAAAGTACAAAAAATGTGAAAAATAATTGACAACTCATTAAAAAGTCATTATTTTACGTAAAAACCATAAACGCATGCAGTCCGAGGTGTATTTGAGACGTAAGATAGATGCTTTTCTGGATGCCTGGAAATCAGCGCCGGAACGTAAGCCCCTCATTGTCCGGGGGGCCAGGCAGGTCGGCAAAACAGAAGCAATCACGCAATTCGCCACGCGGCAGTACAAGCACGTTGTATATGTGAATTTTGTGGAATCACCCCATTACAAGGGCATTACTGCCGATGGTTACGCGGTGGATGATATTGTGCGCCTGTTGTCGAGAATGAATCCGGATTTCCGCTTTGATAAGGGGCAAACTCTTATCTTTTTTGACGAGGTTCAGGAGTTTCCGGAAATCACGACCGCGCTCAAGTTCTTCCATATCGATGGCCGATACGATGTGATATGCAGTGGATCGCTCCTAGGGGTGCAGTATTCCCGCATCGAGAGCCATAGCGTGGGATACAAGCAGGATTATGAGATGCGCTCCTTTGATTTTGAGGAGTACCTGTGGGCACGTGGATACCGGGCTGATGCAGTGGATGACATGCTGGGGCATCTCCTGCGCGAGGAGCCTTTCAGTAATGCCGAATTGGAACGGTATTTTTCTCTGTTTCTGGATTATGTTATTCTGGGCGGAATGCCGGCGGTTATCAGTGCATTTGTGCGGAGTGGCACTTTTGAAGAAACAGCAGAGCTTCAGCAGCAGTTGCTTCGGGATTATCGCGAGGATATCCGTAAATATGCCTCCGGGCTGGATAAAGCCAAAATCCTTGCCGTGTTCAATCAGGTGCCGCCCCAGCTGGCAAAGGAAAACAAGAAGTTCCAGCTTACCAAAGTTGCAAAAAACGCCCGTTCTCGTGAATACTTCGGTTGCGTGGAGTGGCTGCTGGATTCCGGACTGCTGTCGATTTGCTATTGCCTGCATTATCCGGAACTGCCTTTGAAAGGAAACTTTGCTCCGGATAAATATAAGCTCTACGTGGCAGACACCGGTTTGCTTCTTGCCATGCTCGATGAAGAATCGCGCGAAGATTTGCTGCGCAACAAGAACCTGGGCATCTATAAGGGAGCCTTGTATGAAAATTTTGTGGCAGAAGCCTTATCCAAGAGCGGCTATGATTTGTTCTACTACCGTAAGGACGATTCAACCCTTGAAATGGACTTCTTTGTCCGCACCTCAGATGATCTGATACCTGTCGAGGTCAAAGCTGGTAACACGGTGTCGAAATCGTTACGAAAGCTGGTGGAATCAGAAAAGTATGATGCTATTCACTCCGGCATCAAACTAGCGCGCGCCAATATCGGTCGTTCAGACTCATTCCTCACTATCCCCTATTTCTGCGCGTTCCTGCTCAAACGCTATCTGAAAGCACGACAGGAAAGCGCCATACGCTGAGAATAGCTCGCAAGGAAAAGGGGTTACCACCCGCGACCGCAACTCACAGATAGGAGGACACAAAGCATGATGTACGATGCAGAAGACAAATACGCAGATATCATCCATCTGCCCCACCATGTATCCCGGAATCATCCGCAGATGAGCATGGCTGATCGCGCAGCCCAGTTCTCCCCTTTGCTGCCTTAACGGGACACGATGCCGCAATCGTCGAAGCCGCCCGCCTCACAGACGAACGGCCTATTCTGGATGAATCCGTAAAGCAGGAAACCTCTGACCTTCTCCAACTGGCTTCAACCGATTCCAACCTAGTCTTGAACATCGTCTATTTCGTCCCTGACGCGCGCAAGTCCGGCGGCAGCTACACAGAGATCTCCGGGCGTATCAAAAAGCTCGTACCGCATGAGAAGCTCCTTATCTTAGACACCGGCACCCGCATCCCGGTGGAGGATGTTGTGGAGGTTTCTATATATGAAACGCACACCGGATTATAGGACACGGCGAACGAGAAAGATTAAGTAGAGCACTATTAGCTTAACACATAAAACACTATAGCTGTATTTAACGCTTTGCTCCTGAGTTATATAACTCATACACATATATAGTTTGAAAGCATATGGCTGCTAAAGACATCATGAACGAACACTGCTATGTAGCATGGAGTATTTTTCAACCGAACGGTGACACTCTCAGAGAATCTCGCCTTAAAAGTAACTTGCAGTAAAGAAAATAGCAACTTTCTTCGGGAGTCTAGGGCAGAGGAACCATTAAATAAGGTCATAATTTTTAGAAAATATGACTTTTTCGGCTCGTGCGCCCTTGAGGTGAAATCTGGAATGTGGTAGAATATCCCCATGGCGCGTACGCAGGAACAGATTGAAACCATCCTCAAAACCCTTTCTCCTAATCCGGAGCTTATCTACGATGTGCTCATTGCTTATGGCTTCCCCAAGGCTACGGTGACACGCATCAAGAGCGGAGACTATAATCAGAGCAAGGAACCGGGGCAAATCATCTGGAAAAAGCAGCTGTGCTATCAGGAGGTACTGCCGGGCACTTCTCTTTCTGCTTTGCAGGATATGCGTGCCAGCAAAGCTATCATGAAGCATCGTCCGCGCTTCCTTGTAGTGAGTGATGGCAATAACTGGTCTGCTCTCGATACCAAGGATGAGGAAACACGCGAGTTCCCGATTTCTGACTTGTACAAGCATTGTGACTTCTTCCTGCCGTGGACGGGACGAGAAAAAGCGAAGTTTTACGAGGAGAAGATAGCCGATATCAATGCAGCCCGCAAAATGGGTAAGCTATTTGATGCCATCAAGGCGGATAATCCCGGTTTCGATGAGCACGCGTTAAACGTGTTTATGGCGCGTCTGCTCTTCTGTTTCTTTGCGGAGGATAGCGGAATTCTCCCGGAAGACCAGATGTTTACTGATTTGCTGGAGGAAACGACTCTGGAAGATGGCTCGGATATGGCAGAGGTATTTGCCCGCGTGTTCCGCGTCATGAATATGCCGGAAAATGCACCAGAGCGTAAAGAGCTGCCTGTTCGCTATACCGTTTTTCCCTACGTCAACGGCGGTTTGTTTGCTCACGAAGTCCCGGTGCCTGTCTTTTCCAGAAAATCCCGTGACGCGGTACTCGTTGCCGGTCATCAGGATTGGTCAGAGATTAACACCGATATTTTCGGTAACATGTTCCAGGCCTGCCAAGACCCGGCAAAACGTGAAGAACTTGGTGAGCACTACACTTCAGTACCCAATATCATGAAGGTGCTGAATCCTCTCTTCCTTGATGATTTGCGGGAAGAGGCAGATAAAGTCAAGGGCGATGTCAAAGCGGCAGACCGTTTTATCAATCGCATTAGCTCCATCCGATTCTTTGACCCCGCTTGCGGTAGTGGCAATTTCCTGATTGTTGCTTTTAAACTTCTCCGAGAGCTGGAAATGGAAATTATCGAGGCAACCCCTGGGCTAATGCGCTATCCACGTGTAAACATTACTCAATTCTTCGGCATCGAGATAGATGACTTTGCTCACGAAGTAGCCATGCTCTCCATGTGGCTAGTAGACCATCAGATGAATGAACGCTTCCGCGCCGCATTTGAGGTAGTTGTTCCCACTCTCCCTCTCAAGCCAAATAATAACATTGTGCTTGGCAATGCATTACGCTTAGACTGGGAAAAAGTTTGCCCCAAGCCTCTGGATACGTCAGCTCCTTTGTATACCCTTGAGCCCCTATTGATAAACGCTGCCCCTATTCCGCAGGCAGAAATATACATTTTCGGAAACCCTCCATACGCAGGTGGCAAATTGCTAAAAAAAGAACAAAAAGATGATGTTGCTTTTGTCTTTGCAGGACAAAGGTTATATAAAGATTTGGACTACGTTTCTTGCTGGGTTGCTTTAGCTGCTCGCTATATGTATCAAACACAAGTTCGAGCTGCTTTTGTTACCACTAATTCTATTACCCAAGGGTCTCAGGTACCCACGTTATGGGAACCAATATTGGAAAAAGGCGTATATATAGATTTTGCTTATACCTCTTTTAAATGGACTAACAACGCGAGGAATCAGGCTGGTGTAACAGTCTGTATTTTAGGCTTAAAGTGTGGAAATAGCAACAAATGCCGTTTGTTCAGAGATAATACATTATCTTACGCTTCTTACATATCTCCATATTTAATTCCTGACGTAAAGATAATTATGACAGGCAGAGAAACCCCTATCAGCGCTTTTCCTTCAATACTTATAGGAAGTGCTCCTGTTGATGACGGCCATTTAATCTTGTCTCCAGACGAAGCTAAGAAGTTAAAAGAGGAGTATCCTAATTTCACTTGTCTTCGCCGTTTTATGGGCGCAGGAGACTTGCTGAAGGGAATAGAGCGATATTGTTTATGGTTCTCTGACGCGGATTGGCGTGAATGGAAACATATCCCCTCTGTGCATTCTAGAGTGGAAGCAGTGGCCAATTTTCGAGCTCAAAGCAAGAAATCAGCGACTCGAAAATTTGCAAATATACCGCATCAGTTCATGCAGAACACATACGAGGAAAAAGAGGCAATAATAGTCCCCCTCGTATCATCCGAGCGACGAGCATACATTCCGATGAGTTATGTAGATTCGGAAACCGTTATATCAACAGCATTTGCCATATATGATGCAGAGCCTTGGCTACTTTCTGTATTAAGCTCATCCATGCACATGGCTTGGGTGCGAGCCTTCAGTAGTCGCTTAAAAACAGATTACCGCTATTCTGCTAAACTTTGCTATAATGCTTTCCCCATAAGGGATTTAACAGATACAGAAAAAGAGCAATTAAATGAAAGCGCGTACAATATCCTTGATATTCGGGAAAAGCATACGGAAATAACTCTGGGAGACCTGTACAGTCCCGAAGGTATGCCCGCAGACTTGAAACAAGCGCATGAAGAAAATGACAGACTTGTTGATAGCCTGTATCGCAAAAAGCCGTTCTTCTCCGAAGAGGAACGCCTAGAATGTTTATTTGCTCTGTATCAACAAATGGTAGAGGAGAAAAAATGAAAAACATCGTAGAAGTCAACTACTCATCTACAGGAGAAAGCACCAAGACGGATGCCATGGGCATGCGTCAGATGCAGGCTCGCGCCTACGCCAAGCGAGATGCCCAATACCTGCTACTAAAGGCACCGCCAGCGTCCGGCAAGAGCCGAGCCCTCATGTTCCTTGCGTTATACAAATTGCAGCATCAGGGCATCCGCAAGGTCATTGTAGCCGTGCCGGAATGTACCATTGGCGCATCGTTTGCTCCGACTCCGCTTTCGCGATTCGGCTTCTTTGCAGACTGGCAACCGGACAGCCGTTACAATCTCTGCACCCCGGATTCTGACACCTCTGCCGGAAAGGTCAACCTATTCAAGGAATTTATGGGGAATGATGCAGAAATACTCATCTGCACCCACGCGACGTTACGCTTTGCCTTTGAACAATTGTCTCCCGCAGATTTCGATGGCTGCTTGCTGGCTATTGACGAGTTCCACCATTCCTCTGCCGACAAGCAGGAAAATCGCATGGGTGATTTGGTGCATAAGGTGCTGTATGAATCCTCGGCACACGTTATTGCTATGACCGGCTCCTACTTCCGTGGTGATAATGTTCCGGTGATGATGCCGGAGGATGAAGCCCGCTTTGAGCGAGTTGTGTTCAGCTACTATGACCAGCTCAATGGCTATACCTACTTGAAGAGCTTGGGCATTGGGCATCATTTCTATCAGGGGCGTTATCTGGATGCCTTGGGAGAGGTGCTTGATACGGATAAAAAGACGATTCTGCACATCCCCAATGTCAACAGCGGTGAATCCACCGGGGACAAGATTCGCGAGGTTGGCGAAATTATCGGCATCATTGGTGAGCTGGATAAGCAAGACCCGGAAACGAAAATCCTCTATGTAAAACGCCATGGAGACGGCAAAATATTGAAGATAGCCGACTTAGTAGATGATACTCCCCTCAATCGTAGCAAGGTAGAAGCCTATCTTTCTACAGCTAAAGGACGCGATGATTTGGACATCATTATTGCGCTCAACAAGGCCAAGGAGGGATTTGACTGGCCGTGGTGTGAACACGCTTTGACAGTAGGCTACCGAGCATCGCTTACGGAAATTATCCAAATTATCGGCCGAGCTACTCGTGATTGCCCCGGTAAGGAGCATACCCAGTTTACCAATCTGATAGCTGCACCGCGTGCTACCAATGATGAAGTGACGCTTTCTGTCAACAACATGCTCAAAGCTATTACGGCCTCGTTGCTTATGGAACAGGTGCTTGCGCCTGACTTTAAGTTCTTAAACAGACCCGAGCCCTTGCCCGGCTTTGTTAACGTCAAAGGCTTGAAAGAGCCGAGCACCAAGCGAGTCAAGGAAATCGTAGAGAATGATTTGGTGGATTTGACTGCACAGATTATGCAGGATGACACCGTGCGCAAGGTGATAGCCAATCCGGAGATTTCCCCTCTGATGACGAACAAGGTGTTGATACCCAAGATTATCTCCACCCGCTATCCGGAACTGAGCAATGCAGAAATTGAGGAGGTGCGCCAGCATGTGGTGATGAACAATGCCATGAAGCAGGCTAAAATCAAGGAGGAAGAAGGAGGTAGAAAATTCGTATTACTCAGCAACCGCTTCATCAATGTAGACGACTTGGATATCAACCTGATTGACAGAATCAATCCGTTCCAAGAGGCCTATGAGATTTTGTCTAAGCAGCTGACCGCCCCCACGCTGAGGGTTATTCGTGACGCTATTCAGGAGAAGCGCATCACCATGACTCCGGAGGAGGCGCACCGTCTATGGAGCTTCATTCGTAATTTTATCCAGGAATACGGGCGTGAGCCGGAAATCAATCCGGACGATGCAAACGAAACCTTGCTGGCTGAGGCTTTGATTGTTCTTAAACGCAAAATGAGAGAGTCGCAGAATGGCTGAGGAATTAGATTGGTCAGGTTTGTTTGAAGAGATGAAGGAGCTAGGCATCAAGCCCGAGGCTCCTAAGCAGAGTAATGTCGTTACGCAAGATACGAGATTACGAATGAGCTTCGAGGAAATCGTCAATTTTGTTCGTAAGGAGGGGCGCAAGCCGGAAATCAAAAAAGGCATACGCGAGAGATCTCTCGCCAAGCGACTGGCTGAGTTCCGCACGAATCCCGAAAAGACTGCTGCTGTTCGCGATTTGGATGTGTTGAATCTACTGCCCCATGTGGAAGAAGAAACATGGAGCAACTCGGACGAAGAACTACTGACTCAACTAGCCAGTAATGATATCTTCGACACCAGTATCTTGCCACAAAGAAAAGCTCAACCTGATTATGTAGCTAACAGAAAGCCGTGCAAGGAGTTTGAGAAGTTCAGACCGTTGTTTGAGCAATGCCACTCAGACCTTGAATACAACAACCGGCATATCATTCGCATTACGGGCTCCCATGCGCAGCAAAGTATCAATGTAGGGAGTTTTGCGCTGATTTATGGGCTCTTGGCTTATGTAGCCGAATCCAATGAGGAGTTCTTACAGGGAGATAGAAAAAATAGGCGTCTGCGCGTTATTTTTGAGAACGGTAAGGAATGTGATATGCTGTACCGCTCTCTGCTGTCCGCTTTATACAGGGACGGTTTCCTCATTAGTGAATACGATGAGAAAGAATTTGTTCTGTATGCCGAAGAGGAGGAGCAGAAAATAGAACCGCGTGGCTTCATTTACATCCTCCGAAGTGCAAGTAAGAAGCCGGACATCGCTGCTATTCCCAATCTGTTCAAAATAGGTGTAGCTACGACATCCGTAGAGGAACGCATTAAAAACGCAAAGAACGAAACCACATATCTGATGGATGATGTGAAAATCGTCCAGACTTTCGCATGCTATGATATTAACGTCCGCAAGCTGGAATCCCTGATACATCGATTCTTTGCCATTTGCCAAGTAGACCTAGATGTGATTGATAAGGACGGCTTCATCTGCCATCCGCATGAATGGTACAGCGTCCCTATCTCCGTCATTCAACAGGCTATCAGCATGATTGTTGATGGGAGTATTGTGAAGTATCGCTACGATAAGGAGAGAGTGCGAGTCGTACCGAAAGAATAATAAGCAGATTATGATTTCCTTTTACTTCAAATATTTTCGTGGCATCCAAAAAGAAACAGCATTTCATCCCCCAGTTTTACATGAGAAACTTTTCCTGCGACGGAAAAAGTATCTCATTGTATATAATTGGAGAAGGCAGGATAATACCGCATTCTCCTTTCTCTAATCAGTGCTATGTTAATTACTATTATGGCGATGATTTGAAATGGGAAAATACTCTAGCAAAAATGGAGGGAAGATGGTCAGTAAGCATCAAAAAGGCTATCAAAAATGAGGTGTTAAGTAGTACTGATGTTGAATCGCTAAAAGAATTTATTGTTTTTCAATTAATCCGCACAAGTGGACAAAACCAGCAGCTAAAGAAAGAGGGGCTTGCTGATGTATTGCATGAGACATGTAAACGTTTGGGTATACTGTCGTACAAAGACCATCCCGATGTAATAAATGAAGCCACCAAGGTGATTGAAAATAGGAGTAGACCTGAGCATTGGCTAAATTATATCCAATCCAAGGCGAGAATAGTGGCTGATTTATCAGTACTCATTGTAAACTACAATACTAAAAATGCCTTAATTTCCTCCGATAACCCTGTAATAATTTTTAATCCGTTCGTCAAAGAAGCATTACATCTATCCTATATGGGGATAATAATGGTTTGTCCGATTTCTCCAATCAACCTGCTCGTAGTGTATGATTCTAAATTGTATCCTCGATTTGCTTCGGAACAACAAATAAGGTCTAGAAATAATGAAGAGGTGATTAAACTAAATAATCTGCAATTTCAGAATGCAGAAAGACTCGTTTTTGCAATAACCGAGGCCGACTTTTCAACATTCTCCCAAAATGATTATGAGCGTTCGCTTCAAAAAAAGACCGAATATAGCAAATCTGTTTCTGACGGAATGAAGGGTGCTTCATTATGCAGAGGAAATTTAAATGAGTATACATTTTCTTTTGCCCGTATAAGAGAAGCATTCAGACAAATTCCTCCGATTTGCAGGGTTGGATTACTTAGAGGAAATGTGGCATCTAACCACATGGAAATAATGCAGAACAGGAGAGCTTTTTTTCATACAAAAGAAGGGAAAAGATACCTCGCAAATGTAGGAGTAGACGTTAAGGTAGCCAAGCGAGGTATAGATAAAATGATTTCCTGTGCTAAAAAATACTGGCGTGAATCCGCCCCTGCTTGGGGAAATATATTTGAAAAATCCCCGGATAAAGGAAGAATGTAGCACAGAGTATTCTGTAAAGGCACATTAGACTAAAATCCTACCCCGCAAGGCTCCTGTCGGGCGTTTTGCTGGGATTTTGCCGGGCGGGTCACATCAGCCCCTTTTCCCGGGCGGTGATTTTCCGTCTTCGGTAAACCTACGCCGAGACAGGCATACTCTTTGAGCAGCTCCTTGCCGAAGTACTCGGCTCTTCGTTATAAAGTGTGGGCATGTCCCATTCCCGGAGTAGAAAAAGGCGTCGCTTTTGGCGTAAGAGAGAGCAAAAGATACTCAATAGCCCAATAAAAGAATTGAGCATGGAGGACAAATGTCCTACCATGCCCTATATGCTATTAAGGAACGTCAGAGTACTAGGATATGGCTACAGAAACTTCCAAAATTACAAGTTAAGGGTATTAGTAGAGTGCTCACATGGCCGATGACTCAAAAAACAGCATTCCCACACTTTTTGGAGTTGACCCAAAAAAGCCGCCATTGCGGCGGCGGGTCAGGGGTGCATCGGGGCGACAGGATTCGAACCTGCGACATCCAGCTCCCAAAGCTGGCGCTCTACCAGGCTGAGCTACGCCCCGAGCGGTTCCGGATAGGGTGAAATCCGGGCATAAAAATAATGGCTCGGGACGGGATCGAACCGCCGACACGCGGATTTTCAATCCGCTGCTCTACCAACTGAGCTACCGAGCCATTCTTGCAAGCCGTTGTTGTTAACGGGGTGCACCGCAATTATACATGCTTCGTTTGCGTTCGTCAAGTAAAAAATTGAATAAATTTGCATTTTTTTATGGTGGGTTATTGAAAAGTGTTGAGCATCAGCGGTTCGAGGACGGAAGATTTTTTTTGCAAGAGGGCAGGGTGTTTGTATGAGTGCGTGGCAATTTGTAAGCGGAAGTGAAAAATCCGCGCCTGAATGAATAAAAAGATTGCAATCGGGGCGAATGCGGCGTATACTATCGCTGTATGGTAGAAAATATTCTGTACATTGTAGCAGCGTACTTGATTGGCTCTGTGCCTTTCGGTTATCTGGCCGGAAAGCTCAACGGTATTGATTTGCGCGAACATGGCTCGTGCAATATCGGTGCGACAAACGCGGTGCGCGTGCTGGGAAAGGCGTGGGGTATACCTGTTTTTGTGTGTGATTTTCTGAAAGGTCTGCTGCCGTTGCTGTACATGAAGTGGCATTTGGGCGGCGAGGTGACTGCCATGAGCGCTGCCGACATGGGGTGGTTTTTGGGGGTGATGTTTGCGCTGGTTCTGGGGCACACCTACACTTGCTTCTTGGGTTTCAAAGGCGGTAAGGGTGTGGCGACCACGGCCGGTTGCATGTTTGCCTTTTCGCTGACGGTGGGGGTGTCTATCTTAGCAACGTGGGTTGTCATGATGGCGCTCACCCGCTACGTTTCACTTTCCAGTATGGTAGCGGGGCTGGTGTTGGTGCTGACTGCGGCATGGGAGTTCTGGTGGCAGGACGGTGTGTTGAGTGTAGCCGATGGTATGGCCTTGGGGCTTCTGTTCCTGATTTTTGCGCTCGTGGTTTACAAGCATCGCAGCAATATCGTTCGTCTGTGCAATGGCACGGAACCCAAAGCTTTCTCCAAAAAATCTAAGTGATATGACTCAGACTTTCAAAAAAACAGCAGTAATCGGCGGCGGTGCATGGGGTACCGCTTTGGCTCTTACAGCAAGTTATAGTGGCGGTGAGGTAGTGCTCTGGACCTATAGGGAAGAGGAGGCCGCTCTCATTCGTGAGACTCGCCATAGCCTCTGCCGTGTGACCGGGGCTAAGCCCCTGCCGGAAAATGTGGCAGTAACCAGCAGCTGGGCGGATGTCGCCGGAGCCGACCTTGTTATCGTGGTGGTTCCCAGCGTGGTTATGCGTGGGGTGGCTCGCAGTCTGGCCGAGGTTGGCTTGGCTGAAAACGCCGTGGTTGTCAGCTGCTCTAAGGGTATCGAGAAAGACACCAACCTGCTCATGACCGAAATCCTCTCTTCCGAGATTAAGTGCCCGGTGGGTGCGCTTTCCGGTCCCAACCATGCGGAGGATATTGTGCTTGAGCTGCCCAGTTTGACCTTGGTCGGCTTTGAGGATGAAGCTGTAGCATGCGCTGTGCAGAAGCGCCTGAGCACTCCGTACCTGCGTGTGTATACCACTACGGATGTGGTGAGCATGCAGATTGGCGGTGCTATTAAGAATGTTTTTGCTCTCGCCAGTGGTATTTGTGCCGGTCTTGGGCTTGGTGACAATGCTCGTGCTGCTCTTGCTACTCGCGCATTGGCTGAGATGACTCGTTTGGGCTTGGCTCGTGGCGGGCGTATGGAGACTTTCATGGGCTTGTCCGGTATGGGGGATTTGGTGGTGACCTGCTATTCTGAGCATAGCCGCAACCTGACAGCCGGCCGCATGATTGCTCAGGGCGTGCCCGTGAGTGAGTGTCAGGAGCGCATCGGTCAGGTGGTGGAGGGTATTCCGAATACCATTTCTTCGTACCAGTTGGCTCGCAAGCTCGATGTGCGTACTCCGCTGACGGATGCCATGTACGAAATCCTCTACTGCGGCAAGCCCGCTCGTCAGGCTCTCGAGGAGCTCATGACGCGCGATTTGCGTGCCGAAAATGTGAAGGATTGAGTTCTTTTGCTCGGTTGTTAAATCCTGATAATAAATGCCATGACTGTCGATGCTCCGGAGAACTTGTGGCTGGCTGAGTTGTGGTTGCAGAATCGTGACCGCTTGGTGCGTCTGATAGCCACGCGCATGTCGCCTGTGCTGTTGCGCCGCATGAGCCCCGATGATGTGGCGCAGGAGACGTACTTAGCCTGCGGTCGCCGCATGAAGTTCTTGCAGGAGCATAGCGATGTGCCGGTGTTTGTGAAACTCCGCAAGCTTGCTCTTCAGACCATCACCGATATGGAGCGCAAACATCTCGCTGCAGGTAAGCGAGATGCGATGAAGGAGAGCAGTTTGGCCGAGCGAGATGATGATGTATCGGTCAATGCTCTGTCTCGCTTTGCGGATTCTCTGGTGGGACCGCGTACTCACTTGGAGCGCTTGGAACTGCTGGAGCAAACCCGGCGCGCCATGAGTGAGTTGCCGGAAAATGACCGGGAAATTCTTGAACTGCGCCATTTCGAGGAGCTCAGCAACACTGAGTGCGCGGCTGCTCTGGGTATCGACCCCAAGGCTGCCAGTATACGCTATGTGCGGGCTCTTAAGCGCATGAAAGAACTTCTCGGCAATATCGGCGCATGACGGAGGCGGAGAAAGAAGAGCTGGTTGCCACACTGGCTGAGGAGTTTCTGGAGCGGGTGCGTGGGGGCGAGCGTGCTGACTATGTAGCATTTGCTGCCACCCATCCGGAATGTGAGCCGGAGCTGTTGGAAATTCTGCCGCTCATGCTCGATGTTGAGGGCGTGGGGCGTAGTGCTCAACCGCCGGCACCGGTGCTGGCGCATTATCCGGAGCGTTTGGGTGACTATCACCTCTTGCAGCGCATTGGCAGCGGCGGCATGGGCACGGTTTTTCGCGCCCGGCAGGAATCCCTGCACCGCGAAGTGGCCGTTAAGATATTGGCCCCCTCGTGGAGTAGTGATTTGCGGGTGAGCGATGCCTTCGAAAACGAGTCCCGCGTGCTGGCCGGATTGCGCCATACTAACATAGTGGAGGTTTTCGGTGCCGGGCACGAGGGGCCTTACCGTTACTATGTGATGGGGCTGGTGCACGGGCAGGGGCTCAGCGTCGGGCGCCTGGGGGCAGCCTTTCCCGGGGTACCTATCGAGCAGGCTGTTGCCCGTGTGGGTGTACAAGCGGCGAATGCTCTGGCCTTTGCGCATGCGCACGGCGTGATTCACCGCGACATTAAACCCGGCAATCTGCTCATGGGGAACGATGGCGTGCTGCTGGTGAGCGATTTCGGGCTGGCTACCATTTTGAATGCCGGGGAGAGCGCGCCGCTGGTGGCTCAGAGCCAAGATGGAACGGTGCGTTACATGGCACCCGAGCGATTGAAGGGCGAGGCCGATACCTTCGCCGGTGACCAGTACAGTCTGGGGCTCACGCTCTATGAATTGCTTACCCGCCAACCTGTTTTTCGGGAGCACGAGGCCGGGCGACTGGTGCAGGCTATTTGCTCCGACAGCCTGCCGCCGCTCAAAGGTTTCGGCGAACTGGGGGCCGTGGTGAATAAAGCCGTGGCATTCAACCCTGCGGATCGTTACGAAAGCATGCAGGCCATGGCGGATGACCTGCAGCGTGTGCTCGACAGCGTGCCGGTGAAAGCACGGCGCACGTCGTTATGGAGCCGCTATCGCTTGTGGCTGCGGCGTCGACCTGCGGCTGCTATGTGGTGCCATGTGGCCGCCGGCTTGTTGCTGCTGCTCTATGCCTCAATCACCGTGGGCTACGCCCGTGTAAAGAGTGCTTTGCGCAGCGAAAATGAGCAGCGCGAGCGCGCTGAGCTCAATGAACAGATTGCGGATTCCACCTTGCAGCGCATTTTTGCTGCCATGGTGAGCGAAGGCTCGGCAGAGGCGGAGTTTTTGCCGCCCTCGCGCGCAGATGTGCGATTGTTGCAGGACATTATGCCCTACTACGAGCAGCTTGCAGGGCAGGTGGAGAGCGGTAGCAGCAAGGTTATAGATGCATGCTCCATACTTGCCACCATCGCGCTTAAAACCGGCGACTATGCCATGGCGGAACAGTACTTCCGCCGCGTGATTAAGCAGACCGAACCCGGAAGTTATGATTTTGTGGTAGCAACCGGCGGTCTGGCGTCGGCTATCTTTGCACAAGAATCCCCCGAGAGATACCGCGAGGCCGCTCGCCTTATCTCCGCGCTGGAAAAACAAGTGCCCCCTACCGCCGATTTTGATACCCGCCTGGAACTTGTGCGGGCTCTGCAAGTGGCAGCTCGCTACGGTATCGGTCCTTCTGTTAATCTTGACAACAAGCAGCAGAAGCGCCGAAATATGGCGGAGGCTGTGTTGGGCTCGCATGGCAGTATTTCCGAACGCGCCGCTGTAATGTTGGCTCAGCTCCTGCGCGAACAACCGGAAAATGCCGGGGCGCGTCTCTTGCAGGTTGAGCTGCTTTCCCGTGCTCGCAGCAACAAAGTGCAGCAACTGCTTGCGCCGAATGGGGAGTCACCGCTGGCCCTGCTCGAGCAATTGTTGGCCGAGAACCCGGATTCCGATGAATTGAAGCGAGCCTATGTACGCTTGACTGTCATGCCCCGCCGTGGCGCCTCTTACGCGCCGAAGTCGTCAGTCGCTGCAAATTATGCTCAGGAACTGCTGGCAACATCAGTTGCAGATAGTGAGTTGATTATGCTATTTGTTTCGGCTCGCGACCTCTATGTGCGCGAACTGTCCGCTGCCGGGCAGTCTGAGTTGGCTCGCAGTGAGCGCGAGCGCACGCTCGGCATGTTGTCGTTCGTGACCTCGCGTGGTGATTTTACTCCGGCCTTGAGGGATAAACTCGTCAAGCTCTTCACTCGCCATTACCTGCATGGGGATGGTGCCGCTCAACTTGAGCCGGAGCTGCGTACTCTGCTCAAAGATTATGACGCCGAGCGTATTAAAGCCCTGCGCGAGCGTTTGCTGCGCATGCGACGTGCGCCGCGCCGTTTCCCCGGGCCTCATCGCCGTGGGCACGGCTCCTTCAGACCGGCCAAAGATTGAGCCATTTTTGCTTTTCCGTACACACTCAGGTTACTGTTGACCATAGCTGTCCAAAATAGGTGAGCACCCAAAAGTAGAGCATACCTATATCAAAGGATAGCGAAAATCATCAGCCGTTTCTTGCAAATAGATCCCCCTGGTGCAAATCAGGGGGCTTTGCATGTATGCTCTTATATGGGTTG
>JAZLDM010000052.1:0-16619 GCA_045614705.1 Akkermansia sp.
AGAGTTGATTACGAATAATGCTCATTGGGAGGCTGATACAATAAGTGCGCTTTACAGATCCCGCTGGCAGATTGAAAGTTTTTTTAAGACCATTAAACAGCATTTACGCATCAAGACCTTTATCGGAACGAACAAGAATGCTGTGATGTGCCAAATCTGGACGGCCATGATAGCCATTTTGCTGCTCCAATACCTCAAAAACAAGGCAAAGTACGACTGGCATATGTCCAATCTTGTCACATTCATCAGAATTCATCTGATGAGCTACATTGATTTGTGGACCTGGATGAATCAGCAGGTAGATAAGGCGCATTCTCCCCCAAAATTTGCTCAAATCTGAGTACAGGGGGGCTTCGAAAAAGTCTCTATCCGGAAAGCCTAGGATTTATCGGCACTTGCGTCTCTCAGAAAAAATCTTTGGGACACATGTGACAAAATCGTCATAGTGCGTTTTTAGCCTTGCAACACGGCACGATAATGGGTATAATAACCGCGCGGGGTGTAGTCCCTGAAGATTCTTTCCGAATATCTAACCAAATACAATAACAATATGGCTAAACTCACTGTACGTGACCTCGACGTTGCCGGCAAGGAAGTTCTCATGCGTGTGGACTTCAACGTTCCCATGAAAGACGGCGCCATCACCAACGATGCTCGCATCGTGGCTGCGCTGCCGACCATCAAGTACCTGCTTGAGAAGGGTGCTCGCTTGGTTCTCTGCTCTCACCTGGGCCGCCCCGAAGGTACCGGCTATCAGGCTGAGTTCTCCCTGAAGGCTGCTGCCGATTGCTTGGCCGGCCACTTGGGCAAGCCCGTAGCTTTCGTTCCCGAGACTATCGGTGAGGCTGCAACAGCCGCTCGCGCCGCTCTGAAGGACGGCGATGTAATGCTGCTGGACAACGTACGTTTCGACAAGAAAGAGAAGAAGAACGACCCCGAGTTTGCCAAGGCTCTGCTGGGCAACGCTACTCTCTATGTGAACGACGCTTTCGGTTCCGCTCACCGCGCCCACGCCTCCACCGAGGGTGTGACCCACTTCGCCGAGAAGTCCGCTATGGGCTTCCTCATCGAGCACGAGCTTGAGTACCTCGAGGGCAAGCTCGAGACTCCCGAGCAGCCCTTCGTTGTAATCATGGGCGGCGCCAAGGTTTCCGACAAGATTCAGGTACTCTCCAAGCTCATGGAGAAGAGCCAGACCTTCATCATCGGTGGTGCTATGGCCAACACTTTCTTGGCCGCTCAGGGCAAGAATGTTGGTGCTTCCAAGATTGAGGCCGACAAGCTCGACCTCGCCAACGAGATTCTTGCTACCGCTGCTGCCAAGGGCGTGAAGTTCATCCTGCCTGCCGACACCCGCTACACCTACAAGTTTGAGGAGGGCGCTGAGACCTTCTGCACCTCTCCCTGGGCTGTAGACGGCGAGGTACCCGAGGGCGGCATGGGCATCGACATCGGCGACAAGGCCATCGAGGAAATGTGCAGCATCATCAAGGGCGCCAAGACCGTGCTGTGGAACGGCCCGCTGGGCGTGTTCGAGCTGGATTCCTTCAGCAAGGGCACCAAGGCCATCGCAGAGTGCTTGGCTGAGAGCGACTGCATCTCCATCGTTGGTGGTGGTGACTCCGTAACCGCAGCCAAGAAGTTCAAGGTAGCCGACAAGCTCTCCTTCTGCTCCACCGGTGGTGGTGCATCTCTGGAGCTGCTTGAGGGCAAGGTACTGCCCGGCATCGGTTCTCTGACCGACAAGTAAAGCATTTCATTAGCTAAATCATGAGACGGGCTGCAAGCACAGGCATGCAGCCCGTCCTTTTGCTTAAACAGCTGAGACATCAGCTGTAATTTCTTGACGTGAGGCTCCATGTATGCTATAAGAAAGTAATACGAAACGGCGAGCGGCAAAATGAAAAAACGGCTCTACATATATGACTGCCTAACGTGCAAATTGCGTGTATCGGAGCAGACGTTCATGACAATCGGCAAGGCTGAAGATTGTACGTTTCGTGTTGCCATGCAAATACCCGTAGCAGGAGTATTCGCCCACCGTAACGGGCACTGCCATTTTTTTCCAAAAGAAGCACTGGGCACCTACTCACTCAATGGGGTAGAACTGACCGAAGGCTATAAAATCAGCACCGGGACCTATTGCCTGATGGTGCTGGCAGGAGGGTGTTTTGTAGCATGGTACGGGGAAGACTCGAACAAGCCGGATTTTGCGGCATTCAGACCGCGCACTTGGTATGTGTACTCCCAGCGTAGCGCGGCTTGGACACCGGGCATGAGCATAGAGCAACTGCTGGAACTCCCCGAGGATGAATGCCGGGAGATGATGACAACATTCGATGGCTTAGGCAGTTACGTTTTCCTACTTCAAGATATTCTCAAGGTTGCAGAGTTTGCCGTGAGCAATGGTCTGAGCAAGCCGGAGTCCGCACATTCAGCGGAGCACCTGCACCGCTGCCCGACATGTTGCTCGGCATTCACTACTGAGGAAATTCTCAGCATAGCTGTACACCCCCAGCTACAGGGCGACAGCAAACTGGGGCCGGACGAAATGCTCCGCTTCAAACCGACATCAATCAGCAGCGAGGGCGAGATTTATGATCAGATGGGGGCTCGCTGCTCTGAGCAGGCATGCCCGTTCTGTCACCACAAACTCCCTCCATTCTTCAAGGAGATGCGGCAACATATATTCCCGATTATCGGAGTTCCGGCATCGGGAAAATCCTATTACCTTACCACATTGGTACAGGAACTCGAGCGCCGCTTGCCCATGGAGTTCGGTGTGCCGTTCCGCGATGCCGACCCAGCCGCCAACAAAGCTCTGAACGAGGTACGCCAACGAGTATTTACAGCGAATTCCCCCCGCGAAGCCTATATCGGCAAAACCAGCATGGATGGGCACCTATACCAACAGGTATACATGAACGGCGCCACGCAACTCATGCCCCGCCCATTCATCTACACGCTCGACAAAGGCAGCGTTGCGCACTCTGTAGTGCTGTATGACAACGCGGGTGAAAGTTTTGAGCCCACAAGCGGAGAAACATCGGCAGTCAGCACCGACTACCTTAAAGTAGCAGACGGTTTGCTGTTCCTCTTCGACCCCACCACTAACCCGGGTTTTCGCGCTTTGCTCAAGGGAGTACAAGACCCTCAGATTGAGCACAGCCTGTACCCACCCGGCCGGCAAAGCAGTCTTTTGGCCGAAACGGAGCGGCGCCTGCGGACAGCACTACAGCTGCCCCCCGGTCGCAAAGTCAACACACCACTGGCTCTTATTATCGGCAAAAGCGACTGTTGGCAACACCTACTGGGGCCGGAGCCATTGCTCTCAACCGTGCGCGACGGCCGAGTATGTATGGAAAACATCGAAGCGAACTCCGCACGACTGCGCGAACTGCTATTCCGTATAGCTCCGCAAATTTGTGTAAATGCCGAGGCTATATCGGAAAGAGTGCGCTACTTTGCGGCGTCATCTCTCGGGCAAGCGCCTATCATGTTTACGGATGAAACGACAGGAGCAACTTTAATGGGGCCCGGTGACGCCAACCTGTCCCCCTCCCATGTGACGGATTCTCTCATCTGGATGCTCAACACCTATGCACCGGAACTGCTGCAGCCGGCAACAAACTGATTCACCATGTCCTACCAGCTCATTTACCACCGACCTTCGGAGCACCTGCTGCCCACAGTCTCAGCAGGTACGGTTGCTCGTAGCCGCACCATTCCTCGTGCTCTGGAGCAAGGGTTAACAGAGCTGACCCATAGCCTGTACACAGGCGCCGACGTCTCCCCCGGCCTGTACTACAGCTACCTCCAAATCGAAAGCGACGGCGCGCCTATACATGTACTCAGCAGCCATGTCATAGATGCTGAGCAAGGGTACACAGCCCACCACCTTGCCATGACATACGATGAAGTGCAGGTACTGCGCCGCAATGCGTCGCGCCCCACTCCGGCCGGGCTTATACTGGCACTCAGGAATGTAGGTCTGTGGTGTACCCAATCAGCGACAGAGCGCTTTCCCTACATAGATGACGAGCCACGACTTACAGCGGCAGCTCTGCCCGAGGCTGATAGCCAGCGCACTTGGGAAAAACTTACCGGAAATAAAAACAACGCCCGCTGTTTTTTCACCCCTCCATACGACCGCGATTGTGTGGTGACGATACCGGCAGCCGACAGCCCGCAAGAGGTGCTAATGCTCCTTCATGAGAGCGACTGGTTGTCCTCCACTCGCGGTTGGGGCAAAACCTTTACTACTCTGATTAGTTCAAATATCAATGAACTGCATTGCAACAGAATTATCTTGCACCGAACGGAACAAATACCCGCATCATTAACCCGGGTACAGCAGGACCGGCAGCTCACTATCAATTCGCAACTCGTTCTGGACGGCGCTATCCCTCATTCACAAGAATCCGCGCAGAGTGGTCCCGGCTTACCACCGCGTAAGCACGGAACCCGTACAACAGAACCAACAGCGGCCGAAACCCTTCCGTACAAATACACAGAAACGCCCGATGTAGAAGTATTTAAGGTACTCCCTGCCCCCAACAAATGGCTGCGCTGGGCGTGTTATCTGATAGGAGCGGCTGCATTGTGGAGCAGCTTTTCTTTGATTTCCGGCTTAATGATGGACGAAGCCGGCGAGCTTACCGGCGATATCATTACTCAAATCAACACAGAAGAGGACGCCCTCTTGCTCTCACGCTTGGCCGCCAGTACCTATTCCTACGAAAGCACGGCTCGCCATCTCGATAAGTTCGAAGCCCGCCTGCGCAATCTGCCGGCAAGCGGGCAGAACAGTAGCCGAGACACCCTATTGGAATGTGTGCGACTGCTGCGGGCAGCTGCGGAAACACACAGCAATCACCCCGCCAACTTACAGAAACTCAGTGAATGCGCCCTTGCTCTCAAGCTGAATGCCGATGATTTGTGCCGACTGTACATGCACGAGTCAATCCGGGATTACCAAGCACAAGATTGGTCTGCACAGGCAGGTAGTGCAGAGCGCGAGGCTTGGCAAAGTTTCCTCAACAGCCACCCGCACATGGCAGACTGGCTGCTACAGCCACCCTTTGCCCCCTATCTGGCACCATTTAATCTCACTCAACCACCTGCACCGGAATCTCAGACTGATGGCACGCCGTAAGAAAAAGCAAAAGTCGAACATACTGAGCTTCCTACGCGATGCGCGGCGGCGAACCTTGGTAATAATCGAGCTAATAGTATTGATAACCATACTGTTGTGTGGCGGTGTCGTGGTGTGTCGCAATCGAGCAACGGGAATGGAAAGCGAGCTGCTCAAAGCCCTCGAGCTCAACCAAGCCGACCGAGTTCAACGCATTCAGAAGGTGCTCGACACACCGTTCTACCGACTTATCGCGCCGCAAGTGCAGTCGAGCATTGAACTTGCAAATCGCAAACTGACCTATTTACAAGCAAGCGCCAATAGACTGCACCAACGCCTCAGCAACATGGAAAACGGCGGCGGCCGAGTGTCTGCGCTTACAATAGCGGAACGCGCCGGTATAGAACGCGAGCTCAGCAACCTTCCCCAGCAAATGGGCAACCCGCTGTCGAAACGATGGCAAGCACTCTGCAACCGGGAACAGAGCGTATTGCAGGAACAAAAACTGAACTTTATCAACAACCTGCAACGCCCGCTCCCGGCCGCGCCTACCTTCACCGGCTCACCCGAGCAAGATTTAGAGGCTTGCCGCAAGCAACTCGACGAAATCAGGCCAAGGTTAAAGGAGTTCTACACCGCGCCCAAAAGTTTCAACCTCAGCCAGCAACTTATAGAACCGGTAGTCAGGCGCTCACGAGAGCTGCAAGCAACTACGGCTGCCATATCCTCCTACATGCTGTTTTGCGAAGAACTTCGGCGGAGCCGCAGTTACCCGCAGCACCTGACAGCAGCGCAACGCTGTAATGCCGCCGCTTATGAGCCTGCGGCAAAATTACTGAGCATACTCCCCCTGCTCCCCCCTGAAAACGAGGTCAAAAGCGCCCTGCAAAAAGGTGGCTACCTTACGACAAACGAGGAGCAACAGCTGGCTGCCGCTCAAACCTTGCTCAAAGGCGGCCCTACATTTACCGCCGAATATCCCGCTACGGCGGAACAGGCTCACATGGTAGAAAACCTTTTTACCGCGCCATCCCTCTATCACAAACTATACCAAGTTACTACCACATACGGTGTAACCGCCTACTCCGAAAAAAAGCCGCAGATTGATTTCGGGGACAACAGAGTATACCTCACGCGTTCTCACCTCGACCCCGAGCACAACTTAGAGAATCGCCACACGCGACTCGATGACATCGACAAAGTGAGCATAAGAGTGATTGATTCCTCACTCCTTATGAAGCACCTCAACCTCAGCAAACGAACCTTCTTCCTGAAGGCGAACATTTCACGCTTGCTCACCCAAGTACTCAATTTCCGGCATAAGGATTGCCCGGCGTTGGCGCAAGCTTATGTATATTACACCCTATTAAGGTTGATTGATAATCACCAACATACTCACATGACCGGCGTGCGGCATTGCCCGACCTTGAGGGAACATGCCATCAATTTCATACAATTGGTACGCCGCCACAACCTCAACCTGAACGCCCCCGGCGTGTGGCTGAACAATACTCCGGCCATACAGCAAGCCGAAAGTGATTTCCGTTCATGGTTTGCGACCCGGGCAGGTTTCGACTACACGGCGGAAATAAAAAATAACTTCGGACCGCTCGCTCGGGTCGGCTTGCAATACAGTGGTTACGTCAATGCCACGGGGCAGCCCGCGCTCTTCCGCGAACTTCCCCCCGGCACAACCGTATGGTACATGACTGCGCGCGGCTTTACCTCCGGCACCATAGGGTCCCCGCTCGAACAATCGCTTCCGTACTCTCCCATTTTCAACGTTCTCTGACCATGCTAGTAGCTGTTATTTCCGATGTACATGACAACATCACCAACCTGCTCACAGCACTTGCAATAGCTGAGCAGAAAGGCTGCCGCCACTTGTTGCTCACGGGGGACATAGCCTCCCTGAGCACCCTGCGTACCCTGCGCGAGGAATGGGAATACGGCATCGATTTAGTATTCGGCAACAACGAATGGGAGCGCGCAGCACACTTGCAACTGGCGGAGCAATTCCACCACTGCCGCCACCATGGGGACAGTGCCGATTTCACGCTGGAAGAACGGCGTATATTCATGACTCATTACCCGCATATTGCAGAGCAAGCTCTGCTTCGCGGCGACTACGATGCTGTGTTTTACGGCCATACCCACTACGCCGAACAGCGCGTGGGAAAAAAATGCCTAATCGCCAATCCCGGGGAAATTGCAGGAGTTCGCGGCAAACCCGGCTTTGCCATCTACAACACGGCAGACAACAGCTTGCGGTTCTGCCACATCTGAACACGCCATGGACTACCTTTGCTATCACCTGCACGAACTGCCGGAGTGCGCTGCCGACCTCAGCCTGCTCTCCCCGGGTGAGCAGCAACTCTATGCCCAACGCCCCCTCAGCTCCCGCATGGCGCGCTGCCTACTCAAACAAGAACTGGCCCGCAGATTAAACAAGCCCCCGCACACCATCGAGCTCAATACCAATGAGCACGGTAAACCGGCGTTGCCCGGAAATGAGCTCTACTTCAATTTATCACACTCTGCAAACCTGCTCTGTTTAGCCTTTCACCACGCCCCCATAGGGGTGGATATTCAACAAATAAGGCCCGAGGCCGCTACGCCGCGCCTGGCCAAGCGCATCATGTGCCCGCAACAACTGAACGTATGGGAGTCCCACGGTGCAACGGCAGATGACTTTTTTGCTTGCTGGTGCGTGGCTGAAGCTCTGGTCAAACACGCGGGAGCCACGGTATGGCAAGCGCGCGAATTCCCCTTCCTCTACCACCACGGTCGAGTAGAAGCACTTTTCGAGGGAGCCCCCGATATCAAAATATTCAGCCCCGCAGCAGGATACTGCGGAGCTGTTGCGACCAGCTAAGTTTTTTTTGCTGCGCTCAGGAGCGGCGGCCTCGCCACATTAGCAACAACAGGGTCACCATCAACACAACAGTTGATATACCCAATGCCGAGCACACTTCTACGGACCAAACGCCGTCTTTCACACCTCGGCTAATGTGAGTCGAAAGCTCGTCTGACAGCATATTACAACCAAACGGCATAGCAGCCATAGCCAACGGGCGTACTGCGGACGAGCTCATGAAATATACCGTCATTGTTGCCAACATCAGCAGAGGGGCACACATGGCATAAACTATCGGGCGATGTACGCTGTCGCGCTTGCACAGCAGGTCTGTAATCAGCAGTACAAAAAGCAGAGTATACCCCACATTCAGCCACGTGAACACATGCAGCAACATGGGTTCAGGTTCCGGCATCAGGCCATCCTGATACCGACAGTACAACCAGCACACTACAGCCAACACCGGGAGCAGGAAAAACGCAGCCTGCCCCAAGCCCGGCACTTGCAGATACGCCGGCAACAGCGGCCAGACGCGCTTGTCATGCGCCACCAGCGAATATGTAGGCAAAAGCGCATCGCTCATGCAGGCAAATATAGAATAACAACATGCAAAAATTAACTGTCCGCCGCCTTGCTCCGCCATAACATGCTGGTACAGCGGCACAGTAAGCAGTGCCAACACGGCCAGCACACGCACACTGCGCGAGCAGTTTTCCGCCGGGGCCGCATAGCTACGGCGGGCAAACTCCAGCAGCAGCACAATCACCAGCACATAATCCCCCACTATCCAATACAGGGTATTTCCCGTAAAATATTCCTTAAGCTCAGCCATTGAGAACAAGTTCTCCCGCATCAGAACCAATTCCCATATCACGGATACGACCTGCCAGCAAACAACCAGCACGCCCACCCCCAGCAGAGTGCGCAAAACACGGCTCAGCTGCGACATGAACAAAAACACCGCGCACATCATGGCTCCAACGGCAACTGTAACACCATAGATAAGCCATTGATTATCTCCCGCAGGATTAGTGCTACAGCTAACCCGCCACCACACAATAAGCGCACCAAGTCCACTCACGAGCAATAACTGGAACAAGGCAGACACCCATGTCCCCCACACAATCTCGCGCGAGCTCAACGGAGTAAGCATCAAAAAATTACTGCCCTTTGCCCCGGCATCTGCCGATACGGAGTTGCCGGCTCTGCTGGGTATGATAAACCACAGCACAACCATAGAAATTAAAGCCATCAAGTATGAGTTGTCGCCCATTATCGGGTCTTCCAAGGTGGAATCATACTGAAACCACGTCGCCAACAATAGGAACACAATCAACATGCAAAGGTAGCCGCGCGAGCGCAGACTGCGGCGCATATCGCGCACCAATGCGGGCGGCAGCAAATCCGAAAAGTATTTATTCATGGTTATTCTCCTGCAAGATATTGACGAAAGTCTGTTCCAGATTTACGGTGCGGCGAGCGACCTCAAGCACTTCATTCCCCTCACAAAGTGTAGCAATGGCTGCGGCTATTGACTTATCATCCGCCGCCAGACATGTGGCATGCACACAACCATCGGCTTGGCAGGTTGCGCCCATCCAATCCCGACTACCGGCCAGCCATGCCAACAGTTCGTTAGCGTCGCCCACGGGGCGAATACTATACGGTGTACCCTGCTGATTTTCGCCTGTCAGCTCAGCAAGAGTACCTCGACGTATAATTTTACCCCGATCCATCAAAATCATCACGTCACACATCTCCGCCAATTCTGTGAGAATGTGCGAACTGATAAGCAGAGTTTTACCCTGTTTCTGCAACTCGCGCACCAGCTGTTTGAACTCCAGTCGGGCTTGCGGGTCCAAGCCGGCGGCGGGTTCATCCATCACCAAAAAGTCAGGATTCCCTATCAGCATGCGGGCAAGCGATACGCGCTGGCTCTGCCCCTTCGAAAGCTTGTCGATAAAACGGTCACGCAGTTCGCTCACGCCACAAAACTTAATAACTCGCTCAACCTCAATCACACGCTTTTCACCACTCAGACCATACGCGCGAGCAAAAAAATCGATATAATCAAACACTGTTGTATGGTCCATCGGGGAGAAACTATCAGGCATCCACCCTATACGGGCGCGAACTTTTTCCGGCCAAGCCGTAGCATCGAGGCCATTGATGATGATTTCGCCGCTATCGGGTAAATCAAGCGTAGTCAGCAGTCGCATGGTCGTTGTCTTACCGGCGCCGTTGGCACCAATTAACCCGACTGATTGCCCTGCCCGAAGCTCAAACGATATGCTGTCAACCGCCTTGACCGCACCGAAGTGCCGCACCAAATCAGTGACTTTTATGAGGGATTCTGCCATAATACAGGCAGCATCTTACACCAAACGCGCCTTTCGCACAAGTTCAAATACAGACAACACCGCGCAAAAATCCGTTGTACAATGTCACACTCACCACTTGCAATACAGTCAGGAACGAACTACAATGAGCAACACCATGAGACGCCTGCTTCCCATATTATTAGCTGCCGTTCTGACTCTGAGTACGGCCTGTACCAAGTTGTACCAACCCACAGGCGACGGCACAATCCCCGTAACCGCCCCGACAGAGCAGGAATTGCGCCGTCATGTCACCACATTGGCCGGTGAAATCGGGGAGAGAAACCACTATCAGCAAATTGCTTACGACAAAGCGGCTGACTACATTGCCAAGGAATTCGCCGGCATGGGTTACAAGGTCAATCGACAAACCTACACCATCCCGGCGGAGGAGGAATACAAGGGAGCCGCCGGCAAAACAGCCGTCAACATCGAAGTCCGTAAACCGGGCACCGACCCAAATGCCCCATGGGTGGTCCTTGGTGCCCACTACGACACTCGCGTGGGAATGGAAAAGTGGAACGTACATGGCCCGGTTATCGAGGGCAAAACAGGTACCCCCGGCGCAAATGACAACGCCTCGGGCGTGGCGGCTCTGCTCAGCTTGGCCAAACGCCTGAAAAATGTGCCCACCAAAAACGGCATCATTTTCGTAGCCTATGCCAACGAGGAGGCACCCTTCTTCCAGACCGACCAAATGGGCTCCCGCGTGCATGCCCGCAGTCTCGTAAAAGAACTCGGCAGCGCCGACAAGGTAGCCGGTATGATGTCGCTGGAAACACTGGGCGTATACTCACCCCGCGTGAATAAAAAGCGCCGCAGCGCCGTGGCCGGTGCTCTGGTGGGGCTCCATGACCGCTGTGACTATGTGGCCTTCATGAGCACTAATCGTTTTATGCGCAACAATGACGGCCGAGACTATTCGCGCCGCTGTGCCGAGCTTTTCGCCTCCGTCAGCAGATTTCCGGTGCGTTCACTGGTATTCAGCTACCTGACTCGCGGCATAGCATGGTCGGACGACTGGTCCTACATGAAAGAAGGCATCCCCTCCTTCGCCATTACCGACACAGCCTATATGCGCTGCGATGACTACCACGAGACCAGCGACACCCCCGAAAAACTCGACTACCGAGAGTTCGCCGAAGTCGTGATAGGTATAGACGCCATGCTGCGCAAACTCTGCAATTAACCTAAACATTCAGCCACAATAGCCACCTTGCTCACTATCCGTCAGCTGGCCGTACAAGCCCTCAGTAACCTGCCCGTACAGGGGCAAACCACCTTGCCTGTGGATGCCGAGGCTCGTGCCATATTGCGCGATTGGTTGCTCGCCGCACGCCGGGGCACCACCGCCGCACCGGCGGCCTCGCCCGCGCCACAACCTGCACAGCAGCCAGCGCCACACCCCACCTCATCACCGGCAGACAGCAACCTGCAAACAGTCGAGCAAAAACTCGCTTGGCTGCAACAAAAAGCAGAAAGCTGGCGAGCAGCCCGAGCCTTGGGCACACTGCGGGATACCATGGTTTTCGCCACAGGCGACCCTCACGCCCGCCTTATGCTCGTAGGAGAAGCCCCGGGGTACGAGGAAGAGCAGCAACTCGAGCCCTTCGTTGGCCCCGCCGGGCAGAAACTTACGCAAATTCTCAGCGCGATGGGACTGAAACGCAGCGAGGTCTACATCTCCAACATCTGCAAATTCCGCCCCTCCATGGGGCCACAACAGCACAAAGCCAACCGCGCACCAAGCGACGAAGAAATCGCCGCATGCCTGCCCATTATACAAGCAGAAATCCGCGCCATACAGCCCGCCTGTATCGTGTGCCTGGGCGGCACCGCTGCACGCGGACTGCTGGGCCACGCCGCCAGTGTAGCCAGTCAGCGCGGCAAATGGTTCGACTGTAGCGGAATTCCCACCCGTGTGACGTACCACCCCAGCTACCTGCTGCGCAACGACACTCTTACCGCACGCCGCTCCGTGTGGGAGGACATGCTCGCCGTTATGCAACAACTCAGCATGCCCATATCACAAAAACAACTCAATTTCTTCAAGTGAAGCTCCGCCACCTCATTCCCCTGCCCGCTGCTCTGCTGCTCTGCGCATGCAGCATGAACACCATCTCGCAAATCGCTGAGAAGGCAGAAAAAGGGGATTCCAACGCCTGCTACGAATACGGCCACCGCTTGCTCACCGGTCGCAGAATTCCCCAGAATAAAGAACGTGCCTTACACTGGTTGCTGATTGCTGCGGATAAAGGGAATATACGCGCAGCCGCCGCGCTGGGGGCATGCTACGCGCGCGGTATTGGCACCCCGCCAAACACCGAACTGGCACGCCGTTGGTACACTATTGCTGCAGACGCCGGGCACTCCCATGCTCAAATGGAACTGGCTAAGCACTACCTGAATGTTGACCCGAAAGACCCGGCCGAAGCTGTCACCTACCTGCGTTATGCGGCCATGGATGGCTCGGCGGATGCCGCTTTCCTCATGTCTATCTGCTTTTCACAAGGTATTGGTGTGCCTCAACACCAAAAAATTGCCCTCGGTTGGCTCGTCAACGCCGCAGAATTGGGAAATTCGCTCGCTCTGCAAATCCTTAAAGACCTCGCTAACGACCGGCAAAACGAAAAAAAATCATAAAAATTCATTTTTTTACAAAAATAAGCTTGACATCCCGAACTGCAAGTGGTATCATCTCGGCACACCCACTGGGTGACAATAGATAAAATCGCGGGATGGAGCAGTCTGGTAGCTCGTCAGGCTCATAACCTGAAGGCCGTAGGTTCAAATCCTACTCCCGCAACTCTAAAACAGCCGCAATTCGCGGCTGTTTTTTTTGCCTATTTTTACCTATCGCCGTAGATGGCAATACCATCGATGGGTGAGATACTGCCCGAGGGGGGCAATAAAAACGCCCCCGGTAACTAGGCGGGAGCGTTTTTGGTGAGGTGTCCATGTTTCGTCTAATATAGCGGATCGGCTGCACTTTGCTCTTGGTCGATTTGACCTCTGCCACCGGCTTGCATAATCAGGTCAGCACATGTTGATTTTTTGGTGTATCTGGCCATATCAAGAGGGGTGAAACCATCATCATCTCTGGCGTTGATGTTGATACCCGGGACTGCAAGCAGTTGACGCACGCATTCGTCAAAGCCATTGAGGGCGGCAATATGCAGGGCTGTGATGCCATCATGATTGGGTATATTAACATTAATGTCCGGATGTGCCAGCAAGAGGGTAAATATATCGGTCGGGTGGGCGTCAACAGCCAGCAGGAGAGGCGTTGCTCCTTCTGCATTACGGGCGTTTATTTGGATTCCGGGGGTATTGAGCAGCAGACGCACACTTTCGATGCCGTCAATTTCAACGGCACGGTGAAGCGAGGTGGCTCCGTCTTCATCCTTCTCGTTTACTTTTATCCCAGGGGCTTCCAGCAACAAGCGCAAACATTCGGTGCTATCGATTTCGACAGCCTCGTGGAGTGGTGTGTTGCCGTCTGCAGTACTCGGTAGATTTACGTCGACTCCGGGTACTTTAAGCAGCAGTTCCAGACAAGAGGCCTGTTGATAGAACACCGCATGATAGAGCGGAGTTCTCCCTAAATCATCCAGCTCATTGACATTCTGTTCTTTGGTCAGGAGTGTCCTCATCCATTCTTCAAGGCCGCTTGCAGCTGCCAGATGCAATGGAGTGCGCCCTTCTGTATAGCAGCGATTTATGTCAAAATCCTGTGATTCAAACAACAGCCGGGCACATTCGGAGTTTTCTCCGTATATGGCCATATGAAAGGCGTTATCTCCTTCCTTATTGGTCGCATTGATATCGATTCCCGGAGTGGTAAGCAACAGCTTGAGGACTTCCGGCTGATTGAAAAATGCAGCTAGGCACAGCGGGGTATCTCCTTCATTATTAGGTCGGTTGACATCGATTCCCGGTTCATTCAGCAGATGGCGTACGCAGGTCTCATGGCCGTTTGCCGCAGCCAGGGCAAGCGGTGTGTTGCCGTCTCCATTCTGCGGGTTAAGTTCTGTGCCGGTTGCCAGAAGCTCCAGTACCCAATCAGTCATGCCGCAGCTTGCCGCTATATGCAGCCGGCTCCATCCCAGCCGCTCCTGTTCATCCAAATCTATCTCCGGAGCCGCCAAAAGCAGGTGAACACACTCGGTGTAGCCTCGATCTGCCGCGATACTCAGTGCAGTCATTTGGTCCTCTTTTGTGAACCTATTGACATCTATCCCCGGTACCTCCAGTAGCCTTTGCACATACTGTTTCTTTCCCAGCCAGGCAGCTGTAAACAGGGGAGTGTGGCCGTATTGGTTGGCTGCGTTGACATTTGTTCCGGCGCTGAGAAGCAGTTCCATGAGCTCGGTGTCATTATTTTCTATGGCTTCAATGAGTGCCTTGCTGTACTTGCTACGGCTAATCTGCATCTTCGTTAACTCTCGTCTAGCCTCTTCGTTGTTCATATCGATTTATGTATATTATTTTTGCAACGGTTACTTCTACCGGTTTGCATTTCCCTGCTTTTGCCAGATGGTATGAAAACCACCTCGGAAAAGACGCCTGCAAGCGATAACTATAGGTTGGGGCTCAGCCTTGCCCATCAGAGGAAATAATCTAAAATAGGCATCTCTCCATATTCAAGTGGCTCCATTTCCTCCCAATATTCGACTACCCTCGTTTGTTGACAGCTACTCACCCCCACCGCCGCAAGGCACAAGGCTGTGGAGGTCTGGATTCGGGGAAAATTCGTCTTCATCCGTTATGTCTGTTTTTCGTTTTCTTGTAGCGGTCCCAGTCTTTTTCTGAAAACTCGGTGATACGGGCACCGTGTTTTTGCAAGAGAGCCGCCATGTTCTCGTGTTGGCTAAGGATTGCACCGCGAAGAGGAGTCCAACCGGCTATGTCAGGCGCGTCTACTATGGCACCGTGTTTAATGAGTAGCGCAGCACAATCCAGCTGATTATTCCGAGCTGCAAAATGCAAGGGAGTATTCATGTCTGCGTCTTCCATATTGGGGTCTGCCCCATAACGCAATAATAGCTCAGCCAATTGCAGGTATCCATTCTGGCAAGCGTAGTGTAAGGGGCCGGAGTAGAGGGCAATGGCATAGTCATTATTGGGGGAGTCTCCGGCTTCCAGCAACAGCCGCACAATGGCCATGCCAAGCTGTTCGCGCTCGGCATCAGCTTCATCAATGGCACCCCCTACGGCATCTACACTACTCATGAGTTCTTTCCAACCATACCCCTCATCGCCCCTGAAACCATCAAGTACATGGTTGATATCCCAGCCGCATGCATATTCCGTGATGAATGGTTCCTGCCGAGCGGCTTCCATCAGCAGGGCAAAATCCTGCTGTCGCTCGGCACCCTCCGCCAGCCAGCTTTGCACCTCTGCCGGTACATCTGCAGCCGCAAATACCGGCAGCTCATCAATCGAGCATTGCAGCAAACTATGCAAATAACACTGAATGGCAGTTTCGCTCATGGCTGTATTCTATAAGCTTAAATAGCCGAAGTCAAAGAAAAACAGGTGACTATAATGTGTTTTTTCTAATAAATAGACGCTCGCGGCGGGCATTTTGTCGCGAGTTTCCTGCATTTTTGCAGCCGATGGCGCGAAAACAGAGCTCCGGCTTCGCGTAGCCCTATCGGGCTCTTGCTTTGCCGAGACGGGCGGTATTGCCCTTACCTGCGCACCTCTTTCTCTCGTTTTTCCTAACCGTATTGCCTCAAAAAAAACAGTCACCGAAAAGTGGATGCCTCAAAATTGCGGTCACCGAAACTTTAGCCGATAATTGAGCCAAAAACAAGGCAAATCTCCCATTTTTCTGGGCAAAACAGCCAGCGAGCGTAGCGAGTCGGCTTTTTTGCCCAGAAAAATTCGCCGGATAGGGGGGATAGACTCATAAGATACTCTCGGATTTCATGAGGTGGAAGAGCTTTTTGAGGGATTTTTGGATATTTTCCTGCAATTCGATGGGATCGAGGGTTTCCCTCAGAGCTATAAGGTTTCTTTTCCTTGCCCCGTCTTTCATTTGTTCCATGACTCTATCATATGGGGTTCGGGCTTTGTCGTATTGTTTTCTCGTTTTGCCGGTGACCGGATTACGTTGCTTTGATATTAATCTTGTGCTGGTTATGAAAAAATTAGTGAGCAGATTATGATATCGATATACCTGGTTGAGTAGAAACACGCATTGCTCATTATCTATTCTCTCATAGCCTATTAATTCTCTGACTTT
>JAZLDM010000053.1:0-7283 GCA_045614705.1 Akkermansia sp.
CTTCATGAACTTTATCAGCGGATTTTAGCAAAGAGGGTGGGCTGGTCGAGTACGCTCATGTACTCGGTGTGATCCAGACCGGCGTCGAGCACATAGAGGGTGAGCAGCTTTTTAACAACAGCGAGCAGTTTTTCCTGCTGCCAGGGCTTCTCGATGTAGTTGTCGATGTGGCCGTCGTTGATGGCGTTGATGGTGTCGGCATGGGTGGCCTGACCGGTCAGCAGTACCTTGCGGGTCTTGGCAAAGCGACGGTCTGCAGCTACTTTGGCTAACAGTTCGGTACCGTTGGCGCCGGGCATAACCTGATCGGAGATAACGATGCCTACATAATCGCCGTCGGAGTCAATCTGCTCCATCAGGCTCAGGCAGTCCTCTACGCCCGAGGCTTCCTCCAGACGAATGAGGGGGGTGAGGGGACGAAGGTCTCTCATGACAGAATCCAGCACTTCCTGCTGGTCATCTACGCAAATGATGTTAATTGTTTCCATTGATTTGAGTGGTGGGAAGGTTAATAGTGAAGGTTGTTTCTGTTTCGTTGCTGATAAGCTCGATAGTGCCGTTGTAACTGTCTACCAAGCGGCGGACAATGGCAAGGCCCAGACCGAGCCCGAAGTCCAACCCCAATTTCTTGGTTGTGAAGTTCGGGTTGAAGATTTTTTCGTGAATACTGTCGGGAATAGGTGGCCCGTTGTTAGTGATGGTAACGCGTACATACTCCGTGGGTAACAGGTTGTGCCCCTCAGTATGGAATCCCGCCGTGGCAATGCGCACGGTTGGTGTGGGGGTGTTGGCCTGCATCATGGCGTCGTAGGCGTTGTTGATGATATTGGTCCAAATCTGCACCAACTCGGTGAGATCGGCGGTGAGAGTCGGGCAGGGGGCAAGGTCTGTCTCGACCGTAATGTGCTTAAGTTTGTTGGTGAGAAGGTTCATGGCATCGTTTACGCTTTCACGAATATCTACCCCCTCTTGGCGGGTGGAGTTGCCGCCGCCGAGCAGCTTGACTGCTCTCACTATGCCCGTGGCGTGTTTCGCTGCTACCTGTAAGTCGCGCATGTCGTGCCCCAACTCCCAGAAACTGTAGTTATTGCGCACGTGTTTCACAAAGTCCGGGCCGAACTTCACCAGTGTTTTAGTATCGGGGATGATGTGGGCCAGCACCTTGGCTGCCGGTTGCGGCAGGTTGAGCTCGCGCTCCCACTTGCGGGCTATGGCGCGCAGTTCACTCGCTGCGGTAAATGTCGTATCATCATACCCATAGCGGAAGAGCTGTGAGTTGTATTTGTTGTCTTCTGCCAAAAATTTTTCCAAGTGCTCGGCTACGAACTCGGTGCGGCGGGTAATAACCCCCACGGCATTGTTGAGTTCATGGGCTATACCGGCGGAGAGCTGGCCGAGCGTTGCCGCCATTTCGGAGCGGTGCAACAGTCGCTGTGCCTCTTCTTTTGCCGAGGCATGGACAAAGATTCGCATGTTGCGCGCTGCCAGTTCGTGCACGAGTACGGGGATGAACTGGTGTTCAAAACTGCCGTACTTCTCGGCTTCTACAGCCTGAGTCGTGTCATCTACATAGGCTAATCGAACATCTGTCAGCGCAACAATTTCGTTGGAACTGCGGTAGGCTCGCGAAAAGAAGGCCTGCACGCAGACGTAAGAGCCGGGTTCTGCACGGAAAACCTCGTGTTTTCGCGTGGCTATTTCGCCGGGTAATTCAGTGCCCGGCACATTTTCTGCCTGTCGATAGGCCACCAGCTCTCCCTCTAGTACGAGGTAGAGCCGGTGGCATTCCTCATTCTGCTGCACTATCAGTTCGCCTTGGGCAAACTCAACAGTACGCCCCGGATCGCTGAAGTAGACTCGGTTGAGTCTCTCCAGCGGTTCCATGACGTGCTCAGGCAGTGGCAGCAGTACGCTCATGCGAGGAGGTGTGTGTTAATAGTGTGATTAACCGAAGAAGCCGATGGCACCCAGACCAACCATCATGAAGATGGTGATGGCCAGGCCAAGCAGGCAGAGGATGGTGCCGGAGACGGCCATGCCCTTTTGCTCGATGTGGCCGGTGGCGTAGGCCATGGCGTTCGGCGGGGTGGAGATGGGCAGAGCCATGCCGAGGGAGGAGGCGAAAGCTATCGTTACCAACAGCGCTACGGCACCGGGGGAGTCCATGGAGCCGGCTGCCATCATAGCGCCTGCTACACCACCCAAGATGGGTACCAGAAGTGCAGCTGTTGCCGTGTGGCTCATGAAGGTGGCCATGAAGAGGCAGATGCAGCTGGCACCGATGAGCAGAGCCGTGGAGTTCCACTCGCCGAAGGGAATTGCGTTAATCATATCCTTAGCCAGGTTGGTTTCGCTGAGTGCTACACCCAGCGCGAAGCCGCCGGCTACCAGCCAGAGCACGTCCCAAGCCATACCGTTGAGGTCCTTCTTGGTGATAACACCTGTTACGGAGAATACAACGATGGGAATGATTGCAACGGAGTTGGAGTCCAAACCGTGGTACTCCTTGGGAATTACCCACATCAGGATGGTGATGATGAAGGTGATGTAAACGATGATAGCCTTGGGCGTGGTGAGGAACTTGCCCTTCAACTCCTTGGCCAGATTGAGGCTGGGCTGGGAGATGGGGAACATCTTAAGAAGCAGGAGCCAAGCAACCAACAGCATGATGATTACGAACGGAATACCGAACATCATCCACTTGCCGAAGGTTACATCCAAGCCCAAATCCTGCATGTACTTGAGCGCAATGGCGTTGGGCGGGGTGCCAATCGGGGTGCCGATACCACCTACGTTAGCACCGATGGGGATGCAGAGCGCAAATGCAGCGCGGCCGCGGTCCTCCGGCTTAAAGAGTGCCAGCACGGGGGTCAGCAGGGCGAGCATCATGGCGGCTGTGGCCGTGTTGCTCATGAACATGGAGAAAATAGCTGTTACTGTCATGAGACCCAGCAGCACATACTTGGGATTGGTGCCGAAGGGCTTGAGCAGTACGCGAGCCAAGTTGATGTCGAGGCGGTACTTGGTGGCAGCGTCTGCCAGGAAGAAACCACCGAGGAAGAGAATGATGATGGGGTCAGCAAAGGTGCCGAAAACGCTCTTTTGCTTAGCCACGCTCACGAGCTCGAGGTCGTTGATTTTTTTGCTCAGCTCGCCGTCGTAGAGCTTGGCTGCTGCTGCTTTCAGTTCTGCCTTGGCTGCATCATCGGCTTTGCCTTTCACCACGGGGGCAAGTATGGCATTGTTGATGGTGGTGCGCACAAAGTCAGGGGAGAGCGAGGTCTGCTTTTTAAGGTCTGCCAGCACTGCAGTCTGAGTGGCTTTCACCGTGTCTGCATTGGCGGCGGGACCGTAAGCATCTGCCACGATAGCGCTGATAGCTGCGCTGTCGTAACGCTGGGTCTCCATGATTTTGAGCGATGTGTTCGACATGCAGAGGAGGGTAAGCGTAATCACCAGCACCGAGGTCGTCCAAATCGGAATGACCTCCAAAATCCACATGAGAGCTGCGAAGACGAACAACGCAATCACGCGGGTTTGTATGGTGTTAATCGGCACGCCCCATTCCTCAAACGGGAGCATAAGCATGCTACCACTAAGCAGCAGCACGATGAGCAACTTTATCAGAGTAATCTTTGCTGATTTAGTCATGGTTTGATTTGGTTAACGTCTGCACCGGTACCGACGTGCTTGCGTACCATGTTTTCCACAATTCCGTGGTACTTGTGCTACGCTACAGCATACTACATTCTGTCCGATATTGCAAGTGTTAGTTGCCCTCTAAGGTCGGAAAAAAGTGAAAAAAATCCCTGCGACTACCTATTGCGGAGCGCAGGGATAATTGAAGGAAGGGGAGATGTCGCTAGCAAGCCATCTGTATCATCAGCTGAGCCAGCACCGTCATGAGTATGAGTGCTATAGGGTATGCTGTCGAATATGCAATTACGGGGTCTTGGCTGTCGGTTTGCGCGGTTATGGCACCGAGTGCCGGGGTGGAGGTCTGTGAACCGCAAATGCAGCCCAGGGTTTCGCCGATTTCCATCTTGAGCAGTTTACGCGCTGCAAAATAGCCGATAAACAGGGGCAGTAGGGTGATGACTGCACCGACTAACAGCATGCTCAGGCCGCTGGTCATGAGGGTTTCAACCAGTTTTTCACCACCCCGTATACCTGCTCCGGCCAAGAAGAGCATGAGCCCCAGCTCCATTACCAGCACTCGTGTGGGGCGCGGCATATAGCCCACTATCGGGCCAAGTTTGCCGAAGTGACCCAGTATCAGCGCAACCAACAGCGGGCCACCGGCCATACCCAGCGAGAATCCATCTCCTTCGCCGAAACTGAATTGCAATTTGCCAAGCAGTATTCCCAAGGCCAGTCCACCGGTGAGTGAGAGTACATCGGCCGTATTCATGGCAGTCTCGCGGTGTGCGCATTCATTTTTGAATGCCTTGATAGCGGTGGGGGTTCCGACTACTCGCAGTACGTCGTTGCGTATGATTTCCGTATCTGCCGTCGGCACGAAAGTGTTACCCAAGCGGTTGATACGCGATACAGTTATACCGAAGTTGCCGAGTGTGTCGAGCTCTTTCAATGTTTTGTTGTTCATTTGGGGCGAGAGCACAATGAGCTCGGCAACTTCATTGCGGGGCAGACCGGGGTCGTTATCATTGTTGACTATGTGGCCGAGCAGACCGGCATCTTTCTCGAGTTGCTCGTGTTCGCCTACCATCAGGCACTCGGAATCTATGCTCAGGGTGTCGGATGGCAGCAGCGGGCGCAGTTTGCCCCCCTGCATTATGCGTGTTATGCTGCAGCTCATGTGCCACTGATTGGCGAGCTCTGCCGGTGTTTTGCCGTTAGCCTCGGGATTGGTAACCCGGATTTTCCGGGCTACGATACGGTGCGGGTCGGTACTATTGCCGGCTTGCTTGCGGTTGAGGTCAATGTGGAGTAGGCGTGGCAGCAGCTGCACAAAGAGTACGATGCCTATCACTCCGAATGGATAGGCCACACCGTAGCCGATATTGATAATGGATTCGTTCAATCCGGCAGTTTTTGCTGCATCGAGCGCGGCTGCCAGAGCAGGGGTGCTGGTGCATGCCCCGGCAAACAAACCGGCGCCCACACTCATATCAACCCCCAGCAGCTTGCACATGCCCAGTGCTGTTAACCACCCGGCCAGTACAATGATGAGTGCCAGTATTATCAGATTTTTTCCGCGACTGCGCAGCGAGGAGAAAAAGCGATTGCCAACCCCCAACCCAACGCAGTAGACGAAGAGAGCCGTGCCCATTTCCGATACGCCGTCGGGTATGCTCAGCTTGTAGTGCCCTGCCAGCATGGCAACAAAAAGTACCCCGGAGCTTCCTAGGGCAATGCCCTTGATGCTGATATTGCCAAGTGCTAACCCTAAAAAAAGTATGGCGAAGAGTACGAATGTCGGGTTTTGCAGGATTGTTTGCATGGCGAGGGGTACTTACATGTTCATGGCATCGGGATTATCCAGCAACCCGGATTTCTCCAAGTAGTAATCGTAACCACCGGCATAGGGGGTTACGGTGCCATGGGCAATGTGGAGTGTCTTCTCGGCAAGGGCGCGAATGAAGTGTACGTCGTGCGAAATGAAGACGAGCGTGCCCTCGTAGCGCTTAAGTGCCTGAGAGAGAGCCTCCACACTCATGATGTCCAAGTGGGTGGTCGGTTCGTCCATCAGCAGCAGGTTCGGCGGGTTTACCAGGAACTTCACCAAGCTCAGGCGTGACTTCTCACCACCGCTGAGCACTTCCACGCGCTTTTCGCAGTCCAGCTTGCGGAACATGAAGGAGCCCAGCACAGCGCGGGCTTCTTCCTCTCGCAGCTCGGGGTCAGCATTCATGATTTCCTCCAGCACGGTGAAGTTCGGCGTCAGGTTCTCGGAGCGCATCTGCGAGAAGTAGCCGATGCGGGTTGTGGTGCCCAGCGTGCGCTTGCCTTCATCAATGGGCACCACGCCGGCAAGAATTTTCAGCAGGGTGGATTTGCCGGCACCGTTCGGGCCCACCAGTACGATGCGGTCGCCGCGCTCAATCAGCAAATCCAAGTTCTTGTAAATGCGCTTTTCGCCATAGCTCTGCCCCACTTTCTCCAGCTCCATCACTCGCTGCATGGCGCGCGGTGGCTGCGGGAAGATGAACTTGAACACACGGCGGGCCTGACGGGGTTTTTCGATGCGGCGGATTTTCTCCAGCTGCTTGATGCGGCTCTGCACCTGTGCGGCCTTGGAGGCCACGGAGCGGAATCGCTCGATGAAGAACTCCATGTGGGCGATTTCGCGCTGCTGGTTGCGCCATGCCGCCAGCAGGATTTCGTAGCGCTGTTCTTTCAGCTCCAAGAACTTGCTGTAATTACCGGTGTAGCGTACCAGCTCCTGGTTTTCGATGTCGTATACCGTCTCCACCAGCTCATCCATGAAGTCTCGGTCGTGCGAAATCATGAAAATGGCACCCGGGTAGTTCATGAGATAGCGGCGCAGCCACAGCAAGCTCATGAGGTCCAGGTGGTTGGTGGGCTCGTCGAGCATCAGCAGGTCCGGCTCGGCTACCAGCAGCTGTGCCAAGTGGGCTCGCATGACCCAGCCACCACTCATCTCGCGGGCCGGGCGGTGGAAATCTTCATCTTTGAATGCCAGACCTTTCAGAATTCGCTTGGCCTTGGGCTCAATCTGGTAGCCATTGTTGGCGATGAATATGTCCATGGCGTTGGCGTAGTCATCGCTGGTGTTGTCGCCCTTGGCATCGCAAAGCTGAATGGTGCGAATGGCCTGTCCCATCTCAGGGGTGATACTCATGGCAATCTCGAGTACCGTGCGGTCGCTCGGGTCACCGGCTTCCTGCGGCAGGTAACCCACCACGCCATACTCATCCATCACAATCTGACCTTCATCCGGCGTATCCTCGCCCAAAATCATGCGGAAAAGCGTTGATTTGCCCGCTCCGTTCGGGCCGACCAGTGCTATGCGCTCGCCCCAGTTTACGATGAGTTCCGTCTCGTAGAACAGGGTGCGCCCTGCGTGTGCCTTCGTCAGTTTTTTGATGGTAAGCATGCGCGGGTAGTATACACCATAATCTCAGAAATGCAATCTTTTTAGCATTTTCCGCTTAAATAGTGCAAGTTGTAAAATCAAATGCGACACCGAAAGCCCCTCCCCAAAAGTCTCCATAGGAGCCCAAACTGCCCTAGCAGGATGGGGGGATAGGGGGAAGGACGACAATGAGTCCTTCCCCCTTGTGGAAGCGATGAAATAA
>JAZLDM010000054.1:0-20648 GCA_045614705.1 Akkermansia sp.
ATGCGCATGGCCTCCAAACTGGCTGCCGGCATTGTGCGCGCGGTCAAGCTGCTGGGCGGTGGTAACAGCACGCGTGAGCATGATGTGAGCGTGGAGCAGAGCGTGACCCACGCCCTGAACCTGCTGCACAACAAGCTCAAGCGCGTGGAAGTGCAGACTCACTTCGCCCCCATGCCCGGCATCACGGCAGATATCACTGAGCTGGTGCAGGTGTGGAGCAACATCATCAAGAACGCCACCGATGCCATGGAGCACGGCGGCACCCCTGCCCCGCGCATCCGCATCAGCGGCGAGTGCTGCCATGTGCAGGGTGTCCACCTGTTACCCACTGAGTATATCTCCGTGACCATCGCCAACAATGGCCCGGCCATTGATGAAGAGAACCTGAACAAGATTTTCAACCCCAACTTCACCACCAAGAAACTGGGCCTCGATTTCGGCCTGGGTCTCGGGCTGGCCATTGTGCGCCGCGTGGTAGACAGCTACAACGGCACCATCGAAGTGCGGAGCAATGACCAGGAAACCTCCTTCACTATCAACATTCCAACCACTCAAATCTATGGAAACAATTAACATCATCTGTGTAGACGACCAGCAGGAAGTGCTGGACTCCGTCATGAGAGACCTCCGTCCGCTCACTCCCCTCATCCGCCTTGAGGAAGCCTCCGGCGTGGAGGATTGCCTGAACCTGATGGAGCAGATAGACGATGACGGTGACCATGTGGCAATCGTCATTTCGGACCAGGTAATGCCCGGTGCCAACGGCACAGAGCTACTGGCCAAAGTAGCCGGCGACCGCCGCTTTACCAAAACCCGCAAGGTACTGCTCACCGGCCAGGCCACCCACGCCGACACCATCAACGCCATCAACGATGGCCACATCGACAATTACATTGAGAAACCCTGGCAGCAGGAAAAACTGCTTGCCATCGTTAAGAAATTGCTCACACTCTACATTGTGGATGCCGGTTTGGACCACACCGAGTACATGAGTGTGCTCGACCAGCCCACACTCTTCGCTAAAATCCGCTGAAAAATACCATGAACAAGCTCACCTTTGCCCTGACTGCGCTGGCAGCCATGCCGGCTCTGGCCGGTCAGGTCGCCCCCGTGGCAGCAGCTCCGGCCAACACGGACTGGACGGATGCCGTTAAGCGTGCCTTGGTCGTCTACGACAACAAAGACACCTTCGTACAGAAAGTCAGCCTTGCCTTCCGCCAGCAGTGGCAAATGGCCGTTGTGCAACCCAATGGCAGCAACGGCGTGCACCTGCACGACAGCGCCAGCCCCTTCAACAGCGAATTCCGCCGCAACTGGATTGGCTTGAATGTCGATATGGCCAGCGGCACACGCTTCCACACCTACGTTCGCATGGGCGGCCTGCCCACCCGCAGCACATACGGCACCGGGCGCACCTGCCGCAATTTCACCTACACAGGTTTTTACGACATCTATTTGCAGCAGAAAATCCACGCTGTAGATGGGCTGACCATGCGTGTAGGTAAATTCGCCCACAAGTTCACGAGTGACCTGCGCGAATCGAATGCCGACATTGAATGCGTGGAGCGCTCCTCCATCTGCAATCAGTTCGGGCTCGATACCAACTGGGGCGTAGAGTTCGAGTACAAGCCGAACAAGAACGATGTGATGTTCGTACAGCTCTTCGCCAACGACCGTGCCAGCGCCAGCAAGAATGCATCCCACAAAGATGTTTACGGCGATGGCAAGGGATTCAAGGGTGAGTTCGGCTGGGAGGACAAGTGCTTCATCATCCTGGGCGGCACGCACAAATTCGGCGTCACTGAGCATGGGTACCACGCTCTTTCGGCTGAATACCTGCATGATTTCAACAACGCATACCATGGTAAGAATACAGGTGCCAATAACTACGGTACCGGCTTCAAGGATGCGCTCTCCATCGGTTACGAATATAAGAAAGACAAGCTTACCGTTACCACCAACGCGGTAGCCGCTTTCGAGCAGCAAAAAGGCACCGGCACCAACAACATCGGTCTGCAAATCCAGCCCGTGTATGCCATCCACCCGCAAGTGGATTTGGTATTCCGCTATGTCGGTATGACCGGCGATGGCGCCTGCAAATTGGGCGGTGACCGCTACATTGGCACCCAAACAACAGCTCCGTCTTGGGTAGACAGCATGCACACCTTCTACTTCGGTGTCGATTTGTATGCCTCTGCCAAGCTTAAAAGTGCGGCTAAGCTGATGTTCGGTGCCGAGTACACCACAGCCCGCAAGGGTGGTTCGGACTGCTACAACGGCTGGGAGTTCACCACAGCTATCCGCACGAACTTCTAACCGATAGACAACCGGAAAAACAATTCAAAAAAATCCCCCTGCCGTCACTGAATGCGGCAGGGGGATTTTTCCATTCAAGCAGATGCCGCCACAAGTGCAGCCAACAAATCAGCTCTACCGGCCGGTAGGTGGGCGAAGTGCTGTTGCAACGCATCATGTGCCGGCAACAACGGATTTAAAATACCGTGTAAAGACGCCAGGCGTTTCTCAAAATGAGTGAGTATAGCAGGCCGCAAAGCGGGTTCACCTGCCACATAATCCAGCGCACCTGCCATGAGCTTGTGCCACTCCTCGCCGGGTGCTCCGGGCTCAACCGTCGCCAGCAGAAGATTGCTCAGGTAACTGCACAGGCGCAGGTGCAACAAGCTGCGCCGCAATCCCAAGCGCGGGGATATCAACTCCGCGCTGTGCAACGCAAACAAATCCCCACGCGCCGGTTCACTGAAAAGCAGCTCGCACTCATGAAAGAGGTCGAGCCGCCCTGTAAAATCGCTACCGGGTTTGCGGGCATTGCGTGCAGCTGTGCGCACAATACCACGCTCCCTGGTACACCAAGTCACAATCAGGCTGTAATCCCCCAGCGGACTGAGGCGCAATATACAGCCTTCATCGTGCAATTTCATTTAACTGACGTATTCCCTACGGAGTACTTATCCACCAACCCGGAGTAGGTGAAGGTCTGCTTATACCCACTCAAATAGCCGGTAGATTTGTAGATGGAGTCAGCGACGTTCATGTCACTCATAGCCTGCTTGCGATTTCCCTCAACCAGCGCAAAAACAGCTTGGCTGTAATAATACAAGGGAGAGTCATCCATGGCGGAAATCTCGGCAACCACATCGCGAGCCTCATCCATGCGCTCCAACATCACCAAGCATACAAGCTTGCGGAACATCAGGCTGTGGGTCAGCTGCATCATGTCCTTGTACATGATATCGTCAATCAGCTGCTCTGTCTCCTCCAAACATTTTTCGTAGTTGTTAGTGCCAAGGTAAAGCAGAGACAGCGAAAGCCTTGCCACGGAATCCTGCGGATTGAGTCGGCGAACCGCCAGGAGCAAAGGCTCGGCCGCTTCAAACTGCTTTTGAGCAATCAAAGCACTGGCACGCAAATTCCATACATTGGGGTTAGAACGATTGTAGAGTTCGCAGGTATTGAGGTGACTTTCGCACTCAACCATGCGCCCCTGCGCATAGCATGTCTTGGCCATACGGAATGCATCCGCATAAGCCTTGCGCCCCTCAGGGGGAAGGTTGGATAACTCCTTCACCCAATTGGCTACCTCAACAATATCGCCGGATTCGGACTGTTCTCCCGCACCGCTTTCATTGTCGGATACACCAGTCGGCAAATTAGCCCATGCGGAACCAACACACATGGCCAACGCCACGAACCATCCATATACATTTTTGCGAATTTTCATAACTTTTGTAAACGAAGCTTTATTTTCTCGATGATAGAAACAGGAGTAAGGCCATGCTTGGCGCGGAGTTGCTCGAGACTACCATGCTCAACAAATCTATCACCCCAGCCAATTCTCAGCACGGGGGTAGCACAACAAGCATCGCTGAGCAATTCTTGCACAGCACTACCAAAACCACCGGTTATTGTGTGGTCTTCAAGAGTAACGATAAGCTTGCACTGCTCAGCAAAGCGCAGAATGCAGTCGGAATCGAGCGGTTTGATGAAACGAGCATTTATCAGGGCACAGTCAATCCCCTGCTCTGCCAGTTGGCTGCGCACCTGCTCCGCAACGCTATTCATATTACCGAGGGCAATCAGTGCCACACTGCCCTGCTCGGCTATCACCTCGGCCTTGCCAATGGGCAAAGGAGTGGGTTGCTCCGGCATGGGTACCCCCTCTGCAGCCCCGCGCGGATATCGGATAGCGCTGGGGCAATCCTCAATTTGCTGCATGGTCGCCAGCATGTGACAAAGCTCGGCTTCATCTTTCGGCTGCATCATAATCAGATTGGGTATGCAACGCAGCATACTGATATCAAACAAACCATGATGCGTGGGTCCATCATCCGGCGACAAACCGGCACGGTCCATACAGAAACGCACCGGGAGGTTCTGCAATGCGGCGTCGTGCTGAATCATGTCAACACAGCGCTGCATGAAGGTTGAATAGATAGCCACATAAGGCTTCAACCCTTGCGTAGCCTGCCCACAGGCAAAAATTGCAGCATGCTCCTCGGCAATGCCGACATCATAAAAACGCTTGGGATACTGCGCCCGGAATATATCGAGCTTGGTACCACTGGGCATAGCTGCGGTGATAGCAACTATGCGGGAATCCTTCTCCGCCAGCTTGGTCAGGCACTGACCGAATGCCTCCGAATAGGTAATAGCAGCTGCTCGGGGCGTGCTCCCGTTGTTCACATCATACTGACCTACGCCATGAAATTTTGTAGGATTAGCGGCTGCCGGCTCGTAGCCTCGCCCTTTCTGGGTGATGACATGCAGAATAACGTGCTCGTCACGTCTGGAAGCCAAGCGCAGCACACGTTCCAACCGGCCTATATCATGCCCGTCTATCGGCCCATAATAGGTGAGCCCCAACTGTTGAAAGAAGCTCAGCGGCGATATTAACCCACGCGCAGCGGTTATGAGTTTAGATGCTTGGTCTCGCATCTCCTTCCCCGCCAACTTCTCGATGAACTTCTTAGCATAATCCCGTATCCAAGTATAGGTATCGGTCTCTTGCAGAGATGAGAAATAGCGGGAAAGAGCCCCTACGTTTTTATCGATACTCCACTCATTATCGTTGAGTATGAGTATGAATTTTTTGGTATTGGTGGATATGCTATTGAGGCCTTCAAGCGTAGTGCCGCAAGTGAATGCACCATCCCCCACTATGGAAATAACATTGTAGGAATCGCCGGCAAGGTCGCGAGCAGCGGCTATACCTACACCGGCAGAAAGCGCCGTACCGGCATGACCGGCACCGAAGGCGTCGTGCTCCGACTCGCTGCGCTTGCAAAAACCGGATATCCCGCCAAACTGGCGTATGGAATCCAGGCGAGAGGCTCGCCCCGTCAACAATTTGTGCACATAGCACTGGTGCGATACATCAAAGAGAATCTTATCTACCGGGGTATTAAATACGCGATGCAGCGCTATTGAGAGCTCAACCACCCCCAAATTGGGTGCTAAGTGCCCACCGGTAGTAGACAGTGTACGCACCAGCAGGCCGCGTATCTCAGCTGCAAGCTCGGGCAGCTGCTCCGGGCTCAGTGCCTTAACATCCTCCGGTGACTGAATACCGGCCAAAAGCGGTGGCAGATTAAATGAGGGTAAATCCATTGTCGGAATTGTTCGGCGTAGGTGCAATCGGTGTGGGTGCAGCTACGTCAAGTTTATTGATACGCAATTCAGCCTGCTCGAGCAATGCTCTGCTGGCAGCTACAAGTCGGCGGCCTTCCTCAACCAGAGCAATCGTCTCCTCCAAACCGGTTTCAGGATTATCGAGCCGGGTAGCAATTTCTTCAAGACGAGCCATAGACTGCTCAAAGGTCAGTGCTTTTTCCTTATTTCGAGGCGACATATACTTTGCTTGTCGGAAAGTGAATAAATTTGATTAGTTTTGCGGAATAGCTCCCGGCTCGCCGTAGTACATAATTTCAGCACCAAGCAGCGGAATACGCTGTGAAAAGCGCCCCTGAGATGAAACCAATTTACCCAAGGTCATAGAGTTGTCGTTGCCATCAGCGTTCTCGACAAACAAATCCGCCAAGGCCATATTGTGACGTGGTACCAGCTGAAGCAGCTTACCCTCCATTGCCAACGGGGCAAAATCACCCATCTCATCCACAATACCTCTGATACCGCCACGAGAATCAGGCTCACTATGAGAGCTGGGGGTAATCAGGAAACCACCGACACGAGCACCACCCTTATTGAGAGTCGGTTCCAAATAGGTGGCAAAGTCGTCCACCAATCGGGGTATCCACAAAGCCTTGCGGTTGGCATACCAAGCTACCGCCCAAGGCTGGTCTGTCACGACTACAGCATCCGGCTGTGTTACCGAAACAAGATTAAGGTTCAATGCAGGGGGATAGTATGGGGGGAAATGAGGGCGGCCACGATCACCAAGCCAAATACCCATGTATAAACTGTTCGGAATAGTGGAGAGGAACGGACCGGCAGATACAAGAATCATGATGAACAAAGCCAAGCCACGCGCCTGCGTGAAGGTCGAATGCTCATACTTAAGCCGTGCCAGGAAGTTGAACACCAACGACAAACCGTAGGCCGTAAAGAAAGGAACGAACAGAATGGCAAGCTGCGAGGGATTTTCAGCAGTATTCACACCAAAAAGCGCCATACCTACACAGGCAAAGCTCCACATACTGAATATCGCCCACTTCATAGCCTGCACATCATTCAAACGGAAACGATTCAGCAGAGCCAGGAAGAAGAACGGCACCACAATAATGGAACCCATGTTAACATACAAATAGCGCAATTGGCTGAAGGTGTGAGAGAAGAAGCGCAGCACGAAACCGGCACTCTGCAACGGGGTATTATTGATATTGGCAGAGCGCATCACGGCCTCCTCACCACCGCCGAAGCTATTGTAAAGCCCGAGCATAGCATTGCCGAGAATACTGCCGGTATCACGGTAATTCATAATAGCAGGAGCAATCAGGAACAGTATCAGCACCACACTCGCTGCCAAAGAATACGACCCGCCGGCGCGGAAATGAATCATACAGAACAAAAGCAAACCACCGGCAATCCACAGGCTCATCCAACCGGACAAACACATCAGCCCCACAAAAATAAAGCATATTACAATGTAGAAAAGCGCCCAGACCTCAGCGCCATCCTCCGCTGCGCGAATAGCGGAAAGCAATGCATGCATGCCGGCAAGCAAGCAGCAAAGCATAAGCGGTTGCGGCAACCCACTGATGGAGTACTCTAAAAACAACTCACTACACAGCATGAAACACGATGTAGTACAAGCCACCAGCTCATCAAACATTCTGGCAATCAAGGCGTACGACAAAATAATCGCTATACAGAAAAACAGCATGCTGGTGGCGGAAATAACGCGGTCTGCTTGGTAAACATAACCACCGTCAGTCATACGGGTCGCCTCGAAATCATCCTTTCCGGTTAACTTAAGAGCCACAGCCATGGCGGCTATATTCAGAGGAGCGTATGTTGTATTGCGCAGTTGCATAACATTGAACGGCTCTTTATTTCGCTCTGCTTGTTTGGCAACAGTCATCACATCAATGGGGCGCAACAAATTAGTAGTAAATCCATTCCAGTTTGCAACCGAGCGAGCAATCTGCGCTTGATCCATTGCAGCCGGCTGGTCAAGCCCTCGGTATGTCAAGTGAAGTTTGAACACGCACATAACCACCAGCAAGGCAGCGACAATCAGTCGCAGCACAGTTGAGCCCTTGGTGAATTTATACTTTTGCAAATCTGACATATATTCTAATTGTGTTTTGCTTGTATGGTGTTTTCACAAAAAACGGCTGAAGATTTCACGAGCCTCGGCCATCTTTCGTTGCAGGGTGCGGCGGTTAATCCCCAGCAACCCGGCGGCAGCGGACTTGTTCCCCCCGGTATACTCCAAGGCTCGCAATATCGTTTGCTGCTCGACATATTCTAAATTAAAACAGGGGGGAGAATCAAGCCCAAAATCTGTATGCGTATGACTTTGTAACATTTGATGGGCCGATTGAGAAGTTGGCGATAAAGGTGCGAGCAGATATTCCGGCATATCAGCAGGAGTTATTTCACCGCCGCTGCTCATAACAACACCATGTTCGATTGCGGTGCGCAGCTGGCGTACATTACCGGGCCAAGCATAGCTGCGCAGCAAATCAAGGGTCGGGCGCGACAGACTCTTTGGTTCCTTATTATTCTCGCGGCAGAGCTCCTGCACAAACGCATGCGCCATCAGCACCACATCTCCGGCGCGCTCCCGCAGCGGGGGCAAATGCAGAGATATCACATTAAGGCGCTGGTAAAGATCTTGCCTGAAAGTCCCCTGCTTTACCATCTCCGCAAGGTTGCGGTTGGTAGCAGCCACCACTCGCACATTTACCGCGATAGGTTCATTGCTACCCACTCGCTCTATACTTCGCTCGGCCAATACTCGCAATAGCTTTACCTGAGTAGGGATATCAATTTCACCGATTTCATCGAGGAATATAGTCCCCCCATTAGCCTCCTCAAATCGCCCGATACGGCGCTGCATAGCCCCGGTGAATGAGCCTTTTTCATGCCCGAAGAGCTCGCTTTCCATCAGTTGAGGAGAAAGCGCAGCACAATTCACCGCCACAAATCTGGCCTTACTACGCGGTGACAGGCTGTGAATGGCACGAGCCACAAGCTCCTTACCGGTGCCGGTCTCGCCCTCTATCAACACCGTTGCCGTTGTGGGAGCCACCTGCCTTATACGGTTGAAGATTGGTTGCATCTGCGGGCTGTCACCCAACATGCGGTCCAGCCCGCCGGTAGGCTGCAGGCGGGTGGTAAGCTCGCGATTGCTTGCCTCCAATGAACGAGTGTGAGCGGCACGGCGCAGCAACAGCTCAACCTCATCCAAGTTCAACGGCTTAGTCAAAAAGTAATATGCACCGTGGCGGCGAGCCTCCGCCGCGGTATCTGCACTGCCATAGGCAGTCATCATAATACTGGTCGGCGGCTGCGGCAGGCCCTGAGCGTAATCTATCAGGGCCATGCCGCTCTCGCCGCCAAGCCGCAAATCTGTCAACAATATATCAACCGGCTCGCTATCCATAATGGCTCGCGCCGACTTACCGTCGGCCACAGCATACACCTCGTAGTCATCTTCCAACGCCAAACGAAGAGCATCCCTCGTGGATTTCTCATCATCCACTATCAATAGCAGCGGCAACATATAGCTAAACAGTCGGTTTTAATGTAGTAAATATATCACGCGTACGCCTGCGCGCACGCATGGGGCGAGCATCAGATAAGCCACAGCCCCTCAGATTCATCGAACCCGAACATGATATTGAAGGCATGCACACCCTGACCGCCGGCGCCTTTTATCACGTTATCTTCAGCGCTCATCAGCACCACGCGATTAGTACGCGAATCCACTGCCCAGCCAATATCCACAAAGTTCGTGCGTGTCACATTCTTGGTATCCGCCGGTTTATTAGCACCCAGCAAGCGCACAAAAGGAGCCCCGGCATAAGCGCTTTCAAAGCAGGCCGAGATATCCTCAACCGTCACCCCCGGGGCAAGTTTCGCCACCGTAGTCGTCACAATACCGGTATTCACCGGCATAAGGTGCGGGGTAAAGGTAATGGTAACTTGCTGACCGGCCGCCAGCGACAGCTCCTGCTCAATCTCGGAAAGGTGACGGTGACGCGGTACACCGTAGGCACGCATACTCTCATTGCACTCACAGTACAGCAAGCTCACATCAGCCTTGCGACCGGCACCGGAAACACCACTGCCACTATTCACCACAATATCCTCCGCCTGCACCAACCCGGCACGAAGCAGCGGTACCAACGGCAGTATAATGCTGGTCGGGTAGCACCCGGGCGAACCTACTATGCGAGCTTTCTCAATCTCCTCGCGGTGCCACTCAGGCATGCCGTACACAGCCTCCTGCATCAGCTCAACATCCGGGTGCGGCTTGCCATAAAATTCCTCGTAAACCACCGGGTCATTCAAACGGAAATCCGCAGAAAGATCAATCACACGCAGACCGGCTTCCACCAACCCTCGTCCATACGCGGCAGACACCCCGTGCGGCAAGGCCAAAAATGCAGCCTCTGCACCCGTGGCGGCTATCGCCTCCACATCAGAATCCGTGAATTTCAAATCAGCCCCCGGCACATGGCGAAAACGCGGGAACAAATCGCACAGCTCCTGCCCCGCATATTGACGCGATGTCGCACACACCAACTCCACCCCGGGATGGCGCAATAATATGCGCAAAAGCTCCTGACCTGTGTATCCACTGGCCCCAACTACGGCAATTTTTACCTTTTTCATGACAAAAATGATTATATCATGAAAAAAATCTCTTGACAACTGTAAAAATTCGTGTATACTTCCCTTGTCGAAACGCTCACGAGCGCAAGACAAACAAAACAGCAAATCTTCGGGCAGTAGCGCAGTCTGGTAGCGCACTTGCATGGGGTGCAAGGGGTCGTGGGTTCGAATCCCGCTTGCCCGATAAGATAAAACGCTCAGTAACGGATTAAACCGATGCTGAGCGTTTTTGCTTTGTATACCCCATGCGGGATTCGAACACACGACCCCGTAGGGGGAGTGGGCTGGGTGCGAGTAAGCGAGCAACCAGACCCCGAGCCCCGGGCACACCTGCCCGGGGGTACTCTGCAAAGCAGAGCGAGGGGAGCGGGTAGAATCCCGCTTGCCCGACGTAAATAAACCAGAAAAGAGCGGCAGTTTAACGACTGCCGCTCTTTGTTTTTCAGCATATAAGCATTTTGACAACTTTATACTTGCATCAGCATTAGGAATGCTGTACATTACGATTAGCGGATTCGTAGCGTGTCTCTCAGCCTTCCGTTGCGCATGAGAATGCCCCCTGCAGGAACTGCTCGGAACTTTTAAACTCCAATCAGCTAAATATGAAAAAAACTCTCTTTCTGCTCATTACCTTATCAGGTATAGTGGCGGCTCGTGCTGCCACATTGGATGCCTTTACACAGATAGATTTAAGCAACCTTAGCAACAACACCTATACGGTGGCAGCGAGCGATGAGTCGTCAGCTTGGAGCGTCTCCCTGACCATTGATGCAGGAACGCTGCGCAACTATGTGGAACTGGGTACGCCGGTGTATAATCCCACATTTGCGCAGACTCCGTACTATACGGGAGGCCTGATTTCCGGAGATGCCGCGAGCGGCTTGCAGATAGTGGATGTTACCTTAAGCAACAACAACCGAATCGGGCTCGATACCAATTACAGCTCGGTCTGGCCGCCTAAAACAGACCCCATCAATTCCGGCTCTCCCGTGTATAATCAATACAGCCATCAGGGGATTATTTCGGCGTCAGGCATATATGGTAGCTGGAACGGTGGCGGCCTTTCTGATAATAAACCTACTGTCCTTGGTAATTTCACCCTCGGCTCGCTGGATTTTACCACGCTCGATTGGGACAAAGTCGGTACGGTAGCCGTCACGATGACCTATGAGTATGGGACAGCTAATACAGGCATAGGCACCGGACTGGCTATTTCCGTATACGACAAGCGAGGTAATCTACTGGGAGCTTCATACGGAACAAATACGGAGTTGCGCACAAACTCATCCTTGTCATCCATCCAATTCAACGATGCGGTTACCAGCGCCTATTTGTATACAGACCGCATAACAGCAGAGGATGCGGGCACCATCAATGAACAAATCGGGCTGGCTCAACTTGGCGCGAGCAAGTGGAGTCTTTCGGTCAACGAAATCAATGATATTGTCATTGCCGGAGATGACTCTCGCCGCAACATTGATTGGGATGTGACTGCCACTTACGAATTAACCGGCAGTCAGACATGGGATAATAGTCAGAATCAACTCTGGGAAAACACGGATTATCTGATTGTCACAAACGGACAGATTGCCATAACTGCGGCAGACGGGGTGACTGCTGATTTGAATATTTCCGGAGCGGATTGCCTCCTGTTTAACAGGGAGAACTCTATCACCAAGATTACCGGGCTGCAGGATGTTCAATTCAGCGATATGGGGCTGAATAGGGTGAATCCTACCTCTGCAGCCACCCATGATGTTGAGCACGCAGCTATCGTCATGGCAGTTGGTTCCTCCCTGTCAATCAGTGATAACAGTGGTAAGGTAAGTTTCACGGAATATGACATCAGCCCCGAGACAACAAGCCAGGCAGTAAATGGCGGCGTATTCTGGCTGGGTTCCAACACGGCTACGCTGGAAATCTCTCGCAACGATGGTGGCGTCGTTTTCCGGAATCTGACGACAACCCGCGAGTCCGGCACCGGTGTTATCTATGGTGGTGTTATTTACGACGGCAGCAACTCAACCTCGACAACTCCCAACAATGACATCCGAATCAACGCCAACGGGTGTAACGAGGAGGGCGTGAGTGTCTTGTTCGACAAGGTTTCAATCTCATCCTCCGCCAATATCTCCGGTGGCGTGGCGTATATGAGGATGGGGCACCTGCAGATAGCCGAAAACCGGGGCAATGTGGTATTCTCCTCCAACAGTGTATCTACTACCGGAAGCAAGACCTTGTATGGCGGTGTCATTTACTTAGGTACAGGAGCTACTGCGCAGCTGGATAACAACAAGGGCAATGTCATCTTCAGCGCTAACACGGCCACAAGCGAAACCGGCACAAGCTACGGTGCTGCCGTATACGGCACCGGCGGTGCGTCCACCGCATTCTCTGCCAGCGGCAATAGCGGTCAGGTGGCATTCACCAATAACGTGGCATCCGGCAAAACGGCAAGTGGTGCAGCGATTTACATGGCTTCAGGTTCCATAACCATGGATGGCAATGGCTCCGTGCTGATTTCCGGTAACCATGCAGACAATACCACAACGTCCAATTCCAAAATGTATGGTGGTGCCATTTATACCACAGGTCTGCTGAGCATTTCCGGCAATAGTGGAAAAGTTACCATAGAAGATAACTATTTGAGCTCAAGAGCCACAGGAACCGGAGCCGGCAATGCAGTCATGGGTGGTGCTATCTACTCCAAAAGTAAGACCATGACCATTTCAAACAATGCCGGAGGTGTCAGCATCACCGGCAACCATGTGGATGCCACAGGCGTACCTGCCTCCACCTATGTGGGAGGCGGTGCAGTTTACGGCACTGCGCCGCTGGTTATGGAGGGGAATGGTGATGTGGAGTTCAGCGGGAACTATGTTCGCAAGCAGAACAGCCTGTCATTCAACGCAGTTACGCTGAAGCCCTCCAGTACCACCACCGATGCAGCCCCCATCATGACACTGGCCGCTGGAGAAGGGAAAAGCATTGTCTTCCGTGACTCCGTTAACATCAACGCCGGTACAAGCCAGGTTGTCAGCCTGAATGCAGATTATACAGATGCTGAGGGGAAGACCTGCCGGGCTACCGGTGATATCGTATTTACCGGCAAGGATGCCGCAGGAAATGGTACCGCCCAGCGCATTGCAAACCTCAAGAGCGCCCTCGGCATGGCCGATACAACGACAACAGATGCCGAAGTGAACGCCTCCCGGACGAGCAATCTGAATGCTGACGTGAAACTGCATAACGGCATCCTGCGTGTGGAAGATGGCGCCCATCTTCAAGGCACAAGCCTCTCGATTGCAGCAGATGCCACCGTAAAATTGACAAACGGTACTGTGACGCTGGGCGAAAGTGTCACACTGCAGTCAGGCTCAACAACAGGTTTAGTTTCCGGCGTACTTCTCGAAAGTAGTAAAATCGCAGGTGAAGCTCCCCTTGCAGCTATGTCTGATGTTCACATCAGCACAACGAGCTTGTCATTTACCATTTCCGATTTAGCCATGGTAAATGTACACTTTGAGTCCGAGCTCACCACCTTGACGCTGGACAATGTTAGCTTTGACAATGGCAGCAGCATCTCAGTAGGCGAAACCGGTACCATTATTCTGAATAATGCCGTAGTGAATTACTCGCTGGATAATCTTACAATCGGCAGTGGTATCTTCACCGCAGATTTGACGAATCTTTTCCATTGCTCAACAGTGGGACAACTGGAGCTGAATATTGATACAAACACACTTGCTCAATATGGCTATACCGGACTCGCTGTCCAGTTCAGTGAAGACGTAAATGCGGATTCTCTGGTGCTTAAGCTCGACGATATTACCTATGATTATACCGGCGCTGTAAGTTCAAGCGGCTCACCGACTTTCAACATTAATCTCATCCCCGAGCCCACCACCGCCACGCTGAGCCTGTTGGCTTTGGTTGGCTTTGCTGCCCGCCGCCGCAGGAAGTAAAACGGAACTGGTTCGAGTGGGGTAACCATGCCCCGAATTGCGCACCCGCCCTCGATTTCATAGCCGAGGGCGGGATTTTCTTTATTCAAGCAAGGAGTCATATTTCACCTGATTCATTTTCCTGAATGCCGGTGAAAAACGGTCGTTCCGAGGGCAATATAGCAAGAAGGGCGCCGATAATCGGCGCCCTTCGTTTTTCAGTAATTTATTTACGACCTAACCGGGAGCATCAACGCGAAGCACGACGGCGGCGGGCGGCCAAGGCCGCGAGAGCCAGTAGACTCAGCGTTGCGGTTGTCGGCTCCCGTCTTCGCGTCTCGCTTCGCTCGCTTGCTTCGCCGAGGCGGGACGCCGACCAAATACCGTTTTACTTTCTACGACGGCGGGCGGCCAAGCCGGCAAGCGCAAGCAAGCTCAGCGTCGCCGTGGTCGGCTCAGGAATTACAGCGATACTCAGCTCACCCTGACCTACTCCGGCGGTGGTATCAAACACCAAGAAATAGTTGCTCGACAAGTTGCTGAAGTACTCGTTTGCCAGCACGCGGTCATCCAACGTGATAGAGTCGCTTGCCACAGTGCTGTTGCCCAGGAAGAGGGAATCCACACCGCTGAAGAGTGTCACCTTCTCCCCGACTTTCAGCGAGCTGAGGGTATCATACTGAGCGCCGGCAAGTTTCAGGCCACTTTCCAAGCGCACATCGCTGCCCATCTGCACGGTGTCGGCAATCTTCAGTGTAGCCCCGCTCTTCATCACGAGGTCAGCATTCAGCGTGACTCCTGTGCCGAAGATTGCGTTCCCGCTCACGTTGATGCGAGCTTCATCTACTGCACTCTCGTTCAGCTGAGAATAGGCCGATACGGACAGGCTGGTAGCGATTTCCAGTTCCTTCAGGTCCAGCTCAGCATCCGCAAACAACTCAATGCTACCGCCTGTGGCATATACCCCGGAGAGCGTATTCCCGGCGTTGTCCACCGTCACTATACCGCTACCGGCATTCTCGATGGAGGAGTTTGTGAGCTTGTTGCTGATGGTCGCATCTCCACCGGTGTAGGTCACGTGGGCATCTGCCAGTTCAACGTCCGTGGAAGATACGGAATAAGTGGCAGAATTGGCAGTAGTCGTAATAGCAGCGGTACCGGTACGGCCGCTGATTTCCACGGAGCTGTTGCTGATATTCAGGGCAGCGCCTTCAGCCACACGCAGTTCTGCACCATTGGAAAGCTCTACAGCTTTAACGGTATTGCCACCCTCACCTGTGTAAGCCACGGTAATATCACCGGCATTGGCCTTAATCTTACCCAGCATCACCTGAGAGGAGATAGTGGCTGAGCCGGCGCCGTTCTTCACCACATTACCCACCGTGGCAGTAGCACTGTCGGAGTGCATGCGGCCGCTGACATCCAACGAAGCGCCTTCGCTTACATTGAAGGTAAGCTGGCGGCTATCGCCACCGCGCAAGCGCATGTTAGCCGCGATGCTGTTTGCACCGGAGGTGACGTTGATGGTGGAATTGTTATTGAAGTCCAAAGCTGCGGTATAAGCAGCGCCGTAGCTGCCACCACCGCCCAGCAGCTGAGCGCCGTTCTTGAGCGTCAGGGACCACCCGGCAATCGTCTGGCGAGTGTTACCGAAGTCAATCGTACCGCCGTCAACGGTTATAGGATTACCGGTATTCCAATCCAAGGTATCAGAGCCGTTACCGATGAAGGTAAGCACAGCGCCGTTGTTCACGGTGATAGCACCCGTCAATACGCGTTCACCATTCATCTCAGCAGCAGAGCCTGCGGCCAGCACCAGTGTGGATGAAATAGCCTTTGCATTGTTCACCAGCGTTGTGCCATTAGCCACCTCCAGAGTGCCTTCTGAGACAGAGTTGAGCAAGGTGTAATCGCCACCATTGGCAAGAATGAGCTTACCGCCGCTGATGGTGGTGGTGCCTGTGTAGGTATTCTGAGCAGCAAAGGTCAGCGTACCGGCACCGGCCTTTGTGAAGCTGGCATTACCGCTGATGACACCGGCGATGGTGCCACTGCACCCGTTGTTGGCGTGAGTGGTGTTATTTGCACCAAGTACAACATCATTATTCAGAACGGTGCCATTACCATTGAATACCAGCTGGCTATCCGATGTGGTCAAGTAGATGGTGGAGGCATCATTGAAGGCGCTCTGATTCACCTGCAAGCGCCCGGTAGCCACGGTGATATCACCGGAAATACCGCTGAGGTCAAAGCCCACGCCATTATCCATAGCCAGATTCAGCACCACATTGCCGGTACCGCTTACATTATCAAATGCAGTGGAGCGGTTGTTCTGCTTTGTCGTCTTATCCGTCATGATAAGCGTGGCGCCATCACCCACAACAATGGAGTTGGCGGCTTTCAGCTCACCTTCCGTAAAGCTCAGGGAGGTATCACCGGAGAAGTCCCAGCTGATGCCGTTACCCACAGTCAAATCGCCAGCTACGCTCAAGCTGCCCTTGGTCACAAGGCTTACATTGTCAGCAACACTCATGTTGTTGACGATGATATCGCCCTCCAGTTCCAAATTGGCATCACTCTTGAACAGCACGTTATCATTGTTTGAGAAACGCGTGTTGAAGGTTTCATCCTCACCCATCATCTCATTCATGCGGGTCGTCTGCCATACCTCGTTGCTGCTCACATCATTCCACGTACCGGTTTCACCACCGTTCCAGACAAGGTCCCAGCTATCCTCCAGCGTGTAGGAGAAGGAGCCACCCATACCCAGAGAGAGGGTTACACGGCCCATATCAGAAAGGGACGTACCGTTGATGGAGAAATTATCCGTCGTCAGGGAAACCCAGTTCTCCAGCGTACCATTTGAATTGTCGAAGAAGTTGTAAACGGTATCAGCCTGCAGATTACCGAGAGCGAGAACGGAGTCATTCGTGAAGGTCAGATTATTGACCGCGATGGAACCGGCGCTGAAGTCAACGCTGCTGACATCCAGCGTACCGCCGTTCACCGTCACAGAGGAGGCAGAGTTAAGCATGCCCAAGGCACTGCCGGAGAAAGCGAGGGTACCTTCCAGGATTTCAATGCTGCCGTTAAAGGCGGCAGAGTTACCGGCAAAGGTCTGCTTGCCCTCACCGGACTTCACCAGATTCAGATTCCCCATCACCTCGCCATAGAAGGTGTAGTTACAGCCGGAAGCCGTATCAATGGTGAGGGAACGCTGAACTGTACCCACAGTGCCGGGAGCATTGGAATCACTCCCCCACTGCACAGTCGTTCCGATAGAACCGGAGAACACCTTGGCACGGTTCGACAAAGCGGAGGCGGACTCCAAACCGGCAATCGTGGCAGAAGCCGTATTGATGCCCAAGCCCAAAATAGCGGTATTGGAATCAGCTGCCTTCATGTTGATGGATGCACCGGCAGCTGCCTGACTTCCGCCCAAAACAAGGAACAGGGAGCGTCTGGAATCACCGGCGTCACCGGTCTTGCTGCTAAGAGCTATGCTGCCGCTGAAATTACCTGCCGTAGAGTTCGCATCCCCAAGGTTTACGACCGTGGCATATGTGGACTCTGCCTTCTTAACGATATCAAGCGTAGCAGAGGAAACACCTTCACCCACGGACAGGGAGCTGATGTTGTAATACCCGGAATGGTGCTGATCCCTCAATGTAGCGGAGGCTCCGGTCAACTTCAAATCACCGACAGAAGTACCGGCTGTTACTGCGGCACGGTCATTAGTCTGAAGAATGGCGCCGTTACCAAGCTCCACCGCTGCGATATTCTTATCAGCACCGGAATCAGCTGCGGCATTCCACAATGTTACCGTCTTACCACCGGCCACGGACAAGCTATCCAGCGCTACCTTGCCATCCAGGGTCACGGAGCCATCATGCACGCTCAGCCTGTTACCATCCGCCGTGTTAAACGAACCGGAAATCTGGGCCGTGGCATAGCTGGTACCATTGGAGTTGTTTGCGGCAATGATGCGAGTATCACCGCCCAGCTTCACCTCACCGCGCAGGGATGCTTCCGTCATGGAAAGAGCGCCCCCCTCATTGACAGTGATATTGCCGTTGACAGCAGATTGACGGATATCAGCTTCAGAGGCTGTCAGTGAGATATTGCCGTTCAGTGTGGCACCGCTAAGAACGACATCCGAATTATTCTCTGCTGTGATATCAGCCGTCAGGGTAGCGCCGTTCACACGCAGGGTGCCGTCATTCACCAGCACATCTTCCGAGAAGGAGGAATTCACGCCCAACTGCATATCGCCACCGGCACCGATGACTAACTTGCTTCCGGATACAGAGCCCGTGCCCTCCAAACCATAGGTGGAGGATACATTTACACGACCCACCGTAAGGGCCTCATTCACAGCTATCATCTCGCGAGAGTCAGCATCGGAAAGCCCGCTGGCACTCAGCACTACCTCCTGTGTGCCGCTGTAGGCCACCGTATTGCCCTGCCCGCCTACCTGCCAGTTGGCGGCGTTCCAATCCTGAGTTGTACCGGCTACAGAAGACCAGTACAGGCGGTCATCCCCACCCACTACCAGAATCAACTTACCATTTTCCTGACGATAGCTAAAGCGACCGCTCAAGCTAGAATCCAACGCATAAGAGCCTGTCCCCAGATTACCACTAATGAGGGTATATTCACCGCTGGCAATCTCGTTGAACATGTTCAAATCCAGCGCAATCGTGGTAGTACCGGCTGTAATATCGGCGTTCAGAATAGCGGACTCATTCGCTGAAGCCTGACTGAAATCAAAACGCAGGGTCAGAGCGGAGCTCTCCACTGCCTCAGAAGTTCCCACAGAGATTCCGCCCAGAGTATAATCCGACGTTCCGCTCAAGCTCAGCGCGAAGGAATCCGTACCGGTAATGGTGGAAGTTGTTGCCACCGATGCGGGGGATTCCAAGGTAAGGGCAGCCCCGGCACCGGCAACGATATTTCCGGTGAAAGAAGCCCCCGCAGCACCATTTGCCGCGCCGAGAATCACCTGCGAACCGTCACCCAAGTTCAGAGCACCGCTACCGGCCACACCACCGGCAAGGTGCAGCACACCGCCGTTGGCCGTAGCCAGATTCAGGTCACCGGCAGCCGTCACCGTGCCGGTCAGTTTGTTGGTGATGTTGTAGCTCTGAAGCGTGGCACCATTGCCGGAGTTAATGTTGTTGGCATAGGTATACACCACATCGGTCTGATTAGCCGTACCCGTACCGGCCAAGCGCAGGATAAGGCCGTCATTCAGCGTCACCTGCCCCAAGCCCAGAGCGGTCGAGGTCTGGCTTACGTCCCTACCACCATCAAGGCGCAGAGCGAACTTGTCATCATTGTTACCATTGCTGCTGGCAATCACGAGATTACCGAAGGTGTTGTCGGAATCAGCGGTAATGGTCATACCCTCATTGCCGCCGAAAGTCAGCGTCTTGCCCTCACCCAGAATGCGGCCCCGAATGATACCGCCGAGGTGATTCTTCACACCATAGGTAGCTCTGCCGGGCGCCGTGGAGGAGTCGCCGTATATGTAGGTACCCACGGCAGTGTTCACGGCCTGCAGTGTACCCATGGAGCTGGAGGCAATCATGGCATCACCAGCCAAGGTGATATTGCCATAAACCGTTGATTTGTTATCAATGGACAATGCACCAGCTGTCAGAGCGGAGGCATAGATATTGCCCACTTTCTGACCATCATATCCATCACCGCTGATGATGAAGTCCGCCGTTGTGCTGATGGCAGCGGTGCTACCGAAGCGATAGGAGTTCGTCACCTTGGCCTGACTACCATCCTCCACACGAATCGTGGAACCGGAGAGGGCATTCAGGTTATTGTAGCCATCGTAACTGAAGTCGTATTTGAACTTACCGATGTACAGTCGGGTATTATCTTGCAGGTGAACAGTTCCGTTAAAGGCTGCGGACTGAGTCATGAGCACAGCTTCACCACCGGAGCTGAGCACCACAGTACCCGTACCAAGAATGGTCTGCGGAGAAAGAGTCGCGCCAAGCTGGCCCAGATTTTCACCGGCAGTCTTGGCCATCTGGAGCTGCAGAGTACCACCTTGATTAATGGTGATGGTCGCAGAGTTAGAGCCAATGCCACCAGCGGCACTAATGCCACTGCTACCGGTCAATTTCGCGATGACTGTACCTTCATCGATAGTCAAACCACCAGCCCAAGAAGCATTGGTGCCCATGGTCAGCGTACCTGCACCGGTTTTAACTACATGCAATACAGCCGAATTGTTGAGGTCATTAAGCACGCCATCAGCAATGGAGGAAGACGCGCCCTCGCTTACATTCAAAAGCAGAAGAGAAGCCGTTGTTCCATTGTTACGAATGGTCGAACCGCTGCCGGCGGTAAGATTGCGCACGGCCA
>JAZLDM010000055.1:0-45779 GCA_045614705.1 Akkermansia sp.
TAGTAGGGGCCTCCTGCCTTCCCGTCTGATACGGCTCCGTACTTAGTCTCGTATTGTTGAAGGGAACATCTCATAAAGAGAACGTCCGTAATAGAGCTGGAGACATGACCATGATAAAGAACTACACACCAAAAAGCAAGTCGGAAATCCCCCATCAAGAAGAAAAAGTCATCTACGTTGGCGTTGACCTTTCCAAATCAAAACTTGATGTCATGTCCGATAAATACAGAATCTATCCCAATTCAGACAGTGGTTGCATGCACTTCTGCAGGGACTTGAAACAGAAGAGCAATAACGTTGTTGTTGTTTATGAAGCAACCGGTAGCATAAGCCTACAGTTTGCAGCAATGCTAGACATGAACGGGATTCAGCGTTGCCAGGTATCGCCCAGAAAGATAAGACATTTTGCAAAGGGCGGTATAAAAGAAGCAAAAACAGATAAATTAGACTGCGAAGTCATCAGAAACTATGCCATCACCTACTCTCAACACTTAAAAATCAATGCTCCGATGAGCAAAAACTATGCGGAGATGAGAGAATTGCAACGTGTTGAGCGTTTTATTGCCCAAAACATAGCAAAAACAAAGCAGGTACTTTCAGATTGTCGGTCTGAGTTTGCACGCAAGGCATTAAACGATAAGATAAAGGCAGATAAGGAACAGAGAAAGCTTATCAATGCTCAACTTAATCGTTTAATAAAAGAAGATGAATACATGGGGCGTAAAATGCGCATTTTGATGCAAGAAATCGGAGTAGGAAAAGAAACAGCTGTAGCTCTGGCGTTGGAGCTTCCAGAGCTGGGGAACTTGTCCAGGAAGGAAGTCGCCGCTTTAGTTGGGGTTGCACCTTTCAATTTCGACAGTGGCAACAAAATAGGAAAGCGCTACATTCGTTACGGACGCAGAAATATACGTAATTTGCTGTATATGTGTACTCGAGCTGCACTGAACGCCAAAACAGAAAACGTATATCATAAGCGGTGGAAACAATTAGAACGAAAGATAAAAAATCCCAATTCGCTTACAAATAATCCGGAAGATAAGGATTACAAAAGAAGAATGGTTGCCTGTATGAGACTTATGATAGTGAGACTCAATGCGATAACTCGAGACTGGATAGCTGAAGGATGTCCTGATATCACTTAAAGAGGTAAAATCATCGCAACGACAGATATCAAAAAATAAGTTTGGAACAATAGCCCAACTACCCTAGACACTGGAGGAAAGGGTTTGGGAAAGGGGGGGCTGGCATGCGCCGCCCCCTTTCCCAAGTCTTGTGCCCAAATTGGGGCACAAGACAGCGGTTGCTTTTTCTGTAACTGGTCAGATCAACAAAATTTTAAAATTTCAAAATTCATAGTTGACTACCATATGCCGCCCTACCGGGGCTCTAGGCTAGGCTCGCTCACATGTGTCCCAAAGTTTGTCAGAAGGGGACAAAGATATATCGACAATAAGGAAGTCACAAAAAATAAAATGGAAGGATACGTCGAGAACATAAAGTCTGCGTCGTTTTTCCGCAATTCCATATCTCATCGGGCTTTCGCCTTATGAGCCAGGAAACTTTGGGACACATGTGACGCCACCTGCCCCGAAATAATAATTAATCACTTGCAATCCGGCTGCATTTAGCGTAGTATGGGAGTAGCCTAATCCCATACTATTTTGTACTATGATTGATTTTCAGAACGGTAGTTTTCTTAAGCTCATGCCCGTTGACCCGGCGGGGCAGCAAAATAAAGTCGCCCCGCTCTTGGTCGAGGGCGAGTACGTCGTCGCGGCTTTCAAGACAATTCGGGATTCCGTTGTCTTCACCAACAAACGTATCATTGCCGTTAATGTGCAGGGTATCACCGGCAAAAAGAAGGACTTTACCACACTGCCCTACAGCAAGGTGCAAGCCTACTCGGTTGAAACCTCCGGCTCCTTCGATTTGGATTGCGAGCTCGACCTCTTCTTCAGCGGCGGTATCGGACAAATCAGATTCGAATTCCTCGGAAATTGCGATGTCCTCAGTCTCAGTAGACTCATAGCAAGCCACCTGCTCTGAACCGCCTACCCAGCCTCCCCAATCAAGATATTTCAAGTTTTTTAAAAAACAAGCTTGACTTAACTCTAGCTTTAATGTAGAGTCAGCTCGAAGAATTATGCGTTATCCCATACTGACAGCAGAAGAGGCCGCCGCTTTGATAGAAAACGGCGAGTGCATAGGGCTGAGCGGATTCACCGAGGCCGGGGCCGTGAAAGTGGTGCCCAAGGCGATAGCCGAGCGAGCAAAGGCGGAGCATGCTGCCGGGCGCCCGTTCATGCTGAAGGTGATGTGCGGCGCCTCCAACAGCTCCGCAGTAGACGGCGAATTGGCACAGGCAGAGTGCGTGAGCATGCGCATGCCCTACATGTCATGCCCGCACACCCGCGCGCAGATTAACAATGCTGAGGTGCCCTACATCGAACCGCATATTTCCCTCTTTGCGCAAAACATGCGCTACGGCATCATACCCCGCGTCAACACGGCGATTGTCGAGGTCTGCGACGTTACGGATGACGGCAAGCTGGTTTTCACCATGAGCCAAGGCTCCTCGGCGGATTTCTGCCTGATGGCAGACCGCATTATACTGGAGCTGAATACCTACCACAAGCCCTGCCTGGCTGAAATACATGATATCTTCATACCCGAAGACCCGCCCAACCGCACCCCGATTCCCTTGGTCGCGCCGGAGGAAAAAATCGGCACGCCTTGGGTACAGGTGGACCCGGCCAAGATTGTGGGTGTGGTGATGAACCACCAGAAAGACGGTCTGGCTCCCTATCGCCCGAATGATGCCGTGACCGACAAAATCGGCGAGAATGTCATTAAGTTCCTGGAGCAGGAATACGCCGCCGGCCGCATACCGCAGGACTTCCTGCCCATACAGAGCGGCGTGGGTAACGTGGCGAATGCCGTGCTGAAGGCGCTGGGGCGCTCGCAGGTGATTCCCCCGGTCAAGATGTATACCGAGGTGATTCAGGAGAGCGCGCTGGAGCTGGTACGCAGTGGGCGCGTGACCTTTGCCAGCGGCTGCTCGCTCTCCGTGAGCGACGAGGCCATGGAGGAGGTGTACGAGAACTTCGACTTCTACCGCGACAAGCTCCTGCTGCGCCCCACGGAGATGACGAATAACCCCGCCATCGTGCGCCAGTTGGGGCTCATCTGCATGAATACCGCGCTGGAGGCCGACATCTTCGGCAATGTGAACAGCACCCACATTCTCGGTAGCAAAATCATGAACGGCATCGGCGGTAGCGGTGACTTCGCACGCGCCGCCGCCATCACCATCTTCAGCTGTCCCTCGGTGGCGAAAGGTGGCGCTATCTCCGCCATCGTGCCCATGGTGAGCCATGTGGACCACACCGAGCACGACGTGCAGATTCTCATCACCGAACAGGGTATTGCCGACCTGCGCGGCAAGTCCCCCCGCGAGCGCGCTGAGCTCATTATCGAGAATTGCGCGCACCCTGAGTACCGCCCCCTGCTCCGCCAATATGTGGCCCTTACCCCCACGGGCCACACCCCGCACAGCTTGGAGAAGGCCTACTCCTTCCACCTCGCTTTCAAAAATACAGGCGATATGAGAAATGTAGAGCTCTGATTACATATACATTTTCACCACGCATACCGTCCCTGCGCACTTGCCCAACTCCGGGCACCTGCGCAGGGATTTTTCATGCCCAAAAAGCCGCAGTATCGCACACCGCCCCCATGCTCACATAGCGAGTGCGCAGCAGGTTGCTGTCGCGGTGCCCCATTTCGTATTGCAGTTCGCTGTAGCTGCGGAAGTGCCGCAGGTGGTACCCGGCGAAAGTGTGTCGCAGTACATCCGGCACCCAGCGGCGAAACCCGGCCAAGCGCCGCAGCGCTCGCCAGTGGCGCGCCCACTGCGGCGGGCAGATTCGCCCTGCGGGGCAATGGGTGCGCAGTAGTTTGGCGAGTGGCGGATGGATGGTGACTAATCTGGCTCCGCCTGTTTTGCTGTGTTGGGGTAAGATGCTGATGGTGCCGTCTTGCAAATTGATGTGTTCCCGGCTCAGGCGCGCGACCTCGTGCGGACGTATACCGGCGTAGAGCATCATTCCCACGGCAGCAAGGCAAATGCCGCCTTGGTATTTCTTCGCGGCGCTCAGTAAGGCTTTGATTTCCTGCGGTTTTAATATCTCGATTCGTTCTTCTCGAACTTTCACGGCTTCCACCCGCGCCACGGGATTTTCGCTGCACCAGCCGCGTTTCAGCGCAGTACTGAATACGCCGCTGAGTATCAAGCGAGCCTTCTGCCGCTGGCGCGGGGTCTCGAAGGCTTGCTCGATGTACTGAGTGCATTCCTGCGGGGTGATGGCGCGCACGCGTCTGGCAGCCAATCCCTTGCAGTGTTTCATGAATCGGCGGGTAAAATAGCGGAAATCCGTCTGTGTTCGGCTTCGCCGCTCACGCCGCGCCTCCAGCGCCGCCGCCACGGCTTTCTCAAAACTCACCGTTTTCTCCTGCCGCCGCAGCTCTTCCTCCCCCGCTGCAATACACCGCAGCGCCCGACTTACCCTGCCCCGACCCGCCCGCAGTGCCGCCCCCGCCACCTGCGCAGCTTCCAATACATTCACCCCCGTTTGCTTCAATACAGCCAACGCCGCCATCTCTTCTTCTGTTATAGTCACGTTCATGATAACTCGCCTTTCAAAACCGCAAGTCAAGCACAAAGGAAGTAAATACGCAAAAAGAAAATGGCTTCGCCGCGATGTTGCACAAAAAGGATAGTTACGATTTTTATAATGGCAGAGTATAAAGTTTTTAGCTATTCTAAAGTGCGGTTTTGAAAAGCGTAGACTGTAAGAACTTGTAAAACCTATACCATGAAATTACATCTACCTCTCACGCTGTTAACTGCCGTTCTGGCAGCCTTTATCGCCCTGCCTGCCCAAGCCGTAGAAGTTCCTGACGGATACACCGAAGAGACTCTCAACAGAGTGGGAACATTGAACTCGTATTCAACACTTTCGACGGAAGATTATATAGCATTCATACTGAGTCGTTCTCTGGAGTTTAGCCCCACTAGTAACGACTATTGGACATCGTCAACTCCTCTCGTGCAAGGAGGTAATGTTTTCTTTGGCTCCAGAACTTCCCCTGTAGCTCTGAGTTTCAAAGACGGCAGTAATTCGGTATTCTCTAATCAAGGTTCATTGTCTTTCGATACTTTAAGTAACCTGACTTTCTCAACGATAAACGGAAAGTCTATCAGTGGTGGCAGCTTAATCATTAATAATGTTGATGATAACCAGAGCGAAACAATGGATGTGGTGTTTGAGAAGGTAATGCATACCGCGTCTAGTCCCACCTACGGCGGCGCTATCTCTGCTTACGACGCGACCATCAGTAATAATGGTGTAGTTTCTTTCAGTGCCTCCGCCGCTGCCTCTTATGGGTCCGACTCTTATAGGTTCGGCACTAAAGGCGGTGCAATCTATGCTTCCAGAGGTCTGACTATCAGCTATAACAATGCCGTTTCCTTCAGTGGAAACGTATCCAACACCAGCTGTTACATGCCCAAATACGATGAGGAAGGAGCCCCCTACGACAATTTCTCCTACGGCGGAGCTATTTTTACTGACAGTTTGAACATCTGCTATAACAACAATATTTCCTTTTGTCAGAACACCTCTAATTCCTCCTACACCACCCAATCCCAGTACGGCAGACATATCTTCCCCTACTCTTATGGTGGAGCTATTTATGCGTCAGGAGATTTGAACATCAGCAACAATGGGGCAGTTTCTTTTAGGGACAATTCCTCCGTCGCTTATTCCACCGGTTACCATTCCTACTCCTGTGGCGGAGCTATTTATGCGTCAAATAGTTTAAGCATCAACAATAATAGCGATGTTTCTTTCATAGGAAACTCAACTTCCAGCGCTGCTTACGGTGATGCCTATTCCTACGGCGGTGCAATCTATGCAACTCAACTAAGCATACAAGGCAATAATAGTGTGTTATTTGAAAAGAATTATGAAAAAAACAATTCCAAATACCGTCTGAGCAGTATCAACGCAGGTTCTCTATATCTTTCTGCTAAAAACAACGGTGATATCACTTTCTATGATTCTGTGTCTGTAAGGGGTAAAACCTATTTTAACAGCAATTACACAGATGCAGACGGCAACACGCAACGAGCTGAGGGAAACATCATTTTCAGCGGTAAATATGCTGAGCAGCATCTGAACGAAATTCTGACAGCTAACAATGAAAACCGCACTGCCTCAACTGATGAAATTCAGAATTCGCAGACGAGCTCATTTGGTACCATTTATCTGGAAAATGGCTCGTTGCAGGTGGTAGACGGAGCTCGACTGAATGGATGTGGTTTGCAGGTTAATGGTGATGCCAAGCTACTGTTGCGAGATAGTGTCATGAATCACTCCGGCTATAGCCTTACTTTCGACTCCGTATCAGAGCTAGAACTCCAGGGGGTTAACAGCATCACAGCTAATTCTCTTACCTTGAACAGCGGTACTACCCTAACCGCTACCCTGACAGACGCAAACCAGCAACAGGCTTCCATCATTCTGAGCGGCAACCTTAACATCGGTAGCTCTCTGACTTTCAACCTAAATGTGGAGAGTGAAGACGCGAAGGGGATGTATCGCATCATTTCTCTTACAGATTCCTCGAAGTATGATGTAAGCAACTGGACGGCAAACAACATTACATTCAATGGTAGCGGAGCTGCAGAGAATGCCGACTTTGGTGATTTGATGTGGCAAGACGGCGTTCTCTATTATGCTGCCAGCCCAATGTGGCACAATACAACAGGCAATGGAGTATGGAGCCGTGCCGATGCCAACTGGAACAATGGTTCCGTGTTCCGCAATGGCCAAGATGTTCTCTTCACTGACATTGGTGCTGGAGCAGTTCTTTTGTCCGGTGACTTAGCTCCGAGCAGCATCAGCATCAACAGCAACTCGGACTATAATTTCTCAGCAGCAGATGAAGGTGGACGGTTGGTTGGTGATACCAATATCACCAAAACAGGTTCAGGCAACTTGACCATAGCTACAGCCAATACGCACAGCGGTGACACCGAACTGCTTGCAGGTTCACTCAACATACAGCACAGCACGGCACTGGGTGCCACGGCTGAAGGTGAGGCGGCTTTGATAGCAGCAGAGGGTACAGCTGTAATCGTTGAAAACGATAGCCAAGTAACGCTGGCAGCGGAGGGCAACAGCATCGCTGGTTCTGTAGAAGTTTCTGAAGGCGCTTCTCTGGAAATGAAGAATGGCAGCTATACTGCGAGCAATAGTACAGTAAACGGCCGCCTTATTTTAAGCGAGCAGACGGAAGCTAAACTCTCCGGTACAACAACAGTAAACGGTAGTCTGAGTATAATCGGAAGTGCATCATCTGCTATCACCGGGATTGTTGATATCGCGGAAGGTGCAGCTTTAGAAATGATAGGTGGCAGTTACGCTACAACTGACAGCTCAGTAAATGGCACTCTGAGCCTTAACGAGGTAAATGCTACTGTCGACACTCTTTCCGGCAATGGCAGTGTGCTGGTTAAGAATAGCCGCGTGAGTTTCAGCAACTCTTCCGCCTACACGGGCAACTTGAGCGTGAAAGGCAACGACGCTGAGCTCATTCTGAATAAGGGTGGCTATAAAGGCAATGGTACAGTAGAAGTACAGGGCGGCAACCTCACCCTAGAAAATAGAGGTAACATTACCCTTGAAGAAGGTGGACAGTTAGCTGTGTGCGATGAAGCAACGGTGAGCGCCAACTCTATCAAAATACAGGAAGGAGCCACCTTGAGCATAGGCGATGTAAGTGCCGTAGTGGAGCTGAACAGCCTGATGAGCGGCAGTGAGATGGCCGTTTACACCACCGCTGCAGCAGAAGGCTACGACCCGACCGTGGCTGTGCATACCGCCGTGGGAGCGATACTAGATACAAACAGCCTGAACCTGTTCGGTGGTTCCTCCTTACTGGCAAACGGAGCTCACATCGACATGAATGGCACCGAGTTGTCAATTTATGATGTCGATGACCAGAAAGTTAATCTGACTCTTACACTGGGTGCCAACTATACACCGGATTCCCAAGTGGTTCTCTTCAGTAATGTCGGTTACCTTTATCTGGAGCTTGATGACATCTTCGGCGTCACCGGTGACGGTATCGTCTACACCGTGAATGCCGACAACTACTTCACCGGTGAGTGGATTAATGAACGCACCACGCTGAACTACGACAGCACCGCCAACGTGGTATACCTGCAAGGCGTCAGCAACGTAGTCCCCGAACCGACTACCGCCACGTTGAGCTTACTGGCCCTGGCAGCTCTGGCTATGCGCCGTAGACGCAAGTAAACAAAAAAACTCACACCAATCAAAAGCCGCTATCCATCCGTTGGGCAGCGGCTTTTTTGCGGATATGAAAGCGCAGGGATTTTGAGTTTGACTGATACAGGTCTGCGTGTTATGATAGCCCCATGAGCAGCGAAGGCATAACATTTTTCAACCGTTATACGGGACAGATGGAGCAGGAAAAGGTGCTGGGTGAGAAATCCCTGCGCTGGGTGTACGGCACGACCTTGGGGCAAGTGAGCCTGCATGTGCTGGTGAAGCGAGCCTTTTTCTCGCGCCTGCTGGGTGCCATGAAGAACACCGCCGGCTCTGCGAAGTCCCTGCCGGATTTTGTGCGCGAATATAACATCAACATGGATGAAGCCGCACTGCCGCTGAGTGAGTACAAGAGCTTCAACGATTTCTTTTACCGCAAATTAAAGCCGGGTGCCCGCCCGGTGTGCGAGGGTGCCACCGTTGCCCTGCCCGCTGACGGTCGCCACAGCGGCTGGCAAAATGCGGCGGAGATGACGGGGGCCTTCGTGAAGGGGCAGAAGTTTGACCTGCCTGCCCTGCTGGGCAGCCCCGAGCTGGGCGAAAAATATGCGCAGGGCACAGTGGTGCTCAGCCGCCTGTGCCCGGTGGACTACCACCGCTTCCACTTTGTGGCGGAGGGTACGCCGGAGGCTCCGGTGCGCATACCCGGCCCGCTGGCCAGTGTGAGCCCGTATTGCCTGCGCCGCAAGCTCTCGTGGCTGTGGACGAATAAGCGCGAGCTGACGGTACTGCACACCCCGCACTTGGGCGATGTGCTGCAGCTGGCAGTGGGTGCCACCGGTGTGGGGGCTATATTCCAGACCTACGAGGCGGGGAAAGCCGTGCAGAAGGGTGATGAACAGGGTTACTTCGCCTTCGGCGGTTCCACGGTGATGACCTTCTTTGAACCGGGGCGCGTGCAGCTGGCAGACGATATCTTGCAGAACACGGCTAATTGTGTAGAAACCTTCGCCCGCGTGGGTGATGTGCTCGGCACAGTGATTTCGTGATTGACTTAACCGACACAATAAGCTATATTTCCCCGCGTTATGTTACAGGCAGGTATAGTAGGACTTCCCAACGTAGGCAAATCGACACTTTTCAATGCAGTGACCCGCTCCCGTAAGGCAGAGGCGGCAAACTATCCGTTCTGCACCATCGACCCGAATGTGGGCGTGGTAGAAGTGCCTGACGAGCGCCTGAATGTGCTGGCCGAGATGAGCAAGACGGAGAAGATTGTGCCCGCTGCCATCGAGTTCGTGGACATCGCCGGTTTGGTGAAAGGTGCCGCTGAAGGTGCTGGCTTGGGTAACAAGTTCCTTTCCAACATCCGTGAGACAGACGCTATCGTGCAGGTGGTGCGCTGTTTCGAGAATGACGACATCATTCACGAGCTGGGTTCCGTGGACCCGGTGCGCGATATCGAAATCATTAACTCCGAGCTTATTCTTGCCGACCTCGCCGCGATGGAGAAGCGCAAGGAGAGCCGCATTAAGAAAGCCCGTGGCGGCGATAAGGAAGCCAAGGCCGAGGTGGAGCTTATTGAGAAGCTGATTCCCCACTTGGATGCCGGCAAGCCCGCCATTACCTTGGAGCTGAGCGATGATGAGCGCAAGTTGATGAAGGAATTCTTCCTGCTTTCCAACAAGAAGAGCATTTTCGCCTGCAATGTGAGCGAAGACGAACTGGCAGACGCCGTGAAGAACCCCGACGCCCACCCCTACGTATCCGCCGTGCGTAAGTATGTGGCAGAGCAGCACGATGCCGAGGCAATCGTGATTTCCGCCCGCATTGAGGAGGAGCTCTCGGAGCTGCCGAAGGAGGAGGCAGTCATGTTCCTGAATGATTTGGGTGTGGAGGATTCCGGCGTGAGCGACCTGATTCGCGCGGTATACCACCTGCTGGGTCTGCGCACTTACCTGACCACCGGCGTGAAGGAGACCCGTGCCTGGACCATCCATGCCGGCGACAAGGCCCCTGCGGCTGCCGGTGTGATTCACACCGACTTCGAGCGCGGTTTCATCGCGGCACAAGTGGTATCATACGATGACCTTGTAGCCTGCGGCTCTATGGCCAAAGCCAAGGAGCAAGCCAAGCTCCGAATCGAAGGTAAGGACTATGTGATGCAGGATGGCGACGTGGTGGAGTTCCGCTTCAACGTCAGCAAGTAAGCGATAATCTTAACAATAAGGTTTCACCGGCAGGGTCCCATGTGGCGCTGCCGGTTCTTTTCTGCTTGCATGCAGGGGGAAGATATGATAGGATGAAAGCCATGAAGCTGTTTATGATAGCAGGTGAGAAGAGCGGCGACAAACAGGGTGCGCTGCTCATACAGGAGTTGCTGCAACGCCGCCCCGATATCGAGATTGTGGGCTTGGGTGGCAGTCGCATGCATGCCCTTGCTCCCGGTGTGGAGGACTGGGCAGAGCAGGCCGCCGTCATCGGTATCGTGGAGGTGCTCAAACATGCGCGATTCTTCCTGAACAGGCTCAACGACATGGCCGCACGTATTGAAGCCGAACAGCCGGAGGGGCTCATCCTCATCGACTATCCCGGCTTTAACCAGCGTTTGGCCGAGCGAGTGCACAAGACCTGCCCCAACACCAAAATAGCTTGGTTTATTGCCCCCATGGTATGGGCTTGGCACAAAAGCCGCGTGCCCAAGTTAGCAGCCATGCTCGACCTGATGATGTGCACCTTCCCCTTCGAAAAGCCCCTATTCGAGGCCGCCGGCCTGCGCACTGAGTTTGTAGGGCACCCGCTGGTGGACGACATTCTGGCACAGCGCCAAACCGATGTGAGGGAGAAAGGGCTCATCGGCCTGTTCCCCGGCAGTCGCATGCGCGAGATTGAACGCCACTTCCCGGTATTCCTGGATTTGGTGAAGAAAGCCGAAACCACCCACCCCGAGTGGCGGTTCGAGACCTCGGCCAGCTCTGAAAAACTGGCTGCCGTCATGCGCCGCATGGCAGAGAAAGCGGGCGTAGCCGCCGAGCGTATCAATATATGCCCCGGCAGTTACCATGGCCTGATGGACCGCGCCGAAGCCGCGCTGGTGACCTCGGGCACAGCCACGCTCGAAGCCGCACTGCATGAGCTGCCCTTTGCCTTGGTCTACAAGGTGGCATGGGGTACATACATGATAGGCCGCATGATTTTGACAATCAAATATATCGGCATGGTTAACATTCTGATAGATAAACCGGTGACCAAGGAGCTGATACAGCAGGATTTCAATGTTGACAGCTGTATAGCCGAGTTAGAGAAACTTACCACCCCGGAAACCCGTGCCGAGGTGCTTGCCGGCATGAAAGAGTCCATGGATCGCCTCGGGCATGGCGGCGCAGCCGCAAAAGCCGCCGATGCGGTGCTCTCGCTCTTCAACTAAACAACTGACATTAACAAAATCCCCTGCGGTTATTTCCCGTAACCGCAGGGGATTTTTGTTTGGCTCTTATCACCTAATAATTACCAAGTTAGATTGATAATAGAGGTTATATCTGGCATGCTATGCGCAGCAAGCGGGAGCCCAACTACCTTCCGCTGATTACACACAACAACAGCAACAAACCATGACACAGCGAAACATAACCCGGTACACCTACGAGACGACATCCTTCCAAGGCTGGCGCCTGAGTATCTGCCGCAAGTGGAATCAGTTCACCAAGTACTTCTCCGACCGCCAATACGGCAGCGAAGAAGCAGCTTTTCAGGCCGCTATCGAAATGCGCGACAGGATTTTCGACGCGCTGCGGCAAACCCCGGACGACCCGCGCGGGGTTTTCGAGCGCTTCAAGAACGGTATAGAAGAAACGCCTATCGAGCAAGTGAGCGAGAAATAAGTAGCAACCACAGCACAGCCCCTGCATGCACCACAAGCAGCAGGGGCTGTGCTTTGCCGTTTTATCAGCGCCCGTGAAAATCAAACTCAACCGTGAGCGAAAGCAAACGAAAATCAAGCGCGCCATTTACCCGCAACGCAAAGCCCTGCCCCACGCCGGGTTCCGGCAACTGGGACACGCGAATATCGCCGCTATGCGGGAAGGAGAGCGCATCTCTCGCGGGTTCATATTGCTCCCACTCAGCGGCCAGTGTTCCCTTGTAGTCGAAATCGGGGGAACTCTCGAGCACTCGCAAGCGCACGCGTCCCTCTTGCCGCACGGTGTTGTAGCTGCGCTCATTTTCTAAGGGCATGGTATGAAGCTCAGACTCAAAGCCGGCGCCGAACGTGTAGCTTAACCCCTGCACAAAGTCAGGGATATCGAAGGTACCATCGCTCCCGAAATGCACGGCCCGAGCAAGCTCCGCTTGCCCGGTGGGGTAAACAAAACCGCTCAATCCCGCTAAATGCTCCCCTGCACTCACCGTGGATGATGCACACAACGTATTCACCGCCCCATCAATAAATTCCGCCCCCGACGAGATACGCTCTATACTGCAGCAGCCTGAGCTCTCATTGCGCACCATAAACCAAACTTCATCATCCCCCCCTGCACGCGACGGCAAAGTAGCCAGCTGCAAAATACGGCGCCCTTGCAAAACCACGCGCTGCCAAGCTGTGACCTGTTGCTCGGCGTTGGTAGTCAGCACGGCAAGAGTGCCGTTGCGCATCAGCACCCACAGGCGAGTATCGGTTCCGCGCTGCACGGCATAGGCTCGCACACCACCGGCAAACAGATGCTCCGCCAGCAGGCTCGTATCGGTCGAGGTGAATCCGTCCGCCGTCAGTTTATACGATATCTCACGCAGTCGTTTGCCGCCGCGCTGCACATAAAATACCGTATTTTCCACACCCCGCGCGTCCATCACCTCACTGCCGACCGATGACTGTCGCACGAAGGTGGCATTCGTGGGTGAGATTGTACCGCCATCGCTGCCGCTGAGGGTCCACTCGCTCTCCGTAGTTCCCACCAGCAGGTTACGCGCCGGGCATATCCAGCATATTCGGCTCTGGTTATCAGTTGCCAAGGTCAGGTGCAAGGCAGAATCCGCAACCGAATCCACCAGAAAATCGGAGTAATCATTTACCGCACTGGCAATCAGAGTAGTCGGCATACCGGCAAAGCCGCCGAACCAAAGCCGCCCTTGGTGCAAGCCGCTGAAAGTCGGGTAGCCGCAGCGGGCGCCGTATGCCCCGAAACTCCACTTACGCGAAAAAAACGAGCGAGCCTGTTCCTCATACTCCGACACCAAACGCCCTCGCACCTGAGTGGGGGATATATATTGACGAATGATATACTTCATCTCGCGCTCCCCGCCCAATATATTAAAATACACATGAGCCCCCGGAGAAGTGGCAGAGGAAGCACTGCGGCACACCAACATCATGCGGCAAGGGTAATCCTCCGACCCGGAGATGAGGTAATTCTTACGCTCGGAAAAGCTGTTCTGCTCAAAGGTTCGAATGCGGGTCCAATGCCAACGGCGGAAATCCAAATCAACGCTCGAGTTGTCGTAACTGCGCCACAGCTCCCAAACGCCATTCCACTCGCCACCGGTGCGAATTTCCCAATCTCCGCAAACTTCGTAGGGGCGACCATCCAGCAATCGCATGGCACCCGGGAAAAAATACTCCGGATATTGAGCCGGCGAGGAGCTCCCGTTGTAATACTCCGGCTTATATGGTTTGATAACTGTGTAGAAATTGTACATTTTCGAATCTTCATCGTACACGGTCCACACATAATCCGCCAATACTTCATGGTTCTGGAGTGAGGGGAGTTCTTTCGAGTTGATAACGAATTCCCGGTTCAGAAAGAGAGTTCGCGCGGGAGTTTCGGCATCGGCAATCACATATTCACAGTCAACCATTTCGGGGGTAAATCGGTAAGAATCGCTGTGGAGCGTGAGCAAGGCCGTATACCCATTCGCCTCCACCTGCACGCTCAAGCCGTCGGTCTGCTGTCGGTAAGTTTCGCGGGGGAATGGCTCGGGGGAAAATTCGCGGCAATACCACTCGGCATCCCCATACCGACTGAGCACATGCGGCCTGCGGTATGCGCTTGTAACGTAAACAACATCATTAACCTGGGTACAGTGCAAAGACTGCACCTCGGCAGCAGTTGCCCAAGGCGTGCTCAATTCATAAATCGAACCGTCCTCCCGGCACACGCATTGACCGTTGCGAAATACACGCATGCGCCCCGGGTATAATTCCAGCATGAGAGAGTCGCTCTCCGAAAAATAAAAAGGTACTAATCTCCCCGCTTCCGGTACCTGAGTAGCCGCCATTGCGACCAACTCCGTACCACAGCGACGACGTACCCCACCATACGGCAGAACCATAAAATTCTGCAACAACGCAGCCCCACGATGGTACGCCTGCAAATCAAATCGTGTGGCGAGCCAAGGGCTAAGCTCGCCGGCAGTAAAGCCAAGTACAAAAGGTGAATCCTGCATAGACCTGCCTTTCTAGCACAAAGTGTGCAGGAAAGACAGGCCAAAAACAAGCTTAGCAGCGCTGTATCACTGCCCGACAGGCGGCGCAAACAGGCGCAGGGTTTCGGAGTCTCCCACCTGCTCAGCAGCCGCACGAGCAGAGCGGCGCCCCCGTGTGCTCACATAATCGGGGTCCGCCCCCAGTTGCAACAGCAGAGCAACTTCACGGTGCATGCCCTCAACAACGGCTTTGAGCAAAGCCAGGTTGAGCGGCTCGCGGTCAGCCGCCCCTATCGAGAAGCCCAACTGCTGCAACACGTCCACATTGTCCGCACGCCCATGCAAGGCTGCGCTGATGAGCAAATCCCCGCCGGTGCGGCCTGTAGCACCGGCAGCCACAAGGTCACGAATTACCTGCGGACCGGCCTCGACAACAGCCGTGGAGAGCCACTGCGCGCCGTAACGCGGCACCTGCGCCCCCATGTCGAGCAAGCGACGCACTGCTTCGGTGCGATTATACAGCACGGCGCGCTCCATCGCATAGTTGATATCAGGGCTACGACGGGAAAGAAGAGCGGCATGCGGTTTGCCGCTCACCAGCGACCACTCCGCCGCGCGACCGGGATGCACGCCCCGGCTGAGCATAAAATCCACCACTTCGTGGTGACCGTAAAGAGCTGCTTTTTCAAGTGCAGCCGTGGCATGAAAAGCCCCGGAGAAAAGCAACAGGCGCACGCAATCGGTATGCCCGGCGGCAGCGGCATAAATAATAGGTGTGCGACCAATCACATCCTCTGCCTCTATGCTGCAGCGGCAAAGCAAGGCGCGTACCACATCGGTCTTCCCCAAAGCTGCAGCCAAGGTAAGGGCATTCCCCCCGCAATTCCGGTCGTGAGCGAGGTAGTGTTCATCATCCGGCGCGGCCATGGGGGTGGGTATTTTGCCCGGCACCATACGGTTCATAATGTGAAACCCGGCCGGCAGAGCGGCAGGATTCCCCTGCTCGATAGCAGCAACGATTTCGGGTGTAAGGTAGCGCTCCTCTGCCGGGCGGGATGCGGGCGGCACTAATTTGGCCCCGGCCTGCACCAGCAGCGGGAATGCACAGGACTCGCGCATGCTCTCCGCCACCTCGCAGCGGGTAGCATCTGCCCCGGCATCGAGCAACAGTTGCACAACCTTGGAGTTGGCGGATAATGCCGCGAGTTCCAGTGCGAGACGGTCATAATACTCCACATTCGGATCAGCACCGGCGGCGAGAAGCAAGGCTACCGTACCGGCGGCATCGGGCATGGTGTCCGTGATAGAATCCATGGCCATTATCAGCGCAGGGCATCCGTCCACATCGCGGGCATTCGGGTTTACCCCCTCGGCCAGAAGTCGGCTGACTGTCGTTTTATCACTCCGGCCGGCAGCATGTACCAGTTCCAGCTCGGGTGATGTCTTCAAGCCATGGCGGCTCAAACATTCGGTGATTTTGGTGCCATTCCACTTGCACGAAAGAGCCAATTCGAGGGCATGATACCCCTTGGCATTCTTGGCCTGCATATCTGCCCCGGCAGCGGCAAACAGTTCTATAATGGCGGGGGTATCCGATACATCAATTCCCTCACCCACTCTCTCAATTCCCCCCAATGCAAGCAGCGGCGTGCAGCCCTCATTATCGAGAGCATTCACATCCGCCCCGGCAGCCAGCAAAAGTTCCGCCAGCTCAACTCCCTGCACATAGAAAAGCGGCGTACGCCCCCGATTATCGCGGGCATGCACATCCGCCCCGGCGGCCAGTAAATCACGGCAAACCTCGGGTTTGCGCACGTAGTGCAAAGGTGTGCGACCGTCTTTATCGCGCTCGTTCACATCTGCACCATGCTCTAACAGCAAGCGCACATTCGCCGGCCAGTACAACGCAGAACGCAAGCAGCCATCGGGCGAGAAGCCGAGTTCAAGCAGGAAACGCAAGGGCTCGGGAGAAGATGCATGAGACGCGGAGAACATAACGCTACGCCCCTGGTCATCGGTAATCGCAGGGTCAGCTCCGGCTGCCAACAAGCGGCGCATAGCATCTACATTGCCATAGGAGGCCGCAGCGCTGAATAAGGAGCGAAAGCCATGGTGCAACACATTGACACCATAAAACCCGGGGGTATGGGTAAAGAGGTCGGGGCATTGCTTATGATAGCATGGCAAAAAATGTGTGGCCATGCGGCGGGTGTGGTATTCGATAACCAGTAGGCTACGCAGGTCGCCGGACTTCTCCGCCAAGCGGCGCACCGGGTAACCGTCTACCTTCCGATTGCCATCGGCTCCTTTTTCGAGCAGGTAGGCCACCATACCGGAACCGAGATTATGGCGCAACGCCAGCTCGATAAGGCCCTCGCCCATCGAGGGTTCGCTGAATGGCAAAAGATCCAGCACATCGAGGCTGCCGCTGAGCACGCCCGCGCGGTAAAGCTCCACACCTTGCTCAGATGCAGGCGCAGGAAGCGCAGCCCCCTCGTTCAGTAGGGTAAGCAACTGCTCATAATCCCCGGCCCGTGCAGCCTGCAACAGCGATTCGTACGTCGGTTCTGCCGCACACACCAGCGCGGGTACAGCAGCTGGCGCTGCACCCGCCGAACTTGAATGTACCAAGCAGAAAGCCAAGCTCAACATCAGGGTATCGGAAGTGATTTTCATGGGTTCTTTCGCACAACAGTTTCAAAAAAAAGCACCCTGTCACTTTTTGCTGTGGCAGGGTGCAAAGGGAATTTCTAAAATTAAGCCTTGCCCTCGTCTGAAGTCGAGGTCGGAGTTTCGGGAGCAGACTTACCTAAATATGTGGGCAGTTCCACACCCAGACTGCCGGCGAGCTCATGCAACGGCAGGGTGCCGGTTACAAGGTTCTGGACGAAGCCGCCTACGCTGCCGGCTTTGTCGTTGCCGCCGCCCATGACCACCACCTTGTCGAAGGTAAGACCGCGAACAGCACTGGCCTGGGTCTCGACAATCTGCGGCAGCTGCTCAGTCACAAGCAGACCGGAGGCGGCGCGAGCATCGCCCGCAGCGGCAATAATCTGGCGGAAACCGCTGGCCTTAGCTTCGAGCGCAGCCTGTATGGCGGCAGCCTGACCGCGACCTACCAGCTCCAAGCCCTCACCTTCTGCCTTCTTTTTGAGCAGCAAAGCCTCGGCCTCACCCTTGGCAAGCTCAAGAGCGGCATCACCCTCAGCCTTGTTGGCAATCACGAGAGCCTGAGCCTTACCTTCCTGCTCTTTCACGAGCACGGCTGCTACGGCCTCGGCAGCGATTTCCTTCTTGCGCTTTTGGATTTCGGCGGCCACGAGTTCATTTGCCGTCTGGGTGGCGCGCTCAAGTTCAGCGCGCTTCATTTCGGCCTCGCGATTGGCGATATAGCCGGCCTCCTCAGCCTTGGCGGCCTGTTCCTTCTCAGCTACAACGGCAATTCGGTGAGCCTCTGCCTGGCGGACTTTGAGTCGGGCGTTCGAGTCGGCAACCTTCATCTGGGCTTCGTTGTTACCCTCCACAGCGGCGGCATTGGCCATAGCCACCTGTACGGTCTGGTCGCGCAGAGCCTCGGCCTTACCGATTTCACCACGGCGGGTTTCTTCGGCCACCTTAATCATGGCATCGTTGATAGCGCGGGCAGCGGCCTCCTGACCAAGAGCGGCGATATAGCCGGAAGCATCGCGAATATCAGTGATATTGGCGTTGATAAGGTACAGACCGACCTTGTGCAGCTCAACGTCCACGCCACCGGTGATGCCCTTAATGAGCTTTTCGCGGTCAGCATTGATTTCTTCGATGGTAAGGGAGGCAATAACCACGCGCATCTGACCCATGATGATTTCGGAAGCGAGGTCACGGATATCCTGCCGGGTGCGGCCGAGCAAGCGGCTGGCGGCATTCTGCATGATTTCCGGCTGTGTGCTGATGCCAACAATGAAGGATGAAGGAACGTCAACACGGATGTTCTGGCTGGAGAGAGCCCCCTTCAGCGGTACATCAATGTTGAGCGGGTTAAGATCCATGAAAGAATAACTCTGGATAAGCGGCAGCACGAAAGTGGCGCCACCATGTATACACTTGGCGGAGCGCCCCGCACCCACGTTACCGTAAACAATGAGAATCTTGTCGGACGGGCACTTCTTGTAGCGCGTGAGCAGGAGAGCAATCACGCCCATGATGAAGACCACGAGAATGATTACGACCATAATCGAACCGAATGTACCGGAACCGGACGATGCGGCACGAGCTAGTATATTGCTGATGTTGGCTGTCATAGTGATGTAGTATTTTTAATTTTGAGAAGAAGCTTGGCTGTTCACCGGTCGAACGGTGAGCTGGTAAGTAGTGGCGGCCACGACCTCGATACGAGTCTGCACCGGTATGGGTTCTGTACCCTGCTGCACGGCGGCCATGGTGATAAGTTGACTGGGGTGGCTCACTTGTACCTGACCGCCCGGTTCGCCATTCGGAGGAATAGTCACATATACCGTACCGGTCATACCGACCAGACTTTCGTACTTCATCGAGCCATCCGATTTGAGACTATATATGGCCTTCATGATTCCGGCAATAATGAAGAACATTATCACACCCACCAATATGCCAACCATGATACTAAGCCCCACGCCGGCGCCATTCACCACGGCCAGATAACCACCCCAGCCGAAGCCCAGAACAAACCCCATCACCGCCTGCACCGAGAAAGACCCGGAATCTCCGTCTATCGAGCCGGCATCTAAATCAGCATCGCCCATTCCGGCTATAAAAGCAATGATGAAGGTAATGGCCGACACCAGCGTAGCAATCCACGCAATGGCACAAAATACCCCCGTCGCTGAGCTGAAATCCGGCAGAAGAGACGCCGCATCGAGTATGCGGGTAATCCATTCGAATATGCTGACTATGGTTTCCATATCGCAGAGTACTTATTTACCACATAGTACCACCAACGACCCCATTTGGTCAAACATAAAGTACGCCACTGCCTATTTTTTATATAAAAATAGCAATTTCAATTAATTTAGGCTTGCAAAGCGCACCAAACGTGCTATCATACACCCACCTCTGAGGGTCGATTTGCCGCAGCCACGAAAAATCAACCAACACTTAAGAGACTATTACGACAATGAGCGATATCAACGTCAACGACTTCAAAGTCAACGAGAAAGACACCGGTTCCACCGGTTTCCAGGTAGCAGTGCTCACCCAGCGCATTGCCCACCTTACCCAGCACCTTGCCACCAACAAGCACGACCACGCTTCTCGCCGTGGCCTGCTCATGATGGTTGCCAAGCGCCGTAAGCTCCTGAACTATGCCAAGCGCACCAACGAGGAGCTTTACAAGAGCCTGCTGGCTCGTCTTGGGCTCCGCCACTAATCAATTGGCGACGACTACAAGAAGTCAAACAATTAACAAAACAGCCGCAGAGAAGTCGAACTCTGCGGCTGTTTTGTTGTATGATTTTTTCGTATTGGCGTATTTTAGGAATATACGCGCGCTGCTCTAACCGCCGACCTTACCGGCAGGTTCTAATTCTCGCTGCACCATCGGCACATATACCTTGCGAGCAAAAAGCGGCTCCATCAATCCCTCTCTTATTGCCACGGAGGTAAGCACTTTTACAAGTGCTATGCCGGTAAACGCGGCGAACACATCCTTGTAAACACCGGCAGATGCGTGGAAAATAATGAAAGAAGTGAACGTCGGAACAACATAGTATAACAAATACGCACTATTCTTGACATTCACCAAATAAGCACACACACGCAAACCGTGAACCAGCGTTACAACCTGCACAAGAATAACCAATGCCAACCCGACAATACCCGTTCGGTGCATAGCGGTAATCCAACCACTGTGCCACAAACCGGCCTCAGCAAAGTCTCGGTTGGTTTCCTGGTGAGTACCACGCAACACAGCGCGCGTCTTCAGAGCCTGTTGACGTATACTTACGCCATAGCCATCACCCCATACATAGTCCTTAATGTAGCCGGTTTTCGGATCAAGAGCCCAGCCCCACATTTCATATCGCCATGTAAGGGAGCCCTCAGCTTCTATAGCAACCCTTTCATTAAGTTCCACGCCGGGAACTGACGAAAGCACACGCTTAACACCATAGGGCAAATCTTTGATTACTCCTGTCGATGAAATCAACAATACCCCTCCGTAGGCCACTACCCCCATCAGTATGAGCATCACCATTCGGCGATGGTAATACTGAGCAAACGTCATTGTCAATGCGGCCGACAGCAGCATGTTGCGGAAACCGGACAATGCAATACCCAACAATGCAAGCATGTAAACGCCCAACTTCAACGGAGAGCCTATCAGTACAGAGAGACTGTATTTACAAGCAATGAAATCGGCTACCGTCATACCGAGAGCGGCAAATCGACCGAATCGAGAACCGGACATCGATTCAGACAAATCACCCCCATCCATGCCCACAGCCTGAGCGCCACCACCACCAAACACCAAGTTACGTAAGGTCAACCCCACCTGCATAACCAGTGCCACCCAGAATACAACCTTCAACAACTTCCCCAGCGTTTCCAATTTCTGAGGCACTACACTAATGAATATGTAGAAGAAAACGGCAAATATACACCACACATATTCATTACCACCCACAACCTGGTCACCGGTATCGGTAATTCGGTCAACAAAGACGTTCAATGTCACCGGATTCCAGCACCATGTCAACGCAAAGTAGCTACACAACAACAATACGGAAAAATCCAAACTTGGAACACTATGCCATGTGAATTTGACGTATCCTAATGTGTACAGAAGAAACCAATAAAAAAGCAGCGGAACCGCCACCACATATATCAAAGGCAAATTTCGAGCTAGCGGCAAATCGAGAATGAGCAGCAGAACCGGTATCACATACACCAAAATCCAACTATGCCTGCCCAACCCCAGCAAAGCTACAGTACCCACCACTAAAACGATGGGTACTGCGGCAAGTCGAATGCCTTCAGAAGCCATGGAACCGGCAACAAAGGCAAACGCCGACAGCAAGAATAAGATGATAATCGTCTTAAATGCGCTGTTTCCCATGGTTTCCTAATAAATTTACTCTTCCCGATATTTTACAGGGCAGAGGGAATTTCTTTTCCCAAATCGGAGGCCTTGCGCCCCTTACCATCACCGGCAATGCGCTCAAGCACTACGTCTCTATATCCCATACCACCGGGAATCATCGGCAGCACGTGCACGTCATGCGGCACCATTACATCCAGCACATACGCCTCCTCGGAGGCAAGCATACGCTCAATAGCCGGAGCCAAATCAGCAGGCTCAATCACACGCTCGCACTTAATACCGAACCCTGCGCAGAGTACAGGATAATTGGGGTAAAGAACATCGGGAGTATGGTGAGTGGGGTCATACTGCTCCGTTGGGTCAGCAAGGAAGGTGTTTGCACGATGAGAATCGTACTTCAAGTCCTCCCATTGTACAACCATGCCGAGGTGTTGGTTATCAATAATGATACTCTTGATGGGCATGTGCTCGGTGCGAATGGTGGCAAGTTCCTGCACGTTCATGAGGAAAGAACCGTCGCCGTCAATGTTGATAACAGGCAGTTCAGGATATGCAACATGCGCGCCCATAGCAGCCGGCAAACCGTAACCCATGGAACCCAAGCCACCGGAGGTAGACAGACGGCGGGGCTTGTTGAAACGGTAGAACTGAGCCGCAAACATCTGGTGCTGTCCCACGCCGGTGCAGATAACAGCCTCGCGACCGTTCATTTGACGATACAGCTCTTCAATAACGGCCTGCGGAGCGATTTCGTGCTCGCGAGTTTCGTAGCAAAGCGGATAATCTTTCTTCCACTGCTCAATAATACCGAACCACTCGGGGCGATTTTCAAGCGCATAGGGCTTAGCGGGATAACCGGCCTGCTCAAGTTTACCATTCAAGTATGCGAGAGCGGCACCGGCATCGGCACGAATTGCCATCTCCACCTTCTTGTTCTTGTTGTGCTCAGCGGCATCGTAATCAATGTGAATAATGCGGGCATGCTCACAGAAAGTCTTAACAGCACCGGTCACGCGGTCATCAAATCGAGCACCGATAGCCAACACAACATCCGCCTCGTTCACGGTATTGTTGGCATACACGGCACCGTGCATACCCAACCAACGAACAGAAAGAGGGTGATCTTCAGGCATGGCGCCAATACCCATCAGCGTGGTGGCAACCGGAATCTGCAAACGCTCAGCAAACTCACGCAACAGCTCACCGGCCTCTGCAATCACTACACCACCACCGGCATAAATAGCAGGACGCTTGGCCGACATCAGCAAGGGCAGCACGGCATCGAGAGCCTCCGTAGGCAACGGCAATTCAGGGCGATACCCCGGCAAATCCATAGGAGCATCAAAATCAGGCTCAAAAATTCCTTCCTGGAAGTTCTTCGGGATATCAATCACCACAGGTCCGGGACGCCCGGTGCGAGCAATGTAAAAGGCCTCCTTAATGATACGAGGAATATCCTCGAGCTTAGTTACCAAGTAGCTGTGCTTCACAATCGGAGCAGTCATACCGAAGACGTCCGTCTCCTGGAAAGCGGAGCTACCGATAAGACCGCTACCCACCTGAGCCGTAATGGCTACCATCGGCACAGAATCCAAAAAGGCATCAGCAATCGGCGTAATCATATTGGTTGCGCCGGGTCCCGATGTGGACATACACACACCAACCTTGCCGGTTACGCGGCCGTAGCCTTCAGCAGCAAAAGCGCCGCCCTGCTCATGTCGAGGAAGTATTGTACGGATGGAGGGCTCATGGCTAAGCGCCTGATGCATGGGCATACTGGCGCCACCGGGATAAGCAAACACAACCTCTACCCCCTCGCGTACGAGACTTTGTACGAGGGCCTCAGCCCCATTCATCTTCTTGCGGACGGACTGTGTATCAGTGTGAGAATCGCTCATGGCTCTGGTATATATATATGGGTTAACTTCCTGCGAACCGGTACTTCACTGCCCCGGCGCATGTGCATTCTATCAGAAAAAATACTTAATGAAAAGTTTTTTTTCACTTAGTTGTGGCAGTAAGGAAAGAATATTGGCTATTATTGAGGTTGTATGGATATTTGTGACGAGCGAAACGAATTTTCATCACAAACAAAAGAAACACGTCCACCCACCCCCATAAGCAAGGCCAATTCATTCACATCCGAGCTTTTCATGCGCAATACCTTCCCGCTGTTCTGGGGGCGCGCACTGATTACCCAACCGTTTGCCAGCACAAGCACACGCTCAGATGCAGCAAAAACAGTCGCGTGGTGAGGCAAGGGAGAATCCCCCAGATACCCATCGCGCCTCGTAATCTCAGTTTCCTCATTCTCGCTACCGGGGCTACCCTCCACGGAATCCAAATTGTACGCAGCAACCAACACAGTACCATCCCACACCATCAGTTCACGCTGACGAACGTGAATTTCCATGCGCAGATTCATTGGTATATAAACAACAGATTGACCTATCTTCAAATCCGAAGGTTCAACCATACCGTTAAGCAGCATGATAACATCGCTCGGACATTTTGTAACCTCGGCAATATGCTTCAGGGTATCTCCTCGGCGCACTTTATACTCCGCCAAGTCAGGATGCTCCTGCGTGAGATAACGCCTTACATTAACAGCTGAGGTAATTTGGCGAGCTTCACGCCCTGCAATCCCCTTCTCTGCAACAAAGGGTTGCAATATCTCCAGCGCCTCCGCATTCTTTTGCGCTCGGACCAAACTGCGCGCCTGCGCCAGCTCTGCCGGCCGACGCGGCCAAAGCGAATAATTCTCCACCTCTTGCGCCGAAACCAGTCCCACCAAACTACAGCAAACCGCGGCGCTTAAAATCGAAAAAGTTAATATCATGTGATTTCTGTATCATTTCAAGCATAAAACACAGCAAAGACACCTCCCAACTGTCATCCACCCCCTGTATAACAGCCCGAAAAACATCACCGGAATGCAGTGCATCTTCCACAATACGAGCGGCTACTTCCTCAACCGGCTCGTGCAGATACTCCACTTGTACCTCCGAACGACTAAATCGGAAGCCATACTTAACCAAGGCTCTCACAGGAGCCCCATGCTCAGCCATCCAATCCATAAACTCTCTGGCAGCTGAGCCAAACCCCTCCATCTCAACCCCCATTAAATCAGCGGGTCGGAGTATTCGGGGACGATTAGCCTCCACCCACCCTCGGCGAATCCGGCAATGCCCCACGGCATCCAATGGCTCGCTGAGAAGCAAAAAGTTGAAGCGAGTATCACCAAAGCTATCTATACGCCGATCCGGCACATAAAGAACTTTGGTATTTTGCAGTGCATAAGCTGCCACAGAATCGCTGCTCATTTGCAAAAATACTCAGGAAATGAAAGAGAAAGAGCGGCTCCGCCCATGCTATGGTGGAACCGCCCGTTATGAAAAGGTTAGCGGGCTACAATCAGACCTGGTTAGCCTTGATGTAAGCAACAACGTCAGCCACAGACTTCAGCTTCTCAGCTTCTTCGTCAGGAACGTCTACGGAGAACTTCTCCTCGAACGTCATGACGAGTTCAACCGTATCGAGAGAATCCGCACCCAGATCCTCGATGAACTTAGCGTCGGTGGTTACCTTATCGGGGTCAACGCCGAGCTGCTCGACGATGATTTCCTTTACTTTTGATTCAATGCTGTCGGACATAAGATGTTACTTTTTTAAGTGGCTTCATCCTAGCACAATTCGAGTGGACTTGCAATAAAAATTTACGTTTAGAAAAAAAAAGTATTACCAAATCCGTTCGGCCAAGGCCTGCAATCCACGGAAAGTTAAAAGCGGCTCCCAGAAATCGACCTCCGGCAAATAAGGCAAAAGACGCTCAGCATCTCCCCCGGTCGAAATTACATAGGGCTTACAACCAAGCTCTTGCGCAATAGATAATATCAACCCACGAACCAAACCACAGTAACCACGCAGACAGCCGGACTGTATCGCCTCTACTGTGTTTCGCCCTATAGCGCGCGGAGTCACATCCAGCTGCACCATAGGCAGCTGAGCTGTACAATCAGCAAGATAGCTAGTCATAGCAGGTAAGCCGGGGGCTATAGAACCGCCGATAAAACGTGCACCATTATCGCCTGGCACTACTACATCAAAAGTTGTAGCAGTCCCGAAATCAATCGCTATACCGGGAACTCGCCCCATGCGGACCATGCCGGCAACATTTGCTATACGGTCAGCACCCAGCGTGGCCGCACCGGGATAATCCAACAAAAAGTTTAATACCCCTTCACTCGTAACAAACACCACCCTCTGCCCGAAGGCTTGGCGAATTTCAGCCGCAGCCCCCGGCACAACGCTGGCACACAAAACATGGTGTATCTCCCTACCGCGAGTCAAGTTGAGCAGGCTCTCGACACTCACCTGCGCTGTGGGTATCACCAGGCATTCATCGGAGAGAATTCCATCATATAAAAAACGGAGTTTTGTTCGCGTGTTAGAGTTATCTATAAGAAGAATCATAATCCCAATACAACATCATATAAAAAACCTACGTTCCAACTCTCCCACAATTCGGGCAGCACCCCCGATTCGGTTAGCTTTTCGAATAGCATGCACCATGCGCAACCAACCGGCGGAATGATTTTTCTGCAAGAAATGCAACCTGTTCATAAGCTCCGTAGTACTGGCAACCGCAATCCCTGCTCCATCTGTCAGGAGCAATGACAAATTACCTTGCTCCTGCCCTGGTAGAGCGTAATTTACAATGATTGGCAATTCAGAGCTATAAGCCTCAAACATAGTTGCTGCTCCTGCCTTGCCTATATATATGTGACTCTCTGCAAATAAAGTTGGCATATCATCCGTACGCCGTATAATTTTGACTCGAGCAGCGGCGCACTCAGATAAAGCCTCACAACGCTCACCTGCTATAACTGTAATATGAGCCAACGGATAAGAAGTCGTCAACGCCTGCAAATCAGCTCGCACCCTAGCAAGGGGAGCATACGCACCATATACAATCCGAAGCGATTCTGAAGTCGGCGGCTTACGGCCTATACGCGCCTTCACAAACGCATCGCGCACGGGAAATCCGGTTACAACCAACCTCTCTGGAGCGGGAGCATATCGCTCACTAACATAGCGGAAGGAGTGCTCATCCGGCAAAAAAATCAATGGAGCCTTTGTCACCATCCACGGGCGACTAATTTCAATCGAATCGGTTACAACCACTGCGTAGGGCACACGAACTCGCCCTTCAGCCGCCAGGCTATCGAGCATATGCGCAAAAAGGGGATATGTGCAAAGGATTACCTTGGGCTCCCATTCATTTACCAACTGTGCGATTTGCTCAGTTACATCTTCAAGAATCAAAGAATGCGCTTTCAACGACCAATCAGCGGTATCGGTCTGAGCGTATGTTACCCCCCACAACCATGGCAATTTGCGAACACACAAATGATAGAACATTCGGGTAAACTCGAAAATCCTCGGGTGAGCCATGGCACAAGGGTCACACACCTTGGCGGAATAATCCCGTTTCTCCAGCTCTTCGGCCAACGCGCGCGCTGCAGCATGGTGCCCCTCACCATAACCTACGCTCAATATTAATACTTTACCGCGAGCAGACATCGCCTGAAAAAATTATAAGCCCGCCGTTTTTAAACGGCGGGCTTTCAGAGTTAGCTTACGGCAGCAACTTCGACGGTCGCCCTTCCCATGGTCCACGCTCAGGCACATACACCTGATCGTTGGGCAAAAGCTTAATCGAGCGGTCACCGGCACTGAAGTAATCGTACGTGCGGGTTACGCCCTTACGCGTTACCTGAATATTGCGAGAACCGTGCATCGATATATCACCGCACTCCAACAGTACCTGAATAAGTGTAATGCCGGGGCGATATACCACCACTTTCTTGGCATTCACATAACCGGTCACCGTAATGCGGCGGGTCATCAGCTGGCGCTGCTCATCGTCATCACCAACATGCACCATCACAATCGGTCGTGAATATATTTTCTGGTCGATATACAACTGACGTACCATATCACCCAGCTGTCGTGCAGTCTTGCCTACCACACGCACTCGAGATGAAAGATAAGGCAACATCACTGTGCCATCATCGTTGCTGACTGTATAGTTACCATCGACGTTTGCTTTATCCTCGCCAGGTATATCCCTGAACTCAAGGCGAATGAATCCCCCCTTGCGTGCACGGGGCTCTTCCACTACACCATCATCGTATTCCCCCTGCGCCATTGCAGGCAACAGGGCACATACTGCAAGCAGGAATGCGAACAACACTTTAGAAACATTACTTTTCATGTTAACAACCCGGTTCTAATTAATAGATATCAGATTCTGCTTCATCAGCCTGAACTTCAGCCTTGGCAATTTTATCAGGCTTAGATGCGGACTGCTTCTTAGCAGGAACTGCGTCTTTACGATCTTCGCTCGTATAGTATGAGTAGTAAGTCGTGTAGTACTGATACTGCATATCAGAGCTGATGTCCACGTTGTTCATGACAAGACCCATAATCTGACCGCCCACGTTCTGTACAATCGAACGAGCACGGAGCAGAGCCTTAAGCGGCATCTTACTGGGCTGCAGTACCACCAACGTAGCATCAACCTTGCTAACAAGCAGGGACGCATCGCTCACACCAAGCACGGGCGGAGAGTCGACCAGCACTATGTCAAAGCGCTCATTCACCTCTGCAAGCAGCTGGTTCATGCGGTGGGAACCCAACACGCCGGAGGGGTCATTCGGCTGAGGGCCGGACGGCAACAAGTAGAGGTTCGGAGTATTGGTCTTCACAACCACATCCTTAAGCTCGATATTGCTGGTCAGATAGTTTGAGAGACCAACATCGGAGTCAATCTCAGCGTAGCGGCCAAGTCGAGGACGACGCATATCCGCATCAATCATCAGGGTACTGTAACCTGCCGTAGCAAACACATAGGCCAAGTTACACAACGTTGTCGTCTTACCTTCACCAGCGTTTGCAGATACCACAGCCAAGGTACGAGCTCTGTAGAGAGACTTCTTCAGCTCGATATTGGTACGCAGAATTCGGTATGCTTCAGCATCGGGACTATTGCCATCCTGGAGCAACAGCAAGCCTACATCCTGAGGAATTACACCCAGAACCGGCAAACCAAGGTGACGTTCGGCTTCTTCAAGGGACTTCACAGAAGTATCGAAGTAGTTGAATACCACAGCTACAACCAGACCGAGAATAATACCGGCAACGGCACCAACAATAAGGTTCAACTTGTAGTTGGGGCTGCTGGGCACCATCGCAACAAGAGGACGATTATAAATCTCGATAATCTGACGCGGTGCGAGAAGTCGCATGCGGTCGATAATGTAATCATTCTCCAGTCGATCGTAACGAGCTTTTTCTGCACTGTACTCCTGCAGAGCAGTCATCACCTTCTGGTCTTCGAGCGTTTTCTCGCGCAGCTTACCACGAGCACCTCGCAAGCGAGCCTCCACTTCAACAAGTTCGGACTTTTTCACCTCAAGCTGATCCTGCATAGCATCGCGCATGCCAACAAGCTCGGAGAAAAGCTGCTCCTGAGTGTTCTTATGCTGCTCAGCAAGGCTCTTCATAATCGGGTGATTCTCGCCATAACCACTGATGAGTTTCTGCGAGCGAAGCTCCTCCTCCTGACGGAAAGATTCATTCAGTTCACGCACACGGGCGGAACTGTAGGACTCCGCAGAAAGTAGACCGGTACGCGTCACATAACTCAGCAAATCCTCATCCTTAAGTGTCTGTAACTTATTTACGTGTACAGACATCTGCGAGATTTCAGATTCAAGAGCCAAGCGAGAATTATTCAACTGGGAGACGGCCTGCTCTTCAGCGGCAGAAGAAATGGGAGCACTGTTACCGTTCTGAGCCCAGATATTCTGCAGGTATTTACCGGAGCGAATATACTGACGAACCACGTCAGCTTTGCGCTCAAGTTCATCCTGACGGGAACGCAAAACTTCATAGCGCTTATTGATAACCTCATTAATAAGAGCCGTTTCCTTTTCTTCGCGCACCTCTTTATAACACACAGCAACGGCCTCGCAGAGACGTTGCGCAGTACGGGGGTCAGGGTGTGTTACATAAACATCAAGCAGATTTGTACCCATCACCGGTTCAACCTTCGTGATGCCCACAAGCTCCTGCGCGGCGACCTCAGGTGTAACCTCCCATTCACTTGCCAAACCAAGTTTGTTCACAACGGCCAAGAGATTTTGCTCCGACACCAACAACTCAAACTGAGTTGACATGTAGTCATAGCCGTCAGCAACTTTTTGTACCGGATTCGCATCACCTCCAACAGCAAGGTTAATCAAATCCTTCGGCAACTTAATTTCAAATCGAATTGAACTGGTGTACTTCGGAGTCATCAACTTCGTGATAAGCGCGCAGCTCAAGAACACCAAGAAAAATACGAGCAACGCCTCTTTCCACCTCGTCTTCAATATTTGCAGGTAATCCTGCGCATGAAGAGAGGCCTCCGAACGATTTACTTGTAATACGTCGTCTGCCATATTTTGAGAAAAAAAAATTATGGGAGGTTTCAAGTCTTATGAACAGACAGGAAACCTCCCATAGAAAATACAATATTAGAAGCTATACTTAAGACCGGTCGAAATACGGTTGCGCTTAGCCGCCGAGCTGGAAGTACTGTACTCGTTGCTCTGATAGTTGTACCCAACTGTGGCAGTCAGGTTTTTATCGATGACGTAGTCCATAGAACAACCAACCGTCCAACAGTCATTACTATAACTCTTTGAGCCCTTATCGGAATTCGAGTGATCAGCACTATAAATGCTGGCAAAAGCACCGAACGATACGCGATGTGTGTAAGCATAACGCATGGACACACCCACACGCCACGTGCTCACTGAACGGTAATTACTATCGGAATACCAGTTGTAGGAATCAACGTTTTCGTTGGAGTAGTTTGCATACGCATTGACGCTCAAACCTTCTGCCAACTCACGACGATAGGAAGCCTGCAGGGTCGGAGACCACTCACCCCACGAACCAACCATCTTGTACTGAGCACCTGCACGAGCGGAGATAGAGGAAACCGGGCTGAGGAGATGAGATACGTTACCAGTAACAAAGATACTCTCAGAATCACTACCCTCCTGACGGAACTCATAACGATAAGTCGAGGAGATACCGTATGTTGTACGCTCGGAAGCCTTGTAACTGAAGCCCAAACCAGGAGTCAGATACTGGCGGTCATCCTGATAATACCCCTCGTTGTCATACACGCAACCGCTATAGGCAAGGGAAACATTCCAAGACCAGCGCTCATCAATCGGCTGAGAATACACATTGGAAATACCCCAGTTGAGTGTAGAGCTATTCATACCAACATTGGAATAATAACCGGAGTACTCAGGCTCAGGAGTGTAGGAAAGAGACAACTCTGCACTGTACACGCTGCCGCGCCCCAACGAACGAGAGAGCTTAGCGATAAAGCTCATATCGGAGAACATGCGATTGTCAGTGCCATAAGCCGTCTCATTATACAGCTGAGCACCAATCTTCGCTTTATATGACAAGCGCGAAACTGACTCGTAATCCGCATAAGAAGCACCTACGCCAAATCGAACATAACCGCCGGACTTCTTATTACTCACAGAGTTATTCACGTTATCATCATACCCCAGATTCAGGTAAGCATCATAACGAATCGCATAAGACTCCGGAACGCCTACGATAGGAGCACTATCATAAAGCGAGAAAGCCATAGCTGTCGGCGCAAGCGCACCGGCAAGCACCAGCGTTTTAAAGAACATTGACTTCATATTTATTTTCTTCTATTCTTAGAACTACACGAACACCTCAGCGAGATGTGCTAGAATCACCAGGAGTTACAAAGAAGCTTCCGGGCGAATTGGGTGCACCCCAGTCGTGAGAAACCACATCAGGAGTATCTATAAGAGAATTAAACACCGTCTCAGCTACACCGTCCTCAAGAGAAGCGCGATACAGAGAATCAAGCATCTCGCTAATCATAGGATCAGGGCCAACAGTAACCATACCGGCATTCTTACCATCCTTACCACCCTTGTAGCTACGAGCATACTGGGACAAGTTACGCTTTTCATCCGGCAGAGCCATCAGAACAGCCTTAAATATCGCTGTACACTCACTAGCTTTCCATGTAGTGCGCTGCTGTATCACCTCATCAAAAATAGAGGAAGCTTTCTGAGGTTCAGCCTTAACCGCCTCATATACAGCCAAGCAAATTGCGTTGAGTGATGCCTTCGACTCAGGAGCCGTTGCAACCATCACTTTCTCCATCTGCGGAGTCATACCCTCTGCTGACAGCACACCGGCTGAAAGCAGAACCAGCATCATCGTTAAGGCCTTTTTCATATTGGTTTGAGTTAACTTTGGGAAAGCGGGTAGCGGGAATCGAACCCGCATGATCAGCTTGGAAGGCTGGAGCTTTACCATTAAGCTATACCCGCATCACTTCTCTGCCGCGCATTTTACTAGATTTATTAAAGAAAGCAAGCACAAAATCACTTTTTTTTATTTTTTTTATTTTCTCCTTGACTTTAGCACATTCGTAACATATACTCTCGCCGCATTCCGATGCGGGCGTCGTTCAATGGTAGGACGCGTGCTTCCCAAGCATGAGACACGGGTTCGATTCCCGTCGCCCGTATAACATATCAATCCCCGGCAGGCACCGTCCAACCGGGGATTTACTTTTACAAAAAGTCACTTAAGTCAATATATCAGCTTGACATCTGCGCTGATTTTGTTTAACTTTTCTTTACAAATTCACAACATTACACAAAAGGTGTAGCTATGCCTATAGCGGAACAGAGACAGCAACTTCCATACCGCCAAATGGAGTTCGGACAACACGCGACCGGAGAAAATTCCCTGTCGCCCGAGCGCGCTCGTGAGCAAGCAGAAAAGCTGCGACAGCAAGCCGAACTGATTGAGCAGCAGCGCCTGCATGCCGAAAATCAAAGTCGAGAACTCGAGCAAAACAACATGCGAAAGGCTCGCTTTAATGATGATTTGAACGAAATCGGCACCCGAATCCACAACTCCGTACGACGCATAGAACGCGAACTGGAATCCATGAGCAAAGAGCAACAGGAACTGGAGCTGGTATGCGAATGTTTCCGACGCCACCTGCAAATCCTCTCAGCCCTGCAGCCCGAGCGTTGGCCTACGGAGGGCGTAGCTGAGCGGCTGCGAGATGCGCACCCCAAGCTCGAGCGTGCAGACAATGATTTCAACGAAGCCTATGCCTATGGGCGCAAATATCGTCATACGGATGTCTTATTGAATCGCCCCGGCGAAACCGCTGAACGCCCCTTTAATTGGAAAAGTCTGAAACAAGACATGGCGCGGGGCCTTGCCTTTCATCTCCCTCTCTTTCTGCTGATTCTCCTCAGCTGGCTCACTTATACACTTATTAGCACCCCCTGATAAACACCATGGCAGATTACCGCACACGCCGCAGACAAGAACTCGAGCACATGAACAGGCAAGCTCAGATTAAACTGGAAGAGCAGCGCCGTCAAGAGGGGTACTATGAAGACAGCTGGACACCCCCGAATAACACACTTGGACCGAATGAAGACGTCGTAGAAAAACGCCGTTACCACACGCACGTTTTCCCCACAACCGGCAACGGGCGCCCCAACAACACACTAGGCGAAAACATCGGTCTGCTGCTTTTGCTGATTCTGTTCATCGTAGGTCTTTATCACCTTTGCATCTACATTCTTAACCAATAACCCCTTCCCTTCCATGGAATCTCCTCAAATCGATGTTGCCTACATCGCCCGATTGGCAAAGCTCAATCTCACAACGGAAGAAACGGAGCGATTCTCCGCCGACCTCAACCAAGTGCTCGAGTATGTAGCACAGCTTGAACAGTGGGACACCTCCGACATTGCCCCCATGTACCACCCCCTGCCGGTATACGATGCCGTACGCCCCGACTGCCCCGAAGCCAGCCTGAGCAACGATGCCGCCATAGCCAATGCGCCCGCAGCAGAAGAAGGCCAATTCCGCGTGCCCAAAGTCGTTGAATCCGCCCATTAACCCCAGTACTTTTTCCCACCATGCTCAACGGAACCATCTCCTACTGGCGCCAACAACTTACCACCGGCGCCATCACCCCCACCGAACTGGTAGAAGAAATCGACCGCTCCATTCAGGAGCACAATCCTACCGTCAATGCCTATATTTCGTGGGATAAAGAGAGTGCCCTTTCTGTGGCTGCACAGGCCGACCTCAGTTTGCCGCTCGGCGGCATTCCGATTGCAGTAAAAGACAATATCTGCATAAAAGGCGCCCCGACTCGCTGCGCCTCGCGCATGCTGGCTGATTTCCGCTCACCGTACGATGCGACAGCCGTCACGCGCTTACGCGCCGCCGGCGCCATCCCCTTCGGCCGAGCCAATATGGACGAATTCGCCATGGGCTCATTCGGCAAGAATTCAGCCTACGGCCCCACAGACAACCCCGCTGCCCCCGGTCATGTACCCGGCGGCTCATCCAGCGGCTCTGCAGCAGCCGTAGCCGGTGGCATGGCCATTGCCGCGCTCGGCTCCGATACCGGCGGCTCCATTCGCCAGCCTGCTTCCCACTGTGGTATTGTGGGCATGAAACCCACCTACGGTCGTATATCGCGCTACGGGCTTGTTGCCTTCGCCTCATCCCTGGACCAAATCGGGCCGATTACGCAAAATGTAGAAGACGCAGCCCTGCTGCTCAATGTTCTTTGCGGGCACGACAAAAAGGACTCCACGTCCTCCTTGGAACCCACCACAGATTTCACAGCCGGACTTGGCAAAAGCATAAAGGGTGCTCGTATCGGCCTTCCCAAAGAATACCTGACAGACGGCAACGACCCGGCAGTCACTGCCGCCCTGCAAACAGCTATCACCAAGCTCACAGAACTGGGTGCTGAAATTGTGGAAATCTCGCTCCCGCATGCCGAAGCTGTAGTTGCGGCCTATTACATCATTGCATGTGCCGAGGCCTCCTCGAACCTCTCCCGATTCGATGGCATACGCTACGGTCACAGAGCTCAGAACACCAATGGCTTGGACGACCTCTACAGCCGCTCCCGCGCCGAGGGATTCGGCCCGGAAGTTAAGCGCCGTATCATCTTGGGCACTTATGTACTTTCGAGCGGGTTCTACGATGCCTACTACGCCAAGGCTCAAAAAGTTCGTGCTCTGGTTGCGCGCGACTTTGCAAACGCCTTTGAGCAGGTAGATTTCATCCTCGGTCCTGTAGCCCCGACCCCCGCCCCTGCCCTGCAAGGAGCAGATATGACCCCGCTGCAAATTTATTTGGCAGACATCTACACCATCCCTGCCAACCTGGCCGGTCTTCCCGGCATTTCCGTACCCTGCCCGCAACCGGCAGGTGCACGCCCCGTAGGTGTACAACTGCTCGGCAAACATTTCGCCGAAGTTGATTTGCTGCGCGTTGCCTCCGCCCTCGAACAAGCCTTGGCATGAAAACAGCACCAGTTTACCTCAGCATAGCCGGTTCCGACTGCTCAGCCGGAGCCGGTATTCAAGCCGACTTGAAAGCGGGCTTTGCTCTGGGGTGCTACCCGTTGACAGCCGTTACCTGCGTAGTCAGCGAAGTTCCCGGGCTGGTGAACGACATCGTTGCCATGCCCGCCGAGTTCGTGGCCGACCAAGTAAAAATATGCTTGCAGCACTTTCCTGTAGGTGCCATCAAGACCGGCATGCTCTACAGCCCCGAAATCGTACAAGCTGTCACTACAGAGTTGCAGGACTTCCGGGGTCCCATCGTAGTAGATCCGGTCATGATAGCCACGGCAGGAGAACCGCTCATTCTGCAAGCGGCCATCAGTGTATATGAGCAGTACCTCATCCCCCGTACTACGCTGCTCACCCCCAATCTCGATGAACTGCAGAGGCTGCTCAACACCACCACCGCCATCAACACCCCGGATGACCTCCAGCAAGCCGCCGCCGAACTCGTCAAGCGCTACAACTGCGCCGTACTGGCCAAGGGCGGTCACTTGGGCAGCACTACCTGCACCGACATACTGGTACTTCCCGACGGCACAAGCCACCGCTGGTCGCACCCCCGAACCACGGGAATATCCACCCACGGCACAGGCTGTACTCTGTCAAGTGCCATCGCTGCACACTTAGCACTCGGTCACGAGCTCATACCCGCAGTCGAGCTCTCTTTAAACTACGTCGCACAAGCCATTGCACACTCTTTCAAACTGGGTGAAGTCATGGCTTTAAATCATCGAGCCGAGTAAATAAAGACCTGATTGCTTTTTGCAGTCAGCTCCATTTCGGCAAGCTATCAAGCAATGAGCAACTCAGCAGTTAAACATAACAAGCACTATCGGCGCATAGCAGCAGCCTTGCTATGCGCCGGCGTTGCACTGTGGGGCTTGGGTTGGAGTGCCTGGAAAATAGCTACAGAAGGAGTAGGCGTGCTGGGCGTAAATAACGCCGTACCCTGGGGCTGGGACATCGTTAACTTTGTTTATTGGATTGGTCTTGGGCATGCAGGAACCCTGATATCAGCCGTACTACTACTGACTCGCAAAAGCTGGCGCAGTGAAATCTCGCGACATGCCGAATTAATGACCCTGTGCGCCGTATGCACGGCGGCAGTATACCCCCTCATTCACGTCGGAAGAGCCCGGATGCTGTGGCAAATGGCCCCACTACCGATGGCAAGCGAAGTCTGGCCGAATGTGGGTTCCGCTCTGGCGTGGGACGCAGCAGCCATCAGCAGCTACCTGCTATTATCAATCATGTTCCTACTCACGGGTATGTGGGGCGAACACGGGGCTGAAACACTGCGGCCGCTATGGGCGCGCTGCTGTATGTTAATGGCAGCTTTGCTCACCCCGCTGGTAATCACGGTTCACAGTGTAGTAGGCTGTGATTTTGCTCTCACCCTGCGGTGGTACGAACCCATAACCCCTGTCTACTTTGTATGCGGTGCACTGTTATCCGGTTTAGCGGCGGTACAACTCATCGCACTTTGTCGCCGTGCCGGCACTCCGCTGGTAGATAAACTGTCGCAATTAACCCTGGGGCTCAGCTGCGCCATGGCTCTGCTCTATGGGCTGGAACTGCTACGCACACCATCGAGGTGGGATTGCGGCTACGCCCTTCTGCTTATCCTGAACATCGGTTTACCCTCACTCTACTGGTGGCCGCCGATACGCCGCCGGCGCCCGCTTGTCGCCATCATAAGCTGTGGTGTGCTCATCGGCATGTGGTTAGAGCGACTCCACATCGTCGTGGGTCGTTCCGTCACCCTAACGGGAGCAAGCTACAGCCCCACAGGGGTGGATATAGCCATGCTTCTCGGTGGCGTCGGGCTCTTTTTCGCCCTCTTTCTGGCGACATCCGCCCGCATACCGACGGAACAGCTCGACCCGCTACATTACCTATCGGCCCCCTGCTCCACCCGCCCCGGCCGATGGGCAGCTATAGGCGCAACCACATCGGCGCTGCTGTACATACTATGGATATTTCTCACCCAATGGGCCGACACCACCGCAAACTCACTCGGTTCTCGCCCCCACGGCTGGTGGGTTTGGTGGCCCCCCTTATTGGTCTGCACTCTGCTGGGTGGCGGAATCGCCCTCTTTGCTCATTTTCTATATCACTATAGGCGCTCATGAAGTACATCATATACAGCATAGCAGCACTGGGACTGCTAACAGCTCTGTGGCGCATACAATTTGACCGCAGCGGGCAGCCCCCCCTACTGATAAGCGACACTCACATTCCTACATCCGCGAGAGCCGCACGCCCTCACCCCAGCGGCACCATCCCCCAGGGCGACGAATCAACCACCACCAGCAACACCGCTGAATTATACCGCATACATTGCGCCCACTGTCACGGCAGCAACGGCAACGGCCAAAGCTACACAGGGCGTTACCCCGGCATGCCAACCGTGGCAAACCTCACAAACAGCGAACGCTCCGCCACCGAACTGCATCAAATCATCAGCGACGGTCGCGGAGCCATGCCCGCCTTCCGTCACCGACTTCCAGCGAATCATCACACGTCACTAACCGACTACATACTCACCACTCTTCAACCGGCCAAACCATGAATCGCAAACGCGCCTTTCTCACACTGCTTGTCCTGTTTTTATTGTTAACCACCATGGCCAACCAGCAGGTACAAAATCCGGCTGCCCTGGTGGGGAGTGCCCGAATACTGGGTCATATCCCCTTGTGGAAGCTCCACAATATACTACCCGCCGGCATATTTGCTGCGGGGGTAGGCGCAGTAAGTCTCGGCATAGGCGCAGAGTTCTGGCGTGCCCTACTGCCACTGTGTGGGGCACAATGGGCACCGCGAAGCGCCCTGAATCGCTTGGCCGATGCCGGGCTGTGGTGCGGCTGGATTACCTTAGCAGCCTGTATCACAGCACTGGGGTGCGTATTTCCATGGTCAATCGGTGCCCCCGGAGCTTACGGTCCCGGCGAAAGCTCAACAACATTCTTCGACATTGAGCACTATCGGCTCGTGTTGCAGATTGGAGGTGGCGGCATGATACTCTGCCGCGCCTTATCACAATGGTTGAACGAGCGAGCCGCCTTGCCTATTGTAATCCTTACAGCCGGAATTGCTCTGGTGTGCGGGCAATTCTGGTTCTGCGCTCAACCCATCACCTACTTCGCGTTGACCCTGCTGATGCCTTGGGCATTACTACTCATTTGGCGCCCCGGGCACATGAGCCCACAACAGTTCTACATAAGCATTGCCGCCACGGCAATAGCTCTCTACGGCGTCGCATTCAGCCACACCATCAGCGGTTACGTCATCATTCCCACCGGCACGGCATTCCATGCCAATCACCTTACCATCAGCGCCGGATGGATATTTACCAGCCTGCTACTGAGCATAGCACTGCGCCCATACCTACTGCACACCCCATGGTTACGGTTTATATTAGGCTTAATTTTGTTATCGCCAATCCTGTATACAATATGGAACCTGGTGGCACTCAGCGCGACCGGCGAACAAACTCATGAATCACTCATATTATCCCTGTGCTGCTACACTGTACCCCTGTTGTGTGTGAGCGGACTGATTGCCATGCGACTGTGGGTCACAGCAGCGCGGAAATCACCCGAAATCAACGAAAATTAACTCCAAAACAAATTCCGTGATTGCATTCGCGCACAAAATACAGTAGAATAGCGCCCATAGATTAACCTTTTCACACCTCATACTTACTATTTATGGCAGCACCTAAACTCAAAGTCAATACCCCGGCAGCGGGCGCACGCCCCAAGCTGGCCGTTGCAGCAGCACCCGCAACCCGCTTGAAAATCAACGCCGGCGCAGCTCCCGTCAAGAAACCTACCTTGAAGGGCGCAAACGGACAGGCAATCGCCCCCAAACCGGAACCGGCCCCCACCCCTGAGCCGGAAATCACGCCAACCCTCGTTCCTACACCCGAGCCCGCACCCACAGTTGCCGCCGCCACTCCGGCGCCCGCCCCTGCGACCACCACTGAAGTAGACGCTCAGGCCGCTGCCGAAGCTGCGGCTCAGGCCGAATACGAACGCCAGATGGAAGAGTATAACCGCCAAATGGAGGAATACAATCGCCAAATGGCCGCCTACCAAGCTCAACAAGAAGCCGCTGCCGCCTCGGCTCCGGAACCGACGGAAGCCCCCGCAGCCGAAGAAGAATATGAAGAGGCTGAGGCCGAAGAAGAAGCGGAAGAGGAAGAAGAGGAGGAATACGAAGAAGACACCCAAAGCCCCCAGCAACTCTCCGCACGCGATGCCTACCTGCAGCAACTGCAAATGATGGCTCAGAAAAAGCCCTTCCACAAAACCCCGGCATTCTTCATCGGAATCGCCGCTCTGGTTGTAGTAGCCGCCGGCTGTTTCACCTACATCAGCAAAGAAAATGCCAAAAGAGAAGCAACCAAGGCTCGCGTAGAAGCCACCAATGCCATTCTCAAACGCGCATTTGAAATCAATAAGCAGCAAATCGAAACCTACGCCGATGCACAAGCAAAAGGCGTGGACGTACAATGCAGTAAAGAGGATGCCCAGTGCCTGCTCGACATGGTAGTGGATCCCTTTGCCAAGGATGAATACGGCCGCCAAGCCTATGGTGCCAGCCCCAAGCAAACAGCACAGCTTGCATGCTTGCTGCTCGCCATCGCTTCGGAAATGGATTCCAGTATTGACAATTTGATTTTCAGCACGCTCGACAAAAACGCAGCCAAGATGGATGCGGATCTCTTCCACACCTTGTTGGGGCGCATGGCAGTCTCCGACAACAAGGGCATCAACGCCAAATTCCGTAAACTCGCTGATAGCGTAGCAGCAAAACCCAAATGGCCCAAGAAATCTCTTGTGCTCTCCTATGTATGGGAAAGCATGGGGCTGCGAGTCAGCGGCAAAGATATTCCCGATATCGTCAACCTACTTAAGAGCGATGAACTTGACGGAACCTTGGCAAATGCTCTCATCCTCTGCCTCAACAACATCATCACCCTCGAGGTAGAGCCCGCCAAAAAGCAAGAACTCGGCGACCAGATTTTCGACGTTCTTCCGGAAAAATACCGCGAACAAATGCAGCCTACTCTCGGCCGCGCCTGTTCCCCCAAGGCTCTCGAATTCTACAAGAGCCAGTGCGAAAGCCCGGACAACTGGCACGGTTCGGAACTGTTCTTCGCCAATTATCACAATGACGACATCCTGCCCTATCTCATGGAGCTCAAGGAACAGGCTCAGCAAGCCGTGGATGAAGCCGGTGACGACAAAGGCGCTGCCAAAAAAGCAGCAGCCTACCTTCGCACGGCTGAGTTCATGATAGCCGGTGTCGTAAAACAAAACCGCGACCGCGATGTGGAAGAAGCCGAAAAACTTATCGCCATGGTCTACGACAAGCTCAATGTTGCAGACGATGCCAGCGATGAGGAACTTGATGCCAGCTATAAGCAAAAAACCCAGCTGGTCAACACCCTCAGCAATATGAACGACTATCCGTGGGTCGTAGCCCAGCTGAACAAACTGTACGAAGACAAAGTTCCAGAAATCTCCATGGCAGCTAAGAAAGCCCTGGAACGCGTGAAGGAGAACACCGCCACCGAGGCCGCTCAGCAATCCAAGTACAAATCCAGAAAAAAATAATACAACAAACTCACAATAAACAAAATAGGCCGGTTGCTCCCCAACCGGCTTATTTTATTTTCTCAATTAGTAAAGGCCAATTTCAACAAAAATTACAACATAAAGACACAAAAAAATCATTTTAGGCTTGCAATACGTAATTTTTTGTGTAAAATTGCTGCGTCTACATGACATCGAGCTGTAGCGCAGGCTGGTAGCGCGCTTCGTTCGGGACGAAGAGGTCGCAGGTTCGAATCCTGTCAGCTCGACTCTTAAAACCCGCAAAATGTTGCCGAAGCAACACGTTGATTGGCGCGGTAGTCGCTGTAAGATTGAGAAAACAGCGTCAAATCTGGCAACAGAGCGGGTTCGCGCCGAATTGTGCCCACTGCATCCAACGGCCACACATACAGCAAAAAGGTAGATTTTCATCACCAAATACCTCAACATTATGTCCGGTCATAATAAATGGTCCAAAATTAAGTTCACGAAGGCAGCAGCCGACGCGAAAAAAGGCAAAATATTCGCCCGTTTCTCCCACGAAATCACCTTGGCTGCTAAAAGCGGCGGTGGCGATGTAGACACCAACCCCCGTCTGCGCGCAGCAATCGAAGGCGCAAAAGCCGCCTCCATGCCCAAAGATAACATCGACCGCGCTGTAAAGAAAGGCACCGGTGAACTGCAGGGTGAGACCATTCAGGAAATCACATACGAAGGTTACGGTCCTGCCGGCACGGCCTTCATCGTCGAAGTAGCAACCGACAACACCAACCGTTGCTCCTCCGAAATCCGTACAATTTTCTCCAAAAACGGTGGCAACATGGGCACTCCCGGCTCCGTGGCTTACCAGTTTGACCGCAAGGGCGAAGTAACCGTCAACGACCCTGCCCTCAATGAAGATGCCGCCATGGAACTTGCCATGGATTGCGGCGCCGATGAATTCGAAGAAGGCGAAAACGAAGGCGAGTGGGCTTTCATTTGCGGCCCGACAGACGTTCAGGCCGTATCCGAGGCACTGACCGCTGCCGGCAAGAGCGTGACAGGCATGAAGCTCGTCTCCATCGCTCAAAACCCCACCGACATTACAGATGTCGAAACAGCACGCAAAATCATGCGTCTCTTCGAGCGCTTGGACGATTACGATGATACAATGAACGTATTCTCCAACTTCGGAATCTCCGAAGATATCCTCGAGCAGCTGTAATACAACACAACTCCAAACAGCTGGCTCGCACCACATTTAATTTATTGGCGGGCAGTTCGTACGCGAAACTGCCCGCCTTTTCCTTTTTTTCTTAATAATAACCAACCGGAACAGCCACCGCGCATGAGTGCCATGGATGACAACAAACGCCCCTTGCGTCCTCGTATCGCTCGCCATAACAGGTCAAATAACGACCGTAGCGGCAACACCCACGGCCAATCAGCACGCCGCGACCACCAAGGCGACCGCCCCATGCGAAATGGCTACCAATCGCGACCACGCCAACAACAAAATTACCAGCGTCGCGAAAAAATAGAACCCATACCCAAGACCGGTCGAGCTTATGTACCCGTTGGCGAGCCGGCCGAACTTACCGGATTGCTGGAAATCACCCCCAAGGGATTTGGGTTCATACGCGTACAAGAAAACAACTGGGCACCCTCAAATCAAGCAGTCTACGTACCGGCCGACATCATTAACCAATATCACTTGCGGCCTTACGTTCAGATAACCGGCATGGCACAGCGCTACGAGCGCGGTCACCAACTCACGACCGTAACCTCCATCAACGGACTTCCCCCGGAAGAGGCTGCCAACGCCCCCCATTTTGACGACCTCAAGGCAGTCAATCCCAGCCAACGATTAGCCTTTGAAACCGATGCCAAGCACTTCACCACCCGCACGCTTGACATGGTAGCCCCGGTGGCTCGCGGGCAGCGAGGATTGATAGTAGCCCCGCCCCGCACCGGCAAAACAACCCTGCTGATGGATATCGCTAAAGGCGCCATGAGCAACTACGGCGACGAACTGCACCTCATGATATTGCTGGTCGATGAACGCCCGGAGGAAGTCACCGAATTCACCCGCGAACTCCCCGGTGCAGAAATCTTTGCCTCCAGCAATGACAGCGGAGTAAAGGAGCACTGCCGTATAGCGGAAATGTGCATTGAGCGCGCTAAACGACTGGTCGAAAACGGTCGCCATGTGCTCATTCTCATGGATTCCATTACACGCTTGGCACGTGCATACAACAATGCAGACCGAGGGAGCGGTCGCACCATGAGCGGCGGTATCGATGCCCGAGCACTCGAGACCCCGCGCCGCCTATTCGCAGCAGCCCGCAATACCCGCACTGCCGGCTCCCTTACCATACTCGCCACAGCCCTCATCGAAACCAACAGCCGTATGGATGAACTCATCTTCCAGGAGTTCAAGGGCACCGGTAACATGGAACTCGTACTGAGCCGCCGAATCGCGCAAATGTATGTATATCCGGCGGTAGACATAAACAAGAGCGGCACTCGACGCGAGGAACTCATCCTCCCCGAATGGATGCTCACTAAAATTCAGCTCATACGCCGCGCACTTGCTAACCATAAACCGGAGGAGGCCATGGAACGCCTGCTCTTCTTCATGCGTAAATTCCCCAACAACGCACAAATGCTCATGGGGATTAAATCCCGAGGCTGAGCCCCCGGCATCACCATGGATTTCTTGGTGAGAATTGTCGTGGATTTCGTAAGCGAAATTCTGCGCGGGCTCGTAGAATGGGCATTGTACTTCGATGCTCCGGCTCACATCCCCGCAAAACAGCGCGTAGCCCGGCTTGCCCGAACCGCGCCTTGGCATGCAACAGCGCTCATTTGCCTGATACTATACGGGCTGCTGCTGATTGGGTTAATCGTGTGGGTAAGTACTGCACAGCACCTCCCCCGCCCCGGCATACAATGTGTGATATTCGGCTTGGTAAGCTACCAACTAATTGTAGCAACCCTGTTTTACCTGCTCTGTCTATTAAGACATCGAAAGTGGAAATTTACTGACTTCCACACAGCCGTAGCACAGCAATTAGGCATGGGGCCACGCGGATTTGCCATAGCGTTACTTCTGCTGCACGGCTTGCAGTTATTGCTCTGGCTTATTTGCTGATTTGCAGCAACTGTGAAACAGCCCAACAAAAAGGCCGCAGATTCATAACCTGCGGCACTTGCTATGTCGGGAGCAACCCCGACCCATATCCAACTAAGCGGATAAATTACTAAAATCAGTTCAGGCGGAATGTGATTCGAGCCTTACTCATATCGTAGGGCGAAACCTCGATTTTCACACGATCACCCACCACCAGGCGAATGAAACGCTTGCGCATCTTACCCGAGATATGAGCCAGGAACTCGTGACCGCTGGGAACCTTTACACGGAACATCGTACCGGCGAGCACGGCAGAAACCACGCCCTCCATCTCGATTTCACCCTCACCGTCATCTTCAACAGTCTTCTTCTGCTTAATGGGTGCAGAGTTCTGAGGGCGTGCGCCACCGCGGGCATTGTTGCTGCCGCCACGGGGGGCGCTATTATTGCGCTGCTGCGGTTTACCACCGCGATTATTGGGGGGATTTGCCATTATAAATACGTATGGGTTATATAAAAGTCGACCGGACAGGCCAGCTGAGCGGTGCGCGGGTAGTTTATAGTGCCTGAGCACACTTTGCAAGCGTTTTTTACTCAAAATAAGCAAAATTCGAAAAAAAATTGCATTCAGGCAGAAAAAGCGATTGACAAAAAGACGCAAAAAGTGTAGAGTATGCGCCCCGAACTAAGAGGTTCGTTGGCGAAAGCCTAAACAGGAACAAAAGAAATCATCATGAAAACCTTCTCTGCCAAAGCCCAGGATATTGAGCGCAAGTGGTACGTGATCGACGCCGCCGACAAGGTGCTCGGTCAGCTCGCTGTTGAGGCAGCAAATCTGCTGCGCGGTAAGAACAAGACCATCTTCACCCCCCACGTTGACTGCGGTGACTATGTTATCGTTGTGAATGCCGACAAAGTGGTACTCACCGGTAACAAGGAGCGCGCTAAGATTTACACTCGCTACACCGGCTACGTTGGCAACCAGGTTGTAACCACACCCGCCAAGCTGCGCAAGACTCACCCCGAGCAGATCGTGGAGCACGCCATCCTCGGCATGGTTCCCCACACTCGTCAGGGTCGCGCTCAGGGCACTCGCCTCAAGGTATACGCCGGTGCTGAGCATCCTCATGCCGCTCAGACTCCCACTGTTGTTACAATCGCCTAACCCCAGTTTCTTAAATCATGAGCTCTACAACCCCGTTCAATGCTACCGGCCGCCGCAAGGAGGCTATTGCGCACGCTTGGCTCACCCCCGCTGAGGAGGGCAAGTCCGGCAAGATTACCATCAATCGCCGCGGTTTCGAGGAATACCTCCCCACCGATGCCCTGCAGAATGTTGTGCTGCAGCCCTTCTACGCCACCAACACCATCAAGAAGTATGATGTTCGCATCGTTTCCAAGGGTGGTGGTATCCACGGCCAGACCGGTGCTATGAGCCTTGCTATCGCTCGCTCCCTCGTCATGATCAACGAGGAGTACCGCGCCCAGCTCCGCGAGCAGGGCCTGCTTACCCGTGACTCCCGCATGAAGGAGCGCAAGAAGGCCGGTCGCCCCGGTGCTCGCAAGCGCTTCCAGTTCAGCAAGCGCTAAACCGCGCCACTGGCTTTCAGCCAATTGCTTCCCTCTTTTTTCAGAAAAAGCCTCGCAGCCCCGCTGCGGGGCTTTTTTGCCACCTTATTTTTCCCCCCATGCCAACCACTCCCA
>JAZLDM010000056.1:0-21469 GCA_045614705.1 Akkermansia sp.
CACCGGTCGCAAAGTGGTGATAAAGGAAAACTACCCCCGAGGTGTAGCCACTCGCGAAAGTGCCAACTACGGTGTGCGGGCGGTCGATGCTGACAACAAGGAGATGTTCGACTGGGCGCTGGGTTCTTTCGTAGCCGAAGCGCGAGTGCTCACCGGTCTGCGCCACCCGCACATTGTGCAGGTGCTCACAGCCTTCGAGGCGCTGGGTACGGCCTATTATGTGATGGACTACATCGGCGGCAATTCCCTGAGCAAAATGCGCCCCGCTGACATCACCGAGCAGCGCTTGCTGGATATACTGCGCCCCATGTTGAGCGCGCTGCACTACATCCACACCCTACCGGAAATGCTGCTGCACCGCGATATCAAGAGCGACAACATATTGATAACGCCCGAGGGCACACCGGTACTCATCGACTTCGGCGCCGCGCGTGCTGTAATCAGCAACAAAACCCAAACCAAAATCGGCACGGTGGGCTACGCCCCGCCTGAGCAATGGGCGAGCGGTGCCAAGCGCGGTCCATGGACGGACCTCTACGCTCTGGGTGCCACCTGCTATTACCTGCTCACCGGGAAAAACCCACCGGATTGTCACGACCGCCTGTTTGCCGCCCCCGGCAGCGACCTGCTGGCAAAAAGCCCTGATTTACAAGCACGCTTCTCCCGCGAGCTGCTGGCGTCCATCGACAAAGCCTTCGCCCTGCGCCCCACCGACCGCTGGCAAAGCGCGCAGGAATGGCTGAATGCCCTCGCCCCGGCAAAAGCCGCCAAGGCGGCTTCCGTACCGGAACCCGAAACTATCAACCAGCCCCCGAAATCCGATGCAAGAAAAACGCAAGAGGCTCAGGAGGAACTGAGAAAGAGGGGAGTCTTCCAAAAAGACTACAATTCCCAATTAATAAACGCTGCAGAGAATGGCTTCGAGGACCGAGTGAGCCTACTCATTGCTGCGGGAACGGATGTTAACACGGAGGATTACTGCGGTGAAACAGCTCTTTACAAAGCGGTCGATATGAATCGCCCTCAATGCGTGCGCGCCCTGATTAAAGCTCCCGGCATAAACGTCAACAAGGCGTGTAAGTGGGGCTACACTCCCCTCTACTGGGCAGCGTATAAGGGGCACCCTGATTGTATGCAGGCTCTGCTCTCTGCTCCCGGCATCGATGTTAATTTAGCAAATCAACATGGCTTCACTCCCCTCTACAACGCCGCATCAGGAGGCCACACTGAGTGCATGAAACTCCTGCTTGCCGCCGGGGCGGATGTGAACAAGGCGAATTATAATGGCGAAACTCCCCTCTCTGCGGCTGCAATATATAGGCGCCACGAATGTGTGCGCGTTTTACTGGCTACACCCGGCATTAACACCGCAGACCACAATCCGCTTTCAATCGCGGTCATGGCAAATGATTACAGCCTACTTCAACAATTGATTAACAGAGGCAGAGTCAATGTAAACCAAGCGGATGCCAATGGTGGCAAAACTCCCCTTATCTGGGCAGCTCTACTGGGATACACCGAATGCGCCAAACTGCTACTGTCAGTACCCGGTATCGATGTTAATAATAGCGAAAAATATGTCACTTCGCCCCTGTGCGCGGCGTTAGAACGTGGTCACACCGAATGCGCGAAACTGCTGCTCGCAGCACCCGGTATCGATGTCAACAAGAAAGGGGCAGATGGCTGGACTCCTCTCGATTATGCCGTGGAAAAAAAGAATGAAGAATGCGCAAAACTCATCCGTAGCATGGGCGGCAAAAAATCCACCATGCGATATCTTCAAAAAGGCGCCAGTTTTATCGAAAATTTTTTCAGTTAAAACGGTATAAAAACTTCAAACCGCCATCAACAGCAAGCACTACATCATCCGCCATCGCCACCTGTTAAACAACTGGCTGAGATGAATTATTTTCATCTTTACTGTTGACTTTGTGTGGCTGCTGTGTTACGTTGTGCCCGTTCCCGCTGTTCCTTTGTGTGGGCTATCACGTCAGGAGCAGGTCCGGGCGATCGCCGGAAATAGCCGCCGGCGGGGTTTTCTTTTCATCGCTACTGTGTTCTTTGCTTCCCCTCGATGGGGGGAGTTTTTAAGACCGAGAGGCCAGATTTATGAGTTCTTGCGGGCTGAGGTGCAACAGTAGTTTTTCGAGCCCGCCCGCGAGCAGGTTGTCGGCCATGGCACTTTTGCGAGTGAGCATGTGGTGGATGTTTTCCTCGATGGTACCACGGCAGATGAGGGGGTGAATGAGCACGGGCTGAGATTGGCCGATGCGGTAGGCGCGGTCGCTGGCCTGGTTTTCGACAGCCGGGTTCCACCAGCGGTCGAAGTGGATGACGTGTCGCGCGCGGGTGAGGGTGAGGCCGGTACCGGCGGCTTTCAATGAAAGCACGAAGAAACGCGGGCCGCCGGGTGCCTGAAAATCCGCCACCAGTCGGCGACGCTCGGCAATGGGAGTGCCGCCATGCAGGGTCAGCCCCGGAGCACCGAAGATGCCGGCCAGGAAATCGTGCAACGGTTCAATCATGCTGCGGTACTGGGTGAACACCAAGCAGCAATCCCCGGCAGCGGCAATGCTGCGGGCAAGGTGCCCCAGGCGCTCAAACTTGCCGGCAGCACTTGGTTCAAACCAAGATTCGCCACGGTACTGGGCGGGGTGGTTGCAAATTTGTTTCAGCCGACCGAGGATGGGCAGCACCAAGGTGAGGCGGGTTTGCGGGTCGGGTTCGGCCACAACGGCGCGCAGGGTGTCGACCTCGCGGGAGTAGAGCCGAGCTTGCTCGGGGGTGAGGTGGCACCAAGCGGCTTGCTCAGTCTTGGGCGGCAGTTCGGGCAGCAGGGCGGGGTCGCTCTTCAGGCGGCGCAACATGAACGGGCGCACCAAGCGGCGCAGCGGGGTATAGTCGCTCCCCATGCCATTTACCAGCGCATTGAACTCTTTTTCCGTCCCCAGCAGCCCGGGGTTCAGGAACTCGAACAAGCTGCGCAGCTCGCCCAGTGAGTTTTCCACCGGGGTGCCGGTGAGTGCCACACGGCGCGGACTGCTCAGGCGGCAGATGGCGCGGGTGCGCTGCGAGTCGGCATTTTTGATAGCTTGAGCCTCATCCAGCACCAAAGCAGGGTAGACGGAGCGGGCGAGCAATTCATTGCGCGTGGCGATACCGTAGGTAGTAAGAGCCACATGAGCCCGGCGCATGAGCCAAGCGGGATTGGTGCGCAGGTAGTCGCTCTGCTCGCGGTTGAGCGCGTAGGGGTGCAGCAGCACCACTTGCAGCTGCGGGGCAAAACGGCGCAGTTCATCTTGCCAGTTGGTGAGCAGAGATGCCGGGGCTACAATGAGCGCGGCCCCCCTGCCCTCGCCCAGCTCCCCACAGCGCGCCAAGTGAGTAAGCCAGCAAATCACCTGCAGGGTCTTGCCCAAGCCCATGTCATCTGCCAAGCAAGCGCCGAACCCGGCAGCCGTCACATTCAGCAGGAACCGCACACCGTCGCGCTGATAACTGCGCAGCATGTCGGCGAGCTCAGGCGGTAAATCGGGCTCAGCCTGCCCGAATTGCAGGTTAGCCAGTGCCTGTGCCAATTTCTCCCCTGCCACGGCATGCACCCCCTCGGTCAACGGCGGCAACTGCGGCAGTGCCTCGCTGCGCTTGCCCAGCAGGTAGCGCAGCCCCACCAGCAACGGTATACCCCCGGCAGCCATGCGCGTGGCTTGGCGCCAGTTCTCGAGCAGGTTGCGCAGTTTATCGCGGTCCAGCCGCACCCACTCACCGCGAAAACGCACCAAGCCATCGTCCTCGCCCGCGAGCAGTTGCGCCAGCTCTTCATCGGTCAGGTTGTAGTCCCCCAAAACCACGCGCGGAAAAAATCGCAGCAGCGAGCTTACATTAACAGACGGCGCCGCACCGGGCTTGCCGGCACCGGGGTCGGCAACATCGAGCCGCACTTCCAGCTCAACCCTCGGGGGCTGAGTTTTCCATAAATTGACCATGCGGGTTTCGATTCCGGACTCCTCCAGCAGCGGTAAAGTCGCCAAAAAATCATGAGCCTGTCGCGCCGTCCAAGCACAGGGGCGGTACACTGACTGCGAGTTGATGAGCTCAGCCAGAAATGGGCTTTGCTCCGCCACCTGCCGCAGCGGGCGCAGCAAATCGAGCAAAGCGGCGCTATCGCCGGCCAGCAAACGTGCGGCTAAGCCGAGCGGTGCGTGGCGGGGGCGCTCATCTTGCCCGACCTTGTGCACAAAAGTAGCCAAGAAGGCAAAGGGAGCGGTATCGGCCGCCTCGCCCGCATTTTCTGCAAGGTGAAAACAGAGTACGCCGAGCTGCTGCCAGCCCTCGCCCAATCGGCAAAGCCACTGCTCAGGGGTGCAGCAATCGCGCCCCGCCAACCACGCCAGAGCAGGTTCTAAACTTGCAAACCAATCGACCAAATCAGTGGCCGATACAGGTTCACCCGCCACCGGCGGCATACCTACCAGCAGTTCCGCTGCACGCGCCGGGGTTAATGCAGGCAGCGCCGGCTCCTCCCCACGCCGCAAGCGGCGCAGGTAGTCAGCCATACATTCACGCGCTCGCTCACGCAGCCAAACCAGCACAGGAGCCGCCCCCTCGGGCAGACCGTGGCTCAGCAAATCGAGCATACCGCGCCCGGCAGATGCCGCAAAGGCTCGCTCCAACCGAGGGCGGGCACCCGCAGGCGTGAGCATGAGCCGCCCATCCACTCTTGTCAGCGCAATCTCCATACAACAGCCGCCATTGTACCCCGTCACAAGCAAAATGGCAAGCACGAGCCAAAAAATAAATAAGCTATTTAATTATTTTTCCACTAAAAGATGCAACAAATTTTCGAAAACATCGTCCTAGCTTACAGAAGGAACGAATTATACTATGTCATTCATCGATAAAATCATCGGATTATTCGGCAACAATTCCACCGATAGTGGGGTAGAAAAGGCCTTGCAGGAAATTCAGGAAACGGCTGAGCCCAAAACGCGCGGCGGTTTTTGCAAATTGATATGCAAGCTGATAGAGTTGAAAGAGAAAACAACGGATGAGAGATTGCTTGCGAAAATAGAAAGCGAGCTGACTACCCGCTGCCGCCAGTACAGCAAGCTGTGCCGTAGCTATGTAGACTGCTTGGATACACCCTTTGCCGAGCGCGAGGAGCTCTACCGGGAAATGGCCTCCCGCGATTCAGCACGCGATACATGCCACTTGGGCGAGTTGCTGTTGATGCGAGAAGACAAGAGCGGTACAAAGTACATAACACGCGCCGCCCTGCAGGGCGACAGTCGCGCCCTGTACATTGCGGCCAAACTGCATGTGGAAGGTATGTTCGGCTGCGAGCAGGATAAGAAGAAAGCCCGCGAATTGCTCATACAGGCAGCTCAAAGCAAGTATGCCCCGGCACTCGAAATGCTGGCCGCCCTGCACTGGGACGGTGACGGTAACTGGAACTTCAACCGAAACCGCGACAAGGCTTTGCAGTATATCACAACCGCTGCCAAAATCTACTCCATGTACAAATTCGTCAGCGAGAAGCACCAGCGAGACTACGCGGATTACTGCGCTTGCATGAACCACATAGCCGCTCAAATGCAGAACCTGATAAATGGCGGACTGGAGCAGCTGCCGGATGGTTTCTACCCCTCATTCCTGGCACTGCGGCTCTCGTATTACCCGCTGAATGAAGAGGGGCTCCGAGCGCGCGCTCACTACATCTGCGAATACATGTCGCACTACGGCAAGACCTTCTACTTGGGGGACTACCTTTGGAGTGTGCACCTGCCGCTTATCAGCTTGTCAATTGAAGACTCGGATAGTCGACTACTGGGATTGACCCGCGCATGGATGAACGGCAAGCAGATTCGATTCCACATCAGCATCATGCCCGAATCCATACAGCGCACCAATACGCGCAAAACCTATTGGATGAATGAAGAAAGCGTGAACACCACCATAGCTCACGAGTTGGCGCACTGCTACCTGTTCAAAGAGTACAACTACAGGCTCAACAGTGAGCACTCGCAGTACCTGACAATTTTGGAAGGGCACGCCACCAATTGCGAGTATCAGTTCTGCCGCTTAGTATACCACAAGGGCTGCTACACCCGCGAACAGTTCGCAAAACCGTACGCCCACCTCAGCAGAACATACGCCGAGTACTTCACCACATTCTACGAAAACTTTATCGACTACGATGATATGCTGGACTGGAGCACCCTGCACAACTACATCTACAGCATGGGCAGCGATCACACTCGTGTCACCATGGAGCAAGTTACCAACAGCGAACCCTTCACCCAGCCTATTTTCTACGGATTAGGTTTCAATATCTACCAATAAGCGCCAATATACTAATAGAAATCATAAAAAAACGGAAAAAACTATCGTATTTCAGAAAATATCTGCTATAATAAGGTCGTATCATCGCTCCGTATACTTACTCACCTTTCGAACACAATCGCAACACACCAAAGCCATGTCTCCATTTTATCGTTCCAATGAAATAGACCGCATCATCAACGAGGTCAAATCAGCCCCGACCCCGAAAACACGCGGCGGCTACTGCAAACTGATACTCGCGCTCCGCAATACACTGGAAAAAAGTTGCACCGAGAAACAGCAGGCGGAAATTGCCGCGCTGATGGATAAGCTCTGCAATGAATACCTGGAACTGAGCAAGCACTATGTGGATTTCCTCGATATCCCCTTTGAGGAACGAAAGGAACTGTACTACGAAATGACGACCCGCGGCTCGGCGCGCGATGCGTGCCACCTGGGTGAGCTACTGCTCATGGCGGAAGAAAATATCGGTGCGAAGCTCATCATGCAGGCTGCGGCGGAGGGTGATATACGCTCGATATTCATCACCGCCAAGATAATGGTGGACGGCATGTATGACTGCCCGAAAGACCCGAAACAAGCCGTAGCCCTGCTGCGCTACGCTGCCGAGAACAACTACGCCCCGGCACTGGAGCTGATGGCCGCCCTGTACTGGGACGGTAACGGCAACTGGGATTTCCCGCGCAACCGCGAAAAAGCCCAGCTCTACATGGATGCCGCCGTGAAAACTTACAGCAAGTACAGCTTCAGCAGCGGCAAACACCAAAAAGCCTACGAAAACCACTGCGCCTGCATGCGCCACATAGCCGGTTGCATGCAGAACCTGCGCAACGGCGGGCTGGAGCAGCTCTACCAGGGTTTCTACCCCTCATACCTCGCCCTGCAGCTCTCATTCTACCCGCTGAATGAGGAAGGCCTGCGCGCCCGTGCACACTACATCAGCGAATACATGGCTCACTACGGCCAGACCTTCTACCTGGGGCAGTACTACTGGGGGGTTAAGCTGCCGCTCATCAGCTTGGAGCTCGAGCCGCCCAACGAAAGCCACTTGGGCTGCACCCACACACAAACCGTCGGCGACAAAATCTTTTTCCACATCAGCATTTCCCCCTTCCCCGAACAGCGAACAAGCACAATCAAAACATATTGGAATCTGCAATATCAGGTAAACTCCACACTGGCACACGAGCTGGCTCACTGCTACCTGTGCATGGAGTACAACCAGCTGCTGCACACCAAACATCCTGTAGTGCTCGCCTTGGTAGAAGGTCATGCTACTAACTGCCAGTACCAGTTTGCCAGACTGAACTACTACAAGGGAGTGCTGGCCCCCTCGCGCTACATCGAATGCCTGAGCAGCGACTACACTCAGTACTTCTACGACTTCAAAGAAGCCTTCATTCAGCCCGACGGTCTCGCTGATTGGGACAAGATAACGGACTTCATCGAGCAAATCTGCGAAGGCAAACCCCGAGTAGAATTAGAGCAGCTGCCGATTAAAGAAACCTACGAAACTCCGCTCTTCTATGGTTTGGGTTTCAACGGTTACGTATAAATACCCACTGTTTGATACGCCATGTCCACCCATAAATTCTGGTTTAATCCCGTATTTCCTTTCCACGAAATGCAGCTGGTACAGCTCCGTGGTAACACCCCCGGCCGCCAAGCACAGGGGCAACCGCGTACTGTATACTCACCTGCTGATAATCCTGCCCCTGCTCCTGCTGCAGCACCTGCTCCCAAGCAACCCGCCGCCGGGCGCAGACAGGCTCACGCCGTGCAGCAGCCCAACCCCACCGAGGCCAACTTCGGCGAAAAGCAGGAGGCGGCACCTGCTCCCAAGCAACCCGCTGCCGGGCGCAGACAAGCTCACGCCGTACTGCAGCCTAACCCCACCGAGGTAAACTTCGGCGAAAAGCAAGAGGCAGCACCTGCTCCCAAGCAACCCGCCGCCGGGCGCAGACAGGCTCACGCCGTACTGCTGCCCAACCCCACCGAGGTCAACTTCGGCAAAAAGAAAGAGGCAGCACCTGCTCCCAAGCAACCCGCTGCCGGGCGCAGAGAGGCCTACGCCGTGCAGCAGCCCAACCCCACCGAGGTCAACTTCGGCAAAAAGAAAGAGGCGGCACCAGCTCCCAAGCAACCCGCTGCCGGGCGCAGAGAGGCCTACGCCGTGCAGCAGCCCAACCCCACCGAGGTCAACTTCGGCAAAAAACCCCGTTAAGTTCACCCCCGACCCCAATCACAGGCGGCATACTTTATGCCGCCTGTGACACACTTACGGCTTGCAATGCAGCGAGAATAGTCTACCATAGCACAACATCTCTTCATGTCAGCCGCAACCACATACACACTCATGGCGCTCACCGGGCTTACCCTGTTGAGCAGCAATACACTCTGGGCTCAATACGGCACAACCGACCGAGCCGGCGTGGTAGAGGCGGGGCCTCGTGCCGGGGTACCGCGCGACCCGGCCGAAGATTTGCTGGTAGCCTACGGTCTGCGCAATGACGCAGCAAAAGAAGCCGAGCGAGGCAACTACAATCAGGCACTGAAAAAAGCTCGACAGGCAGAGAAGATGATGGCCGTCATCGTGCGTGACCACCCGCAGTGGAAACCGAAGATGATGAACTACCTGCGCGAGCAGCTTGCCGGCCACATAGCCGACTATCAACAAAAAGCCGCCACAGCCCCCATACCCACCGGTCGTCAACCCGGCCGCCCCATACCGCAGGAAACGAATATCCCCTTGCCTGGCATTCGCGATAACCTGAATGCCACCGAGGGTATATCCCCCGATGGTATACCCGACTACGCAGCGACCGACAAAGAACTGCGCGAAGAACTGGCTCGCCTGCGCACCGAGTGCAGCAACATGGCTCGCAGCCTGCTCTCCCTCAACGAAAAATACCAAAAGACCCAGCAGGAGCTCATCCTTGCCCGCCAAGAACAGCAGGAATACCGCGAACGCTACGAAAAACTGCTCAAACAGGTATCGGATGAGCGAAAAATCAACAACGAAGTCGTGGCAGCACTCACTCGCCGACTGGCCGAGGCCGAAGATAAAATGCGCCAATCCGAGCGCGCTCGACAAGAGGCCGAAACCCGCGCCAACGAACTCGCCGGGCAGCTGGCACAAACCCAAGCCGAGCTCGAACGAGTCACTCGCGAACGCGACCAACTCAAGGCCGAAAACGAACAACTGCGCGCCATTGTTGAGCTGAACAGCCCCGAGAAAACCAAAGCTCTGCTCGACCAAAACCTCACCCTGGCCGAGCAGCTGAAAGCCGCCCGTGCTCGAGTGGAAGCCCTCGAAGCCCAAATGGCCGGTTCGACGGACGAAAAAGACGTGCTCGCCAAGCAGCTCAATGAGGCCCGAAGCGAAGTCGATGAACTGCGCGAACAAATGGGCTTAATCTACGATGAAAACCGTGGCTATCGCCGCCGAATTTCCGAGCTCACCGAGCGACTCAACAACCTCGAAGCAGAGATTGATGCCGCAGCGAACCGCCCGGATATCGATCCCGCCCTTGCAGAAGAAAACCGAGTGCTCAAAGATGTTATCGCCAAACAACGCCGCACTATCGAAATGCAGGAGCAAGGCCGAAAACTGCTCATCGAAACCTACAAACAGCTCAAACAAGGTAACAGCGAAATGACCGCTGAGCTGCAGCGCCTCGACGAAGAAAGCAAACTCGACCTTACCGACTCCGAGCGCAGACTGGTAGAATCCATCCGCAGCGGCGGCAGCGGCAACATGCAAGATGCCGACGGCACCAACGCCGTGCGCCGCAGCCTCGAAATACAAACCCTCGCCAGCCTGGCAGACAAAGCTTTCTCCAAAGCGCGCTACACCTCGGCAGAGCAGCTCTACCGCACCCTCTACGACTACCAGCCGGACCACGTCCCCGGGCTCGTCAACCTCGGTACCATTTTGCTGTATCGCAACAAATGCGACCAAGCCGTGGAATACCTCACGCGAGCCACCAGACTGGCTCCGGACTTACCCGTCACCTACTATCTGGCCGGTATATGCTACTACAGGCAAGACCGCATGGTCGAAGCCGAGCAAATGTTCGTGAGCACCATTGAGCTCGACCCGGCCAATGCGGAGGCCTTCTTCTACCTCGCCAATATCGAGGGCGTCAGCGGTCGCACCGCACAGGCGCTCAACCACTTTGCCGCTGCCGTCAAGCTCAATCCCGCGCTGAACGATGCGCACTACAACATGGCCCGTCTCTACGCGGAAATCGGTAGCATACCCGATGCAGCGAGAGCTTACGACCGCGCCATACAGAGCGGTGCCGAGCCTGACCCCGAGTTCGAAAACTACCTGCGCACTCACCCGGACAACGTGAAGAAACCCGGTGCAGATTTGGTGGCAGAAGTACAACCGGAGCAAGAGGCCGCCCGCCTGCGCTCGGCAGATGAAAAGGCTGAACCGTCGGCAGACAACGGCAAAACGACCGATACTCACTCCCCCGCACCAACCCCGGAACCCCCAAGCGAGGGCACAGGCACGGCCGAAACAAGCAGCGAGCCCACGGATACACCCCCGGCACAACCGGAACCCGCTGCCCCCGCTACCTCCGAACAGCAGGAATTCGAGGCCGAAATCTCCCGCCTGCAGAGCAGTTCCGCCAAAACTGCCACCCGCAAGCGCCAAACCGCCAAAACCACTTACCGCAACGTAAGAGTGCGCACAAATGCCGGCGGCTATCGCCACCGCGTGAAACTGCGCCTCAAGCGCACCATTCACCCCGAACTGCGCAACCGCGAGGGCAAGCGACTTAAATCAAAGTCGGAAAATACCAAAAAGAACAAACGTCGCCGTAAGAACGACTAAACGACCACCCACTTCAACCTTCAGCATCACATGTACATACAAGACCAGCTACAGGAAATTCGCGCCAATATAACCGCCGCCGAGCAGCGCGTAGGCCGCCCCGTAGGCAGCACCACCCTGCTGGCTGTCAGCAAGACTTTCCCCGTCAGCGATATCATGCAGGCCTATGCCGATGGCCAACGCATATTCGGCGAAAACCGCCTGCAAGAGGCCATGGAGAAAATACCCGCCATGCCCGCTGACTGCACTTGGCACCTCATCGGCCCGCTGCAACGCAACAAAGTGCGCAAGGCACTGGAGCAGCCCATAGCACTCATACAAGCCGTTGACAGCCGCAAACTGGCCGAAACCATATCGAGAATTGCAGGCGAACTGGGCACCACAGCCCATGTGCTGCTCGAGGTGAATGTAGACGGCGAAGCCAGCAAACACGGCTTCTCCCCCGATGAACTACTGCAAGACTGGACCGCCCTCACCGCACTGCCCAACCTCGACATTCAGGGGCTCATGTGCATACCCGCTCCCACCGCCGACCCCGAGGGCGCCCGCCCGGCATTCGCCGCACTGCGCCACCTGGCCGAAACCCTGCGCGAGCGCGGCCCGCTGCCCCTGCCCGAGCTCTCCATGGGCATGAGCCACGACTACGCTGTGGCAATCGAAGAAGGTGCCACCATCGTGCGAGTTGGTTCCGCCATCTTCGGGCGCCGAGACTACACGGCATAACTCCTGCCGCCAAATGGTGCCGGGGATGTATGTAAACACATATAGCCCCCGGTTCTCATTTTTTTTCTTGCGCTCAGGGGGATAAGGTGGTAAATTCAGGCAGTAAAAATATATTGCAAAGCATATCATGAAATACCAGACTCTTTCCCTCACACTCGCAGCGTTGCTCGCGTTCACGCCTGCTTATGCTCAATCCTCGCGTGGTTCTCGCGCCGCTCGTGGTGCCGCCGCAACCTCAGCCGCTGCAACTGATGAAGAGGCAGCTCCCAAGACCGGCGTGCGTTTCGTCATTTGCGCACCCAACGGCGGCAAACTTCCCAGCCCCCTTTATTACAATGCCGGTAAGGACGAGTACAAAACAGTTCGTATTTCAGGTCGTATTCCCTCCCAGCGTATTAAACCCATAAACAACTCTATCGAATTTTACGACCAAAACCCCGCCCCGGCACCTGAAAAAGATGCTAAAAAGGCTGATAAATCCAAAGCTAAAAAACCGGATATTAAGCCTGTAATGACCGTCAATGTGCCGAACTCCGCCGGCAGCAAGTCCGTGTGCATCGTCGTACCGGGGGAAACACCCGCCAAATCGCAGACCTTTTTCCTCAACGAGAGCGAATTCCCGACCAAGGGCGTGCACCTCATCAACCTGGCCCCTTCGCCCGTGACAGTGAGCGTATCCGCCAAGGGTGACTTCAGCGATGCCACCGAAAAGAAAGTCGGCCCGTTCCGCCGCGAGGAAGGTGTAAGCGACAAAAACAGCTGGCACTTCACCGCCGGTAATCATGGCGACCAAGTTGCCTTCCGCATCTCCCACCGTCAGGCAAAGAAAGTAGGCGGCAAGGAAGTAGTGCGCGAAGTACCGCTCAAGATGGGTAAGTTCTTGGTATCGGACCGCCAGTCACAAATTAACGTTGTTGTGAAAGCCGGTGCCGACAAACTGCAGCTCATGAGCATACAGGTAGCTGCCGATAAATAATCAACACCACAGATACCATGCCCCACAGACTCTCGGAAGGACCCATAGCCGACCGCATCGCCCGCATCGGCGATCAATTTGCCATCAGCGGTGAATTCCTGTATGGTGAAGAGCTGTGCAACGGTCACATCAACACCACCTACCGTGCCTGCTACCGCACGGAAGACGGCGCGGAAGACCGCTATATTTTGCAGCGAATCAACGACTACGTATTCAAAGACCCGGTAATGGTCATGAAAAACGTAGAAAAGGTGACTCGCCACATACGGTGGAAAACCATGCGCCGCCGCAAAAACACAGCCGGGCAACCCCTGACCCTGTACCCTGCTCGCGGTGGTCGCAACTACATCAACCTGCCCGAGGAAGGCGGACTGTGGCGCTGCTACAACAACATCGAAGGTACCCATACCTATGATGTTGTGGAAAACACACGCCAAGCCTACCAAGCCGGGTTTGCCTTCGGCGCTTTCCAAGAGCTCATATCCGATATGAACCCGGAGGACCTGCACGAGTCCATACCCGATTTCCACAACACCCCCAGCCGCTACAAAGCCCTGCTGCGCAGTGCCGAGGCCGATGTAGTGGGCCGTGCAGCCAACTGCGAGGCCGAGCTGGCCATGCTGAAGGCTTGGTCGCCCATGTACAGCCGCCTGATAGACATGCAGGCCGCCGGGGAACTTCCCACCCGAATCACCCACAACGACACGAAAATCAACAACGTGATGCTGGATGAGGATACCGATGAGGCAGTCTGCGTCATCGACCTCGACACCGTTATGCCCGGGCTCTCGCTCTACGATTTCGGCGATATGGTGCGCACCGCCACCTGCACAGCCGAAGAGGACGAGGAAGACCTGAGCCGCGTGGTCATGCAAATGCCCTTCTTCGAATCACTGGCAGAGGGGTACCTGGATGCCGCCAACACCTTCCTCACCCAAGCGGAAATCGACCAACTGGCCTTTGCCGGCTGGCTTATCACCACCGAAATCGGCATGCGATTCCTTACCGACTACTTGGATGGCGACAAATACTTCCGCACCGAAAAACCGGAGCACAACCTCATACGCGCCCGTAACCAGCTGGCTCTTGCTCGCAGCATAGAGAGCAACCTGCCGCGCATGGAGCGCTATATACGCCGACTGGTCAAATCGTACAGCAACAAACGATAAACGCAACATGAGCAATCCATGGCGCACAGCCATTGCAGTAGCAGGGACGATCCTTTTCGCGGTCGTCCCTGCGCAGCTGTCGGCCCTGACCACCCTACCGGAACTGGAAAGGAAGGTAACAAACAGCCACCGGTTGGGGGAAGATGCGCTGAGTTTTCACACCGATAGTGCCCGGGTGCTCGTGTTGGCCGACAGGCAGGGGCAAATCGGCGCGGTGCTGCTGCACAGCAAAACACGCAACGACAACATCAGCTCGGGCGAAGAAGCCCTGCTGAAACTCATCACCCACTCGGAGCTCCCCGACCTGCGACGCTCCGCCGACAAGCACTCCGTGCTCATACTCTACCCGAACATCTGCCGCCGGCAGGCCGCAGGGCACACACAGATAACCGGCAAAGACCGCCTGACTTGCCTGTACAACGCCTACCGGGTAGTAAACTCAAAAAGCACACCACACTACTGGCACGACAGCGGTGTATCCCTGCGCAATTACAACGGCAAAACCCTGTACTTCGAAATCACGCTCGATATGAGCGCCCGGCAGGTCGAATACGCCGAACTGCGCCTGAGCAAAAAAGCACCTGCAAGCCTGAAAGCCCAGCAGCTCTGCGGTACCACCATCAGCCTGCCCAACTCCTCACGGCTCGTGCGCAAACTCTCAACCCGGCTCGGCGCTACCCCCATACATGCAGACGAGGCGCAGGATACCTACCTGACCCTCAGCAACGAAGTCTACACCATGGGCAGCATGGCACGCCTGCAACAAGCCAACAAAAACCGCCGAGGGGTGAACCACTACCAGTTCCCCGAACTTACCATGCCGGCACAAAGTACCACTTTGCCCCAAGCCGAGGAATCAGTTCAGCAACAACCGTCACCCTCAGCAAAACCTCAACAGCCGGTTATCACCAACCCCACCGAGGCACGCCGCGCCTACATAGAACAGTTGCAGAAAATGTAACCCCTGACAGAATGAAATTCACTCAGGTGTTGCAAGCAGACTGAAGATGTGCTAAACTGAGCCCACAGCGAACCGAACATGATATCCCCCACCACAGAGGGTACCGGCAACATACCGACAACCCCCATACTGGTCGTCCCCAACAGGATAGACCTGGCGATTGTGCACGCCCTCGAGGCGGCACTGGGCGGGCGCGACCGAGTGGCTTGGATGGTGGAGAACAGCCTGCGACCGGATGCCGAGGTGATGATGTACCTCTCGCAGACCCGCGCAGCGGGTTTTCTGTGCGCCATGGATCGCAGCAACCCCGAAGATTTGGTGGCTCTTGTTCGCAACCGACTGTCACGAGGGCAGCACGTTGTACTGCTCAGCGGTCGCCCGGGCAACCAGCCCGCAGCCCTGACCGATGTACCCGGCAAACTGCTGCACTTTGCCGACGGCAGCATGCTCTCCGCCCTCCCTGTTTATGTAAGCCTGCAACACTCGGAACTCATAGGGGGTATAGCCGACAGCTCACCCTACGAGCACGCCGCCATCCGATTTATGCCCGAGCTTAAGCCCGGTCCCTCGCTGGGTGCGCGCATACGCGGCGCTTGGATGGAGGCCGCAGCCGAACTCACAGCAAACCACCCGGCCCTGCAAACCACCCTGCCGCAAGCCATTATCGAGAGCATCATACGCCACCCCGATGCCATGATAATAGACGGCGTGGACGACAGCCAGCTCACCTTCCGCCGCCTGCTCATCTATGCGCTCATCATGGCTGAAAAGCTGACCAAGCTCGTCACCAACCAGCGGCTGGGCATCATACTCCCGCCCGGCAAATCAGCAGCCATAGCCAATCTGGCCTGCCTGCTCGCCGGCATCACCCCGGTCAATATCGACTACCATATCCCGGCGGAGGATTTCCGCTACCGGATTGAGCAAACAGGCATCAACCGCTTTATCACCGAAGTTCGCTTCACCCAAAAACAGCAGCAATTTGCCTGGCCGGCTCCCCGCGACCTCATTCACATAGACCGCGAGCTATCGGATGTCGGCTCCGGCAGCATCAAACTGCGCGAGATGTTGATTCGCATGGGCAAGACCGATTGGCTCACCCGCTCGCTGCGCTGCAGGGCAGCCCGACCGGATGACGAGGCCATGCTGCTCTTCACCGCCGCTACAGGCGGCATAGCCAAAGGTTGCCCGTACAGCCACCGAGCCCTGCTCTCCGCAGTCATGCAGTTCAGCAGCCGTCTGCCGCTGAGCGAGGGGCAGCGCGTGCTCTCCGTCATGCCCCTGTACCAGCCCACGGGACTGCTTACCGGGCTACTGCTGCCGCTGCTGCAAGGGCTCGACATCGTAACCTACCCCGACATGCAAACCCCACGGCGCCTGTGCGAGTTGGCACACAACTACAGCACCGTGCTCACGGCCTTCCCCCCGGCGCAGGCTGCCACTCTACTCAAAACCGCAAAACCCGGCAACTTAGCCGGTATACGCTATTTCCTGACAGTCGGCGAAAAACTGCCTGTCGACTTGGCTGAGCGCGCCATAACCGACCACAAAATCACCCTGCATGAGTGTTACGCCCCGGCGGAATCCTGCCTGCCTGTCGCCATCAGCACAGTAGCGCCGGCCGCGGCCCCGGGTACGCCACACATCATCCCCTCGAACCTGGTCGGAACCGTCGGCGCACCCCTGCCCGGCATCGGCATCCGCATCAGCGACCTCAACCGCCCCGAGCAAAGCCTGCCGCTCAACTCAACGGGGCTCATCTGGCTCAAAGGTTCCACCGTCATTCCCGAATACCTCAAAAATACCCCCGATGCCACCACCTGCATACGCGGCAGCTGGTTCTGCACGGGTGATGTCGGCAAGCTCAACGATGAAGGCTTGCTCACCATCAGCGGGCGAAAAGCCCGATTCAGCAAGATTGACGACACGCTCGTACCGCACGAGGCAGCCGAGGAGGCCCTGTGCCGAGTGCTGGGTGTGAAGACGGATGACGGCGTGCGCCGCTTGGCCATCGTGGGAGTACCCAACCCGCGCGGGCTTGGGGAAATACTTGTGCTGCTCTCCACCGTGCACAAGAACGTGCTGCCGCAAGATATCATCACAGCGCGCTACAGCCTGTTGAACGCACGCTATCCATCCGCCTGGGCGCCAACCCACATATTGCCTATCAGCTCCATTCCCGTGCTGCCCAACGGCAAGCTCGATTACCCGCTCTGCCACCGTGGCACCTGCCAAAAACTCGGTATACCCACAGACTGAGATTACCCCCACCCGGCCACGCCATGAACTCAGCCCCCGAGCTCGACCTCTGCCCCGCACCCAGCGAGTTGCCGAACAACTACCTCATCAACGGCTACAAGCTCCTGCGCCCCATCGGTCAGGGCGGCTTCGGCATTACCTACCTTGCCATAGATGAACTGCTCGACCGCCCGGTCGTCATCAAAGAGCAATTTCCGCAGCACCACTGCTACCGCTGTGCCGGCACGCTCGACGTCTGCCCCCTGCCGGAGGTCGCCCCGGCTGAGTACCACAGTGCCATGAGCAACTTTCTGCGCGAAATGCGCCTGCTGGCCAAGCTGGACCACCCCCACATTGTGCGCACGTTCACCTATTTCGAGGCACACCAAACCGCCTACTACGTTACCGAGCATATCGATGGCGCCAGTCTGGCGGATGTAGCGGCTGACTACCGAAAACACCTCAACCACATCCCCCAGCAGCCCCTCTATGCGCTCATGGTTCGCGTGCTCGATGCACTCGACTACCTGCACTCCCGCAACATTCTCCACCTCGACATCAAGCCCGACAACATCCTCGTAACCCGCAACGGCTCCCCCATTCTCATCGACTTCGGAGCCGCTCTCGACCTCAACGAGCGAGGCAGCGGCACCGTCATCGAAACCCCGGGCTACAGCCCACCCGAGCAGGGAACCACAGCGGCCAAACTCACCCCGGCAGCCGACCTGTATGCCTTTGCCGCCACGCTGTACTACTGCATCACCGGGCAGGCTCTCCCCTCCGGCCGGCAACGTCTGCTCTTCGATCAGCTCAAACCCCTCAGCAGCATGCAAGAGCTTGCCATCTACTACCACCCGCGGCTCCTCGCCAGTATCGACAAAGCGCTCACCCCGGGCATAGAGAACCGCTACCCCACCGCTGCCGACTGGCTGCGTGACCTGCGCCCGGACTGCTGAGAAAACAAGTGTTATACATTACACACCCAACAATCCTTGCCTCAGCTGACTGTTTGAGCTACACTGCGCAGCATGAACAAGCTGCAAATGATAACCTTCCGCTGTCAGCCCGAGCTCTTTGAGCGCGTGGAGCACTTCGCCGGCAAGCGCAACATCGACCGCACCTCCGTGCTCAAACTCGCCCTGCACTACTACCTCAATCGCTGCCCAATCAACCCGCAGCCTGCTGCGACATCTGCCAAAATTGCCAAGCAATCAACAAGCGCAGTATAAGCGCCCACAGCATACCCCAAGTAACGGCCAAGGTCAGCTTCCCCTTCGGCGTCAGTCGCTCACTGCGGCGCATGCAGAAAAACGCCACCGCCTGCGCCGCAGCCGATACCAAAAAGGCCCCCGTTCGCCCCAACCCACAGGCGCGCAACAGCACCGCCGGCGGCTCCAAAAAGGCAAAGGCACACGACAGTAAATCCTGCTCATTACCATACAGCCAAAGCACTATACCACTAGGCACCAGAACACACAAAAACAGTGTGAACCCGGCCACCTTGCTGTACCTCTCTTCCTGTGTCGGTATATACATATCGCGCGCCACCATCTTGCCCCATATTCCCCACGCTGTCAAGCCAAATATTCCGCCGCCACCGCCCTCAACCCATGCCACTGCTTGCTTTCTATTTTTAGCACCTCTTTTTGCGGTCGACATTATCCTTGCAGCAAGCTATCGTAAAAGTCCGGGAGGGCTCCTTCCATGCAAGCGATTGGGACGTTGTTTCCCGCCTGCGCACACCACGCGCCATACGCTCCTGTAGCTGCCAGCGGCCATCTACGCTGCCCTCATGGTACAACCAAACGTGCCCACAAACCCCATGCACCACCATTTTTCGGGGTGCATGGGTGTTTTTCTGCTTTTATTGGCGGAACATATTTGATAGAATACGCGTCCAAAGTAGTAGCTAACATATTTCCTTGCTATGCCATCTTCCGCACCTAACAACGTCAAAAAAAACACCCGCTTTCTCAAATACTCCGCCATTACCGGTGGACTTCTGCTTGCTGCAAGCTGGCTTACTATGGGCTATACCGATGGTCCGCAATGGACTGCAGAAAATGATTGCCCCCTGCTGCTACGCAGCTTTCTTTGCCTGCCCGGGGTGGATGTGAACACAGCGGCCAAGGATGGCAAAACTCCCCTCCACATGGCGGCTTGGGGAGGCCACACCGAATGCGTGAAGCTACTCATTGCCGCCAAGGCGGATGTTAACAAGGCGACTAATTCTGGCTACACTCCCCTCTACGGGGCGGCATTATGGGGCCGCACCGAATGCGTAAAACTCCTGATTGACGCCGGGGCAGATGTGAACAAGGTGGATAAGGTTGGCATCACTCCCCTTGCTTTAGCGGCAGTTTCAGGCCACCCCGAATGCGTGAATCTCCTGATTGGCGCCGGGGTGGATGTGAACAAGGCGGATAAAGATGGCCAAACTCCCCTTTACTTGGCGGCATACTGGGGCCACCCCGAATGCGTGAATCTCCTGATTGGCGCCGGGGCGGATGTGAACAAGGCGAATATGGATGGCAACACTCCCCTCTACTTGGCGGCAGAGAAGAGCCACATCGAATGCGTGAAGCTGCTCATTGCCGCCGGGGCGGATGTTAACATGGCGGGTAAGTGGGGCGCAACTCCCCTCTCCAGGGCGGCATACAATGGCCGCGCGGAATGCGTGAAGCTACTCATTACCGCAGGGGCGGATGTGAACATGGCGGATGCGGAGGGCTTGACTCCCCTATACAGGGCGGCAGTTTCAGGCCACCCCGAATGCGTGAATCTCCTGATTGGCGCCGGCGCGGATGTGAACATGGCGAATATGGATGGCAACACTCCCCTCGCATGGACGGCATACAAGGGTAAAACCGAATGCGTGAAGCTACTTATTGACGCCAAGGCAGATGTGAACATGGCGAATAAAGATGGTGAAACTCCCCTCTACAGGGCGGCAAGGGAAGGCCACACCGAATGCGTGAAGCTACTCATTGCCGCCGGCGCGGATGTCAACAGGGGAATTAATATCGTTGTCTACACTCCCCTCCTCATGGCGGCAAGTGGGGGCCACACCGAATGCGTGAAGCTACTCATTGATGCCGGCGCGGATGTGAACAAGGCGAATCGGTTTGGCTACGCATCCCTCCACGGCGCGGCAGAGAATGGCCACACCGAATGTGTGAAGCTACTCATTGACGCCGGGGCGGATGTCAACAAGGTAAGTAGTTCGAGCACAACTCCCCTCTACACGGCGGCATTGAATGGCCACACCGAATGCGTGAAGCTACTCATTGACGCCGGAGCGGATGTTAACACGGCGGATAAAAAGGGCAGCCCTCCCCTCTACTTGGCGGCATTGAATGGCCACACCGAATGCGTGAAGCTACTCATTGCCGCCGGGGCGGATGTTAACAAGGCGGATAAGTATGGCACAACTCCCCTCTACTGGGCGGCAGGGAAGGGCCGAACCGAATGCGTGAAGCTACTCATTGCCGCCGGCGCGGATGTTAACAAGGTAAGTAATTCGGGCGACACTCCCCTTGCGGTTGCCAAAACCGAGGAAATAAAGCAACTCCTGCGCAAAGCCGGGGCGAGGTAATCACCGTTCCCCTTCCCACCCATGCACCGCCACTTTTTCGGGGTGCATGGGTGATTTTCTGCTTTTTTTTACAGAACAAAGTTGGTAGAATAAGCGTCTGTAACAGCAGCTAACTGATTTCCGCGCCATGACGTCTTCCACACAAAACAACGGCAAAACAAGTACACGCCTTTTCAAATACGGCGCCATTTTCGGTGGTCTTCTTCTTGCAGGATGGCTGACATTGGGCTATACCGGTGGCCCGCGCTGGGCTGTTGAAAAGGATTATCCTACCCTGCTGAGCAGCTTCCTTTACCTACCCGGGGTAGATGTTGACAAAGAGAACGAAGATGGCGAAACCCTCCTTCACCAGGCGGCAACCTATGGCCACACGGAATGCCTCAAAACGCTCATTAACGCCGGGGCGGAGATCAACAAGGAGAACGAAGATGGCGAAACCCTCCTTCACTGGGCGGCATCGAAAGGCCATACGGAATACCTCAAAACGCTCATTAACGCCGGGGCGGATGTCAACAAGGAGAACAAAAATGGCGAAATTCCACTCGAATATGCGCTGAAGAATGGCTCAACGGAATGCGCGAAGATACTCATTGCAGCCTCCACTAAGCCTGACTTCTCG
>JAZLDM010000057.1:0-28994 GCA_045614705.1 Akkermansia sp.
CAGTCCAGCCCTTCTGTTTGTATATTTGTTTAATCATCAACTCTTTGTAACGGGTGTTACAAAGACAAGCAAGACTGGATTGCCACTTTTTTTGTCATCGAGGGGGCTACTTGGGCATCAGCAAATCTGAAACAGACCCGATTTTGTAAAAATCAGCACGGGGTCGTAAAGAATTTTAAAGCGGGCAGGAGTTTTTTTGCTGACATTGAGAGAGAAATGCGCTAAAATGCAGGATATGAAAAAGCCAGACATACTTGCCGCTCGTAATTTGAATAGTCGTGCCGAGCATCACTTGTCGCCCGGCTCCATTCCAGTCAACACCGGAAATGCTGTGTTGGACGCAAATCTCTACGACTTATCGCGCCGCTTCTGTGGTAAACATGACCCTGATGTCATATTGCAGATGCTGTCAACAGTGATGAATGCAGCTGATTCGGACATAGAGGAGCATGACTTGGATATGATGAACCGAACATTGGATGAGATGTTTGCCGCAGATAAGATGTTCCTGCCATACCGCAATGTTCGTAAAATAACCTGTTTCGGTTCGGCTCGTATACAGCCGGAAGACCCGTCATACAAGCAGGCAGTGGATTTCTCCCGCATGGCGGCGGATAATGGGTACATGATTATAACCGGCGGCGGTCCCGGAATTATGCAGGCGTGCAATGAGGGCGCCGGTAAGGATAACTCATTCGGTCTTAATATCACATTGCCCTTTGAGCAGCATGCCAATCCATTTGTGGCGGGTAGTGATAAGATGATGGATTTCTATTATTTCTACACACGCAAGCTCAATTTCCTGAAACAGACGGATGCTCTGGTGGCTTTCGAAGGTGGTTTCGGTACCATGGATGAGATATACGAGACAATTACCCTCATGCAGACGGGTAAGTGTACGATTTTCCCCATCGTGTTGCTGGATATACCGGGTGAAACATTCTGGTATCGCTGGGCTCGTTTTATTGAGAAAGAACTGCTGGATGAAAACTTAATTTCGCCCAATGACATGCACTTACTCTACCTGAGCAAGAGTGCAGAGGATGCCATGGCGTATATTGAGCGTTTTTACAAGCGCTTCCACTCATATTACTTCAACGGTGATATATGCACCATACGTTTGATGGAGCCGCTGAATGACAAATTACTGGATTGGATTCGGCATGATTATACCGATATTATGCCGAAGGCTGATCTTGTGCAGCAGGATGAAGATCCGGCAGACCCCGAGCCTCAGCTGGCAGCATTGCCCCGTTTGATTTTTACGTTGAAGCGTGGAGACTATGCTCGCTTGAAAGACCTCATTGATGTGGTGAACGATTGAGGCTACTCTGAATATTGTTTTTTAAATCACAATCCCCGGCGATTCGGTAAGAATTGCCGGGGATTTTTCCGTGAGAAAAAAAAGCCGTTCTCGCAGTTGCGGAACGGCTTGGGAAGAGGGAATGAAGAAACTCTTACTTCTTCTTCTTGCAGGTCTTCTTGGCGCAGGTCTTCTTCTTGGGCTCGATAGTTACCTTGAAAGAAGAGGAGGGCTTAAATGCCAGAGTGGAAGAGGCCGGAATGGTCATTTCCTTACCGGTCTGGGGGTTGCGACCGGTACGCTCGGGACGAGTCTTCATTTCAAAAGTACCGAACCCGATGATTTGAACTTTCTCGCCACCCTTCACGGCATCGGTGATGGCACCGAGTACAGCGGAGAGAGCAGCATCGGCGCACTTCTTCGTAGCGTCCTCGCCAAGCTTTGCCTGAATGGAGTTTACAAGTTGAGTCTTGTTCATAGGACTCTATGATAACATGCGGAGCGTTGATTTCAAGAGAAAAAGTGAGAAGAAAAGCCAAATCGTGCAAAAAAAACGCACAATTTGGCTTTGGATAGGGAAAAAACAGCTTGAATGCTGAGAATTCAAGGCTTTTTCACCATTTATAGCTGTCAATCGCAAGTTTCATTTCGCGTACTGCGGCAGTCAGTCCAATAAAGATGGAACGAGCGATGATGGTGTGGCCGATATTAAGTTCGGTGAGGTGGGGCACTGCGTTGAGCTCTGCGAGATTGGCAATCTGGATTCCATGGCCGGCGTGGACTTCCAGCCCGAGCTCATGCCCCAGTTTCGCCGCTGCAACTAAGCGAGCGGTTTCTGCCGCTCTCTCTGCGCCGAGTGTGTTGGCAAACCTGCCTGTGTGAAGTTCAATCATGGCTGCACCAATGGCTGCAGAGGCTCGCACTTGCTCCGGCTCGGGGTCAATAAACATGCTCACTCGGCTGCCGTTGGCTTGCAGGGCTGCTACCAGCGGTTGCAGTGCGTTCTCGTTACCGGCAACGCTCAGGCCGCCTTCTGTTGTGATTTCTTCGCGCCGCTCGGGTACCAAGCACACATAGTCAGGTTTGAGAGCCAATGCGAACTCGAGCATGGCCGGGGTGGCCCCCATTTCAAGATTGAGGGGCAGGGGAATCTCGCGGCGCACGGCGTACGCATCCGCATCTTGCATGTGGCGGCGGTCTTCGCGCACGTGCAGGGTTATGGAGTCCGCCCCGCCTTCCAAGGCTGCGCGGGCTGCGTCCAGTACAGATGGTTCCGTATTGTGCGAGTCGAGCATGGTGGCGTAGCGAGCTTGCCGCAGGGTGGCTACATGGTCAATATTAACTCCGAGGTGCATGGTGGGATTTTCTTCGAGTAAAAAGGCCCTGCCGAGTAAAAATTTACCCGCAGGGCCGAAGTTAAAATGTGTGTTTAGTGCAAGAAGTGGCGAGCACCGGTGAACACCATGGCAATGCCTGCGGCGTTTGCGGCGTCGATTACTTCCTGGTCGCGGATGGAACCACCGGGCTGAATGCAGGCTGTAGCACCGGCATCGATAGCGGTTTGCAGACCGTCAGCGAAGGGGAAGAGACCATCGGAGGCTATCACGCTGCCTTTCAGGCTGAGACCGGCCTGACCGGCTTTCCATACGGCAATCTTGGCAGAGTCGACACGGCTCATCTGGCCGGCGCCGATACCCAGAGTGCCGTTCTTGTCGGTGAATACGATAGCGTTGGAGTGTACCTGCTTGCACACGCGCCAAGCAAAGCGCATAGCTTCGAGCTCTTCAGCAGTGGGCACGCGGTCAGTTACCACCTTGGCTTCGAGGTTATCGAGCCCCATTACTTCGTCGTCGCGCTGCATGGTCATGATACCGCCGGGGGCAGTGCGCATCATGGGGGTCTTGCAGAACTCACGCCATGCGTCCATGTCGATTCGCATCACGCGGCAGTTCTTCTTCTTCTGCAGAATAGCGCGAGCCTCGGGCTCGTAGTCGGGGGCGATAATTACATCGGTGAAGATGGCTCCGACGATTCGGGCGAGCGCCTCGGTCATCGGGCGGTTCATCACGATTACACCACCGAAGGGTGCCTGAGTATCGGTCTGGTAAGCGCGCTTCCAGGCCTCTACCAAGTCCTCGTCATCCTGACCCACACCACAGGGGTTGGTGTGTTTAAGGATACCGACGGTCGGGCGACGGAAGTTCATGATGAGAGAGGCCGCGGCATCCAAATCGAGGATGTTGGTGTAGGAGAGCTCCTTACCCTGCAGCTGGGTGAAGATGGAGTCGAAGTCACCGTAGAGTACGCTGGCCTGGTGGGGATTGTCACCATAGCGCAGTGCCTGATTGAAGGGCAGGGACAGGGTGAAGTTGTTTTTGGTGCTGTCTTCTGCACGGTGGCCGAGGTAGTTGGAGATGGCGTTGTCGTATGCGGAGGTGCGCATGAACACCTTCACGGCAAGCTTCTCGCGGGTGCGCAGGGTGGTGTTGCCCTGGTGGTTCTCCATTTCCTCGAGAATTGTGTCGTAGTCAGCGGGGTCGCTCACTACGGTTACACTGGCGTAGTTTTTGGCTGCGGAGCGCAGCATGGAGGGTCCGCCGATGTCGATTTTCTCGATTGCTTCAGCAAGGGTTACACCCTCCTTGGCGATTGTCTCCTCGAAGGGATAGAGGTTGACGCAAACCAAATCTATGGTGGGGATATTGTTGTCGATAGCCTGTTGCTGGTGCTCAGCAAGGTCACGGCGCTGCAGCAAACCGCCGTGTACTTTGGGGTGAAGGGTTTTTACACGACCGTCGAAGAGCTCAGGTGCCCCGGTGTAGTCCGAGATTTCTGTCACCGGCAGTCCCAGTTCCTGCAGGTATTTGCAGGTGCCACCTGTGGAGATGAGCTGTACATTTTGGGCTATAAGACCCCGGGCGAACTTATCAAGCCCGGTCTTGTCGGATACAGACAGCAGGGCGCGCTGAATTTTCATCGTTTCCATGTCAATGTGATTCGATTTGTTTACGGATTCCGCCGACGGCGGTACCGCAGCATACACATAATTGCTCTGATTTGCAAGCCCAAAATCATTTGAAAGGCAAATTTCAGCACCGGGATTGGGGCATGGAAAAGCACCCGGCATGCCGTGTGGTACAGGCTGCCGGGTGCTTGTGTGTGGGGGGAAATTATAGATTAGTCTTTCTTGCCGGCGATACCCATGGTGTAGCCATTGTACTCACGGAAGTTGTACAGGGGCTGACCCTCGGGGACAGCATAGCCGATGTTTTTGCGGATGGCAAGGAAGTCGGCAATGCCGGCTTCGTTTACCTGATTGAGTTTGCCGCCGTGCATGTCGGCAAAGAGCACCATCTTGCAATAGGCATCGGCGTTCTCCATGAACCACTCGGCTTCTTCGATGTGACGGGCACCGGTGATGACACCGTGGTTTTCCATGAATACCACCGTGCTTTGATGGCAGGCCTTGGCTACAGCCTCAGCAGTCTCGGGAGAGCCGGGGGTGCCGTAGGGAGCCAGCGGAATCTGCCCCAAGAAGATATCGGCCTCGGGGTTGATGCCGTTCGGGGGAACCATACCGGCAAAGAGGAAGGCGTTGCAGCACGGAGGATGTGCGTGAATGCAGGCGTTTACACCGACTTCCTTCATCATGGCAATGTGGGTTTTAACCTCACTGGTGGCGGGACGGTAACCGCAGAGCTGGCCGGCGTTCATATCGACCATGCAGATGTCGTCTACCGTCATGAAGCCCTTGGAGCAAAGGGTGGGGGAGCAGAGCACAAGATCCTTAGCTACGCGCACGGAGAGGTTGCCACCGTTGCCGTCCACATATTCGCGCTGCCAGAGACGGCGACCCATGTCGACCATACGCTCCTTGATGACGCGAACTTCGGGGCTGTTGAAGAAAGCATCGATTTCCTCTCGTGTCTGCGGGTCGTAGTTTTCCCAGGGGAAGATACGGTCCGGCAGTGCCGGTTTGATATAAAGATCAGGATTAGCCATAGTATTAGTTTATTGGTAAAGTGTTGCGTAAGCAGCTTGCTGCTCACCGGGTTGGATGGTTGTGTAGGTGATACCGAAGGCATCTCGGCAGCTTTCGGGGGAATCGTATACCCCGGCTCCGGCAAAGGCGTACATGGCCGCCCCGAGTACGGTGCTTTCGGAGACATTGGAGATGCGAATGGGGAGCCCGAGAATGTCGGCGCGCATCTGAGTCCATACCTTATTACGAGCGCCACCGCCTACCAGCAGTAGGTCAGTGGATTTAAATCCGCCCACCTTTTCGAGCTTTTGCAGTCGCTGCTTGAGGCGCAGGGTGAGGGCTTCCATCGCAGCACGGTAGATGTGAGCGCGTGTGCGACCCAGCACGAGACCCTGAATGCTGCCGGGAACGGCATCGCTCGGCAGGAAGTCCGGAATGAGTTTCACGCCATCACAGCCGGGGGCAATTTTCTCAGCCTCAGCATCCATGGTATCAAAGCTTTCACCATTGTAGCAGGTGGCTTTCACCCACTCAATGATACCGCTGGCAATCCACTGCAAGCCGGGGTTGAGCAGACCGGCTTTGCTGTCGTATTCCACCGTGGCACCGGCTGCGTAGTCTTCGGGTTCGAGGCTGGCTTTAGCTGTGCGCAGCATCAGAATTTCCCAAGTGCCGCTGGAGAGGAAGGGTTGGTTTTCCTGCACGCCGCTGCCGAACAAGGCAAACTGGGTGTCGTGGCCGGTGGAAACAACCGGTACGGCTGTGGGCAAGCCAAGCAGTTCGCAGGCGGCAGGGGTCAGTGTGCCGATAGCATCGCCGGCATTTACCATGGGCGGGAACAGGCTCTTGCTGATACCCAAGGTGGAAAGTATTTCATCGCTCCAATCGCCGGTGGTCAAATCTGTCATTTGCGAGGTGCCGGCCATGGTGCGGTCGGTCGCCATTACACCGGTGAGCTTGTGAGCCAAAATGTTGGATATGAAGAGCCAAGCGTGAGCTTGTTCCAATAGCTCGGGGCGATTTTCTTTCAGCCAGATAAGTTTGTAAATAGTGTTGAATGCGAACTCACCCACGCCGCTGATTTCATTCAGTCGGCTTTGCGGCAGGTATTTACCAACAGATTTCATTACCTCGGCTGTGCGCGGGCACTTCCAAGAAATGACGGGGTAGAGCAGCTCGCCGCTTTCATTGACCAAGGCGCCATCTACGCCGAAGGTGGTGATGGTTACTGCTTTTACCTGAGCGGCATCAATCTGCGGCAAAATCTCGCGTGCGCATTCTGCAAGCTGGTTAAGAATGCGGTCTGCATTCCACACGTGGTAATCAGGGTTTTCGCTCCCGCTGTCGGTCGAATTCGGCTGGCTGGCTTTGGCTACCAGCTGCCCTTTATCATCTACAAGTATGGCGCGTACATTGGTCGCGCCGCAATCTAAGCAAAGTACGTATGCCATATTCGGAATATAGCAGGCAAGCTGCCGGTTTTCTGCCCGGCAGCTTGCCCTTGTGTGTGGGGGATATTAATATTTGCCGTAAATCGGGCCGAAGTTGGCGCAGGCACGGAAGTCTGCACCCTCGGGGTCGGCGGTACCGAACAGATCCCATGCGGCCGGGCGATATACCTTGTCCTCCGGTACGTTGTGAGCGTATACGGGGATGCGGAGCATGGAGGCCAGGGTGATGATATCAGCACCGATGTGACCATAGGTCCAAGCACCGTGGTTGGCACCCATGTTGGCCATGACGGTGTAAACATCCTTGAAGCCGCCCTTGCCGGTCAGACGGGGGGCAAACCAAGTGGTCGGCCAACCCGGGTCGGTACGCTGGTCGAGCTTGTCGTTCACGTCCTGAGGCAGGTCACAGGTCCAGCCTTCCACGATGGTGAGCACGGGACCCTGACCCTTCACGAGGTTCATGCGAATCATGGTTACAGGCACATTACCCTTGGACACGAAGTGCAGGGAGTAGCCGCCGCCGCGGAAGTACTCGCGGTTAGCCGGGCACCACTCGGAGGCACCCATCATGGCCTCGATGTCGGCCTGTGTGGTCTCGCCGGTCTTTTTCATGATGGGGGTGCCATCTTCAGCAGTGGAGTGCATATTGCCGTCCAGAGCTGTGGAGCCGGAGTTGATGAGGTGCATGATGCCGTCCTTGGCCAGACCTTCCATGGTGTAGCCGGTCACGCGCTTTACTGCGGCGGGGCTCCAGTAGGTACGGATGTCGGAGAAGCAGGCTGCGCGGCCGGTGAGCTGGTGCAGCAGAAGCATGCACACGCCGTTCATGGCGTCATTCTCGGTAGCGAAGGGAATGGCCTCACGCGGGCCGTTCCAGTCGAAGGTGCTGTTGAGCAGGGATTCAGCCATATCGCCGTTCGGGTAGAAGTCCGTCCAGTGGCGCTGACCCTGGAAGCCACCGCAGATTGCATTGAAGCCCAGCCCTTCTTCCTCACGGTCAATAGTCTTGAGATAGGGGTTGCCGTGCATCATGTCGCGGAAGATGATGGTCATGAGAATGGACTCGCGCAGGGTGCGCTCCTTATCCTCGGGGGAAAGTACCAGGTCGGGACGGTTGCGATCCGGACCAATCTTCACGTATTTCTTGGCCCACTCCATGGCGAGGTCGAACTCAGCCTTGTCGTAGATGCCCAGCTCCATGCGGCGGCGAACCTCTGTCATGTCCACAGACTGCACGCGCATGCCCATGTAGCTCTCCCAGAAGGACTGGTCTACGATGGAACCGGCGATACCCATGGAGCAGCCACCGATGGAGAGGTAGCCCTTGCCACGGAGAGTGGCTACGGTAAGACCGGCGCGGGCGAAGCGCAGAATCTTCTCTGCCACGTCCTCGGGGATGGAGGTGTCGTCAGCGTCCTGCACATCGTGACCGTAGATGGAGAATGCGGGCACGCCCTTCTGAGCATAACCGGCCAGAGCAGCGGCGAGGTATACAGCGCCGGGGCGCTCGGTGCCATTGAAACCCCAGATTGCCTTGGGGGTGGTGGCATCGGTCTCGAAGGTCTCGGTGATGTAGCACCAGCAGGGAGTCACGATAAGGGAGCAGCCTACGTTGTTCTCAGCGAACTTCTGGTTGCAGGCAGCAGCCTCGGCCGGACCGCCGATGGTGGTGTCGGCGATGATGCACTTCACGGGCTGGCCGTTGGCGTGGGTCACGTTGGCCTCGATAAGGGCGGCTGCGGCCTTTGCCATGTTCATGGTCTGGTCTTCCAGAGATTCACGAACGCCAAGACGACGACCGTCAATCGTAGGACGAATACCGATGGTGGGTAATGTGTCGTATTTCATATACGTATGTTTGAGGTTAAAGTTGATTATTTGTCGGAAGGTGTGGTGGGTTTGCGGAAGATGAGGCTGTAGAGCAACACAACCGCAAAGCAGATGGCGGGCACGATGAATGAGGCGCGCACAGCGGCAGAGCTGGTGCCCAGATTGGTGTCCCAAGTGTTGTCGAATGCAGCCGTCAGGCCAAGCCAGCAGCTGTCGGCATCGCCGATGATACCGGCCATCCACGGGGTGATGAGAGCACCACCCAGAATGGCCATGATGAGACCGGCAGCACCAAGCTTGACGTCGCGCTGGTTCAGCCCACCGAGAGCGATGCCGTAGATGGTGGGGAACATCAGGCTCATGCAGCCGGACATGGCGATAAGGCAGAGAATGTTGGCCGAGAAATCCAGCCCGCCGATAGAGAAGAGAACCGTGCTGGGCAAGTAGATGGTGCCGGCGCAGGTTGCCAATGCGCCTATTGCGAACACGCTCATCATATCAGCCGGGTTGAACTTCTTCATGAAGTAGGTTGCTACCCAACGGCAGGCGATGAAGAGAATGAGTGAAATGAGGTAATAAGTGGCTGCAGTAGCGGGGGTTACACCCAGCTCCTTACAGCAGTATACGTTCAGGTAAGTCCATGCTGCAATCTGTACACCCACATAGAAGAACTGGGCAATTACACCGCACCAGTAGCGCGGCTGGCACAACAGGGAGAAGAGCATGGAGCGATAATCCTTCACTATGAACAGATATGCAATCGGACCCAGTGTGCCGCAAAGTACCCAAGTTACTTTGTCCATGTCGGGGAAGAGGAAGTAAAGTACTACCAACGGCACGATGGCAAACAGGGCAGCCCAAAGTACACGCAAACCACTGCCGTTGCTCGGTGTTTCTGTCTGAGTCTCCGTTGCGGATTCGTTTTGTTCATCTTTGGTGCGCAGGAAGAACAGCCAGATGAGGAATGCTACGCCGCAAAGACCCACATAGGGAGCGCATACCCAGAAGAGCTCGGCGTGAACGATTTCGCTCAGCTGCTCAGCAGGCATGGTGGCTCGCTCATTTGCTGTAGCGGGGTTAAGGTGGCTGAGAATCAGTTGCTGTGCCAGCACAATACCGCAAATAGAACCTACCGGGTTGAAAGCCTGAGCAAAGTTCAGTCGGCGAACCGCTGTTTTCTCCGGCCCCAAAGAAATAACGTAGGGGTTACATGTGGTTTCCAGTACGGAGCAACCGCATGCTACTACGAAAATAGCAATGAAGTAGATTTCAAAACTCTGATTGATACAGGCCGGAATGTATGCCAGCGCACCCGCTATATACACGCCGAGGCCGATGAGCACACCTTTCTTGTAGGAGAACTCTTCGATGAGAATGGAGGCAAAAATGGCCAGCACGGCGTAGGCACCGTAGAAAGCCACTTGCACCAATGCAGCTTGTTCTTGCGGGATAGTAAATATATTTTTGAACGCCGGTACCAGATTGTCGGTCATGTTGTTCAGTAGCCCCCAGAGCGCAAAGCAGCTCACAAGCATAAAGAAAACCGGCCTGAATCGGCGCGGCACGACGGGTGTCATGTCACCTTTCACGTATTTGCTCATGCACACATTCTACCATGTTCAGCACATAGGTCAATCAAAAAAATGAGGGCGATTTTTTTTTGATTGCCAAGGGAAGAGTAGTGTGCTATTAATAGAATATCGCTACTTTGCGATGCCTGATAGGGATGTTTTATCCTTGTCAGACTTTGTTATCAACGTAGTTATTATGAAAAAAACACTATTAAGCCTGAGCCTGTCGTTGGCAGCAGTAGCTGTCGCGGGTGATTTCTCGGCCTCTGATCATTTGTGGTACAGACAGCCTGCGGTTGTGCCGAATACCGCATTGTCTTGGACTGTGATGCCGCACGCAACCGGTAATTTGCCCGGCAAGAACAATCGGGATACATGGGAAAGTCAGACCCTGCCGGTTGGTAATGGGCGCGTAGGTGGCACAGTTTATGGTGGTGATCATCTGGATTGTGTGGTTCTCAATGAAGTGAGCTTGTGGTCCGGTGGTGCCAATGCCCCGCAAAATGGTGCCGGTTATCAATATGGACCGGTCTCCGGGCAAAATGAGTTCGGTAGCTACCAGCCTTTTGGTAATCTGTATGTGGCGTACGAATACAACGGTAATACGGAAGACTATGCTCGCTCTTTGGATTTGCGCCGTGCCGAGGCCGTAACTGAGTTCAAGGCAAATGGAGTAAAGCATACTCGCAGCTGTTTTGTGAGCCGTCCGGATGATGTGATGGTATATGTTGCGGAGGCGGATAAGCCCGGTGCCATCACTGCCAACATCGCGTTGACTCCCTATCATAACGTGCAATATTCACAAGAGGGGGAAGATACGCTTATCATGCGCGGAACACTGAGCAACGGTCAGGTGTTCGAGGGGCGTTTGCAAGTGCGTGCAAAGGGGGGAAGTGTGAAATTGCTGTGCCCCCGTGCCGAGGTGAAGGTTGTTTACTCCGGGCGACAGGATGCCATGAAGCCTGCCTACAGCCCTTCACATCTGCCGCATATCGAAGTGCGCGGGGCTGATTCCTTGGAAATCTATGTAAGTTTGGCTACGGATTACAAGTTGAGCTACGCTGATTCTTGGAAAGGTGAAGACCCGAGCGTGCGCAATACGAAAGTGTTGAGTACCGCTGTGGCTAAGGGGGTAGAGGCTATCCGTGCCGAGCATAGAAAGGATTTTGCTGCGTATTACGATCGCATGAATCTGCAACTCGGCGAATCGCCTAAAGCGATTGCTGAGTCCCCCACAGATGTGCGCCTTCATTCGTACAGAACCCGCTACGACCGCGGCTATCCTACTTATGACCCTGACCTTGAGGAACTTATTTATAACTACGGTCGTTATGTCCTCATTTCCGGCTCTCAGCCCGGCAATCTGCCTGCAACCTTACAGGGTATATGGAATAATAAGGTGCATGCGCCTTGGGCTTGCGACTATCACAACAACATCAATTTGCAGATGTGTTATTGGGCTGCCGAGGTAGCGAATCTCTCCGAGTGCCACCAGCCGCTCATTGATTTCATTCGCGCTATGGAGCAACCGCTGGCAGAGAGTACCCGCAAGCATTTTGGCAACCATGTGCGCGGTTGGACTACCCGTATATCTCAGAATCCCTGGGGCGGCGGTGGCTGGATTAAGTGGAATCCTCCCGTCAATGCTTGGTATGCTCTACATATATGGGAGCGTTACCTTTATTCGCAGGATGAAACCTACCTGCGCGAAGTAGCTTACCCTTTGCTCAAAAATATCTGCCATTTCTGGGAAGATGAGCTTAAGGAGGTGGGTGCTCAGGGGAAGGGACTGAAAACTCAGAAAAACGAAAAATCTCCTGTACAGGATCTCAGCGTAGCTCAGCACCCCGAGCTGGCGGAGATTAAAGAGGGTTCGCTGGTGTGCCCCATGGGTTGGTCTCATGAATGGGGCCCGCTCGAAGATGGTTGTGCTCACGACCAGCAGCTTATTTGGGAGCTTTTTGACAACACGGTGCGTGCAGCGCAACTGCTTGGTGTGGATGCCGAGTGGGCTGCTCAGTTGGCTGCCAAGCGCGACCGCTTGGTCGGTAATCGTATCGCTGCCGGTGGTTATTTGCAGGAATGGATTGTTGACCGTCCCGGAATGGTGTCCAATCATCGCCACACTTCGCACCTTATCGGTGTGTTCCCGGGTACGTCTATCTCGATGGCCAAGACTCCGGACTTCGCGCGCGCTGCAATGAAGAGCCTTGAGCTGCGTGGGCTCGGCAGTGATAATCGGCGCAGCTGGACTTGGCCTTGGCGCACGGCGCTGTGGGCCCGATTCCGCCAGCCGGACAAGGCCTATAGCATGGTTCAGCATTACATTCGTTACAATGTGCTCGATAACCTTTTCGGTAATCACCCTCCCATGCAGATGGATGGCACGTTCGGCATGCCCGGTGGTATGAGTGAGATGCTCATTCAGAGCCATGCCGGTATTATTGAGCTACTGCCCGCCATGCCGAGCGTGTGGGCTGATGGTTCTGTGAAAGGAATTCGTGCTCGCGGTAATATCACCGTCGATATGGTGTGGAAAAATGGCAAGGTAACGGATTATAAGCTTACCACAAGCTCACTCTCCCCGAAACCGGTAACCGTGCTCGTCAATGGCGAGCGCAAGCAGGTAATCCCTGCTGTGGTGCCTGTCGCCAATTGATATCAACGGGTTATTGAAATTGAAAATGCAGAAAGGCGCAGTCGTGAGACTGCGGCTTTCTGCATATTAAATAATAAAGAAAGGAAATTACTGCATGAAGATAGGCAGCGGATTGCCGGTAGTCTGCCAGCTGTAAAGAGCCAAGCCGGCATAGAAAGCACCTATCAGTACAGCTACAACATAGAAGGTGTTAATTTGCTCCATCTTCTTGTTGTGGTTCAATGTTGCCATTGTACGGTCAGGAGATGTCGGGCGAGAAATCGGGCGCTTTGCGGTGGGGGAACCGGCCTTTTTCTTCTTTTTAACAATCTTTTTCTTTTTGGGGGCGGCGGCTGGTTGAGCTGCTGCTGCGGCGGCGGGTGCAGCGGGTGCTGCGGCACTTGCGGCCGGGGCAGCTGCATTTGCGGCCGGTGCTTCATCAGGTACAAAGGTGATGGTGGCCTGACCAACCTGATAAACAACGCCGGCTACCATGTATTCGTTCTCTACCGGTTTGCCATTGGCAAAAGTACCGGCACCGGAGCCGAGGTCAGAGATGGCATAGCCATCTTCAAAAAGGGTAATACAGCAGTGCTCAGCAGCGAGCCCTTGAACTTCGGGCATGTCGATACTGCAATCCTCAGATGTACCAATAATCACCTCCACGCCGATTTCATCGGGCAAATCATAGGAGGCGGTAATGTCGGAGTATGTAACGTTAATAGAGGCCATGTCTGACTTTCAGTATGCCATATATTGCGCGAAAAGCAATCATAAAGTGACAAAGCCGCGTTTTTTTATTGTTTAGTAACGAGATTGGTAGGTTTGCAGCGATTTTTGCGGAGTGTTCAACTCTGCAGGATGGTTGATATGTGTTAATTTTGTTGCAACCACTCGCAAAATTTTTCTGCCCAAGCGAGAGATATGCCGGGAAGCTCCGCGATTTCTGCGGCTGAGCGCGAGCGCAGGTTGGGCAGGGTGCGAAAACGAGCAAGGAGTAGTTCTTTACGTTTGGTGGTCATGCCGGGGTAGGCATCCAACCGACTTTCGCGCACTCGGCGGCGAACCAGCAGCTCGTTGTAGTTGTTGGCAAAGCGGTGCGCTTCATCTCGCAGGCGTTGCAACAGACGCAAGGCTCCGCTTTCTTTGCTGAGTACCAAGGGCTCGCTACGCCGTGGAAAGTATATTTCTTCGTCGCGCTTGGCCAGACCGACAACCGGCATGTCTGCCAGTCCGACTTCGGTTAGCACCTGCATAGCGGTTGCCAGTTGTCCTTTGCCACCGTCCACAACCACGAGGTCGGGTACGGTGATGGGAGCCTTTCCTTCGGCGCTGAGTTGTTTAAGCCAAGCATAGGTTCCCATATTATCGGGTTTGTTGAACAGGGCGCTGCTTTCGTTCACAATTCGTGCGTAACGTCTGCGCACGACTTCCAGCATACTGGCGAAGTCATTTTGCCCATCCACGCCGCGTATGCGGTAACGGCGGTAGGCTTTGTTGTCGGGGCGCCCATTGGTGAACCTCACCATCGAGGCCACGATGTGGTTGTCCGACAAGTTGGAGATGTCGAAACATTCCATGACGGCAGGTGGCTGGGGCATATTGAGGGCAGCGGCAAGCTCCGCCAAATCCTCATCGGGATTGACAGTTCCGGGCAAATCTGCCATGCCGCGGGAGAATCTGCGTGCCGGTTCGAGGGTCTTAATGATGTTTTCTCTCACATCCCGCAGGCGGGCAGCTCGCTCGAAGTCGAGCGCCTCGGCTGCATCCATCATTTCTTTTGTGAGCGCGTCGAGGTGTTCTTTGCGCCCTCTTCCTTCTAAAAGGCCGAGGGCAATATCGAATTGCGCACGATATTCTTCGGCAGATATGCGGCCGATGCAGGGCGCTGAACAACAGCGTATGACATCATCATGGCAGTGGCGGTATTGCTCCTCGCCGGGGTGGCGGCAGGTACAGGTGCGCAGGCGAAATCGGTGGTTGAGCCACTCTACGGTTTCTTTCAGTGCGGTGGAATGTACAAACGGTCCGATATAGCGTGCTCCGTCGTCTTTGCGCAGGCGTACAAGGGTGAATCTCGGTAGTTCTTCCTGCCGACTGGCTCGCAATAACAGGTAGCGCTTGTCGTCCCTCAGCTGCACGTTGTAGTGCGGGCGGTATTCCTTGATGAGCTTTTGCTCGAGTATGAGCGCTTCTTGGTCGTTTCTTACCTCGTAGTAATCGAAGTCTTCAATGGCAGCAATCAGTGCGCGTGTTTTACTGTTTTCGAGTGTCACCCGAGAGGGCGAAAAGTAGTTCGCCAGTCGGCGGTGCAAATCTTTGGCTTTGCCAACGTAAATGATGCCGCCGCCGCTGCCTTTCATGAGGTACACGCCGGGGCGGTGCGGGGTGCCGCGCCATTTCTCTTTCAAGTTGATGCCGGCCATAATCGGTGCAGGGGACTTAACTTTCCTCCGGTGGCAACATAAAGAGCAAACGCTCCATGCCGTGGTGAGTTACTTCATTCCAGAGCGCTTTTTCCAAGGTCGATACGCGCGCCGCTCGCTCCTCATCGCTCATCATGTTTACGGCTTCATCGCCGAAGTTTTCCACCAGACTTTGCTCGGCTGTGCGGCTTACAAGCTCCGCCCAGAAAACATTGTCTCGGAAGTCTTCCAACACATCTGAATAAAATGCTCGGTCAATGTAGGGGCGTTTAAAGAACCAGTAGCCACAGTCCGGGTTAAACTCCATGTGGCGCCCTATCGACGGAACTCCGCGCGCCGCTTTCAGTAGGGCAACGCACAGCCGCTGCCACGCTTCGGCTCGTGAATCACCACCGTCGGGCATGGCTTGCCCGAGTATGGTCAGCACCATAGCGCACATTTCGGCTAAGTGGTGCATCTCAGTCTCACTGAGCTCTACATCCAGTTTTGTCATGTTGTGGCGTGTTGCAATGTGACGGCATTAAATCAGCCCCAACTGCATGCGGGCTTCTTCCGTCATCATATCTTGGTTCCACGGCGGGTCCCACACGAACTCGATGTTCACTTCACCCACACCTTCCAGCGCGGATATACCGGCCTCGGCCTCGGCCATGAGGTGCGGTCCCATGCTGCAACCGGGGGCGGTCAGGGTCATGCGCACATGCACATAGGCACCTGCCTCTTTCTGAGGTACGATTTCAACTTCGTAGATGAGCCCCAGATTCACGATATCAACAGGAATTTCGGGGTCGTAAACATTGCCGAGCACCTTCCAAACCTTTTCTTCAAGGGTGAGGTTGCTGAGGTCTTCTTTTTCTACTTCGACCTGCTCGGGGGCAATGATTCCGGCGCGAGCTGCCTCGTGGCGGGTGATTCTCACCAAGCCGATATCCGTGGCTGCAGTAATGGAGTTGCCGAGCATCTGAGTGATGTAGATACGCGAACCCTCGGGCAAGATGACGGTATTGCCGGCCGGTACTTGTACGCCGGCGGTCTCTGCCTGGGTGATGACTTCCTGATTAAACATGGTTGTGAGAGGCATTATCTCAGATTTCTCGCGCTATGCAAGCCTAATCTCAGCCACGCACAGCGTTAATTGAGTCAACAAAGCATGAGGGCTGCGGGTTTTCACCTGCAGCCCTCGGTTTAACAACTGTCAGCTATGTTGGTTTAACCTTCATAGAGCTCCTTGATTCGCTTAATGAGAGCGAAAGCATGGCTGACCATGGCTCGGGTCTCATTCAGCAGAGTAAGGTAGAGAATGCCGTTGCGCATGTCTGTTTCATTCTCAGCACTGTGCATGAGGTGGCGTGTAATGCAGTCGGCAAAATCATCACTGAGCTGGTCGGTGGTGTCGAGCATGGAAGTAATGCCCGAATAATTACCGGCTTTCAACATGTCAATGAGGTTGGGATAGAAACGCCCGATTTTTTCCGTCAGGGCCAGCAGGTCTGTGGCCTGCTCATTGTTAAGTCCGGCATGGAAGTTGTCGATGTGGTTGTAACTGGCTTTTACCAACGTCATCAGGCGCTCGCAGGTCGTGAGTGAAATCTCCGTGATTCGGAAGATTAACTGACCTCGGTCTGCCAGTTCTGCCGGTATGGTCGGGAGGGTGGGCAGCACTTCATTTTCCTTGATAACCTCGAGGTCTCGGTGGATGGAGCGAGCTTTCTTGCGCAGGCGCTTCAAATCGTCGAGTTCTTCCTCCAGCAGTGCCTTTACCGTAGCTTTGTGAATGCCGACCATGCGACCCAAGCGACCGGCGGCAGCTGCGGCGAACTCGTGTACCGAGGCATCGTTGTTCATATCAATCAGGCGAATCTCCTGCTTGTCGTCGTGAGTGAAGAAGGTGGATTTAATGAGCAGAACACCGGCGATTACCAGCATGGCAATCATACCCCAAGTGCCGCCGTAGGCCATGATAAGTGCCACGACCAGTGCAGCCAAACAGGCAGCTACACCCGTGAGCAACCAGCCGGCTATCACGGTAAGAACACCGGTAATGCGGTACACGGCACTATCGCGCCCCCATGCACGGTCCGCAAGTGAGGAGCCCATCGATACCATGAAAATCACATAAGTGGTCGAGAGCGGCAGACCAAGGTCGGTACCGACTGAAATAAGAAGTGCGGCCAAGGTCAGGTTGACAGAGGCGCGAATCATGTCGTAGTTCGCACCGGTTTCCTCCTCAGGAGTAAGGGGGATAAAGCGGCTCCCTACAAAATCAGCAATCGGCTTGGGGGTGATTCGAGTGATGAATCGCGAGGTGTTGATAGCTGCGCGCACTATGATACGAGCCGGTTGGCTGGAGCCAAAACGCTCTTTGCCGGTGTTGGAAGAGGAGAGCTTGAGCTCGGTCTCGGTCACTTTGCGTGCTTTCTTGGAGAGGAACAGGGCTGCTACCATGATGGTACCCGCTGCCAGAAGGTAAAAGGTACTGGCGGCAGCACCGTCACCGGCGAGGATTTCACCCATCTTGAGCGTCCCTACATTACCGGCGTTGACGGCGGAATTGAAGATGGCATCCTTGGAAGCCATGAAAACGCCGATGAAGTTTACCATGTCGTTACCGGCAAAAGCCAGAGCGAGTGAGCCGGTGCCTGCAAGAACAGCTACTCGCAGGGTATTTACCTTGCATACATGCTGAAGTAAGGCTGAAATCAGAACCCAGCACACGCCGGCTACTGCCATGATGGGGCCGGTAAGCCCTTGGTCAACAAGAAGCTGGATGTCTTCTTTGAAGATACTGCCTTTCAGACCTTTGAAGATAATGAAATAGCTGATGGCTGTGAAAGCAAGACCACACCACAGCGGGCCGATATAGTTGTAGATTTTCTTAAAGCGGAAGCTGAAGATAAGGCGCGATATCCACATGACTATCGCACCGACGGTGAAGGCTATGGCCACCGAGGCGAAGATGGCAATTACCATCTTAAAGCAGCGCTCTTCGTTGATGTAATCGGCCAGCGGGCATGTCAGGAACTCGCCGCTGGTATACACCGCCATACCGATTGCGGCACCTAACAGGGAGAATACCAGCGATACCGTGGTTGAGGTCGGCAGACCTAAGGTGTTGAAGGTATCCAGCAAGATGATGTTACCCACCATCACAGCCAAGTAGAGCACCATCACCTCATGGAAGGTGAACATCTCCGGCTGCATCACGCCGTTGCGAGCCACACTCATCATGCCGCTGGAGAAACAGGCTCCCAGCAGCACACCAATGGCAGCTACGGCTACGGCCTGATTGTACGTGCCGGCTCTGCAACCAATGGAGGAGTTGAGGAAGTTACAGGCATCGTTGCTCACACCCACTATCAGTGCAAACACAGATAACAGTGCCAGCATGCCGAAGATTACATAGTAGATTTCCATAATATATACCGCTTTCCTATCACGTCAGTGTCTTTATGTCAAGAAAAATATTTTTCGCAAACCGGGGCATTATGCTCGGCTGTAAACCACTAAATCAAATCCGTCGAATTGTTCTTTTAATTCGCGCTGAGTAAATTGCTCACGGAATGGTGGGAAATAGGTATCCGCCTCCCATTCCCCATGCACTTCGGATACATAGATACTGCCCATGTGGGGGAGCATGAGCTCATATATTTGGGCACCGCCGATTACCATCACTTCGCTGTTTTGCAGCTCCAGTTGTTGAAGTTCGGCAAGGTCGTTGATGACAGTGGCTCCCGGTGCGTCAAAGTCAGCATCTCGGGTCAGTACGATATTCTGACGACCGGGCAGGGGCCGCCCCAGACTTTGCCATGTTTTGCGCCCCATGAGAATGGGGTGCCCCATAGTCAGCGCCTTAAATACTTTGAGGTCGCCGGGCAAGTGCCAAGGCATGGTGTTATTCAGGCCGATGGCTCGGTCGGCAGCCATGGCTACCACTCCTGTGAAGGTTATATTCATGGTGTAAGTTCAGTTTTTTTCGAGAAGGAAGAGAAATTCGGTGACTTTGATATCGCGGTTGCGCAAATTGCGGCAGCCACGGAAGGTATTGTACTCCGTTTGCAATACCGTTACTTTTCCCAGTTTTTGAAGGTGGCTCATGAAATCTTCGTATTTCACAAAGCCTTCTGAGTTGTAGGATATGAGGATGAAACGCGCCGGGCAGTCCTGTACCAAGCGGAAAAGCTCTGTTTGGGCGGCCTGTGGGCGATTGTATGCCGAGCGATTCCAGTCTCGGGGAATGCCGGATTCGGTTGACGTCTGTTCCGGTCGCTTATAGCTCGCAATCAGATTGAGCATGAAATAGTTTGAACCGTATGGGTGCTGGTTGTAGGGTGGGTCGAGGTAGGCTAAATCCAGCTCGGGTAGGGTCTGTACCAGCTCATTTGCCGGGGCTTGAAAGATGTGATTTTCCGTTTGGAAATGGGAGAATACCGGCAGTTTTAACTCAATGTCGGTCAGGATTCTGCTCAGGGCATTGCGTGCCTCGCCACCGAATTGACCAATGCCGGCGCGGTTTTTGTAAAAGCCTTTGAAAACTCCTGCTGTGTTGGTGTGTACCGAGGCCTCACAGAGCAACGGTCCAAGAAAAAACGGTTGCATTTCTGCCGGTAAGGTAAGTATGGCGTGGCAGGCGGAATCCAAATACATGGCATTGCGCCGTGTGTAGAAGGCTCGCTCACCGGGGCGGATGTCGTTGTCATTCGCCGGTGCGTACAGGTCGGTTATGAACCCCGGGCGGAGTTCGGTGAGTTGCTGTTGCAGGTAGCTGAATTGAGCTGCGAGTTCTTGCTCATCAATCGCAGTTTTATTAGCCAGATAGCAGGTGGCAATAGTGCGGGCGTAGTTCTCTAAATCATTGACGTATAGCTCGGTGGCGTGCTGTTTAAGCATGCGGGATACAATGCCGGAGCCCGAGAAGGCGTCCAGACAACTCAGCTTGCGCCCGCCGAGTCTCTTGCGCACACTTTGTACCCCTTGACCGATGAGGCCGAGCAAGGCTCGTTTGTTGCCGATGTAGGTGATTATCTGCTCGCTCAGGTAGGCAGGATTTTCTTCACCTTCCATCGTTTCATTCATGGCTGCAAGCTGGTGGCTCACACCGATATAGGGGCTTTAATGTGTGGGTGAGGGTCGTAGTTCTCGAGCGTGAAATCGTCGTAGTCGAATCCGTCAATTTCCGTTATCTCGGGGTTAAGCCGCATGGTGGGCAGGGGGCGCGGCTCGCGTGTGAGCTGCAGGCGCGCTTGCTCCAAATGGTTTTTGTAGAGGTGCAAATCGCCGAAGGTGTGCACAAACTCTCTGGCTTCGTAACCGCAGACCTGTGCCACCATCATGAGCAACAGGGCATAGCTGGTTATATTGAAGGGTACTCCCAAGAATAAATCGCAGCTGCGCTGGTAGAGTTGCAGACTGAGACCGTGTTTTTCACCTTCGCGCTGCGCGGGGATGACACAGAACTGGTACAGGCAGTGGCAGGGCGGTAGTGCCATGTTGTCTACCTCAGCCACATTCCATGCCGTAACGATATGGCGGCGGCTCCAAGGGTTGTTTTTCAATCCGTCAATGAGTTTGGCTATTTGGTCAATACTGCCGCCTTCACCATCGGGCCATTTTCGCCACTGGCTGCCGTAGACGGGACCCAAGTCGCCGTTTTCGTCAGCCCATTCGTCCCAAATTGAGACGCCGTGCTCTTGCAGGTAGCGCACATTGGTGCTACCCTTCAGGAACCAGAGCAGCTCGTAGATGATGGAGCGCAGGTGCAGCTTTTTGGTCGTCAGGCAGGGGAATCCCTGTCGGAGGTCAAAGCGCACCTGGCGACCGAATACACCGATGGTACCCGTGCCGGTGCGGTCGTCTCGCCCCACGCCGTTGGTCAGCACATCTTCGAGCAGCTCGAGGTACTGTTTCATGAAATTAATTTAAGTTCAGAGAGAAAGGGCTGCGCGGATTTGCAGCGCATACTTCTCAGCGCGCTGGGCAAAGCTTAACTCGGGCTCGTTGTAAAGGATGCCGCGAGATACATTGATAACAGGCGGTGCAACACGGTTGCCGCCGGTCAAGGCGCTCAAATCACCACCCTGTGCACCCAGCCCGGGAATGAGCAGGGGAGCATCCGGCAGCTCTGCCATCAGTTCGTTGCTGGCATTGGTCAGCCCCATAACCATACCAACTTCGGTTGCGGCACCCTCGCTGCGGGCGCGCTCTACCATGTCACCAACCAGCTGGTAGACCTTGCGACCGTTTGCCAGAACCTGGCGCTCGATGTCGGCAGAGCCGGCGTTGGAGGTCACGGCAAGCAGGTATACAGCCTTGCCGGGGTGGTTGAGGAAGGGGGCAAGTATGTCGTAGCCCATGAAGGGATTGAGGGTCACTGCATCCACCTGCATGCGCTCAAAATAGGCCTGAGCATAGTATTTCTGCGTTTCGCCGATATCGCCGCGCTTGGCATCGAGAATGACGGGGATATCTTTCGGCATGTCAGGCAGCAGCTCTTCGAGCACTTTCAGACCGGGCAAGCCCATGGCTTCGAAATAGGCGATATTCGGCTTGTAGGCAGCAGCGTAGGGGGCTGTTTCAGTCACTACTTTGCGCAGCCAATCGGCCAGCTCGTTCATGTTTTCCGTTTGCGGACGGGGATCCAGTCCCACGCAGAGAGCAGAGCGCGTGGCCTTGATACGTGCCTGAAGTTTTTCGGTGAATTTCATGTTGCACTTATACTACCACATAGTTGACTCACTGGCAAGTTTAAAAACCCCCGAAGCAGCTGCTTCGGGGGTTTTTCGGAATATGCGTTATTGAATTGTCTCGTGCGGGGTTAAGCGGTGATGACCTCCGGTGATTCCTCTTCTACCTCTTCGGCGTAGTCATCATCATCGTAGGACGGGGTATCTTCTTCATCGATTTGCTCTTCCTCCTCACCATCTTCATCGTTCATGAGTTTTTCCTGCTCCAGAACCTTCTGCAAGAGTGCTTCGGGATTGGCGAATTCAAGCTCCACTTTTTCGAGTGCTGCTTTTTTCTCGCGCTCAGGGTATGTGTGATGAATGATTTTGACGAAACATGCTTTGACTTTCAGAACATCATCGACAGTCTTTATGCCGGCCTCCTGTATGGTGTTGAGCTCAGCAATCAGAATATCGGAGATTTGCGGGCGAATCCAATCGCAAACGGCTCGGCTTTCTTTGTTGAGCAGGGATTTGAGGTGGCTTACCTTGGCGTCGGTGCCGCTTATGCTGTCGAGTTCGGTACGGATTTCTGCTATACGGGCGTAGTCGGCTTCTGTGTGCTCTACGATGTCCTGTTCGTGCTGCTCAGCGGCAACATCTGCTGCTATCTGTTCATTACGAGCTTGGAGAACCTGTTGCAGCATAGCTGTGGGGTCGGCAAACTGAAGTTCTATTTCAGCCTTGGCCATTTCTCGCTCCTCATCATTCGGCATCATGTCGATGAGCTCTATGACCAGAGCCTTGGCTTTGAGAATGTCCGCCTCTTTTTCTGCTGTTCTGAAGATGTCATCAAGCATCTTGTTGATGACTTGTGCCTTGATAGCTCGCAGGAGTTGCTGCGTTTCGCTGAGCAAATCCCGAGTCAGGCAGTCATCGATTGCTGTCAGTAGTTTTTCCGGCTTGCCTTCGTACTGAGCCAGTTCCTTTTCGATAGCTTCCCATTCTTTCAGGGCCTGGGGGGAGAATCCCGTTGCACCATCGGGCGGGAGCTGTTCTGCCGGGGGTGCATCCTGCTGTTCCTGCGCGGTAGCCGACAGGGCCAGTGTGCTCAGGCAGAGAGCAGTAAATAGTTTGCGGAGCATAAATTACTTGCGGGGAGCTGCCTTTTTGGTGTGTGTGGGGGCAACGGGTTTCAGTATTGCCGCAGGGTTGGCAAAATACTTTTCAATTTCGGCTGCGGCTTCGGCACGCTGTGCTTCGGGCACGCAATCCAGCATTTGTTCTGCGATGGGCTTTACGGCGATGACGTCTGCCTCCGTCTTGGCGTTCTTCAATGCCTGATTGACGAGGTGGGTGATAATGCCGCTCTTTAACTGCAAAAGCATGTCGCGATTGGCACCGCTCACCTTGGGCAGAGTTTCGTTGATAATCGCCAGGGCTGCTTCGGGATTGCGGCCGACCTTCATTATTTTTGCCTCGGCTTCCTTCATGGCAGCCGTTTCCTGCATCTTGCTCTGTATACCGGTGGCGTTATCCGTATCGAGTTCAGCGATTTTCTTGGCGAGCGCATCAGCGGAGTTCTGCAAATCAGCGGGCAGGCTGCTGTAAACCTCCATCAGGACTTTTGCTTTTTCAACCCCTTGCAGCGCAGCGGCAGCCTCAATTTTGGCGGCGTTTGCCAGTGCGGCATCGAGCGGTACTTGCGTGGCCTGCAGTGAGGGTTGTCCGCCCACGAAACCACCCAGTACATCACCCGCAGGATTCAATACCATGATGGTCGGGAACCCGCTTACTTTGAACTCTCGGCACAGGGCTTCGTTCTTAGCGTAATTTTCAGCGCCGCCCACGCGCTTTACATCGCGGGGGACATCGATTTCGACCAACACGAACTTGTCGGCTGCGTAGCTCTCGAAGGCAGGTGTGTCAAACACGCCCTTTTTCAGGCGAATGCAGTACCCGCACCAGTCGGAACCGGTAAAGTCTACCAATACGGCTTTGTTTTCAGCCGCAGCTTTTGTTTTGGCTGCCTCGAGGTCAGTCATCCACTCTGCTGCAAATGCCGGCACCACAACGGCTGCCAGCCCGGCAAGGAACAAGTTCTTGAACATAGCTCTATTATGCTTTAAATCTAACGGGTATGCAAGTCTAATCTACGCCATACACGGGGGAACGAGGGGATTACTTGCGCCCGCTGCGGCGCTCCTGCACTGTGCGAAGCATGGCTTCCGGGTCGGCAAAGGTGGATTTCAGCGAGTCAATCATTTCCGCCTTGATGTCATCCGGGTAACTGATTTCCGCTTCGCGGAGTACATAGTCCCTCGCCTTTATGATGTCCTCTACTGTCTGCGCATTCAACAGCATAACATTCAGGCTGGGGAATATGACGACGGAGCGCTTGCGCTCCATGATTTTGTCGCGGTTGAGCGGGTGTGCTTCTGCCAGATAGCGTTCGAAAATTTCCGTTTGTTTTTGGTAATTTCGGTGATAGGCGCGCACCTCTGCCATGAGCTCCTGCATTTGCTTATCGGCGGAGAGTGTTTCGCGTATGCCGAGCGTATCGTCCGGGTCGTAGGTTGCAATTTCCTGTTGCAAGGCCTCTCTGGGGCCCTTGAAGTTTGCCGGGAAGTGCTTGTAGATTTCAAAGAGAGCCTTTGCTCGTTCGGTGCCGTCGTGTTCGCGAGCGATGGCGAGTTGGTGCCCGCGCTCCAGTGCTTCATCGAGCAAGACTGCCGTGGAGCCTACATCCGGGCGACCACCGGTGAAACCGCCCAGCACCTCGCCGGCTGCATTTAATACCAAGAAGGTGGGGAAGCTGGTTACGCTGTATTCCCGGCACAGTTTTATGCGCTCTTCGCGGTCTTTCGGCATGAGGTGGCGGGGCAGGTCAACTTCGAGCAGTACAAACTTGTCTTCCGCGTAGGTGGCGAACTCCGGTTTGTCGAGCACGTCTTGCCGCATGCGGATGCAGTAGCCACACCAATCGCTACCCGTAAAGTTTACCAAGATAGCCTTCCCGCTGTTTGCTGCCTCCGTCTTCGCCTCTGTTATGTCCGTCAGCCACTCCGTTGCAAATGCCGTCAGCGCCAGGCATGCCAACCCCACTGTGAAAATTGTCTGCTTGAGCATACCTACATTCTGCGCTACTTTTCGTTTGACTGCAAGTCAAAACTGCTCCGACAGCCGATATTTCCGCTGAAATCAGCACTTGAAGGTGGATTTTTGCCCATTGTGTACCTTTTTACCCGGCTTGCGGCGTGCGGGGGTGGCTCTGTCGCACTGCGGCAGGGGCGGGAACAAAAGGGCATTTCATAGGGGGTGTTGGGTGTTTTAACGTTTTCCGAAGCGCCGATGTCGGCTTTGGTATGATTCCAGCGCGGCATCCAGCTCGGTTCGGCCGAAGTCGGGCCAGAGCACATCCGTTACCCAGAGCTCGGCGTAGCTGATTTGCCAGAGCAGGTAGTTGGATATGCGCATTTCACCCGAGGTGCGGATGAGTAAATCCGGGTCGGGCATGCCGGCGGTGTACAGGTTAGCGCCCAACAGCTCGGGGGTGATATCTGCCGGGGTAATCTCGCCGCGCTGCACCATTTCCGCCAGTTTGCGGGCGGCGGCGGTTATTTCTTGCCGCGAACCGTACGAGAGCGCCAGCACCATGTTCATAGCGGTGTTGTTTTTGGTTTTCTCCATGCACTCTTCGAGCTGTTTTCGGCAGCTCTTCGGCAGCATGTACAGTTCGCCGATGGCATGCAGGCGCACATTTTTTGCCATAAGCTCGGGCAGGCGCTCTTTCAGGTACTTGGCCAGCATGTTCATGAGGTAAGTTACCTCAATTTTGGAGCGCCCCCAGTTCTCGGTGGAGAAGGCGTAGAGCGTGAGCCATGGTATGCCCTTTTCGATGCAGAGGTCGAGGGTGCGCTGCACAGTTTCACCGCCGCGCTCATGGCCTTTGGCGCGTGCTACCTTGTGCTGTTCAGCCCAGCGGCCATTGCCATCCATGATGATGGCAATGTGCTGCGGCATTCCGGTGGATGAATCAGAGCTCATATTCGCCGTATTCTGCCAATATAGCCTCCACGCGTTCGATGTCTTCGGGGGAGTCTACGCCACTGGTGGTCTTGCGGCCACGGTAATCTACCTCTACCATCTTGACTCGCAGGCCGTTGTAGAGGAATCGCATCTGCTCCAAGCCTTCAACCGCGCCGATTTCGTAGTCGCTCTCGGGCAGCTCAAAGTAGTTCTTGAGGGCGGAATAGGTGTAGGAATACAGACCAACGTGGCGGCGCACCGGGCTCTTGGCAAGTGTGGCGCGTGCTTTTTCGGGCTTGCGAATGGCGGGTATGGTGCTCTTAGAGAACGCCATGGCGTAGCCGTCCTTGTCCACCAGCACGGTTGTACCACTGTAGGGGGTGGTCTTCTTGCTTTCTACCAAGCGGTCGTATTCGTTCCAGTCCAGGTGAATGCAGGGGGTGAATACATCGGCAGGGGCTGCCTTCCATGCATCAATAAGCTGCTGAATAACCCACGGCGGGCAAAGCGGGTTGTCGCCTTGCAGGTTGATGATGAATGCCGGGGGCTCAGCCTGCTGGCTCACTGCATCCCAGCAGCGCTCCGTGCCGCTGCGGCAGCTTTCTGCTGTCATTACCGCCGGTATCCCGGCACCGTTACAAAAGTCGAGTATGCGCGTGTCGTCCGTCGCCACTACATACGAGCAGTCGGCATTGTGGCGGCAGATGGATTCGGCAATGTCCGCCACGCGACGTATCATTTCTTTGCCGGCTATTTTGACCAAGGGCTTGCCCGGCAGGCGGGTGGAAGCATAGCGAGCCGGTATGACGATAAGAATGGAGTCTGACATATTCGGTGTAATGTTCTTCAGGCATCATTCTACCTGCTTGCAGCTCGTTTGCCAAGAAAAAACGTGCGCCTGTGCCGTATAAATGCACTATTTCCGCTTGACATGAGCGCGGCGAGGTTCTAATATTCGCAGTATGAAGTGTGCGTATACTGTATCGGCTCTTTTTGCGCTGTCTGCTTGTGTGCTCCAGGCAGCAAGTGAAGAAGATGTGAGCGAGGCTCTCCTGGCTGCTCTGGAGGAGCAGGTCGAGCTGCTCACTGAGGTGACAGATGCCGCTAGTGCCGCCGCTGCGCTTCCTCGCCTGAAGGAAAATATGGCTGCTTTGGCGGCTCTCAACGGCCGGGTTCCGGAGAATCAGCTCTGGCTTTATATCGACAACTCTCCCGAGGTTAAAATTCCGCTCATTGAGCAGTTGCAGCTGCTCAGTGTTCAGCTTGTACGGCTGGAACAAGCCGAGTTTTACGGCAACTCTGCACTGAGTGCGCAACTGCGTCCCGTGTTCACGAGCGGCGCGGACGCACAGTAACACTCGCCTCTTTCTGTCGCAGCAAATCTTGCAGGTGCGCCAACTCCGAGTCCATGTACTCCGGTAAATTGTCGCGGTGGCGCGCCATTTGCCCGAATACTTCATCCCGGTAGTGGATGGCTTCCCGGTACGACTCTTCTTCTGAGCCGTACTGCAAATCTGAAAAATAGCGGGTGATGATACGACCACAGCGCTGGATGCTCACTCTCCAGCCTTGGAAGTCGGTGTTTTCGTAAGTGTAGCGGGTGATGTTTTTGTCTTTCATGGGGGCTGTGTTCTTATGTGTTGACACCTGTTGTATAAAAAAGATTCAATAACTTGTAGCTGCCTTGTAAAATGGGTTTGACTTTGCAGGGCTTATGTGATAGCTTCATATAAAAATCAACATGAGTGATATGATACGCCCCATACGCCCCGTTCTGTTTGCCTTGCTCGCCGCCGCCTCGGTGTTGACGGCTCCCGCTGTATATGCCGCTGATGATAAGAAGGATGACTCCCCCAAGACCCGCGCGGAAGAGCGCCGCGCGCTGCGCGAGGCCGAAAAAAAGGCTAAGGATGAATTGAAAAAAGCTAAAAAGGCCGGCGATGAGCAGGCTATCGCTCAGGCAGAGGCCGAATTGGCTGACATCGAACTGGCTAAAAAAGGCGGCAATACCAACGTCGACCTCGATAAGGAATTCAATGCCCTGAAGGAGGCACAAGCCCTGTTGGCCGAGGTGAAGGATGAAAAGTCGGCGGAAAAAGCAGCAAAGAAAATCTGCTCCACCTTCGGGCGTCTGCCTGCCCCCATTTCCATGTCCGATAACGATATCGAGCAGTGGTCTATCGAGCAAAATAAGATTAGCGCCCAGATGGATCGCTTGCGTTCCCAGCCCTATTTCGAAAGCTCCGGCTTGCAGGAGGCTTGGACCAACGTGACCGACCCCTACTCCCGCAAGCGTGCCCAGCGCGATAAGAAGTAATGCGCGTTTTCTCCCTTATTCTTCTGGTTGCCCTGCCGGCGCTTGCAGCAGAGCTTGGCGGCAGCATTACGCTCGACCCGGCAGAAATGGAGAATATGAAGCGTCTTATTTTCGGCGGCGCTGCTCTTTCTCCTTCGGCTCAGCAGGTGCCTGCCGCGAATCCAGCGCCGTCTACGGCGGAGGAGCAGCTCTGGCTGCGCGCCATGAAGGCTCAGGGCGATGTGCAAACCATCCTGCTGCTCGCTCTGCTGCAGCAGCTCAATCCCGGCTTGCCGATGGACTCATACCCCGGTCTGTATGCCGATGCGTTGGCGCTGCACCGCTGTGCCGCTGCGGCTGAACCCATGGCCGTAGCCAATTTGGAGTCTTGCTTGCGCAGCGGTGCTTTGCCCGGCGGGCTCGCGTTCCTGCGCTCCGATTATTTGGCTCAGCAGTTCCGCCAAATGCTCGCCGATAAGCATTAGTCTTTCGTATCGACAAACTCTTGCCAACATTAAGCCCCCACAGCCAATCGGCCGTGGGGGCTTTACCACACATGTAATTGTTTTTACATGAAGCTTTACTTGCGTCTACGACGCATAGCCAGAGCTGCCAGGGCAAGCAAGCTCAAAGTGGCCGTAGTCGGCTCGGGTACCACGTTGCTGACGCCTTGCAGGTATACCACGTTGGCGGTGCTGTCGTAGTTCAGCGTGGTGCTCTCGTTAATCCACTCGCCCGTGAAGTAGTCGCCGGCATTCACGGTATAGACGATTTCGTCACCGGATACGCCGAAGAGGTCGTCCATGAAC
>JAZLDM010000058.1:0-23721 GCA_045614705.1 Akkermansia sp.
CACGGCTGCGCTATCTGTCCGGGTCATATCCAGCGCCAGCTGCATCGTACCGCCATCCTGAATGGCCAGGGTAGAGGCGGTGATTGTATTTTCACCCACGGCGCTCAGCGTGCTGCCGGAGCTGATAGTGATATCGTACCCATCATGGCTCAGCTCGCCATTCTTCAGCAAAATGGTAGCATTTGCCCCCTCCGCAACGGTGATACCATTGCCTTTGTAAATGGCGCCATCTTCAATTCTCAGGCGGCCACCACAGAGGTTCGTCATGGTATATACCTCGCTCGTGCGACTGGAAAGGATTTCCTCTGTCGTACCGGCACTGCCTTTCACGGCAAGCAAATCTGCCTCCGTGGTAGCACCGGTGAAGATGATATCACCGGTTTGCTTGTGAGTTTGCTCTGCTTCATCTACATAATCTGCATTCAGTGAGAAAGACGTATTGTTTGCAATATAAATGGAATCGCGGAACTCAATGCTTCTTTCAGCGGAGGCTGATAAAGAGACCGTGTCTCCATCCCCACCTGCGTGGATGCTTCGTAAGCGATAAGAGTCACCGGAACTTTCGACATTCTTTTCAAAAAGAACGGATCCATTATTTTGGATATGCAGGTTACCTTTGGTATGAATTGCGCCACCTGATGGGGCGCTATTCATTCTGAAAATCACGCTTTCATTATTAGCCAGATTAATTGTACTGTCTACCCCACCACCGATTGCTCCACCTAAGCTGGAAGCCTTATTTCCAACAAAACTGACTTCGCCATTACCGATAAGATTAACGATGTCGTCTTTGTCACCATAAACGGCACCACCGTATGCGGAAGTATTGTCGTTGAAGTACAAGCCCTTATTATCGTTCAATATAATCTGAACTCCAACACCGCAGAAAATAGCACCGCCATACATAGATGTTGTGTTTTTAGAAAATATGACGTCGCCATTTTCAATAACTTTGATGTATTCGGGGTCGTCGAGTCCACGTTGGTAAAGAGCAGCACCGTAACTGGCCGAATTTTCACAGAACTCAACGTATGTATTGTTACTTATTTCGGTGCAGGCACCATAATATCCGCCAACAGCACCGCCGGATTCACCCGTGGAATTTCTATGGAAAGATACGCAATCATTGTCGCTTATAATGATTTTGCCTCCATCGGAATATATTGCACCACCAAAGCCAGATGAAGTATTGTCTTGGAAGGTCAGACTCCTATTTCCGCTCAAGCTGATGGTATGGCCGCCGTCAGCATAGATAGCGCCGCCACAGGATTCATGGGAGGAGGCGGCTGAGTTTTCTGAGAATGTAACATCACCATTATTGCTGATAGTCACAGCTCCGTTGTCTGCACAGATAGCACCGCCGTATGCGGAAGTATTGTCGTTGAAGTACAAGCCCTTATTATCGTTCAATATAATCTGAACTCCAACACCGCAGAAAATAGCACCGCCATACTTAGATGTTGTGTTTTTAGAAAATATGACGTCGCCATTTTCAATAACTTTGATGTATTCGGGGGTGCTGCGTCCACGTTGGTAAAGAGCAGCACCGTAACCGGCCGAATTTTCACAGAACTCAACGTATGTATTGTTACTTATTTCGGTGCAGGCACCATAATCTCCGCCAACAGCACCGCCGGATTCACCCGTGGAATTTCTACGGAAAGATACGCAATCATTGTCGCTTATAATGATTTTGCCATCATCGGAATATATTGCACCACCAAAGCCAGATGAAGTATTGTCTTGGAAGGTCAGACTCCTATTTCCGATCAAGCTGATGGTATGGCCGCCGTCAGCATAGATAGCGCCGCCACGGGATTCATGGGAGGAGGCGGCTGAGTTTTCTGAGAATGTAACATCACCATTATTGCTGATAGTCACAGCTCCGTTTTCTGCACAGATAGCGCCGCCATAAGAGGAATAGAGACGGAAGGAGGAGGAGTTACCGGAAAAAGAAACATCACCATTATCACTGATGGTAATGTTGCCCTCAGCCCAAATAGCGCCACCGTGGTCATTGGCGTTGTTTCCGGAAAAAGAAACATCGCCATTATTGTTGATAGTCACAGCACCGCCGTATGCATTAATCGCACCGCCGCCGTGGACGGTTGCGAAGTTATCAGAGAATGAAACATCACCATTATGGCTGATGTTTACATCACAGTAGTCTGTATAGATAGCTCCCCCTACGTAGGAGGAGTTACCGGAGAAAGAAACATCGCCATTATGACTGATGATCACGTCACCGTAGCCAGTGAAGATAGCACCGCCGTGGGTGGCTTTGTTAAAGACATCGCTGCTATTGTTGGTATTCTTTATATCTTTAAACAATACGTCCACGGTTCCGCTCTGTCCATCATTCACATTTGTGATGGTTATGGTGTCACCGTCGGCTAAATTGATGGCCGCTTTGCTTCCTGATATCGTTGAGAAGGTAAGATTACTTAAGGTGTCGAATGTTAATGCGCTTTGCCCGGAGAAAGCCGGGCCAAATCCGTTTTTGAAACTCAGAGCAACGGGGGAATCAGAATTTCCGGAGCCAAAGAATACATTGCCACCGCTGACGAGAGGTGTGGAATCAGTCCAATAGTCGTTGCCGGTGGGGGTGATTTCCAGAGAACTCTGCAGGATAAATGCCATGTTCTCTTCTGCGGTAAGCACTGAATACGTTTCCAGCGTGCCGGGGCTATTCAGGTATGTGGTAGTATACCCCTCCGGGGCTTCTACGGCTTGGGCAGGTAAGGAGATAAAGGTTGCCAGAACGGCAGTTAATAGAGTGAGTGGTAGATGTAATTTCATAACGGAAAAAGCAGATGTTACTACACTTTACGCTTTTTAAAACTTCTAGTCAAGCATAAAGCAAGTATTTTGTTTCGCTAAGTCTATGCTGCTGGTATATGCGGTGGCGCTTGTTATTTTAAGCAGGAGTGTCGACATAAATACGCTACAGCAAAAGCCCCCATAGCCTTGCGGCCATGGGGGCTTTATCACACATGTAATTGTTTTTACATGAAGCTTTATTTGCGGCGACGGCGGGCTGCCAAGCCGACAAGTGCCAGCAGGCTCAACGTCGCCGCTTGTCTCGGCGTAGGGCGTAAGCCCGGAGACGGATAGTGGGCTCCCGTCTTCGAGTCAGCCCTAGCGGGCTGCTTTCTACGCCGAGGCAGGACGCCCACTTAGCGAGGGGTTATTTGCGTCTACGGCGCATAGCCAGAGCTGCCAGTGCCAGTAAGCTCAACGTCGCCGTAGTGGGCTCGGGGATCGTGTTGCTGACGCCCTGCAGGTACACCACTTTGTTGGCGCTGTCGTAGTGCAGCGTAGTGCTGTCGTTAATACCGGCACCGGTGAAGAAGTCACTGGCCAACAGCGTTGTCGAGGCGGCCACTTCTTTGCCGTCCATGAGGAACTTCACGATGTCTACGTTGGAGAATAGTTGCACCGGGGTGTCCTCGTTGTATTCTGTACCAAGGGTGAACACAAGATTGATTTTCTCGCCTTCGCTGGTGGCATTGAAGGTCAGCACCGAGCCTTCCGTCATGCGGATGCCGGAGCCATCCGTCACCAGTGTAGAACCGGCAGCGAAGGTCAAATCACCATTGATAACATTGAGGCTGGATATACGATAGGCCGCTACCATCGAATCGATTGCTGATGTTGTAACAGCTATATCGCCAATAGCTAAGGTCGCACCGGCTGCAATGTTGATTTCATCAGCTGTAACGCTGGCTCCATTGCTCAGCTGCAGCGTGGCAGAAGCGCCTACTTCTATCGTGGTATTTGTGGCAACAAGCTCGGCATCGCTGACGGCGAGCGTGGCATTGCTGCCTTCTTCAATGCTCACGGTATCACCATTTACCTTGACTACTGCACCGTCAACAATCTGCAAGCTACCGCCATTCACGTACAGGTTCCCGCCGATTTCGCTGGTCTGCGAATTCAGTATCTCTTCAGCTGTAGCTGTGCGATTTTCATTGTTAGCAGCCAGGATTTCATTCAAATGCTGTTCAGCATACTTGCCGCTGAAGATGATATCGCCGGTTTGCTTGTGTACAACGCCTTCCGTATCCGTGTAATCTTCATTAAAGTTTACTGTAGCCCTGTAATCAATGTATATCGAATCCCGGAACTCGATTCGCCTCCCCTCTCCGGCTGAGAATGAAATAGTTGTATCAGAGTCATAGGGCTCGGCATAGATGCTGCGCAAACGATAAGAACCATTATGAATCTCAGCATTCTTCTCAAACAACACAGAATCATTGTTCCTAATATTCAAATTACCATCCGTACAAATCGCGCCGCCGTAGGCAGAGCCAGAGCTAGAACTGGCCGTATTCCCGCTGAAAGTTACGCTGCCGTTCTCATTCAGCGTTATGGTGTTACTGCTACCGTACCCAGAAATCGCGCCGCCGTAGGCATCTCCATAGATATAGCTAGAACAGGCCGTATTCCCGTCAAAGGTTACGCTTTCATTACCACTCAGCGTTAAGGTGCTATCCGTGTACCCATAAATCGCGCCGCCGTAGGCAGAGCCATCGCTAGAACTGGCCGTATTCCCGCTGAAAGTTACGCTGCCGTTCTCATTCAGCGTTATGGTGTTACTGCTACCGTACCCAGAAATCGCGCCGCCGTAGGCATCGAAATAGCTAGAACTGGCCGTATTCCCGCTGAAGGTCACGCTTCCGTTACCACTCAGCGTTATGGTGCTACTGCTACCGTTCCCAGAAATCGCGCCGCCGAAGGCAGAGTTAAAAAAAATCCCGCCGCCGGAGGTAGAGAAATCGCTAGAACTGGCCGTATTCCCGCTGAAGGTCACGCTTCCGTTACCACTCAGCGTTATGGAGTCCCCAGAAATCGCGCCGCCGGAGGCCTGACCACTAGAACAGGCCGTATTCCCGTCAAAGAGCACGCTATCGTTATCGCTCAGCGTTATGGTGCCAGAAATCGCGCCGCCGGAGGCAACGCCACCGCTACGGCTAGAACTGGCCGTATTTCCGCTGAAGGTCACGCTTCCGTTACCACTCAGCGTTATGGAGTCCCCATAAATCGCGCCGCCGGTGGTGGCCGTATTCCCGCTGAAGGTCACGCTTCCGTTATCGCTCAGCGTTATGGTGCTATCGTCGTCCCCATAAATCGCGCCGCCGGTGGTGGCCGTATTCCCGTCAAAGAGCACGCTTCCGTTATCACTCAGCGTTATGGTGCTATACCTGCCCCCATAAATCGCGCCGCCGTAGGCAGAGCTAGAGCCAGAAACCGTATTCCCGTCAAAGGTCACGCTTCCGTTGTTACTCAGCGTTATGGTGCTATACCAGTCCCCATAAATCGCGCCGCCGGTGGTGGCCGTATTCCCGTCAAAGAGCACGCTTCCGTTATCGCTCAGCGTTATGGTGCTAGACCAGTCCCCATAAATCGCGCCGCCGTAGGCATTGGCCTGGCCACTAGAACAGGCCGTATTCTCGCTGAAAGTCACGCTTCCGTTACCACTCAGCGTTATGGTGCTATCGTTGTACCCAGCAATCGCGCCGCCGTTGGCAGAGCCAGAGCTAGAACTGACCGTATTCCCGTCAAAGAGCACGCTTCCGTTATCGCTCAGCGTTATGGTGCTAGACAAGCCCCCATAAATCGCGCCGCCGGAGGAATAACCGTCATCAATATCTTCGAAACTAATACTTTCGTAGTCAGTATATTCGCATGAACCACTTTTGCGTCCATCTATCGTCAACGGGGGATTACTATACGCCTCTTGCTGCAGAGTTACCCCATCGGTAAGCATACGGGGAACAACATTATAGAAATCGGTGGAAGAACTGTCGATAATATCCGGTGTTACGCTATTACCACTATTGTAGTTCTCCATTTCATCAGCCGGTGAGGTACTGACAAGCTTAACATCGGGTTGGTTTAAGTCGAGCGCAGCATCATCACCGGTAACATTAGCGGGAAGGTCATTGATTTCGGCCTGAGCATGAGCTGACACAAGTGCAATCGCAAAGGAACCACCGACAACGAAACCGGTACCGACTGTTGTAGCAATACCGCTAGCTACTGCCAAACATGAATGAATAGCAATTCTGAGATTCTTAGGAAGATGAAGTTTCATAGTATCTGTAGTATAAAGTGAATACTTTCTTCACACTACGCTTTTTAAAACCGCACTTTAGAATAGCTAAAAACTTTACATTCAGCCAATATAAAAAACGCAACTTCTGCTTATTTGCAACGTCGCGGCGAAGCTGTTTTCTTTTTGCATTAATACTTGCTTTATGCTTGACTTGCGGTTTTAAAAGGCGAGTTATTATGAACGCAATAAAAATAACAGAAGAAGAACTGGCGGCGTTGGCAGTGTTGAAGCAAACGGGAGTGAATGTACTGGAAGCCGCGCAGGTGGCGGGTGCTGCACTGCGGGCGGGGCGTGGCAGGGTAAGTCGAGCGCTGCGGTGTATAGCGGCGGGGGAGGAAGAACTGCGGGGGCAGGAGAAAACGGTGAGTTTTGAGAAAGCAGTGGCGGCGGCGCTGGAGGCGCGGCGTGAGCGGAGGAGCCGCACACAGACGGATTTTCGCTATTTTACCCGCCGCTTTATGAAACGCTGCAAGGGATTGTCCGCCAGACGCGTGCGTGCTATCACCACAGAAGAATGCTCCCGGTACATCGAGCAAGCCTTCGCCACCCCGCGCCAGCGGCAAAAGGCGCGCTTGATACTCAGCGGCGTGTTCAGTACCGCCCTGAAACGCGGCTGGTGCAGCGAAAATCCCGTGGCGCGGGTGGAAACAGTGAAAGTTCGAGAAGAACGAATCGAGATATTAAAACCGCGGGAAATCAAAGCCTTACTGAGCGCCGCGAAGAAATACCAAGGCGGCATTTGCCTTGCTGCCGTGGGAATGATGCTCTACGCCGGCATACGCCCGCACGAGGTGGCGCGCCTGGGCTGTGAACACATCAACATGGCAGACCGCACCATCAGCATATTACCCCAACACAGCAAAACCGGCGGAGCACGGCTTGTCACCATCCATCCGCCACTCGCCAAACTGCTGCGCACCCATTGCCCCGCAGGGCGAATCTGCCCGCCGCAGTGGGCGCGCCACTGGCGAGCGCTGCGCCGCCTAGCCGGTTTTCGCCGTTGGGTACCGGATGTACTGCGACACACTTTCGCCGGGTACCACCTGCGGCACTTCCGCAGCTACAGTGAGCTACAATACGAAATGGGGCACCGCGACAGTAATCTACTGCGCACACGCTATGTGAGTATGGGGCAGGTGAGAGATGCCGAGAAGTTCTGGGCATAAAGCGCCTTGCAAAAAAAAGCAACCGCAGCCTGTTGACTGCGGTTGCTGTGGGCAAAAAAACGGTTAGTGCGGAGTTACTGCTTTTTCCCGAGCTTAAACTTGTTCAAGAAGCTACGGAGCTTGGAGGTCTTTTTCTCCGGCTCGCTGAGCTGAAGCATAATCTTGCGCAGACGGCGAACAATCAGTAAGTAACGGGTACGGAGAGTAACATCGTTCTCCTTCATCATTTCGGCGATTTCACGGAAAGTGAAGTTCTGCTGACGGAGCTCAATAAGTTCGCGTTCCTTGGGCTTCAGCTTCTGCAGAGCTTTGCTGAGGAGCTCCAATTCTTCTACCAGAGTAATCTGCGCCAATGGGTCCTCCTCACCGGACGGAATGTCCGTGTTCTTTTCGGGAGACTTTGACTCGATGGAAATGAACTTAATCTTAGCCTTGCGGAGGCGGTCAATCCAGATGTTGTTGGCGATGCGATAAAGCCAAGAGGAGAATTGGCAATCGCGCTTAAAGGAGTAAATACTCTTTATAGCCTTTTGAAAAGCCTCTTGAAGCAAGTCTTCGGCTTCCTCCTGGCTATTGTATTTCTGCATGAAGACACTTACAAGTCGGAATGAATTGCGATTCACGAGGTGTGTCCAGGCTCTGTTCCAACGTCTAGTGTTAGGTGTTTCTTCAAGAATTATCCCAACGAGCTCGTTATCGTCCATATCGGACAATTTTAATGTAGCAGAGTTTGCGTTCATGATTATATGAGGAGGTATAATTAAGACCCCGGAGAAAGTCGTGGTCAATAATAAATCTTGCTTGAGCCACTAATAAACTTTCCGCCGCAAAGGCACTTAACGGTTGCAGTCTATTACAGACTGCATAGCATGTAAAGCAAAAAAATGCAATATGTCAAAAATAATAATAATTTTATTTTGCAGCTTTTAAAATCCAGGTAACGACGCCGAAAAATTCGTTCACTTCGTCTTGGGTGAGCAGGCGGGGGGCATAATTCGGATTTTCCGGCTGTAAGAACATGCGCTCGCCGCGGCAAATGAGGCGTTTTACGGTGAATTCGCCATCAATGGCTGCGATGATGATTTGACCGCTGCGGGGTTGTAGGCTGCGGTCGACTACCAGAATATCCCCGTCATCGATACCGGCACCAATCATGCTGTCGCCGCGAGCCCGCACAAAGTAAGTAGTGGCGGGGTGGCGCACGCACAAGGAGTTGAGATTAAGGGTTCCGGAGAGTTCGCCTATAGCCATGGAGGGGAAGCCTGCGGCGACCCCTTCCTCGAAAAATGGTTGTGAATTTTCCACGGGTTCGCCCGATGGAGTCGGGGAATCAGAGTTCATTTTTTAACAAGCCTTGCAGTTGGCGGTGGGCGTAGTGCAGGCGGGAGCGTAGCGTGCCCATGGGGACTTTCAGAATTTCCGCGATATCGTTGTAGTTCATGCCCTCGATATCGCAGAGGATAACCACCTCGCGGTGTTCGGGGGAGAGCTGGTCGAGTGCGTAAGCAAGCTGCTTTTTGAGGTCGCTGACGTTGGCACCGCGCAGCGGGTCGGACTCGCGGCTGGTATCTGCCAATTCGGCATTTTTCTCCTTGGGGTCGCCGTTTTCGTCGTTGTCGATACTGGTGCTGTTTTTGCGGCGCCGATTTTCGCGGCGAATGAAGTTGCGAGCATCGTTTCGGGCGATGGAGTAGAGCCAAGTGTAGAAGGCGCTGTTGCCGTTGAAGTAGCGCAGCGAGCGGTGGGCTTTCAGGAAGGCCTCTTGCGCGATGTCGTAGGCATCGGCCTCCGAGTTAAGCATCTGCATGAGCATGGAATGCAGTCGCCGACTGTGGCGCTTGATAAGCTCATCGAACGCTCGGGTTGTGCCCTCGAGTGTGAGTTGAATGAGGCTCTCATCTGGCAGTTCGCGGAGTTCTGCCGGTTTTAATTTTTCGCTCATGGATTCAGGAGGGGGTGTTGGGAAAAGGTAGCGGGCACTCCCCGCTGCGGGAGCTTGCAGCGGGGAATGCCGTGAAATCAGAGCTGGTATTCGCGTTTATCGCGGCTTTCGAACCAATCAATGAAGGCTTTGTTCACCACGGTGAAACCGCCGGGGGTGGGGTAGTCCCCACTGAAGTACCAGTCGCCGCAGGGGCCTTCGATTGCATCGTGCAGGCCGGCCAGGGACTGATAGATAACCTGTATGGTGCAGGGGCAGTTATCCGGTGTAACCATGCGAGAAACCTCGGCCGTGATTTCGTCCTCCGTGAAGGGTTCGTAAATCTTTTTCACCGGGTTGGTGCGCTCTGCGGGGGGCAGGGTGAGCTGGCGCTTACATTCCTCGTACACCTCGATAATGCGTGTGTACATACCCTGTTTCTTCAGCAGAGTGATAGCTGCCTGGAATGCGATGAACTTGCCCATTTCGCTCATGTCGATGCCGTAGCAGTCGGGGTAGCGCACCTGCGGGGCGGAGGACACGATGGCAATCTTGCGTGCGCTGGTGCGGGCCAGCAGGCGCAGAAGGCTCATCTTGAGCGTGGTGCCGCGCACGATGGAGTCGTCGATAGCGACCAGCACTTCATCGTTGTTCACGGCGCCGTAGGTCAAGTCGTACACCATGGCAGCGAGCTGCTTACGGCTGCTTTCTTCGGAAATGAAGGTACGAAGTTTGATGTCCTTGTGGGCAATCTTTTCCGCGCGGGGCCAACGGCGCAAAATCAGCTCATTGATGAGTTCTTCGCTCATGGTGCCGTCGCGGAAGGCCTGAATCATGGCTTCGGTTACCTTGTTGCGACGGTAGGCGCGCAGACCTTCCAACAGGCCGTAGTAGGAAACCTCGGCGGTGTTCGGGATGAAGGTGATGGCGGCCTTGGAGAAGTTGCCGTCGAGACTGGCTACGACCTGCTCGGTCAGGTTGGCGCCCAGGGCCTTGCGCTCGCGGTAAATAACGGGGTCATTGCCGCGGGAGGTGTACACGTCCTCAAAGCAGCAGGGGGTGTGCTCCTTGGGCTCGGTGTATTCCTTCACGGTTACGCTGCCGTCATATTTCACCACTATCATGTTGGCCGGGGCGAGTTCTTTTACCTCGTGCTCCTCGACCTCCATCACGCTCATGAGCGGTACTCGTTCGCTGGCCACAGCCAAGTACTCGTCTGTCAGCACATAGTAGCAGTAGCGAATGCCGTGCGGGTCGCGCAGGCAGAAGAAGTCGCCGTTGCCCACACCACCCATGATGGTGTAGCCGCCGTCCCAGTCCTTGCTGGCTTTGCCGATGATGTCGTACAAATCCAGCTCAGCGGAGATAATGTTGGGGATTTCCTGCCCATCGATGTTCTTGTCGCGGAGCTGTCGATAGAGGTCTGTGTGAGCCTCATCGAGATAGTAGCCTACCTCCTCGAGCAGGGTTTGAATGTCGGTACCGAAAACCGGGTGCTGGCCACGGGAAATAAGTTTTTCGTGCAGCTCGGAGATGTTGGTAATACCCATGTTACCCTGCATCATGAGGGTACGGGTCGGCCAGTTTGTGCGGCGCATGTAGGGGTGGCATATACCCTCCTCAGGCGTCTGGCCACTGGTGCCGTAGAGCAGGTGGCCCATGAGCACCTCGCCGCCGAAGTTGAAGTGTTGCTTGTAGCTCTGGGAGTCCGTTCCTTTGATGATACCCTCGTCGCGCATGCGGCGCAGGTTGCGCTGCTGGTTCGAGAAGATATTTGTAACGGCCGAAGCTGAAATGTCGCGAGAGCGGAAGATATAGGGCTCACCCAACGGCATGTTGAGCTTGATGCAGCCAATACCCGCGCCGTCTTGGCCACGGTTATGCTGCTTCTCCATCAGCAGGAACAGCTTGTTGAATGCCCACTCAGGCGTGCCGTATTTCTCAGCAAAGTAAGATAACGGCTTCAGTAGGCGAATTGCTGCGGACATAAGTTAAAACGAAAGTTGTTTGAATTACTTGCGCACTTTTACATGGATGCCCTTGCCCTCGCGCATGGTGCCGATGACCGTGCCGCCGGGACCTGCGGTGCAAGCTTGCTCAACTTGGTCGGGTTTCACGATAGCTACCCAGCCAATACCCATGTTGAAGGTGTGGAAGCGGTCTTCTGCGTCCACAAAGCTGAGTACTTTCTGCACGGCAGCGTTGTCCCAGTAGGGGATTTCGAGGTCAGCGCCCTTTTCGCCCAGGAAACGCTCGAGGTTTTCGGGCAGACCGCCGCCGGTGATGTGGGCGTAGGCTTTGGGGGTGATACCCAGCTTGCGCATGTCGTACACAACATCGTGGTACAGGCGGGTGGGAGCCAGCAGGCTGCGCAGTTCCTCTTCGGTGAGCAAATCGGGGTTCTGCTTCAGGATGCGGCGCACCAAGCTCCAGCCGTTTGCATGGAAACCACCGCTGGGGTAGCCGATGAGCACGTCGCCTACCTCTACCTTGGAGGGGTCAATCATCTGGCTCTTCTCTACACAGCCGATGCTGAAACCGGCCATTTCCACCAGGTTTTCCGGTACAACGCCGGGCATTTCGGCGGTTTCGCCACCGGCAAGGATGCAGTTGCAGCTCTCCAAGTAGTCGCACATACCGGCAACCAGGCGCGTGATGCGGGGTTTTTCAACCTCCAAGTTGGAGATGCCGAGGTAGTCGAGGAATACGAGGGGGTCGCCGCCAGTGGTCAGTATGTCGTTTACATTCATGGCTACCAAATCCTTACCTGCTGTCTCCAGCATATCCAAATCGAAGAGGATTTCTGTCTTGGTACCCACACCATCGGTGCCGGTCACAATGACGGGTTCCTTGTAGGCTGAAAGATCGTATGCTGCTGCAAACAGCCCGAAAGCGTTGCAGAGCTTGCGGTTTTTCTGCGTGCGCTTAACGTGCGCGCTGATGTCATTCACGAAAGACTGTGCCTCGATTGTATCGACGCCGGATTGCTTATAGGTGAGATTGCCGGACATAAATTCAATGATATCGCGTGGATTCGGGCGCATTATACTCCCTTTTTATCCATTTGGCAAGCCGTATTTTCAGTGGGGCTTTCTATTTGTTTGGAAAACAAGCGAAAGGGGCTACCGGAAAAGCCCTGACTTGTATGGGGCTGTGGCTTATATTCGGGGGGAAGTGGAGCCGATTCGGAAAAATAAAAAGAGCGAGGTCGTTTATTCGACCTCGCTCTGTAAAAAGTGGGGGGCTTAGTTGGCTGCTACACGCTCGCCGGAAGTGCGTTCATTGCAGAACTTGCTGGTGTACAGGCAATCGAGCACGGCGGGGAGACCGCTCTTCATGCCGTCCATGGCTTTGCGGGTGATTGCGGGCAGGGCGCGTTCATCGAGCTTGCGTTGGCCGTAGTATGTGTCCGCTATTTGGCGAATGTTCTCTTCTATCCACTTGCGGTTGAAATCAGCGCGGCGAGCCGCGCGGCTGACATCGAGCAGGGCTTGGTGCATGGCTTTGTCGGTCGGCTGTTCTGTGCCGGTGCTGCCCATGACGAAGATGTCGTGGAAGTTGATGCTTCGCTCGGTGCGGAACCCTTTGCGAACGCTGCGCTCGTGCACAACGGCACCCACCAAGGTGCCGTCGCTGTAGGTGGCATTCACCACATATACGCGGCTGTTTACTTTATCGCCCAGCTGTTCGCGCAGGGTATCGCGAGCCATGCGGAAGTCTTGCACATCCTGCGGTGCCCTGTAGGTAATGGCACTCACCGGTGTTACGTTGCTGTTGCCCGGTAACTGGCGGGCTGCGGTTTGCAGCATGGTGGCCAGTTCCATAGCCTCGGGGTTAGGGGTTTTAAGGGGTACTTCGTATGTGGAGATGTAGTTGGCAATGATGGCTCCCTTTCTGTTGACCAGTTGCATGGTCCGTACGCAGAAATTACCGAGCCGCTCACTGTCGGCATCCCATGTTACTTCGCCGCCACCCATCCAGCCGTTCGGCAGGGTGTAGGTCACGGCAGCGGTCTTGCAGTGTTCATCTTGCAAGACTACCTTGGTTGCAGCCTGCAGGCTGCCTGCAGCCATAAGGATAGCGGCTGCTGTCGCGGTGATTAGAGTTCTCGCACTCATGACAACTGCATTGTGTCAAAATTGTTCTAAAATGTCAATACTAAAGTATTCCTAAATTATTACGGATTGACAAAAAAAGAATTTTGTAGTATAAGGTGCGCCGTTATGGCAGGTCTTATCATAGCGCCGAAGGCGCGTATATTCCACGGGCACGATTGGGTGTATGGCACGGAAGTTCGCACGGTATTCGGTAATCCGGCACCGGGGGATGTTGTGCTGCTGAAAGATCAGCGCGACCGTTATTTGGGCTCTGCCATGTATAATCCGCACTCGCAGATTGTGGCGCGCCGTTTTTCTCGCCGCAAGCAGGATTTGGACCGCGATTTCTTTGCTCGTCGTATATCGCAGGCTATGTTGTTGCGTGACCGTTGGCTGCCGGGCGAGGAGCTCATGCGCTTGGTGTGGAGTGAGAGTGATGGTCTGCCCGGCTTGATAGTGGACCGCTATCGCGATGTGCTGGTGGTACAGACTCTCACCATTGCCATGTATCAGCGATTGGGGTTGATTAAGGATATTTTGGGCGACTTGCTGCAGCCGCGTGCCATTATTGTGCGCAACGATTCTCCCATGCTGGTGGCCGAGGGGATTGAGCCGCAGACCTATGTGGCCGCCGGTGAAATGCCCGCTCCCTTCGAGGCTACGGGGCGCGGATTGAAGTTTATGATTGATTTGGCCACCGGGCAGAAGACCGGGCTGTACCTTGACCAGCTGCAGAACTATGCAGACGTAGCGAAGTTTGCTCGTGGTCGCAGGGTGCTTGATTGTTTCTGCAATCAGGGTGGTTTTGCGCTTGCTTGTGCCAAGGCCGGTGCTGCGAGTGTGACGGCTGTGGATATTTCGGAGGAAGCGATATCCGCCGTTCGCCGCAATGCTGAGCTGAATGGGGTACAGGTGGAGGCGATTGCGGAAAATGCCTTCGACTTCCTGAAGCGCGAGAGCGATGCTGTGCGCAAGGGGGCTGACCCCAAGTGGGATTTGATTATACTTGACCCGCCCAGTTTTACGCGCAATAAGAAGAGCCTGAGCGGCGCTATGCGCGGTTACAAGGAAATTCACCTGCGTGCTATGCAGATGTTGCCTGTCGGCGGCGTGCTTTCCACATTCTGCTGTTCGCACCACGCCAGTGCAGGGGCCTTTAAGCAGACAATTGCCGAGGCGGCGGTAGATGGTCATTGCACGCTGCGTTTGGTGGCAAACCACGGCCAGAGCCCCGACCACCCTGTGCTGCTCAATATCCCCGAGACTGAGTATCTGAAGGGATTCACCTTTGAAATGGTGCCCGGTCGTTGAATTTGATTGACGTTATTTATGAAGTTATTTTCCGCTATTTCCCTGAGTTTGTTGCCGTTTAGCTTGTGTGCTGCATGGGCAGCACCTACTGCTGAGCAGTTAACCGTGTTGAATTACAAGGCTATCGGTACGGATTCCGGGGAGGTGGCACCGGCTGATTTTGAGCGGGAAATGCTTTACCTCAAAGCATCCGGCACACCGGTGGTCAGCACTGCCGATTACATGGCATGGCGCGAGGGGCGCAAGACGATTGCCACTCACGGTGTGCTGATTGCCATTGACTCGATAGATGAAACCTTTGTCAAACAGGCTTTGCCGGTGCTACAGCGCTGCGGTTTTCCCTACATTGTGGCTGCCGGTGCAGAAGCTTTGCCCGGCACTGTTTGCCATCAGGTGCATGATGATGCATCATTTGCTCATGCTGTGAATTTTGGTGCAGCTGCTAATGAGCAAGAGATGTTGGAAAACGTGAAGGCTTGCACACCGGCTGTGGCTGTTACCCCGCAGGAGGCGATGCCGCAGAATGTGGTGCTGCCGGTTTTTTCTGACGATGACGTGGCAGACGAGGCGGAAGAGGAGGAGGTGGAAGAGGACTTCATCTTATTAGCTGTTTCTAATCCCGGTGAGGCAGCTGAGCCTGTTGTACCCGCTGAGCCCGCTGTGCCTGTCGCTCCCGCTGAACCCACGGAACCCGCTGCTCCTGCCGAACCGACTGAGCCGGTTGCACCCGCCGAACCGACTGAGCCTGTTGCTCCTGCCGAACCGACTGAACCGGTTGCATCCGCCGAGCCGGCTAAGCCTGTTGCGCCCGCTGAACCGACTGAACCTGTTGCACCCGCTGAACCCACGGAATCGGTTGCTCCGGCTGAGCCCACGGAACCCGCTGAGCCGACTGAGCCCGCCGCTTCCGATGAACCTACTGAGCCAGCGGAACAAGAGCAAGAAGAGTTGCAGCCTGTTCAGGCTGAGCTTGGTGTTTTGGGTAAGCGCACCCCCGAGGGCGATTGGGTAACTGCCGAGTTTAAGCAACCTCTGGTGCCGCGAGAGCAAACCCGGGTGGCTGTGTTGGGGTATCACAATTTCAGCAAGACGAAAACTCGTACGGAAATGCGTATGAGTACGGCTGATTTTTGTCGCCAAATGCAGTTTATAAAGGATTCCGATATATGTGTCATTTCCATGCAGGATTTCTTGGAGTGGCGCTTTGGTACACGGTGTCTGCCGGCGAAGTGTGTGCTTATCACGATTGATGATGGCTGGAAGAGTGTATATTCCGATGCATATCCCGTGCTGAAGGCCTATGGCTATCCGTTCACGCTGTTCCTCTATACGCGTTATATCGATGTGCAGGGGGATTCGCTGACTACCGAAAAGATAGAGGAGATGATGGCCAACGGTGCCACTATCGGCAGCCATTCATCCAATCATCTTTACCCCAGTAAATGGAAACGCTATAAGCAGGATTCTGACGAGTATGCCGCCCAGCTGAAAAAGGAGTTGGAGGAATCTCGCACGAAGCTCATGGGTAAGTTCGGTAATTGCTCCACATATTGTTACCCGGGTGGTTATAATACCCCGCCTATGATTGAGACCTTGGCTGCGGCTGAGTACCAAGCGGCGTTTACGGTGCTGGAGCAGAAAGTGGGGTGCGAGGAGCCCGCCTATTTGGTGCACCGTTACATGGTTTTCGGTACCAATCATGAGATTTTCCGACGAGCCGTAAACTTCGGTGGTCAGGAGAATGTGGCGGCTGTACGAGCGGCTATTGTAGCTGCGGAGAGTCCTGCGCGAGAGTTCTTCCCGGCTGCTTTCGAGGAGTGTACCAACATGACGACCTTGACTCCGCCCGAGCCTAAAAAGACGACGACAGCTAAAAAGTCCGGCGGTAAAAAGAAGGCCGCCGCTGCAGACGGCACGGAGTCCCCTGTTGTGGTGCCGGACCCCGCTGCGCAGAAAACGGCTGAGTAAATTAGAACGGTCGGGATTTTTTTGCTCTTGCTTTGCGGCAAAGTAGGTGCTATGCTGGTGAGCATGAAAAAGCTCATTGCTGCATATATTTTGCTGTCAGTTATGTGGGGAGTACCGGCGCAGGCGAACGAGCATGCGGACGGTATTATAGATAGCTTGTTGCAGGTGGGTGTACATGCCCTGAAAGCGGAGCAGGAGCGCCGAGCTGCTGAGGCGACACCGGAGCCATCGGAGCCGGTAGCTGCTCCGGATGTTGATGAACCGCGCGCTCACACTTGGCGCGAGCGCGGCAGTGGGGTAGTAAGTAACCTGCTTACCGGTACGGTTGATGGTATAGGTGATAAGCCGCTCTCGGAGGTTTTGGCCGGTACCGTAAAGTCGACTGTGGATAAGCTTATCGGTGAGTACAAGGAGCAGTACAAGCAAGAGGGGCGCGAGTACGCCAAAGAAGTGGGCGATAAAATTGTGACACGTGTTGTCAATGACCCCAAAATCGAAAAATCAATCTTCGGCTTGCGGGCTCTTTGTTGGGGGGTAATTGTTTACCTGACTATTGTGACGATTATCGTAGTGTTTAGCTTGCTGCACCTTAAGCGCACCAATGTTCAGCTGCTTGCGGCTCTCACTGAGCTTAAAGATGAGCTTAAGCGCCATTCGTGAGAGCTGCGCAGTTGCTTTTTAATTATCGCCCGATTGTTGCAGGTAGGCATTCAGTTCCGCTAGTGCCTGTCGCTGTGCAGGGCAGGCGCGGCGGCGGTCACCGAGCGCGAAACTACAGCGGGTCATGCCGCTGAAGTGGTAGTTCGTCAGGCCCTTGTTGCGCAGATTGTCCATGCGGCGGCGCAGTTCCGTGTAGAAAAATAACGGCAGCGGGGCTTCTTCGGCCAGGGTATCCAGCTCGATATCGATGGGCGGTGTCTGCTTTCGCAGGTGCGCTGCAATCAGTGGCAGACCTATGCGATCCAGCAGCGAGCGCATGCGGTCGAATAGGTAGTCGAGCGGTACGGCGTGCAGTGGACAGTTGTTTTCGAGGTAATGCAGCACTCCTGCCGCAATATCCTCCTTGAAGGGTAATTTCGTGCCGGCAGAATCCGCAGCCTCTTGCAACACATTCACAAGCCAGGCTAAATCGTAGTCTGAAAATACGCAGTAGCCGCTTTGTAGCAGCGGGCGATTGTTTTTAAATGATATCATCAGAAGGAAAGTTTGCGTTGCAACGGGTCATTCATGCTCTTGCGTTCCATGCGGCGTATGAGCTCGATGAACTCTTCCACGTTCGCAAATTGGCGGTATACGGATACATAGCGTATGTAAGCTACGGGGTCAATGGCCTGTAACTTCTCAATCACTTTCATGCCGATGATGGATGAAGGGACTTCGCGCTGGTGGTCGTGGTGCAGTTCCGCTACAATTTCATCCGCAGCCACATCGAGCCTATCCATGCTTACCGGGCGTTTCTCGCACGCTTTAATCATGCCGCGCAGTATTTTCTCGCGGTTCAGTGCCTCGTGTACATTATCCCGCTTTACTACTCGTAGCTCCGTGCGCTCAATCTGCTCGTAGGTTGTATAGCGGTATTGGCAGCGCGTACATTCCCTACGCCGCCGTATACACGTGCCGTCTTTCGACGTGCGCGAGTCGATTACCTTGTCTTCCATATAGCCGCATTGAACGCATCTCATGCGCCACATCTTACCACAATCTGTGGGGGCGTCAAGTGTCTTTCGGTGCCATATATTATGCTACAGTGGGTTGCATTTGTCATGATTATCTCGCTTTTCTTAAGCATCTTGCCCGGCGCCTTCTCATCCCCCTAAAAAACTTTTTTTGACATTTTTTAATAAAAGCCTTGCAATGCTATAGGAAATGTGGTAATTAAAAGGCATGAGCACACAGTTTATCGAATATCCGAAATGCAGTACCTGCCGCAAGGCTCGCACATGGTTGCAAGAGCAGGGGGTAGAGTTTGATGGTCGCCACATAGCGGAGCAGGCTCCTACAGCGGAGGAACTGCGCGGGTGGTGGCAAGCCAGTGGGCTGCCGTTGAAAAAGTTTTTCAATACCTGCGGAGTAAAGTATCGTGAGCTGAATCTCGCAACCCGCTTGAAGGAGATGAGTGAGGATGAGATGCTGGCTCTGCTGGCCGGGGATGGTATGCTGGTGAAACGCCCGCTACTTGTAACCGACACAGGACGAGTGATTCCCGGTTTTAAGGCGGAGACTTGGAGCGAGGCGCTCGGAAGATAGTTTTTTGTAAGTGATAGAGTAACGGAGAGAGTCAGAGTGGTAACCTTGGGAGAGGTTACCACTCTTTTGTTACCCCCAAAAAAAAGTAAAAAAAGTTTTTTTTTATAGAACAACCAAGAAAATGGTGCGTCCAATAATGGTGAATGCTGAATTGCTCCGTTTTGACAAGATTGTCCGCTTAGCAAATTATAAGGACGGATTCAGCGTATTACAAACACAGTAAGCAGAAAGGAAAGAAATGACAGAAAAAAATAACAATGCCGGTTTTGATACGCCGATTTATGCTGATTCGTATCTTGCTGTACTTAATCAGGCGCGCGGGTTGGCTGCCGCCGGGGATGGTGTGTTGAGAGTTCGAGAGTTGTTTTATGCACTGGTGCAGACCTATCCCGAGGTTTTCAGTCGCTTGCTTGACGTGGATTGTGCTCTGCCGAAAATTGAGTTAGAAGTTGGTAAGGGGCCTGTAAAACTGGGTAGTCTTGCCTCCCGCGTGCTGAGCCCCTATGGCGGCTATTTGAGTGAAGTCCGAGCTGATTTGAGTGCTGATTTGCCTGTGGAGGCTATGCATGTGGCTGCTGCATTGATGTGGGAGCCTGTGGGAGATGTACGCAATTTCTTGCTGATGAATGGTGTGGCACCCGGCAATGGGCTCCGCCGTCGTATGGTCGGCGAGTTGCAGATTGCCGAAGCCGAAAGGCAGATGACAATACAGCGCGAGCGCCGCTCGGAGATGCTGCGTAAGTTGCGCCGAATTCATGAGCGCTTGAAGGCATGCTGCTATGGGCAGGATGAGGTAATCCGTAGTATCGTTACTCAGTTGGGGATATTCTGGAACACTCCCAAGCGTAATCGTAAGGGGCGCCCTCTCACTCTTTGCTTGGTTGGTGGTAATGGTGTGGGGAAGACCCATATCGTTAACCATTTGCAGACTATTCTCGAGGAAGAACTTGATATTCCTGTAACGGAGGGTCTCGACATGAACCGCTACGCCGTTTATCAGGTTGCAAGCGACATGGTGGGGCGCGATAGTAGCTGGCGCGATGGAGGTCGTTCCGGCGAGCTGACTTCGCGTGCACTTCATAACCCTCGCAGTATTTTGGTGCTTGAGAATATTGACAAGGCTCACCAGGAGACCCTTGCTTATGTTGATTCGATGGTGACCAATGGTAAACTTCGGGATGTTTTCCTCGACCAGCAAGTTCCTTTTGCCGAAAATATCGTTTTGATGACCAGCTCGATTGATTTCCGCAAGAGTAGCCACTTTGTGCGTCTGAATGAAAACCGCGCGGGCTCTATTCCCAAAGATAAGATGGCTGAGCTTTTGTGCGAGGCAGTGCGCACGGAACCCGGTAGCACGACAGGCGAGCGCAATGTGTGCAGTGCGTTGAGAGGTATTTTGGGGAAGGTGGATGCCATCATTCCCATGAATGACCACGATGTTGACAGTCTGATGCTCATGATTCGTAATTGCCTGAGTGAGAATCTGGAAAGTATTCAGAATAGTTACGGCTTTGAGATTGAGCGTAATGAAGATATTCTTTCGGTGCTTTTCCTGGATTCTCTGGATTCACTTTCGTCTGCCAATACCATTAACCCGATGATTACTCAGGCACTCAGTGAGCAAATCCTGCAATATGTGATGAACCATGTGGAAGAGGAGCCACCGACTGTTCTCAGGATTGTGAGTGATGATTTGCCTGAGCTGCAGGGAAAAGCCATACCCGCTGTTCCGTATTCTGAGGAGTGGGTGAAGGCTCATACCGTCATTCGCCGCAATTCCGCTCGTCGCTTGCGCTATGAAGTTGAGTTTTCTCGCGAGGGTGATGTGCTCGAACTGCGATTTACCAATCTTACATACATTATGTTGCCCAGTATCGAGGAGGCTGAGTTTTTCTCTGTTACTGTGCCGGATGTAAAGGCCGGTGACCTTGTTGGTATGGAATTGCCGTGGGAGATTTTGACACGCGCCATAGCTCACTTGCAGGGCGATAGCGTGCGTGGTGTTACCCCCCAATACGGCATCTTGCTCAGTGGGCCTCCCGGAACAGGTAAAACATCGTTTGCCAAGGCGGTTGCCGCTGAGCTTGAAAAGCCTTTCATCTACATATCGGCCGCAGATTTGTGCTGCTCTCACCCCGCTCGTGGTGTGACTCGAGTTCAGCAGATTTTTGCTGCGGCTCGTCGTACCGGGGCTATTATCTTTATGGATGAGATTGATGCGCTCGGTAGTCGAGATTCCGCAGCCGGTGTGTACGATGTGGTAATCAATGCTCTGCTGACGGAGCTGGATGGCTTCAATGGTCGCCAAGTGCTTGTGATTGCTGCAACGAACCGACCGGGGTGTCTGGACCCTGCGCTGTTGCGCAATGGTCGTCTGCACACGCATATTCGCTTGGGCTGCCTGACCAATGCCAATGATCGCCGTGCTCTTATTGAGAAGTGCTTGGAGGGTTCGGATGTAACGTTTGAGCCGGGTGCGTTCGATTTTACCGTCAGCTGCACATATGATTGGTCCCCCGCCAACGTGAAGGCTTTGCTTGACCATGCTATACGTACAGCTGCTGCCAATAATCGCGCCATTTCTCGCCGCGATATTGCGGAGGCTCTGCACAAGGAGCACTTCGGTGAGGAGACTCAGCGTGTGACCCTCACGGCTGAGAAGGAACGTTCTGTCGCCGTTCACGAGTCCGGGCATGCCTTGGCTTGCTCTCTGCTGGGCCTTGATTGGGTTCAGGTTACTATTAACGGTGGCGGTAATACCCTTGGTTACCTGCAACATAACTCCGAAAAACACGATTGCAGCACCGCTGAGCAAATGCGCAAGTACATTCAGGTAAGCCTGGCAGGGCGAGCTGCCGAAGAGCTGCTTAGCATACCCAGTGCGGGTTGCTCTCATGACTTTGAGAGTGCTCGGGAACTGGCTGCACAGTTGGTAGATGCCCGCTTGGACTGCGATGATTCTTTCACCGGTAAGGTTCGTACCTCTCACCGCCGTGAACTCGCCATTGAGCGCGTGCTTAATGAGTGCATGACCGGTGTTCGAAACATGCTTAGCGATAATAGGCTTGTTCTCGGCCAGGTGGTGGAAGCTCTGCTTGAGCGCCGCGTGCTCCTGCAGGCCGAGGTCGTGACCATGCTTGGTCTCGCTGCTCATTCTACAAACGTATTTTCACCCCAGAACCGCTGATAAGATATGATAAGTCATGAAGAAAAGTGGAGCCCGAGCTATGGCGAACCGCTCGAAAAGCCGATTAGCTGGTCGGGCTCTTTGGGGCTGCTTGATGTCAGCAGGCGTTCGTTGGTGTTGACTACTCCGGACGAAAAGCCGGATTCTCCCGCGCTGTTTCTCACCAAAGATGGGCTGTTGTATTTACGCGTTTGCTGGGGGGGATATTATGTGCTGAGTTCCCAGCTGGAAGAGGAAACATTCGCCATGTTGAAAAATACACGGTGCATAGAGCTGACTCTCATTAACAACGAGCGTAAGGTGGATATCAGCTGCGCTCTTTATCACGTGAAAGAGCTTCCCGGCCTGATTTCCGATACCCTTTCTGCTGAAGCTGAGGAAACTACTGAGGATGGGCCGGTATTCAATCCCAAGTTCCCGCAGGAGGGGGAAGCAGAGAAGGAGCCAATCGATCTGGAGAGTATTTTCGGCTCTCCGGGGACGGATGAATCGCCGACCATTTCCGATGAGGAATTCGATAAAATCCTCTCCATCGAATTGCCGGAAGTCGAGTATGAACCGCTGACTCTTGAACAAGTTGCTAAAACGCTGTCGCTCAATACTATGTGGAAGGTGGATGATATTCATTACCTGTTCCGGAGTGGGCAGCAGTTGTTCTTGTGTGCGCTATTCGATGAAAAGGGGCAATGGTTGGCAGATGAGGAACCTTTCAGGGGGGAACCGCCCTTGTGGTTTTCGAGTGATTCCCACTGTGAATCTCCGGTCTCAGTTTTGCTCAGACTCTGCAAGGATATCTCTCGCCGCCATTCCCTGCGTATTGTGCCTTTGCTGATTTGCGGTGAAGGGTGCACAATAATCAACGAGTCTGATATGAAAGCTGATTGGGTGAAGTTGGAAGTTGGCGTATGCAATGTTACTTCCGCTTTGGGCTCGGAATTACCCACTCTTGAGCAGGCTGTAAAGGCGTTGGAAAAAAATGCCTTAATTGGTGGGTCTGATAGCCTGCCCGGCGATGCTCTGTGTGGCTATGAGGAATTGCACTTTGATTCGCAAGAATCTATTGCTGAAGAAAAGCCCGATTTTACGGAGACGTTGTGTCGTTTCATGAACGTAGAGGGACCGCTGGCGCAGAAAGCGAACTATTCCTTGTGGTACACTCCGGGGCATTTGTTCCTGATTTACGCATGCAATTCTTTACAATCCGGTAGTTCCGGAACCAACAAGTCTATCTGGAGCGGTGGCCGTGTTACTCCGCCGAGTCGCCTGATGATTATGGCGGATTGTATGGAGAGCATGGCTAATGTGAAAATTCACCGGGTGATGTTGATGAACAAAGATGATAGGTCGGGAAAATTGTATGGTAAAATACTGTATGAAAATGTTCTCATCGGGCGCTTCGGGGGTGGTAGTTTGCCGCAGGAAGAGCCGCTCTCTCTCAGCGATATAATCACAACATGCCGAGCTGCTGATGATTACCTGTCTACACCGTCTGAAAGTGTTTTAGCGATGTTGAAAGACGTTATCGACGGTATTCCCGATAATGAAGACGAGTCATGAGTTGTACTGCTGTTTTCAGTAGGTAGTTAGTCATACAAAAGAAAATCGGCGGCAGGTTTGATAACCTGCCGCCCATTGCTATAAGCTGGGGAGCAAAAAGGGGAAGGCGGGGGGGGAAAATACATGCCCACAATCTCGTAACCGCCGCC
>JAZLDM010000059.1:0-41148 GCA_045614705.1 Akkermansia sp.
TTAAACGGATACAAGCCAAAGCGTGCGGGTTGTTTGATGTGAGGTACCTGTTCTTGAAACTGCGCCAAATATACTTCCTGAGACTCCAACGGAAACACAAAATTGGTCATTTCTACTACCAGCAGATTTGAAACAGACCCCAAAAAGCTAATAAATCAAACAAAAAGCTTGCCAAACATAACAAAAATTAGTATATTAACGTTACCACACAAAAACCATTGTTTTGCTATGAAGGAAAGAGCAAGCTATACTCCGGAAGAGAAATTACAAATTATAAAAGCTATATTCGCTAAAAAAATATCCATACAGGATATAGCGAATGAGAAGGGGATTGCTCCCACATTGATTTCGTTGTGGAAGAAACAGGCAGAAGACGCGATGATGGCACGTTTTCAGCCGCAACCCAAGGGGCGCCGCAAGAGAGTTCCTGTGGTTGCTGCTCCCTGTGAGGGTGAGCGAGAGCTGAAAAACGATGCTCGTAAGGCAAAAATAAAGGCCGCCCATCTAGAGGCTTCTCTGCGCGAGGCAAAAGCCCGATGCGCCAAGCTCGAAGAGCAGGTGGCTGCACTTGTTGCCACTTTCGGGTGCCGTATGGTGAAGCTCCGCAGTCCTCGCAAGGGGGGAGATGCCTGAGCCAATCCCTGATAGTTCAGATTGAAGTTTATAAGCAACCCTCTCAGCTGCCTAAGTGGCGGTTGAGAGGGTTTTTATTGCTTTGTTCCCCTGAGTTAGCGGAGTAGTTGTGTCATTATGGCGTATTTAGATAGACATTACGGTAAAGATTAGTAAAATGAGGTAGCTTTTTATCGGATAGTGTGTGCGCGTAATTGTAGAGCGCGCGTATTGTTCCGCCATAAATACAGTATTTACGGTTATGATATATAATCCCCTCAAAGAATGGACTCGCCGCGTGAGTGCGTTGGTACTTGGTGCTACTGCGGCTCTGGTATCCTGTGTTCCGGAGAGTCAGGCTGCTCCTGACTACGATCAGATTGGTAAACAATTTTCGCTGGTTCTTCAGAATGCGCATTTCTCACGTGCGCGCTTTTCGGCAAAGATGTACGAGAAGTTTTTGGATAGTTACCTGAAGAATGTGGACCCGCAGCATTTGTACTTTACGCAGGAAGATGTAAAGAAATTGCGCGAAACCTACGCCAACGACTTTGGTGATTATTTGCTGGCCGGTCAGACTCGTGCACTGGCGGTAGAGCTTTACACGGCATATTCAACCCGCGCTCTCTACTATATTGCTCAGGCGGAGAAAATGCTTAAGGAGTACGAAAAGCAGATGCCTGCTTTCGATTCCGACCGCATGACTACCCGCTCTCGCCGTAAACTGCCGCGCGCAGCTGACAAAGCTGAACTTGAGCAGGCTTGGCGCGATATGGTGGACGATATGGTGCTTACCGAGGTTCTGCGCCGCGAGAATGTAGCCCGTATGGCTGCCGAGAAGGGGAAGCCGGACCCGAATGCTACGGAGTTGCCGGTGGCTGAGAAGTTGCAGGCTCGCTTCAAACGTTTGCGCAATGAGGTTCAGGAGGCCGATACCGAGGATATGGTAGCTAAACTGCTGAATGCCGTGGCGCTTTCCTATGACCCGCACAGTGATTACATGGGCGCTCGCGAGGAGCAGCGATTCAAGGATGCAATTAAGGCCTCCATTGTCGGTATCGGTGCTCAGCTGCGTGAGGATGACGATGGTTCCACCCGCATTGAGGGTATTGTGAAGGGTGGCCCGGCTGCCAAAAACGGTCAGCTGAAGCTGGGCGACCGTATTGTTGCTGTTGACTCCGCTAATACCGGCAACTGGACCGATATCATGTACCTGAGTATCGACAAAGTTGTTGACCTCATTCGTGGTAAAAAGGGTGTTTCTGTTCGTCTTCGTGTGCTCAATGCCGAGAGCGGCGAGCAGAAGGAGATTGTCATTGTGCGTGACGAAGTTCCCATGTCCGAATCTCTTGCCAGTGCCAAGGTTGTAGACGTGCATTACCCCGGGAAGACCCCGTACCGCCTGGGTATACTTACACTGCCGTCTTTCTATATCGACCTTGATAGCGGAGACGTGCGCTGTGCTTCCGACGTGAAGAAACTGCTGCGCCGCATGAACAAGGAAGGCGTGAAAGGCCTGGTGGTTGACTTGCGCTTCAATGGTGGTGGTTCGCTCGATGAAGTGCGTAAGATGGTGGGCTTCTTCACCGGTGCCGGTCCGGTTGTGCAGGTGCGCGATTCCCGTGGCCATACCGAGCGTCTGACGGTGAGCGGTCGCCGACTCTTCACCGGTGAGGTGGTAGTTATCACCAACAAACTCAGCGCTTCGGCCTCCGAAATCTTTGCCGGTGCCATGGCGGACTATGGTCGTGCCGTTATCGTGGGTGATGAGTCTACCTACGGTAAGGGTACCGTGCAGGTACCTCGCTCGCTCAGGGATTACATGCCCTACTTCGTCTCGCAGGATGGTTGCGGTATGATTAAGGTGACCGTGCAGAAGTTCTATCGTATCAATGGCGCTTCAACCCAGCTTAAAGGTGTGGAGAGTGACATTGTGCTGCCCATGTCGACGGCTGCGCTGCAGCTGGGCGAGGCTGAGATGGACTACGCCATGCCCTATGACGAGATGACCCCCGCCGGCCACTATGTGAAGGATCCGCACCTGGCTCGCATCCTTCCGGAACTGCGCCGCCGCAGTTCTGCCCGTGTGGCGGCAGATAAAGATTTGCAGTACAGCAAGTGGTTTATCAACTATCGCCGCCGCATCACCGAGCAGAATTCGGCTTCTCTCAACAAGGAAACGCGTAGCAAGGAGGACGCTGAGCTGCGCCGAATTCAGCGTTCCAACAACGAGGAGCGCAAGGTTCGCTATGCCGAGATGGCTGAGCAGGATGCTAAGAACTTCACCATTTATCGCATGAACCTGGACGATGTGGATGCTCCCACTCTGCCTATCGCCAGCAAGGACGATAAGGATGAGTACATGGAGTCTGCCGAAGACCCGGAAGAAGCTCTTGAAGATGATGTGGAGTACCCCTCCAATCTTGATCCCATCTTGCGCGAGTCGCTCCACATTGTTCGCGATATGATGGAGCTTCGCTAAGCTGAGAGAGGCTAACCAACTATAGGAAGGCTCATTCAAAACCGCCTGATATTCGGCAGTTGTTGAATGAGCCTTTTCCGTATACACGATAAAGCTCTGAATAATATGGAAGAGAACAACATTGCAACCTGTCGCTTGCGAGAGTTGCCGGCAGAAGCTTTGCCGCGCGAGAAACTGCTCAGCTCGGGGCGAGCTTCGTTGACGGATGAGGAGTTACTGGCTATCTTTCTGCGCACCGGTATACGCGGGTGCAATGTGCTGGAGCTTGCCGCACGTTTGAAGCGTGCTGCCGGCTCCTTAGCCAATTTAGGGAGCATGGAAGCCGAAGACATTGCCAAACTTCACAAAGGGGTTGGCGGTGCCAAGGCTGCAACGCTGGCTGCTGTTTTTGAGCTGGGACAGCGTGCCGCACGCGAGCAGGTGGCGCGGGCTGCCATTTGCTGCGCGCAGGATGTGTACGACCTGCTGGTTGGCGAGCTGCGCTACGAAACGCAGGAGTGCATGGTAGTGCTGCTGCTGGATGCCAAGCGCAAGCTCATTCGTTATGAGCGCGTGGCGACAGGTACTCTTACCCGCTTGTTGGTACACCCTCGCAACGTGTTCGGGCCGGCGCTTCAATACCATGCAGCCAAAATCATTATTGTGCATAATCACCCCAGTGGCGATGTGACCCCCAGCAAGCTGGATGATGAGCTCACCGCTGCGCTGAAACAGGCGGCAGATGTCCTTTGTGTTCCCTTGATGGACCATGTTATTCTCGGGGCTCCGACGGCTGTGAATCCGCGCCCTTATTTCAGCTATGCCGAGGCTCATAAACTTTAACCGAAATTGCAACAGTGAAAGATTACCATACTCACCACTATAATGCCGCCGGCGGTACAATATGTGCTGTGACTCAGGCGGACTGGGAGCGTGTAGCTGCTACACCCGGTATGACACCGGCTTTCGGGGTACACCCGTGGCATGTGCAGGGGGTGGATGCCGCAGAGCTTGCCTTTGAGCTGGATGATTGGCTGAGCCGCTATCCGACCGCTGAGGTAGGGGAAACCGGCCTTGATGCCGCAGATGCTCACAGTGATACCTTGGAGCAGCAGCGGTTGATGCTGCACATTCATTTGGGGGCAGCATTCCGCCATGACCGTCTTGTGCATTTGCACGGTGTGCGGGCATGGTCCGAGTTACTGTCCATTCTCAAGGAAAGAGCTCGTTGCAATACCCTGCCGCGTGTGTTGTTGCATGCATGGAACGGTTCGCATGAGATGGCGCGCGAGTTCCTGGCTCTGGGGGCTGTTTTCAGTGTTGGCTATCGTGAATTAAGCCATTCTCGTGCGCAAGAGCGCTATGCGCGTATACCGGACGGGCGTATATTCCCGGAGAGCGATGACTCCCCCGCTGATTGGCCACGCACGCTTGCTTTGTTTAATTTGCTGCGGCGTGGAATTTCACCTACTGCCGGGCTGTGACCCATTTTGCAAAAAGCGCCCTCGGTACATAACCGAGGGCGCTTTTAAGTAGTCTATGAGTTAGCGAATGTTATTCGGCTGCGGGCTTGTTGGTATATTCCTCCAGCAGTTTGAGTACTTTGGTATTCCTGTATTTCTCCGCGATTTCCTTGGCTGTGTAGCCTTGGTGATTTTTTAATTGCAAATCGGCACCCTTGCTGAGGAGCAGCTGTACAGCAGAAAGATTGCGGCAGCGACAGGCTGCATGGAGGGGCGGTTCAGCATTCTGAGGATTCAGTTCGGCTCCGGCTTCCAGTAGAATTTCAATCTCTTCCGAAGAACGGGCGAAGATATTCCAATTCAAAGCTGTGCCGCCTGCCTTGTCGGTGTGGTTGACATTCGCTCCGCTCGCAAGCAATAGACGGGTGATTTCTGCGTCCCGCGCCACAAACAGGGGAGTCTGCCCTCTTTCGTTAGTGGCATTCACATCCGCACCGGCTGCAATGAGTTCTTGCGCCATTTCTACGGATTTTACTAAGTGTAGCGGTGAGGTTTCTTTTTTGTCAACTGTTAATTTCTGAGTCAGGTTAACACCTCTCTTTTTAAGCGTGCGAATGAGGACGAGGTCGTCGTTCTTAATGGCGTATTGAATAATTGCTTGTTCGGAGCCGTTTAAGAGCAAGTCAATGACCGCTGCGACCTTGTATTTATAAATCGGATAACGCCGGCTGATATAAGCTGCCGTGCGGCCTTTGCTGTCCTTAGCCTGTGTATCTACCCCGGCTGCGAGCAGAAGGGGAATGTTCTGGTAGGATTGATTGCGCGCGGCTATGTGCAACAGGGTGGCATCTTCCGCTTCAACCACAAATTCCTCTACCTCAGAATTGTCAGTTCGGTGCACCAACGTGCCCTTTGCTTGCGGATTGGCTCCGGCTGCCAACAATACCTCGATACATTTTCTGCTTGCATTGCCGGCGATTGCTGTGTGTAAGGGAGTATTGCCGTACTTATTGCAAGCGTTCGGGTCGCAGCCTGCGTCCAGCAGCTGTTGAATGAGCAAATGGCGTGTCTCGAAGGTGTCCTCGAGTGTGAACGAGTACATCGGGTGCTTGCAGGCGTAGTGCAAAAGGGTGTTATTGTCTTTGTCTACCGGGGTGACCTTTGCTCCGTGTTTCAGCAGAAGCCCTGCTACCTCTGCATGCCCCCTGTAGCAAACTTCCTGCATGAGCGCATCCGCATTTTTGATTACAGCACCGTTTTCCAGTAGCACCCGAACTGCGTCTGTCGCACCGCGCGCGCTCGCGCTGTATAGTATATCCGTGCCGTAGTTGTTGGTGTCGTTCACATTGGCTCCGGCTTGAATGAGGAGCCGGGATATCTCGGGGTCATCCGAAAGATGCAATGGGGTGTGGCCATAGTAATCGCGGGCATTTACATCTGCACCGGCGGCCAGCAAGGCACGGCATACATCGGCATTCAAACATGCGTGCAGGGGGGTGCAGTCGTCTGTGTCGCGGTTATTTACGTTCGCTCCCGCTGCAATCAGCAGCTCGGCTACTTCTTTATTGTTGCAATAGTGTAACGGATTGGCTCCGGTTCTACTGAGTATATTTGCATTTGCACCTGCATCGAGCAACATTTTGCAGTTTGCGGCTGACAGGCAACGGTGCAGCGGGCTGAGGCCTTTGCTATCGAGTGCGTTGATATCAGCGCCGGCATTCAGTAATTCTTTGAAACGCTCAATGCTATTGCAATTGTACAGAGTATCCGCCTGTGTGGGCGCGGATAATAGGCAAAGTGCAGCGGCGATTGCTGTGGGGAATATGTTTTTCATGTTATCAATGGCTTACTATTCAAAATGATGAACCATGGGAGCATAAATACTCATTTCGGTATGCTCATGGTCGTTGATTTGTGTGAATATCAATATATTTCGGTTGCTCCGTAGAGTTAACTGCTTGTAACATTTACACTTGCCAAAGTCAATTTTTTTTTGCGGCAACATGGGGAATATGAGTGTATGTATGAAATCAGAAAGCCGCACCCCGAAAAGGATGCGGCTCTCTCGAAATAGATGGATTTTACGCTTACAGCTTCTGAGCGTGAGCAACGATATTGGGAACATTCATTCCCAGCTCGCTGAGTACGACATCGCCGGGGGCGGAGAAGCCGTAGGAGTCGATGCCGATGATGCTGCCCTCGGTGCCGACATAGCGGTACCACAGGTCGCTCTTGCCGGCCTCTACAGCCAAGCGGCGGGTGCAGGCAGCGGGCAGTACGCTCTCGCGGTACTCGGCGCTCTGACGGTTGAAGCGCCACATGGAGGGCATGGATACCACGCGCACATCGGGACCGAGTTCCTTGGCTGCCTGCAGGGCGAGGATGACCTCAGAGCCGCTGGCGATGATGATTCGGCCGGGCTGCTCAGTTTGCTCCTTGAGAGCTACATAGGCGCCCTTCAGTGTGCCCTGACGGCGTTCCTCGGCGCTGATGGGGTGAACGGAAGTCAGGCTGGGGATGTTTTGGCGGGTAAGGATGAGAGCGGTGGGGCCATCCTTGCGCTCCATTGCGCACATCCATGCACCGGCTGCTTCTTCTTCGTCTGCCGGGCGCACCACATCGAGGTTGGGGATAATGCGCAGACCGGTCACGGTCTCCACCGGCTGGTGGGTGGGGCCGTCTTCACCCACTGCTACGGAGTCGTGGGTAAGTACGTAAGTTACGGGAAGGTGGGAGAGTGCAGCCACACGGATGGAGGCGCGCATGTAATCCACAAACACGCAGAATGTACCGGCGGAGACGCGGAAGATACCATCGTAGGCGATGCCGTTGCAAATGGCTGCCATGGCGTGCTCGCGGATACCGAACCAGAAGTTGCGGCCGGCGTAGTTGTCTGCCGAGAAATCGCCACCATTCTTCAGGTAATTCTTGTTGGAGGAGAAGAGGTCAGCACTGGTGGAAAGCAGGGCGGGGCAAGCGTCGCCGATGGCGTTTTGGGCAATGGCACCCGAGGAGCGTGTAGCCTCCTTGCAACCTTCGGCAAAGGCGGGAATCATAGCGCTGCTGGTCTCGGGGCTCAGGCCGTTGACGGCAAGCTCCATACCGGCATCGAGCGCGGCGGCTTTGTCGGGGTTGGCTGTGCGCCAAGCTTCGTAGGTGGCAAGCCATTCAGCGTATGCGGATTCGCGCTCGGCCTTCACGCCGGCCATATAGGCGCGCACTTCATCGCTCACATAGTAGAGCTGGTCGGTGGGGAGCCCCCAGTTGGCGTGAGCCTCGGCCCAGAGCTTGGCGCCGCCTTCACCGTGACCCTTGGTTGTGCCCTCAAAGCCGGGTACACCCTTGGCAATGATGGTCTTGGCGATGATGAGTTTGGGGCGGCCGTTCTTTTCGAGGCGAGCGGTGCGCAGGGCAGTGCGTACCTGCTGCAGGTCGTTACCGTCGATGGTGACGGCATCCCACCCCTGAGCGGTGAAGGTTGCGGCGATATCGTCCACCTGAGTTTTTTCGATGGGAGCATCGAGGGTGATGCCGTTGGCATCGTAAATCAGCACGAGGTTGTCGAGCTTCAGGCAGCCTGCGATAGCGGCGGCCTCACGGGAAATACCCTCCTCAATGCAGCCGTCACCGGCCAAGCAGTAGACGGTCTGGTTGAAAATTTCGTGCTCGGGGGTGTTGTAGCGAGCGGCAGCATGCTTGGCGGAGATGGCGAAGCCCACTGCGTTGGCGATACCCTGACCGAGCGGGCCGGTGGTGCACTCTACACCGGGGCAGCAGCCGAACTCGGGGTGGCCGGGGGTGTTGGAACCCTTGGAGCGGAAAGCCTTCACATCATCCATCGTTACCCCATAACCGGCCAAGTGCAGCCAGCCGTACAGGAACATGGAACCATGGCCACCGGACAGTACAAAGCGGTCACGATTGAGCCAGCGGGGTTCAGCGGGGTTTACGTTCAGCAGCTCGCCGTACAGTACGGCACCGATTTCTGCACAGCCGATGGGCAGCCCCATGTGGCCGGAGGCCTTCTCGAAAATGGCATCGATGGCAAGTCCTTTGGCTTCATTGGCTGCTTTCTGAAGAATTTCCGTGTTCATGCGACACTATTCTAGCATAATTGTTAAGATTGTAAAGACTTAAACGGTGAGAGCCCGCGGATTTTCTGTGATTTTGCTGCTTCTTTCCCCTCACTGCGAGCGATATTCTAAGGTGAAATTGACTCGCGGGGTGAGTCGGTTATTAAAAAAGCCGCTGCTCGTTTCCGAGCAGCGGCTGTTGAAGATGGGGTTAGGCCTCTTCAGTGGGCAGGCTGTAATCGATGCCGGCAAGAGCCTGATACAGGCGCCAGCGGCGGGCGATGTCAGCGGCTTCCATATCGAGCAGCTTGTCGAAGTTGGCCTTGTTGTTCTTGGCCAGCAGACGGAAGCGGTTTTCGCTGAGCAGGGCTTCGCGCACGTCCTTCTTGGGCTTCTTGCTCTTGATGGTGAGCGGGTTCTTGCCTTCCTTGGCTCGATCGGGGTTGAAGTTGTAGAGGAGCCAGCGACCGCAGTCAACGGCGTCCTTCTGGCGGTCGAGCCCCTGAGCCATGTTGATGCCGTGGTTAATGCAGTGGCTGTAGGCAATGACGAGGGCGGGACCATCGTACTCTTCAGCCTCCATGAGTGTGGTGAGGGCGTGCTGGTCATCGGAGCCCATGGAAATGGAGCCTACATAGACGTTGCCGTAGGTCATGGCCATGTAGCCCAGGTCCTTCTTGACCTGGTCCTTACCGCGAGTGGCGAACTTAGCAACAGCACCGCGGGGGGTGGACTTGGAGCACTGACCGCCGGTGTTGGAGTATACCTCGGTGTCGAGCACAAGAACCTTCACGTTGCGGCCGGAAGCCAAGATGTGGTCGAGACCACCGTAACCGATGTCGTAAGACCAGCCGTCACCGCCGAGAATCCACACGCTCTTGCGCACCAAGTAGTCGGCGTGAGCTTTCAGGGCTGCGAGGTCGGCATTGTCGCCGCAAGCGGCTTTGATTTCGACCACGGTAGCGCGGGCGTTGGCGATATCGGCTTCCGTCTTCTGCGGGTTGCTCATGATGGCCTGAACCAGCTCGCTGCCGATGGTGGGAGCGGCGGCCTGCAGAAGCTCGATGGCGAATTGCTGTTTCTTGTCGAGCGATACGCGGAAACCGAGACCGAACTGGGCATTGTCTCCAAAGAGGCTGTTGCACCATGCGGGGCCGCGGCCGTCGGCGTCGTGGGTCCAGGGGGTGGTGGGCAGGTTGCCGCCGTAGATGGACGAGCAGCCTGTGGCGTTGGCCACTACCAGACGGTTGCCGAAGAGCTGGCTGAGCAGTTTCACGTAAGGAGTCTCGCCGCAACCTGCGCAGGCACCGGAGAACTCGAAGAGCGGGCGCAGCAACTGGGCATCCTTCACCTTGGAGTTGTCGGTCACTGTGCGATCGTTGTCGGGCAGGGACTCGAAGAACTTCCAGTTCTCGGACTCGGGCTTGAGGGCCTCGGTTGCCGGGGTCATGGTCAAGCTGGCTGTGGGGCACACGCGGGAGCAGAGTGTACAACCCGTACAGTCGCTGGCGGATACCTGAATGACGTACTTCTTGCCTGCCCAATCCTTGTGCATCTTGCTGGCATCGGCGGTCTTGAAGCTCTCCGGGGCGCCGGCGAGGTCGGCCGGGTCAATCATCTTGGCACGAATAGCTGCGTGCGGGCAGACCATGGTGCACTTACCGCACTGGATACAGGCCTTGCTGGTCTCGGTTTTCTCCGGGTTCCATACGGGGATTTCGAGGGCGAGGTCGCGCTTTTCGTACTGGGTGGTGCCGCTGGGGAAGGTGCCGTCCACGGGCATTTCACCCACGGTGACGGAGTTACCGTTGCCGGTCACAATCTTGCCGAGCACGTTGCGTACGAAGTCGGGCGGGTTGCCGGCAAGAGCCTCGGGGATTTCGTGGCCGGTGATGGTGCTGCCCAAGGGGACTTCGTGCAGGTTGGCGAGAGAGGCATCCACTGCTGCGATGTTCTTGGCTACAACTTCGTCGCCCTTCTTGCCGTATGTCTTCTTAATGGCTTCCTTAATGTAGCCGAGGGCTTCCTCGGCGGGAATGACGCCGGCGAGGTTGAAGAAGCAGGTCTGCATAATCATGTTGATGCGACCGCCCATGCCGGTGGACTTGGCAACCTTGAACGCGTCGATGCAGTAGACCTTGATGTTCTTGTCGAGAATCTGCTGCTGCATGCGTGCGGGCAGGCTGTCCCATACCTTCTCGGGAGCAACGTTGGTGTTGATGAGGAAGGTGGCGTTCGGGGCTGCGTTCTTCAGGAAGTCGAAGAGGTTGAGCAGGCTGGGCTGGTGCAGCGCGATGAAGTTGGCGTTGGTGATGAGGTAGGTGCTGTGAATCGGTGTGGTGCCGAAGCGCAGGTGGGATACGGTCGAGGAGCCGGACTTCTTGGAGTCGTACTCGAAGTAACCCTGCACGTACAGGTCGGTGTGTTTGCCGATAATCTTAATGGCATCCTTGTTTGCACCTACGGTACCATCAGAACCCAGACCGTAGAACATGCAGCGTGTAACGGTGTCGGGCTCGGTGGAGAAGTTCGGGTCGTAAGCAATGCTCTTGCCGGTTACATCGTCTTCGATACCGACGGAGAAGCCGGTCATGGGCTCAGGCTTGCTGAGTTCGTCGAATACGCCTTTGACCATGGCGGGGGTGAACTCCTTGGAGCCCAGACCATAGCGGCCGCCCACTATCTTGGGCATGGCGTAGGGAAGTGTGCCGGCTACCTGGGCATCTGCCAAGGTCTGCACTACGTCCTGCAGCAGGGGTTCGCCCAAGCTGCCGGGTTCCTTGGTGCGGTCGAGCACGGCAATCTTCTGTACGGTCTTGGGCAGAGCAGCGATTACATCAGCTGCCGGGAAGGGACGGTACATGCGAATCTTGAGCACGCCTACATCTTCGCCCATGGCGGTTACGGCTTCGAGGGCAGCCTCTGCACCGGAACCCATCATGATGATGACTCGGGTGGCGTTCGGGCAACCGATGTATTCCACTACGTCGTAGTAACGGCCGGTCAGGTCGCCGAACTTCTTCATGGCGCCCTTAACGATGGCGGGAACAGCATCGTAGAACTTGTTCACTGTTTCGCGGCCTTGGAAGTACACGTCGGGGTTTTGTGCGGTACCGCGAATGACCGGGGCATCGGGGGTGAGACCGCGAGCGTGGAACTCGTCCACCCACTTCTGGTCAATCATGGCACGCAGGGTGTCATCGCTGATATCGGCAATCTTGCCAACTTCGTGAGAGGTACGGAAACCGTCGAAGAAGTTGATGAAGGGAACACGGCTTTCGAGGGTGGCGGCATGGGCGATGGCAGCCATGTCGGGAGCCTCCTGTGTGCTGGCGCCGCACAGCATGGCGAAACCCGTGGAGCGGCAGCTCATGACGTCGCTGTGGTCACCGAAAATGGAAAGACCCTGAGCAGCCAAGGCGCGGGCGGCAATGTGGAATACGCAGGGAGTCAGCTCACCGGCAATCTTGAACATGTTGGGAATCATCAGCAACAGACCTTGAGAGGCTGTGAAGGTTGTTGCCATAGAGCCTGTTTGCAGGGCGCCGTGTACGGCACCGGCAGCACCGGCCTCGCTTTCCATCTCTACGATGCTGGGGACCGTTCCCCAGAGGTTCTTGCGGTCTACGGCCGTCCACGTCTCTGCCGATTCGCCCATCGGAGAGGACGGGGTAATGGGGTAGATGGCGGCCACTTCTGAACAACGGTACGCTACGGAGGCTACGGCCTCGTTGGCGTCTATGGTGCTGTATGTAGTGCTCATAATTGTGAATGTTGTGAAAATTGTGCCTGACACACGAACGCAAGCCGCCGCGAGACGCGGCAAGTCTGGTTCTTACTACGGCTATCATACACCTATCGGCTCCTCGAATCAACCCAAAAAGCCAGCATGCCGCTTATTTTTTTTGAGATTAGGGGGGCGGTAGCGCGCGACAAAGTGTTATTTTGCGTTTTTGTGTGAGAGTTGACTCCAGCATGACACAGACGCGCGTGAGGGGGCGCGCTTTCGGGTTGCAAGGTGATGGGGAATGGGGTAATATGGTGGCATGAGTTACGATTTGATAGTGATTGGTGGTGGCCCTGCCGGCTATGTAGGTGCTATTCGTGCCGCGCAGATGGGTAAGCGGGTCGTGTGCGTGGAAAAGGAAGCGCTGGGTGGTACTTGCCTGAATTGGGGCTGCATACCCACCAAAGCTTTGCTGAAGAATGCCGAGGTGTACAACACCATGGCAAAGCATGCTGCGGAGTATGGTATTTCCTGCGGTGAAATGAGTGTGGATTGGCCGGCTGTTATCGCCCGTAGTCGTGGTGTGTCGGAGCGCCTTTCCAATGGCATAGCATTCCTTTTCAAGAAGAATAAGATTGATCACGTCGTTGGTACGGCCAGCATTTTGGAACCCGGTTGTGTGGATGTTACTGCGGCTGATGGAACGGTGAGCCGACTGGAGGGTGCAAACATCCTCATTGCCACAGGCGCTCGCACGCGTGAGGTTCCGGCATTCCCGTTCAATGGAAAAACAATCATTGGCAGCAAGGATGCTCTGGTTATGCCTAAGCGCCCGGAGAGCATGATTGTGATTGGCTCCGGTGCTATCGGTACCGAGCTTTCCTATGTGTACCACTGCTTCGGTACCAAGGTTACGTTGGTAGAAGCTCTGCCCCGCATATTGCCCAATGAGGATAACGATGTGTGCACCGCTATGGAGCGCTCGTTTAAAAAGCAGGGTATAACCTGTATGGCCGGTGCCAAGGTTGAGAGTTTGCAGGATAACGGGGATAGCGTGACTGCTACCATTACCGCTAAGAATGGCAAGCAGCAGGAGATTACGGCTGACGTTTGCCTGGTGGCAATCGGTGTGGTTCCTGTTGTGCCCGAGGCCAACGGCCTTGAGCTTACGGAGCGTGGCTTCATTAAGGTTGATGACGACTACCGCACCAGTATTTCGGGTGTGTATGCTGTGGGTGACTGCATCGGCGGTATTATGCTTGCACACACTGCCAGTTATGAGGCGGAGCAGGCTGTGGAGGGCATGTTCAATGCGGAGCACAAGCCCAAGCATCCTGTCAATGTACCCGGTTGTACCTACTGCCACCCGCAGGTTGCCAGTGTGGGTAAGCGCGAGCGTGAGCTGAAGGAGGCCGGTGTGGAATACAAGGTGGGCAAGTTCCCCTTCCTTGGTATCGGTAAGGCTGTTGCCGCAGGTGAGACGGAAGGCTTTGTGAAACTTATCTTCGGTAAGGAAAACGGAGAGCTGCTGGGGGCTCATATCATGGGTGATTCGGCTACAGAAATGATAGCTCACCCTGAATTGGCTATGAACAGCGAGCTGACGGAGGCTGACCTGAACGACATGATTTATGCCCACCCTACGCTTTCGGAGGCTATTCATGAGGCTGTGCTCGCTGCTGATGGCTTGGCTATTCACGGCTGATAACTCTTACCCCCTCGTTCGCTGATGGCTCATAAGTATTTTTACGATACCGGTGAGGAAAAGCTCGGTCCGGTGACCGGTAACGAGCTTGTGCAGCTGCGAGCTGCCGGGCAAATTGATAACAAAACCTGGGTGTGCCGCGAAGATTCTGAAACGTGGCGCCCCCTCGGTTCTGTTGATTTGCGTGAAGAGGAATATGAGGAGGCTAACCCCAGTTTGTGGAAACTGCTTACTCGCCACTTGCCGCTCAGCCGTATTATTCTGCTGGTGGCAGTGCTGGTGGTGTTTGTGCTGCTGGTGTTGGGCGTGCTGTCTGTAGCGTGGCCGTTTATTCTGCTTGTCCTTGTGGTGTGGTTGCTTCATCGTGCATTGCGCTGAAGATTTGTGGTTAGGGTATGTTTTCGCTTGCTGTAATAGATAACTTACATGAGGTTCAGTCCTTTGACCAACATTGGCTGTTTTACTTTTGTTCCATATTCGGTTCAGTAGTAGGTGCGTTGGCCGGGGCATCGGCATCCAGCCGCGTGCGCATGGATTTGTTCGGAGTTATTTCTTGCGGTACCATAGCTTCTTTGGGTGGCGGTACAGTGCGTGATATGCTGCTCTCGGGGCTTACCCGGCCGGATGGCTCGCCCGTCACTGTTTTCTGGGTAAACCCGAGTGATGTTGTGTTCCTGTACTGTGCTGTGGGGACAAGTTTGCTGGTGTTTTTTGTTACGCGTTTTGTTGCGCCCCCTGTGGGTACCATTCGTGTGGCGGATGCCTTTGCCATGGCCTTCTTCACCCTGCTGGGAGCTGCGAAGGCGCACTGCATAGGCTGCCCTTGGCTGGTTTCCATCTGCATGGGGGTATGCACCGGTGTAGCCGGTGGGGTATTGCGAGATGTACTCACCGGCAATGTGCCTTATGTATTCCGACCGGCTGAGCTGTATGCTACGGCTTCGCTGGTCGGTTCAGCGCTTTTTCTCATACTCATGGAGTTTGGGTGTTCATATTCCCTGTCTTTCGTGTTGGGCGTGGCGGCTGTATTCATTGTTCGTATGGCTGCGGTGCACCATAACTGGAAGTTGCCTTCCTATCGACCGCTTTTTGATACCGTCGGGCGGCATGACCCGCTGGATGATGACAAATGATTTCGGAAAACCGCTCCTGTTCAGGGGCGGTTTTCCGTAGTTGGGGTAGCGGTGTTGCAGTCTGTAGGTGATAGAGTCATGCCACGCGTGGGTGTTGACATCTCACGCGCGTGAGGTATAATGGGCTCATGAGCGAAAACGAAAAAGATTTGAAAACAGAAATGCCCGAGGACGCTACATGCGATAATCCCTGTGATTGCGGTAAGCCCGGCAAGCCTGAGCAGGAATATGCCGATGCTGTTGACGAGACCGCTGAAGGCGAGACCGCTGCCGCTGTGGATGAATTGCAGAAATGGCGTGATATGGCTATGCGCACTGCTGCTGAGTATGATAACTACCGCAAGCGCTGCGTGAAAGACCGCGAGGAGTTCACTCGCTACGCAACCCGTGGTTTGCTTGAAGAGCTGCTGCCGGTGGTGGATAATTTTGAAATGGGTATGATGATGGCCGGGCAGGATACCTCGTCCATGATTTACATCGGTATGAGCATGGTGCAGAAGCAGCTCAATGACTTTATGGCTGCTCAGGGGGTAGAGCCTATCGCTACCGAGGTGGGGCAGATGTTTGACCACAATATCCACGAGGCTATTCAGAGCGAGCCCTCTGATAAGCCGGAGGGTACCATTATCCGAATCCTTCGCCGTGGTTATAATCTGAAGGGCCGTTTGCTGCGCCCCGTGAACGTAGTGGTAGCTGCGGCTCCGCAGCAGGATGCTCCCGCAGAATAACAATTCAGCCGATTTTCTGTAACCATGGCCAATGATTATTACAGCGTGCTTGGCGTAGATAAGGGGGCAGACGATGCTACCATCAAAAAAGCCTATCGCAAGCTCGCTATGAAATACCACCCCGACCGCAATCCGGATGACAAGGCGGCCGAGGAGAAGTTCAAGGAGGTTGGTGAGGCTTATGAAGTGCTCAGCAATCCCGACAAGCGCGCTGCTTATGACCGAATGGGGCACGAGGCCTTCAAAAATGGCGGTATGGGCAGTGCCGGCGGTGGCGCCGGGTACGGTGGTTTCACCGATCCCATGGATATTTTTGCCCAGTTCTTCGGCGGTATGGGCGGTTTCGGTGGTTTTGGCGGCGGCGGTCATCGCCAGGCGGACCCTCGCCAACCCGGTGCTGATTTGCGCCAGTATCTTCGCATTTCGCTTGAGGATGCGGCACACGGTTGCGAACGCAAGCTGAAGGTCGAGCGCCGAGTACCCTGCGAGGCGTGCGGTGCCACAGGTTCAAAGGATGGCAAAGAGGGCTTTAAGGTATGCTCGACTTGCCATGGTTCCGGTGTGGTAACGCGCCAGAGTGGTTTCTTTGTGCAGCAGAGCACCTGCCCGACTTGCCGAGGTACCGGTCACACGGTCAGCAATCCTTGCTCTAAGTGCCGTGGTGAAGGTCGAGTACGCAAGGTGGAAGATGTTGAAATTCGCATTCCTGCCGGTGTGGATACCGGGGTGAGCATGCGCGTGGCCGGAAAGGGCGATGCCGGTTTGCACGGCGGTGAGAACGGCAATTTGTATGTGGAACTCGAAGTGGCAGAGCATGAACTCTTTACCCGCGAGGGCCCGGACCTCTATATCTCCATGCCCATATCGCTGCTCGATGCCATACGCGGCGGTACCATTACAGTGCCTACGCTTGAGGAACCCACTAAGCTGAAAGTGCCTGCCGGTACTGCCGGTGGTACGACATTCCGTGTAAGGGGGCAGGGTATGCCGACACTGCGCGGGAATGGTCGCGGCGATTTGATGGTTGGCGTGATGGTGGAGACCCCCTCCGGTTTGAACTCCAAGCAGATGAAGGCTCTCGAGGCATTCTTCGATACGCTTAGTATGGAAAATCAGCCCGAGCTGAGTGAGTTCGAAAAACACGCTGCCAAGTACCTTAAACCGAAATCATAAGCGACCGTGCACCGCTGCTATTTACCACAAGCTGATTTTAGTGCCTCCACCCTTTGCATAGAGGGGGAGGAGGCACACCATGCCCTGCGTGTTATGCGCTTGCGCACCGGCGATGAGTGTGTGGTGTTCGATGGCAGGGGGCAGGCCGCTAAAGTACAGGTGCTCAGTGGGCATGGCAGCAGCATGTGCGTGCAAGTAAAGGAGCTGCTGCCCCCCATGCCCCCGGTAGCGGGTATTACCTTGGCTCTGGCGGTGCCGAAAGGCAACAATATGGAGCTGATTGTGCAGAAGTCCGTGGAACTGGGGGTGAGCCGTATTATTCCGCTTATTACTGAGCGTACCATAGTGCGCCTGAGTGGGAAAGAGGCTGCCGCCAAGGCCGAAAAATGGCGACGCACCGTGCTCGAGGCTTGCAAACAGTGTGGGGTGAATACTCTGCCTGTTGTGGAGGAGCCCCAGCCGTATAAACTTTTCTTACAACGTGATGATTTGCCTGCACTTAAGGTGCAGTGCGCTATTGTGCCGCATGCTCGCCCCTTGCGCCGGGTGCTTGAGGATGGGCGCAGTGAAGGGCAGCGCGAGTGTGTGCTGCTCATTGGCCCCGAGGGTGATTTTTCGCCGGCGGAATACGCAGCAGCGGAATCTGTCGGTTATACGCCTACGGGCTTGGGTCCCATTATTCTGCGGGTCGAGACGGCTGTCTTCATGGCTGTGGCTTCCGCGCGCTATGCGCTTGATTAAGGGGCTCCGGCAATTTTATGACAATACGTTCACTCATGCTGATGGCTCTCTGTGCCCTGCCGGGTACAGTGGTGGTGCAGGCTGCAGCCCCGATTGCGGCGCAGGCCGCTCCGGTGGCAGATGTTCACCCATATTTTACGGATATGCCCTATCCGGCTTGGTCAAAATTGACCGCCGAGCAAGCGCTCAAAGATGCTCCCGTTGCCATGGCAATGGCTCAGGCTCGCTTGCAGGCCATTCGCGAGCTTTCCCCTCAACAAATGAGCTTTGAAAATACCTTCTTGGCTTTGGGCGAGGCTACCCGAGAGTTAGAGAAGGTATCGGACTACTTGCGCACACTGGCCTCAACGATGGATTCGCCGGCGGTGCGCGATGCTCAGGCGGCGCTGATGCCGGAGCTGAATACTTTTTACTCATCCATTTCGACCGATGAGAGCTTGTGGAAGGTGCTGTGCACCGCAGCGGCTCAGCCTTGGGCACAGGAGCTCAGCGCCCAGAAGAAGCTCTATGTGCAGCAGACTCTCGATGGTTTCCGCGACAATGGCGCAGAGCTTGCTCCCGATAAAAAAGCGCGAAAGGCTGCTATAGAGCAGGAGCTCTCCAAGCTTACGATTCAGTTCGGCAAAAATGTGCTCGATTCTACCAATGCTTGGGAGTATATCGTAACCGATCGGGCTCAGCTTGCCGGCATGAGTGATGTATGGATGGCTGCTGCCGCGCAGGATGCCGCAGCTCATGGTTACGGTTCCCCTGAACAACCGGCTTGGCGCATTTCTCTGAAGGCCGGTAGTGCCTCCGCCGTACTGCGTGATTGTACGGTTGAGGAAACCCGCAAACTCTGCTGGCAGGGTCAATGCTCAATCGGCAAAGGCGGACAGTATGATAACGAGGCCATTGTGGCGAACGTCATGAAGCTTCGCCACGAACTGGCACAGTTGTTGGGTTTTGCCACTTGGGCAGACTACAAGACCCGCAACCGCATGGTTGGTTCCGGGGCGGCTGCTATGGGGTTTGTGGATGGTATGGTGGAGAAATTGACGCCTGCTTTCCGTGGGGAGTGTGCTGAGCTTATCGCTTTTGCCAATACGCGTAGTGGTGCAAAGGCCGATACGATTGCACCTTGGAATCTGCGCTATTATCTCAATGAGTACATGCAGTACAGCTGCTCAATCGACCCCGAGTCGCTGCGCCCCTATTTTGCCTGCAATCGTGTGTTGGAGGGTATGTTTTCCATTGCATCCGGTCTGTACAATATCTCCATAAAGGAGTTGCCTACTGTTTGCCTGAAGCCCGGCGAGACTTGCCCCGAGGGTAAGGTTGAGGTATGGCACCCGGAGGTGCGCATGTTTGCGATTGCCGACAATGCTACCGGTGCTCACCTTGGCTCATTCTACCTGGACCTTTATCCCCGCGCCGGTAAACGTGGCGGTGCTTGGATGTCCCCGCTGCGTGTCGGTGAGCCCGGGCAAAACGGTGAACCTCATGCACCGCACTTGGCTGCCATTACGGCAAATCTGACTCGACCGGTGGGCGATAACCCCGCTCTTTTCAGCCATTTGGATGTGCAGACGCTTTTCCACGAGTTCGGGCACATGCTCCATGGCATGCTTACCGATACGGAGGTGGCCGGGCATTGGTGTAGCGGTATTGCTTGGGATTTTATCGAGTTACCCAGCATCATCAATGAAAATTGGACTTGGGCGCCCGAGGCTCTCGCTCTTTATGCTAAGCATTATCAAACCGGCGAGCCTATGCCTGCGGAGATGGTGGAGCGCTTGCAGAAGAGCCGCTATTTCATGCCGGCGATTGGCAACATGCGCCAATTCTGCTTGGCTAAACTGGACCTTGAGATGCACTCAAATTATGCGGCTCGTTTCGAGGGACGCAATATCGATGTTGCCACGGCTGAGTTGCTTGCTCCCATGCAGTTGCCCTCCGGTGTGGATGAGCCGTCTTACATGCGCCGCCTGAGTCACTGTATCACCGGTGCTTATGCTGCCGGTTATTATTCGTACCAGTGGGCGGATGTGCTCGTGGCGGATGCCTTCCGCCGTTTCGAGGCGGAGGGGATTCTTAATCCGGCTCCGGCAGCTGCTTTCCGCCGCGCTATTCTTTCCGTTGGCGGTAGCAAACCGGCGGCGGAGGCTTTCCGCGATTTCCTTGACCGCGACCCCGACCCGGATGCCTATCTCAAGACTATCGGCATCGTGAAATAAGCAGGCTTAGCCAATTGTGAACCGCCCCCCGTTTTCCGAGTTGAAAGCGGGGGGCGTTGTTTAAGACTTGCGTGGAATGGCCGTCAGGAAGATAATGGCACCGAGAAGTGCACCCAGGGTATCCATGAGCATGTCTTTTTGCGCATCCCATATATCCCCCTGCGAGCCGAGGAAGGCGAGCCCGGCACTGCCGCCGTCAATTTCTGCGTAAATCCATTCCACAAGCTCCCAGAAATTGGCAACGGCCATGATAATGACGACGCTGTAGACAGCAGCTGTTCGCGCAGAGGGGGCGCCTTTGTAGCGCCACAGCAGCTCGGCTATACCTACGGCGTTGAGCCCAACTACAAAATGTGCTATGCGGTCGTAGTGATTGCGCTCAAAGCCGAAAAATTCGCACACGCCATCAAAGGGTACCAGTTCAAAGGTGTAGTGCGCGCCGATGACCTGCAGCCAGCACCACAGAAAGATGAAGAAGTAGGAACCTACACTCAGTTTCAGCCACTTGTAAAGACTGCCGAAGACCGCAGCCAGTACGAATACCATGCTCATTTCTGTCCACCACACTTGCGTGTCGTGCGGGTTGATGGCAGACCAAATGGAAAGGGATACCAGAATCAGCAGAAAGACGGCGTTGATGATGTGTCGGTTCATGGTAAATTAGGCTTCTTCTACATCCGTTGCTTGATTGAGGGGGAGGGCACGCAGCAGGTCAACGGTGAACTCAGGCGTGGCAAAAATGGTGTTGTGATCTGCCGGGTAAATCTTCACTGCCGGTGCGGTGGGGAAAGATTGTATCAGTTTATCGGTGCTTTCAGCAGGTACTATATCATCCGTCTGTGCGCGCATGATTGTAACCGGGCAGGTAATGTGTGGGGCATACCCGGCTGAGTTCCAGTCATCCATGGGCAGAATTCTCGGCAGGAAGGGAACTTGGTTGCACGCTACCTCGGTCATGCTGTCGAAGGGGCAAATGAGTACGAGGGCTGCCGCCTTTTTAGTGGCTGCTACTTGTGTGGCAACGCCTGAACCTAAGCTATACCCCACGAGTGCCAGTGACCCCGGGGTTCCCATTCGGGCGCGAGCTTGTGTTATGCAGCTGTTGGCGTCTGCCACGAGTGCACTTTCGCTGGGTTCGCCTTCACTGCCGCCGTAGCCACGGTAATTCATGAGCAGGTAGGAGCGCGTGGAATCAGCGGCGGCTATGGCGGCAAAGTTGCCCACATTCATGGCATTGCCGCCATACATGGCTACCAGCGGCGTGCCGGCACCTCGGTTGAAGAACCAACCGCGCAGCACGGTGCCATCTATAGCCTGCATGCTGGTGGCGTGTTCACTATGCCCGTAAGTCAAATCGGGCATGTGCTTGCCGCTGCCGTTGTAGACGATGGAATTGATGCAGGAGGGCAGGCAAAGCAAGGTCAGCAGTGCCGCCGTTGTTGCCAGTTTGTTACTGCGGAACATAGTTTTTTGTGTTGAAATTATGGCTGGGGCAGTTGTTGAAAAAAGTCCGGAATGAAGCCCTCTTGGAACATGATGGTATTGTGTTCGCCGGGGTAGCTTTTTTCCTCCGGCGGGGTGAGGAAGGCTTTCACAAGCGCCGCTGTTGAGGTCGGGGGGACTATGGTGTCATCCTTTGCTCTCATGATGGTCACGGGGCAAGAAATGTGCGGTGCCACGGCGGCTGAATCCCAATCGGCTACTCCGGGATATTCGGCTATTATTTCGTGACCGACGACGGTGGCGTAACAATCGAAGGGGGTAATGAGTATCAGTTTTGCCGTGGGTTCAACCGCTGCTACCTGTATGGCAACGGCACTGCCCATACTGTAGCCGACCAGGCAGAGCGGGCCGGGGCGGTTATTGAGCCTGTTGCGTGCGTATTGCAGGCAGTGGCGGGCATCTGCTACGATATTGCTTTCGCTGGGTATTCCTTTGCTGCTGCCATATCCGCGATAGTTGATGAGCAGGTAGGAACGGGTTTTGTCGCGGCGGGCGAGGAAGTTGAAATCGCCTGCATTCATGCCGTTGCCGCAATACATGGCAACCAGCGGTGAACCCTCACCACGGTCGTAGAACCAGCCGCTCAGTAGTGTGCCGTCGGCTGCCGGTAGGGTGATTTCTTCGCCTGCGTGGGAGTATTCGTCATCGGGAGTTTTGTAAAATGCTCCGGGGTACAGCGTGCACAGAATGTGTGTGGGAATGTTGTCGTTATTCATGGGGGATTATCGAAGTTGTATGCCGGCTTTCTTTGCGGCTTTTTCTATTTCGGGGGTGATGATGAAGTTCGGTGTGCCGCGCATGACCATGGGAGCAGGCGGGGTGCCGGGGCGACCGAGCAGCACTCGGCATAGCCAGTTGACGATGCGTACGAAGCGCAGGCGTTTCATATAAGCACCGGCGCGGCGTATGCACTTGAGCGGCCCCTCGGGGTCGGCAACGGCGATTACCACACCTTCGCACACAACAGCGGAATTGCCGATGCCGAGCTGCTCGAGGGCCGTGGCCATGGCAAGTGCATGTTCCGCATCGTCCGGTATATGACCGGGGTCGGGCACGGTGGGACCATCGGCCGGCATGGCCATGGCATGCAGGGTGATGCCGTGGCGGTTGCAGTGGTCAATGACGGCTTGCTTTTGGAAAAGGATGGTGCGGTGTGCCTCGAATACAATGTGGTTCACTCCGGCGGCGGAGCAATGCTGTACCGTGCGTAGTCCGATGCAAGGGACATCGAAGCGCATGTCATGCCCGGGCTTGGTTACTTTACACAGGGTGACAGGCGGGGTGCCGGCGTTGCGTATGCACTCGTTTGTGCCCTTGTAAGCCTCCACACAGGCGACTTGGTTGCCGCGCATCATGAGGCTTTGCCCGATGTCGAGTCGTGCGATTTCGCGGGCGAGCTGCATGCCGCGCCGGGCTTGCTCCATCTGTTCGGGGGTGGGTGCCGGGCCGGCCATGTGGCCGGGCGGGGGCAGCACTTCCTCCATAAAGGTGGTGGAGGGGAGCATCGTCATGCCATAGCGTGCGACATAGTTGCACACGGCGGTGAAGATGGTGTGGGCATTGCGCCGGTCCAGCTGTGCCAGTTCGCGGCGGGCGGTCGCATCCGGCCACATGGTGTAGATACAGGCGGGCTTAATTTGCCCGGTCATCACCACATGGGTAACCCCATGTTGCTGGAAGAATTCGCGCGGGGCATCGAGCGCGCCTACGCGAAAGAGGGCAAAAGCGTCACAAAGTTGAGCCAAGCTTTTGTCAACCGCACCACGGAAACCTGCTACCACCACGCGCATACCGGCACGTTTGGCTCCCTCTACCATCAGGCGGGGGTACTCGCCGGCTCCGGCAAGCACGCCTAGTACATGTTTGGCTGGGTCGGGGCGTTCCATGGCATTACAGCAGTTCAGGGTGTTCCAGATAATAGGCAATCTTTTGCATCAGTCGGCCGATGTCGCCACCGTCTACCACTCGGTGGTCAAAGGAGGCCACGATGTTAGCCTTTTCTACCGGTATGAAACACTCTACTTCATCGCTCCATACGGGTGTTTTTACCACGGCGCCTACGCCCAGAATCAGGCTTTCGCTGGGCAGGGGCATGGGGCTGGCAAAGGTCAGACCGAACCCACCGAAGTTTGATACGGTAGCAATACCGCCGCCGATGTATGCGGGGTCGAGTTTGCGGTCACGGGCTTGGGTGACGACTTTGTTGTATTCGTCGATAAGCTCGTCGAGCGTATATTCATCCACATTGCGCATGACGGGTACCATCACGCCGTCTGCCACCTGAACTGCCACACCTATATCAATTCGTCGGGGGGTCAATATACGACCGCCAACCATGTACCCTGCGCACTCAGGGGCTTGCGCAAGCGCTATAGCCAGTGCTCGCAGGAAATACAGCGTAATACCGGGCTTGCGGGGGTGGTTGCGGCGGTGCAGGATGATAGGGGCCATGTAGATGGGGCGCCCGGCACTGGCAATGGGGCGGCGCCAGGTGCGCTGCATGCTGCTCGCTACACTGCGGCGCATGGGCGATACCGGGCGCGAGGGCCAGCCGTCCACATAATCGAGAAAGTTCTCGAAGTCATCGATGGTGATGCGACCACCCGCACCGCTGCCGGTTACATAGGCCAAGTCTGCCTCCGTGATTTGGAGTTCATCCATCCGCGAGCGGATTCGGGGGGAAAGGTAATGAGCCCCGCGCATACCTACGGGTACGGGCAAGCCTCGCCCGCCCCCGCTGATGGGGGTGCCGCTGCCTTCGCGGTACTCGCCCTCGGTTGCGAAGTGGGCTCCATCGCTGCTCACGGAGCCGGTGACTGTGGGTTTCGGGGCGGTGGGCAGTTCTCCTTCACCCAACGGCGTGGCACCGGAGCGCTGCAATTCTTCCTCGCTGACCTCGATTACACCCATGACCGCGCCCACCGCTATGGTTTCTCCCTCCGCCACGGTAATGGAGCTGATAGTGCCGGAGCAAGAGACCGTGACGCCCATAACGGCCTTGTTTGTTTCGACCTCTATCACCTCTTGGTCGGCCTGTACCTCATCGCCTACCTGCACAAGCAGGCGCATGATGGTGGCTTCGGCTATCGATTCGCCCAGCTGGGGCATGAGTATGGGGACTTGCGGCATGTTTTTGGTAAAAAGGGGTGAGAAGTTCGTTTTCAGAGAGAGATGAGGTAGCGTGCGGCCTCGATAATATGACTGCTGTGCGGGCGGTGGGCTCGCCACAGGTCCGGGTGGTAGGGAATCGGCGTATCTTTTGACGTTACACGCAGGGGCGGGGCATCCAGCAGGTGGAAGCCCCGAGCACATACCCGGGAGATAACCTCGGCGGCTACTCCGCCCCATGGGAAATCTTCGCTCACTACCAGCAGACGCCCCGTGCGGGCGACTGAGGCCAGTATGGTGTCCGTATCCATGGGTTTCACGCTGCGCAAATCAACGACTTCCAGATGGTAGCCGGACGTGGCAGCAAGCTCATCGGCTGCTTTCAGAGCCTCGGGCACCATGGCGGAATAGGCGACTACCGTTGCGTGCCGCCCGGGGCGTGCAATACGGGCTCGGCCGATAGGCAGCGGGTCGGGGTCCAGCCAAGTGTCGGCCTTCAACCAGCGGTACAGGAACTTGTGCTCCATAAATACTACCGGGTCGGGTATCTGTACAGCTTGCTTGAGCATGTAATAGGCATCTGCCACGGTGGCAGGGCACAGCACATGGGCACCGGGGTAGTGCGCAAATAGTGCCTCTACAGACTGACTGTGGTAGGGGCCGCCGCCGGGGGTGCCGCCGCAGGGCATGCGCAGGGTCACGTTCACAGGCTGACCGGTGCGGTAGTAATGGGCTGCGGCATTGTTCCCCAGCTGGTTCTGAGCCAAGGTGCCGAAATCGGCAAATTGCATTTCAACGATGGGTTTCATGCCGCCCAGCGCAGCTCCGATTGCTACACCCATGATGGCGTCTTCCGCAATCGGGGAGTTGAGCACTCGACCCGGGAATTGCTCGGACAAGCCCTTGGTGGCCTTGAAAGCACCGCCGAATTTGCCCGCTATGTCTTCGCCATACAGAAATACCTTGTCATCTTCTGCCAATAGCTCGGCCAGTGCCTGGTGGATAGCGTCTATGTAGGTTACGCTCATGAGATTGTGTCGAGATGGTTTGCGGTTCAGTAGCGAGTGGGTTTCCAAGAGGTGGCACTCCAGTCCTCCGTAGCCGGGTTGGGGGTGGGTTCCTTTTGAGCCTGAGCCATGGCTTGCTGCACTTCTTCGGCGCACTCAGCCTGAATAGCGGTGATTTCTTCGGCGCTCAACCAACCTTGCTCCTGCATTTGCCTGCGGGCAACGGCAAGCGGGTCGCGGTCGGCGAAGTTGTCTTTGAGCTCCTGCGGTATGTAGGCGGCGTCATCGTGCTCACCATGACCGCACATGCGCAGGGTATTGGCTACGACCCACTGCGGACCTTCACCGGCGCGAGCGGCGGCAATGGCCTTGCCCATTACTTGCAGGGTTTGCAGAAAATCCGTGCCATCGCATTCGTGAGTTGCCATACCGTAGCCTATGCCGCGATCGCACAGGCTTTTGCAGGCGAACTCTTGGCTATTGGGGGTGGAGTAGGCAAATTGATTGTTGGTTACCACGATGACTGCGGGTAATTTTTCAACTGCGATGATATTGCAGCCCTCGTGCGTAGCCCCTACGGAGGTGGTGCCATCGCCTATGCAGATGACCCCGGCAAAACCCCGCTCGCCCTGCATACGCTTGGCCAGCAGCATGCCCGCAGCGACCGAGACGGAGGCGCCTAAGTGCGAAATACTGGCAACGGAGCCCTCTTGTGGGTTGCCCCAGTGTACGTTGCCCTCGCGGCCGCGCATGATACCCAGGGAGCTGCCGAAGTAGCAGCGCGCGCTCAGCAATACGCTGTCGCCCCATGCGCAGCGCCCGGCCTGCTCGCGGATGAAGGGGGTGTATACATCCCGCCCTTTTTCCAAGTACACGCCTTCACAGGCAGATATAGCCTCGTGCCCTCGCCCGGTAAATACACCGCCGTATATCTTGCCGGCTTTATACAGCGCAGAGAGCTTGCTGTCAAACGCCCGAGCCAACTCCATGGCCCGGTAGGCTTTTAAGGCTATTTCCTTCAACTCACTTCCGTTCACGTTTTAATTATACTCCCCTTGCCATCTTGAAGCAAGCTATAAGTTATAAAAAAGTTGTGTTAGGTGTGAGTTTGTTGTATAAGCCCCGTATTTGCCGGGTGGAGCATCCCCTCGGTCGATGCGCTTATTGCAGGTGCTCGCGCACGGCTTTTCGCATAGCCTCAAGTCCGGTGAGCAGCATTTCCGGCGAGGTAGCGAAGTTCAGGCGCACGCATTGCGGGTCGCCGAAGTTGGCACCGTTGTCGAGGTAGACGCCGGCTTTCTCGCGGAAGAAGGCGTGCGGGCTTTCCACGCCGAGTGCGGAGCAGTCAATCCATGCCAGGTAGGTGGCCTCTTGGTGGCGGGTGCGGAGCATGGGCAGCTCGCGGGCGATGTAGTCAATGACGAATTGTCGATTGGCGCGCAGGGTTTTGATTAGCTGTTCGTGCCACTCCCAGCCTTCGGTATAGGCAGCGAGTGAGGCGGCGTAGGCAAAGACGTTCAGCGTGGGCAAGCTGTGACCTTGTGTCTTGCGGATAGCGGCGCGCAGCTCGGCATTCGGCACGGCCATGTAGGTAAAGCAGATGCCGGCAATGTTGAACGTCTTGCTCGGTGCGCTGAGCATGACGGTGCGTTGCTGCATGCTCTCGGGGAGGGTCAGGGCACAGACGTGCTGTTTATCTTCATCCAGCACGAGGTCGCAGTGAATTTCATCTGAGCAGAGAATGAGGTCGTGGCGCTCACAAAAATCAGCCACTCGCTCCATTTCCTCGCGGCTCCATGCGCGGCCGAGCGGGTTGTGCGGGTTGCAGAGCAGGAATAATTTTGTGTTTGGGGTGACGGTGGCCTCCATGGTGTCCCAGTCAAACTCCCAGCGCTCACCGGTAAAGGTGAAGGGGACGGAGAGCAGACTGCAGCGCGCATCCTCATGGCAGTGCAGCATGGGCGGGTATGTCGGGGAGCATACCATTATTTCGTGCTCAGGCTCGGTACACACCGTGCGGGCTACCAAGGTGAAAGCCGGCACACAGCCGGGCAGCTCGTGCAGCCACTCGGGCGCAGCATTGAGTACACCATGTTTCTTTACTAGGTAAGAAGTGATGGCGGCTCGCAGTTCATCCGTCATGAAGGCATAACCATAGAATCGGTGGTTCAGGCGCGCCTGTAGGGCATTCACCACGCAGGGCGGGCTTTCGATATCCATATCAGCTATACCGAAAGGCAGCGGCCCTTGCAGGTCCCACTTAATGTTGCCGGTTTCGCGGCGGCAATCAGTCGAGGCAAAGCGTATCATAACAGATGGTTCTCAGTTTCGCCTTGATTATACTACCTGTGAGCGTTCCGTCAAGGCGAAATTGCCACCCGGTCAAGCTAAGCTGATTTTTTCACTACGGGCGCTGTGCGTTATGCTACCACAGCCGTGTTGTTGATGCTTTCGATGGTCTTACGTATTTCGAGCAGGAGGGGCATATTGTTGGAAAAAAGCCCCACGATGTCCCCCTTATTTGTAAAGGGTGGCGCCATGAGTACTCGCATATCTTTCATCAGTCCGTTTTGTACGATGAACTCAATAATGCGATTCACGAAATAAATCTGGCCGGCATTGAGGTTGTTATCATCCAGGAATTTGGCAAAAGCGGTTTTGGCGGCGGACATTTCCAGCCCCACGATGCTGCGCACAAACTCGCCCAGTGGCATGTTCTCACCGCATTCTTCTTCGTAAGCTTCACGGGTGCCGATTTCGTGCCACAAGATGCGCTCTAACTCCTTCATATCCGCTGCCGTGAGGGCTATGTTATTCTTCAATTTTGAGATAACCACGGAGTCCAGATGTTTTTTCAGGTAGGATTCCGCTTTTTCGCGGTATGTTTTCAGTAAGTCGTCGTCCGGTTTGTCGTGGCCATGGGTGATTTCGAGGATATCATCGTCAAAATCCGTGTCGTAGCGTCTGCTTTCCCGGGGGAGGTACTTCATGAGTTCGCGCAGCTGCGTGCGGATGTGTTCAAAGGCATTCACGTCTGCATTTTCCAGATATTGCGTCTGGAGTATGGTCTCGATGAGAGCTTTCTTTGCGGCGATTTCAGGAATGTTGGACACGGTGGAGATGGCGGCCACCTTAGAGCGGATTTCTTTGCGGCGGCGGGCTTGGGGCTCTTTTTCTCCGGCCAGATACGCCTGTTCAATGCCGTACATCAGGGCATCAAAACGGAGGGCACTAGCCTCGTCCGGTTCAGGGTCGATGAGTGGGGCCAGTTCATGCCGTATATTTTCCGTATCTTCGTATGATAGGGATTGGTAGCCCTCGGGGCGTGCATATTGTTCCACGATGCGCAGGTGTTGATGCACGGCAAAGTTGTCGCGATTGAGCTTCTGCACCTTGCTGAGCATTTCCTGCACGAGGCGCTCACGGAACTCTGTTAAATCTTCCGTTTGGTAGTTGAGGCCTTGCAGGCGTGAAACGATTTGAGCCTTGAGCGTGAACAGGGCGCCTTGGATGGTGGTGACGGAGGCGGATTCTTTTCCTTTCGCGTTCAACCGGAAGAATTCAAAGTTGCTGCAGAAGTCAAAAATGAAGAACTCCTTCTTGTCCGCTCCATCCAGCAGGCCGGGGCATAGACGCGTGCCGCGGCCTATCATTTGCCAGAACTTGGCTCGGCTCATCACCTTTTTAAAGAATACGAGATTGGCCACCTCCGGCACATCTATGCCGGTGTCCAGCATATCTACTGTGATAGCTATCTGCGGCAATTTGCCGGGATTAGAAAAATCATCTATGGCGCTTTGGGCATAATTCAGGTAATTATCAATTACCATAGCTTGCCCGGTGAGCTGCGGGTATTCGCGGTTAAATACCTCCAGTATCTTTTCAGCATGGGCGTGGTTCCTGGCGAAGATGATGCTTTTAGCGATTTTGTTGCCGTAGTCCACGCGTATACCTTGTTGCATCAGGATGCTCAACACGTGCCGGATGGTATCCGTGTTAAATACGCGGCTGTTCAGGGCAGAGGCTTCGATTTTTTCCGGCAGCTGGCCGTCCTCATCTGTGAAGGTCTGTTCGTATTCCTCTTTCTCTTCATCGCTGAGCTCATCGTACACGATGCCATCACTCATGAGCTTCAGCTTGGACTCGATTGTTACATAGTCCACCAAGTAGCCGTCTTTGACTGCTTGGGCTAAATCGTAGCCATATGTAGGTACTCCGGCTTCCAGCTCAAAGATTCCGTATGTATTTTTGTCAATATCATCTTTTGGTGTGGCTGTCAGGCCCACAAGCGGAGCATCAAAGTAGTTGAATATGTCCCGGTATTTATTATATATGGAGCGGTGAGCTTCATCACATATCAATAAGTCAAAATGGCCACAGGTAAAAAGGCGATTCCCCTCCTCATCTTGAGCGTTATCGATGCAATTCATCATCGTGTTGTAGGTGGAGAATACACAGCGGGCGGTGAGATTATCTTTCTCTTCTACCAAGTTGGTCAGGCTCAGCTCCGGCAGCATGTTACTGAAGGCGCGCTTCGCTTGCGTGACAAGCGCCGTGCGGTCAGCCAAGAACAGTATGTTTTTCACCCAGCCCATCTCCAGCAGCACTTTGCACAGGGCTATCACGGTGCGGGTTTTGCCGGAGCCGGTGGCCATTACCAGCAGCGCCTTTCGGCGGTTCTCTTCATCAAAAGCCTTGCATGTCGCCTTGATGGCTTCTTTTTGGTAGTAGCGTCCTGCTATCTTGCTGTCCACCTCGGCATGCCTCAGGCTCAGGCGGGTGCGCCTCAGATTATGCAATTTCTCTAGGTCACGGCGAGAATATATCTCAGCCACTCGGCGCTCTTGGTATTGGTTATCGATGATGTAGGTGTCAAAACCATTGGTGAGGAATATCACCGGGCGTATTCCTTGCCGGCGTTCGATGATGTCGGCATACAGCTTGGCCTGCTGCCGCCCTTGCTCCACTCCTATGCTTGTTTTCTTGGCCTCGACCACGGCAAGCGCCAGCCCCGCTTTGTCGTAAAGCACATAGTCTGCATAGCCCTTGCCCGCTTTGTTGGGCATGCCGCTTAATTCGACTTCGTTTATCCAGTCCCGGCCTTCCACCCAGCCCGCATTCATCAGCATGGCATCGATGTAGAGCTTGCGTGTCTTGTATTCGCAAAGCTCCGGGGGCTCATTTTCGATGTGCTTCTGTTCCTCCTTGCGCTGGGCCGTCAGCTGCTCTTTCAGCGCGGCGTTTTCTCGCAGCAATTCCTCCAGCCGCGGATCCGGCTTGGTTTCAATGGGCTCAGGCGCTTGCAGAATGCAGCCGGCTGATTTTGCTAGGTCAGCGTTAAATTTTCCTTTGGGCTTCACCTTGCTGTAGCAGCGGGCCATGAAGCTCAGCAGGATATGTAACTGTTCCAGGCAGAGCAGCGCTTCTTCTTCTTTGAAATTGTAGTTGCTGTGTGCAGCCTTGTTGCCAAGGTTGCGTATGTATTCCAAACGCTTGTATACGTGCTCGCCTACCAGTTTCCGGAACTCCGGCGTGCTCAGCATCCCCGCCAGATTGTCTTTCCATGGCTCTTCTAAGGAGGTATCAACGGAATACAGCCAACGAACGGCGCATTCCAGCGCTCTGCGGCAATTGATGATGGCAGACGCCCGGTCATGCACCAGTACCCGCTCCGCCGCAATCGCTATCTCTGCAAAGTGCTTAAAACGCGGTTCTTCAAGCAGAAAAATAAAATTTCCCGTAGGGCTGCTCATCTTTATAGTTCGGTATATAGTTGATATCTAGACACTTCTACCATATTTCTGCTCGCAGAGCAAGCTCATTTATCATATTGGCTTGAGAAATGCTATTTAAAGCGTAATTTGTCGATGCGGGTAAGAAATGAAACAAAGCTTTTTTGTTGTCTAATAGGAGGAACTACTATTTTCATTTCTCGATACATTCCTACGTTGAAATGTTGCTGAGCAATTCCACGTTGTTGAGATTCTATTTGATTTTTTCCGTGTGGCAGATTTGTGAAAGCGCACAAATATTCAGGCAGAATGTGCTTGTGGTTGGGTCTTACAATTAATAAATCTATTACGTTGCACCCGTTGTATTCTTCGGTTACGATGCAAGCGGTTCCAGGCCGTCCACTACGCACAACTAAAATATCCCCAGTATGGGCTGTTGTACGCTGAGTTTCTCTCATCGCTGATTCTGAAAAATATACCCAATCTTCATTTTTAATAAATCCCTCGCCAACATTAAGTGAACGGAAGGCTTTTACCCCGCCTTGATTCGTGTAATATTGAGATGGCTTGATAACAATACCTACTTGCACATCAGCAATTTCTCCAATTCGAATTTCAGAAGAAGCTACATTATTTTCATCCCCAAACATCTCTACAAATCGGCATTTGACGAGCTCGTCAAGCTTTGCAAGTTGGACTCGGCGCGTATAAATTACCTTCCAAAGCGTGTTTAGTATTCGGGCTCGTTTTTCCTGTTCATGCATTGCGGGCACAGGAATTGATAGCTTGCCCAAGACATTTTTTGATATAGCCTTGAAAGTGCTTCCTGTTCCTTTAGATATTAAATATGACTTCTTTGAAAGAAGAAAATAATACAAAAAGTCCTTATTTATCTTTCCTTTAGGGCGTATGGCAGCTAACCCACGGCCTATGCAGCATCTTTCATTTGCTTCGTTTAACGCACCTATGGGAGCTCTCACCGAAATCAAGATGTCTTCTTTTTCGGCAATTTTTGTTGGCTCAGAACACCAAACTCTACAGTGCGGATGTTTCTCACCGAAATCGGCATTGCCTTGATAAAAGGGTAATCCTTCTCCAACTTCATTGTATGTTGATGAGTCAGGCGATTGCCCCATATTTAAATAACACACATTTTCAAGTGTCGCGATTTTCATACACCCCCTACAAAGTCAGATTTGGGCCTATCTTTTAACCGATAAATCGTTGGTGGGAAATTTTGACGTTGTTTTGGTTCACGATAGCGTACTTCATGGTGGTGTCAATCTGGGAATGCCCGAGGATTTTTTGCACTTGTTCGATGGGCATTCCTTTATCTATGGCTCGGGTTGCCATGCTTCTGCGGAATTTGTGCGGGTGTATGCGAGGGAGCTGTAATCGTTTGCCAAGCTGGCGCATGCGTATTTCTACGCCACTTATTTTCAGGCGTTCGTGCGGATTATCCAGTGTGACGAAGAGTGCCGGGTTCTTATCCTTGCGCCTGGCCAGATATTGCTGCAGGTGCAGTTTGGTACGGGCATCGAAGTACACGCGGCGTTCTTTGTCTCCTTTGCCGAAAACGACGCATTCTCTCTGTTCAAAATTGATATCGTGGATATTCAGGTTGACGAGCTCACCTACGCGTATACCGGTGGAATAAAGTAAATCAACCATGGCGAGATCCCGTATTTCTCTGCATCCATCCCGCAGCCTCTCGATGTTTTCGTCACTGATGATTTCTTTTACCACGGTTTTGGTTTTGATTTTATGGATTCGGCGCATGGGGCTTTTCAGGATGCAGTCTTCCTCCTCCAGCCAAGAGAAAAAGCTGGAGATATTACGCCGAATATTATCGACGGTCACCTTGCTGCATTGGCGCAGAGATTGGTAATTCACGAGGTAATGGCGTATTTCATCGGTATTGATGCGTCGGACGGGGGTGGATATGTTGGCCAGCATGTGCTCTACTGTCACGCGATAGTATTGCAGGGTGCGCTCTGAGCAGCCCTCTATGCGCTTGGCATTCAGGAATTGCTGCAGGTATTCAGCGTTTGTTGCCGGGGCCGCGGGGTCTTTGCCGTTGCTCAGGTGTTTCAGGAGTACCTCCTGGAGTTTTTTCATTTGGGTAACACTCAGATATTCTGCCATTTCGTTGAGAATATACACCAGTTTCTCGTCCATGCTGTTCGTGTTCATAAGCAGCATGGGAGTATAGCAGAAGGTCTGTACCCTGTCAAAAGAGCCGGCTTTAGGCCGGCTCTTCAGAATTGAGATTAATCGAAATATTCTTGCATCAGGCTGTCAAAGAGCTGCTGCGTTTTGTCCAACGACGCCTGTATGCTAACGCGTAATTTGTCGATGCGCTGGACGAAGGCGGCAAACTGTTCTTGTAGCGCTAGAGGAGGAAGCAATACTGGCATCGCTTTAAGCTGAGACATGTTTATACTGGCAATGCCTGTTGTCTGCTTTGCGCTTCTATAAAAATACTGCCGCGCCTTTGGCTGCTGTAAATACTGTTCGAAATAAATAGCTTCCACTTCTTCAGAAAGGCGTACTCTAAAAATGTGATTTTGATGTATGCAGTTACTTGGCGGTGAAGAAATAATAGCTCCTCGTCCTACTTTGTCGGGGTCTCCGCCTTCAGTCATCAATACATCGTTTGCAAGTATTCTATACTGTTCTATTTCTTTATTGGTTGCGAGTATAGTTTTGAGATTAGTCCAATCTATGTATCCATCTTTTACATTGCAGACGGACATATAAGGAACTTCGATAAGTTTCGTGTCCGATATTTTTCTTCCCTTAGTAATACCAGATACAATATCAGCAACGGATTGAAGTGCTTTTTCCTCCCATTTGTTTGGATTATAAATCATATCCCCAAACATTTCGACAAATCGGCATTTGACGAGTTCATCTAACTTTACAAGCTGTGTACGGCGATGTGATATGATACGTTCAGCTTTTGCCAGCGTTTTAGCTATGAACTTCTGCTGGTCAAATGGGAACAGCTGAATCGACACTTTTGAAAGCCCTTGACGTGTAATTTGAGGTTGAGCGGAGCCACTTATTACAGTTGAAAAGTCATAGTGACGCAACGCATAAAAAAGATATTCCAAATCGACATCTGAACATAAATCATCCAAGCACATAGCGTTGCTTGTTACATAGGCTTTCTCCTGTGTGATATTTATGTTGCCACACGTCGCTCCACGGCAAGTGATGGCTATTACCGGATTCGCATGATTATATTCTGAGTATTTACCAATGATTCCATTTGCTCCATATACAGGATACCCATCCTCTGTAAGTTGCTCAGTGGGTATTGTTTTCCATTGCTTAGGAGAGCAAATATCTGTCAGCTTAACTTTTCCCATACTCACCCCTACAAAGTCAGATTTGTTCATTAAGCATTTTTTCGAGCTCGGCCATATCCTTATCGATTTCGGCCTGGAGTTGGCGGATGTCGGCAAGGATTTCGGACGAGGGCGGGTACTCAACGGGGACGTACTCAGTCTTTTTGTACTTATTGATAGAGAGGTCGTAGTCGTTGGAAGCGATTTCGTCTTTGGGGACGAAGAAGGAGGCATCTGTCCGAGAGCGTTCGGCTTCTGCGTCGGGATTCCGGAAACGGGAGATGATATCGGGGATATCGTTCCGGTCGATAGGGGAGCGCTTATCATCGAGCGAGAAGCCGTCGGCCTTCATATCATAGAACCACACATTATCCGTACCGCCGTGGTTTGTTTTGGTAAAGATAAGGATAGCGGTAGAGACTCCGGCGTAGGGCTTAAAGACGCCTGAGGGCATGGAGATGACGGCCTGGAGGCGGTGCTGCTCGATGAGAGACTGACGGATGGTCTTATGGGCTTTAGAGCTGCCGAAGAGTACGCCGTCGGGCACGATGCAGGCACAGCGACCACCTACGCGGAGCATGCGCAGGAACAGCGCGAGGAAAAGGAGCTCCGTCTTTTTGGTATTGCAAGCCTTGAGGAGGTCCGCGGTGATGATATCCGCATTGAGCGACCCTTTGAAGGGCGGGTTTGCGAGGATGAGGCTGTGATAATCCGCATCCTTGTTTTGGTCCGAGAGGCTATCACGGTATTCGATGTGCGGATTTTGCACGCCGTGGGTCATCATGTTCATGGCGCCGATGCGCAGCATGGTGCGGTCCATATCGTAGCCATGGAACATGTTGTTCATGAAGTGTTCCTTATTCTCCTGATTGAAGAAGATGTCATTTTCCGCGGTTTCACGCAGGTAGTCACCGGCTGCGACGAGGAAGCCGGCTGTACCGCAGGCGGGGTCACAGATGGTGTCCGTGGGTGTGGGCTGCATGAGCTCGACCATCATGCGGATGATATGGCGGGGCGTACGGAACTGGCCGTTCACGCCGGCGGTAGCGAGCTTAGAGAGCAGGTATTCGTACACATCGCCTCGGGTGTCTGCCATGTTCAGGAGGGCCATCTGCTCGTAAATAGCATCCATGGCGCCGACGATGCGTTCCAGCATGAGAGGCTTGGGGATTTTGAAGATAGCATCACCCATGTATTGAGCATAAGCGCTCTGCTGGTTGCCATGCAGGTTTTTGATGAAGGGGAACACGAGCTCTTGTACGATGCTGTACATGCGCTCAGCGGGGAAGTCCTTAAAGGTGCTCCATTTCAGCAGGCTGCCTTCCACCTCACGCTGGCCGATATTCACCACGCCGGAGAAAATGCTGTTATGCGGCAGGCCGAGCATGGCGGCGGCTTGGGCCTCACGGTTATCGGCATCGTCCAAATCATGAATGAACATGAGGTAGGTCATCTGTTCGATGACTTCCAACGGGTTGGTGATGCCACCGGACCAGAAGATTTCCCAGAGTGAGTCAATTTTTTTTCGAAGGTCGCCGGTAATCATAGAGAAAGAGTTGTGCTTGGTGTAAGTGGGTTGTAATGTAGTGGGAAGGGGCGTGCTGCGCCGCGGCCTTACAGAGATAAGCTCATGGAAGGCCGCTGCTGCAGGCGCGCGGGGCTCATGCGAGCGTGGTGCGCATGGAAAGTGTGGTGAGCAGGGCGAGGAAGCGCGCGTAGTCGTGCTCGCGGTCGGCGGAGACGAGGGCAAATTGGTATTCGCCTTGGCGGGCGTCCTCTGCGGCGGCGTTGTGCAGGCGCAGTTGGATAACCTCCTCGCTGTCTGTCTGTCGACCGCGCAGACGCGCCTCGAGCTCAGCGGCGGGGACGTGAATGTAGATGTCGGCGTAGGCGCGGCGAATGATGGGGTCGTCGCAGGCGCGGATGGAGGCGGCACCTTGTACGTCGATGTCCATCACCACGTTTTTACCTTGCTGCAGCAGGTCAATGATGTCTGCCTTCAGCGTGCCGTAGGAGTTGCCGTGCACGGTGGCGTGCTCGAGGAATTCCCCGGCCTGAACCTTGGCGGCGAAGGTTTCGGGGGTGAGGAAGTGGTAGTCTACGCCGTCTTGCTCGCCCGGGCGGGGTGCGCGGGTGGTGCAGGAGATGGAGTAGGCGGTGAGTCCGTCGGCCTCTGCGCGGCGGCAGAGGGTGGTTTTACCTGAGCCGGAGGGGCCTGAGACGATGATGAGTGAGCCGAGCATGTGGTGAGGTTAGTGAGTTGTTATTCGATATTTTGGACTTGTTCGCGGATTTTTTCGAGCTCGGTTTTGGCGGAGACAACGAGCTGAGCGAGAGCGGCGTCGTTGGCCTTGGAGCCGGTGGTGTTGAGTTCGCGGAAGATTTCCTGACAGAGGAAATCGAGGGTGCGACCGACGGCCTCGGGCTTGTCGCAGATTTTCTCGAATTGGTCGAGGTGTGAGGCCAGGCGTGTGGTTTCCTCGCTCACGTCGCAACGGTCGGCGAAGAGGGCGATTTCTTTGATGATGCGCTCATCGTCTGCGGGGATGGGCAGCCCGCTTTCTTCGAGGCGTTTGAGCAACTGCTCGCGGTAGCGTGCGGGCACGCCGGCGGCGCGGGCGATGAGCTGCTCGCGGTAGTCGCGCAGGGTATTGATGCGGCGCAGCAGGTCTGTGCGCATGTTGGCGCCCTCTTGTGCACGCAGGGCGAGGAAGGCAGCGAGGGCCTCACGAATGGCCGGTTCGGCGGCAGCCCAAGCGGTATCGGGGGTGATGTCGGCATCGCTTTCTTCGCCGATGATGCCGAGGCGCAGCAGGGCATCGAGCGTGATTTCTACGTTTTTGCCGGTAGCCGCTGCTACTTCGGCCGTGCAGGTTTGCAGGGCTTCGAGTTTGGCTTTGTTGACAGCGAGTGCGCCGCTGCCGGTGGCTGCAGTTTGCAGGGAAATGGTGATGTTGACGCGCCCACGGGAGACGCAGCCGGCCACGAGTTCGCGCACGCGGGTTTCGAGTTCAGCCCACGCGCGGGGGAGTGAGACGGCGATTTCTGTTTGTTTGCGATTGACGCCGCCGATTTCCACACGGATGGAGGCGTTGTTGAGCGGGGCGGTAGCTGCCCCGAATCCTGTCATGCTGTTCATAAGGGGGATTTGCCGATGATGTCGAGCAGTCGCGAGTCGAGCGCGAGAGCTTCGTTTACGTTGAAATTAAGGTCGGTTCGCAGGTCGTCTACGGCGCGCATGCGGCGCAGCAGGTCGGGCACGCTGTGGGCGGTTGCTACCGCTGCCAGCTCGGGGGTAAGGGGCTCGATATCCGGCGCGTGCGAGGCCAGCAGCACGGCTTGACCAAGGCAGAGCGAGAGCAATTCGAGCATCTGGGCGCGCTCACCGAGGTATTCGCTCTCGATGCGGGCATTGGTCACGTCTTTTTGCATGGCTTCCCAGTTGCGTATATCTGTGCCTTCGGCTACGGCCTTGGCTTCCGCCTTCAGGGCGGTGGTGATGCGGTCGGTGATTTCTTCTCGCCGTTTGTTGAGCAGGTTTTGAAAATCCGCTCGCAGGGCGAGGGCAGCTACATCATTCCCCAAGCGGGGGAGTACTCCGCGAACGGCCGGCAGGAAGGCTTGCTGGGCATTGGTGAGCCGCACTCCACGGTGAGAGTCGCGCAAATCGAGCCGCACGCAGCGGGAGAGGATGGTGGGCAGCAGTTTTTGCGGCAGGGCGGTGATGAGGATAATGAGGGTTTGCGGCGGGGGCTCTTCCAGTGTTTTGAGGAAGGCGTTTGCGGCTTCGTCGAGCAGGCGATCGGCTTCGTCTATAATAACGAGCTTGGTTTCACCCTCCGCGGCGCGCAGGGCAAGGAATGGCTCAACACTTCGCACGGCATCGATGGAGATGGTGCGTATTTTTGAGCCCGGTCGCAGCACGCGACAGGTGGGGTGCTGCAGGTTTTCCAAGCTATCGGCGCGGGCGTTGTTCAGCTCTGCCGCCAGTGCCAGTGCCAGGCGGTGGGTGCCGGCATCCGGTGCGCCGGTGAAGAGCAGGGCATGCGGCTGGCGGCCGTTAGCTCGGGCGTTGCGCAGCAGGGTATGCGCCTGTTCGTAGGTAAAGGCCATGTGTGCGGCGGTTAGGTTTCCGGGTATGAACCCAGTACTTTGAACATGGGGGTTGAGTCGTGCACTTGCTTCAGGCAGCTGCGCAGCGGTTCTTCGTCCTCATGCCCTTCGACGTCGATATAGAACAGGTATTCCCAAGCGGTGTCGCGCGTGGGGCGGGAGTCCATACACCATATGTTGACCCCGTGGTCGCGGAAGATGTTGAGCACGTTTACTAAGCTGCCGGCTGTGTGCGGCACGCTGAAGCAGATGGTGGTACGGTCTTTGCCGCTGGGGGCGTTGTGCTGGCGGCCAATGACGGCAAAGCGCGTGGTGTTGTCGGCTTTGTCTTGTATGTCCGCGCTCAGTATATCGAGGTTATAGAGTTCAGCGGCCATGCGGCTGCCGATAGCTGCGGCTCCGGACTCGCTTTCTGCGGCGGCGCGGCGGGCGGCTTCTGCCGTGGAGGGGGTGGCAACCTGGGCTGCGTTCGGGTAGTTTTGCAGCAGCCATTCACGGCATTGCCCCAGTGCCTGCGGGTGTGAGTAGACAGTGGTGATGGTGCGCGGGTCACATTTGCCCAACAGGCAGTTGAGAACGGGTTGGTGCACCTGTGCGCAGATGCGCAGTCCCATGGCGCCGAGCAAGTCCAGCGCTTGAGATACCTTGCCGTCTGTGCTGTTCTCTATCGGCACCATGCCGTAATCGACTTCTTTGCGCTCTACTGCATGGAAAATATGGTTGAAACTCGGGTAGGGTACCAGCTCTACGCTGTCGCCGAAGCGGGCTTGTGCCGCGTGGTGGCTCCATGTGCCTTCCGGCCCCAGGTAGCCTACTTTCATGCCGCCCTCCAGCGCAAAACTCATGCTCACAATTTGGCGGTATACGCTCTGAAGACCCTTCTCGGGTAGCACGCCGGCATTGTGCGCCATCAGTTTGGCGAAGAGCTTGCTCTCGCGCTCGGGCACAAAGATGTGGGAATTGCTCCCTTTTTTGATTTCGCCCACGCCGTGCACGCACTTCATGCGCTGCTTCAGCAGCTCGACAATTTGTGCATCGAGGCGATCAATCTCTTGTCTCAACTCTTCTAAAGTCATATTCCGTAGTTCATTTTACCATATCGAACCCCTCCCTGCAATGCCAAATTATGCCCTCGCTTTTTTTATTCGGACGAGGGGGCTTGGCGATATTTATATTCTTTGTGATGGATGCCAAATAGGAGTATTTTATACCAAGATAGAAATTATAGTATATAAACACCGATGAAATAAGGAAAAATATATTAATGCAAAATAGGTGAAATGTGTGAAAAAGTGTAAAATAAACAAATGTTGAAATTATAATATAAACCCAAAATCGCAGATTTTCGGTCAGGTTGAGAGCTTGTTTTCGGTGGAGGCGCCGGGATGATGCCAAGATAAAAAATCTAAAAACATGAACCCATGTAGGATAAGTAGGATATAGCGCGCTTGAAAATTTTCTGAGCACTTTTGCCCGGGCTTGTTTGAACTTTTGAGCTTGGAGGTAGAGAAAATGTAGAATTTTATACCCAGAGGGTTGGTAGGAATGCTACGGCGATATTTAACTTTTCCTTATTATTTGTACGGCTCTGTGCGCGCCTGACGAGGGTTCAAAAATGGCAGAATTTGTAAGAAAATGGTCTATCTTGGCCGTAAAAGGGTAGGGATAGGCGAATTTTTTGGCGATTTTGTCTGGTAAAGCTACTTTACACTATAAAGCTTGCTTGAAAAGGAGCGTTTGTTTTTAGGGAAATCAGAAATTCTATGAGCTGCGTATTCGGGAAAATAGTTGTAAAATTGCCCCAAAATAGGTCTGAAAAGTGCTAAAATACACAAAAATAGTAAAGAGCACTTTAACACAAAGAAAAACAACCCTTATTGTATCTGATGTAAGCATAAGAATATAAGGGGTTAGTGGCGGATTGTTGCAAAAAGTGGAAGTCGCCATCTTGAAGGCGCTCGTTGTGGTAGCCGGTTGTTCCGAATGGAGCGCTGAAAAAGGCGAAAAAGGCATGGCGCGTCACATGTGTCCCAAAGTTTGTCAGAAGGGGACAAAGATATATCGACAATAAGGAAGTCACAAAAAATAAAATGGAAGGATACGTCGTGAACATAAAGTCTGCGTCGTTTTTCCGCAACTCCATATCTCATCGGGCTTTTGCCTTATGAGCCAGGAAACTTTGGGACACATGTGAGGCTCGCTACGCTCGCTGTACTTTGCATTGACAAGCACTGCCCAAAACTCTAAAATATCGGCGGATTTGGTACGAAGGCGCAAGTTTCACAAACGCCATCTCTTTT
>JAZLDM010000060.1:0-5985 GCA_045614705.1 Akkermansia sp.
GCAGTCCAGCCCTTCTGTTTGTATATTTGTTTAATCATCAACTCTTTGTAACGGGTGTTACAAAGACAAGCAAGACTGGATTGCCACTTTTTTTGTCATCGAGGGGGCTACTTGGGCATCAGCAAATCTGAAACAGACCCGGCTTTTATTGTCTGATATGTGGGAGCGTTATGTGGGGGTAATGAGGAAAATATTGATTGTAAAAACGATAGGTGGAGCGGAGGCGCTTAACGGGGGAATTAAATAATGCCCCCAAACTTGCCCGATTCCGATTGCAAAAAATGGTCGATTTCTCGACAGCGGCGGGCATTTTAGTTGCGCGTTTTCGGAATTTTTGTTGCCGATGGCGCAAAAACACATCCAAAAGCCTAGGAAGCCCCGCCAGTGGAGCCCTTGGTCAGCCGGGGCTCACTCTTGCCTGGAACTTCGAGAAATTACGGGTAAATTACCTTCCTCAATGACACCATGACCATGGAAACAGCTTTTTCCTGAATGCCGGTGAAAACGGTATATATGCTTGTGCAGGGTATTTCGCTCTCTCCTCGTGTATTGAATGTGTGAGCATTTCGACATATTTATTGGTGATTTATTGTGTCGCATTTAATTTTGCCGCTCTCATAATTGCTTTGCGGCAAAGTTGGAGCTTGACTTGTGGTGGGTAAAAGGGTAGAGTGTTGGGCAAAGTCGATTTTTTTATCATGAAACTTCACTTGCCTGTCTCTCTTCGTGCTGCCTTGTTGGCTTTGTTTGGCTCAGTTGTTGCTGGTTACACGGTTCAGGCCGCGTCTATGCATTCGGCCGCTACTCTTGTAACATATACCGACTTTGGTCAGAACTGCGGGCGATATATAGCAGGTGATGGCGGAAATGCCCTGTTGCAGTATATTCGTCAGCAGGAAGGGGGGATTGCCATTACCTATACTGACGGCAGGGCTGACTATGTGATATCGAATGAGCAAGGAATGATTGATTTCTCAGCAGGTTACAATCGCTCCATTGCTGCGGCTATTTCCCCCACTATTACGGTGACCGTGGGGCACAACGGGGAACAATCTTCCAACTTTACGTCAGATGTGTACGGCATTGGCGGTTCTCATTGTATCAATTACAAGAGCGTTTCCATCGGCGGTTCCAGCGTGTTCAGCAATGCCTACAATGACGGGCGTTATGTGGATTACCGAATTTCCCGACAAAGCAAGATATTTACAGATATTACTCCTGTGCAGGCTTGCAGCAGCACTCAGGAAGCTCGTGACCTTGTATCAGGCACGAACATGTTTTACCATAGCGGTGCCGGTTATCACCAGTACCCCGGACTCAGCCTGCCGTATCAGGCCTATGTGTATGAGACGGGCGGTATCATTGACCCCTTGTCGTTGAATGATACCAGCGCCGGTGGTCTTCGTGTCGGTACGACGTTTAATGGGGTGAACAATACTAATCCCTTGCCGTATGCTGCGCTGGCTGGCGATTCCGGCAGCCCGGTGTATGTTTACGATGCCGAGGAGGGCGTGTACAAATTCTGGGGCTGCACAGCCTTGTCCGATGGCACCAATGCCACCTACCTGAGCTACACCAACAAGTACCAAGAAGCTCTGAATTCATTTAACAAGAGTGTTGATATGTCATCCGTTTCTGCAGTGGATGGCGTGAACACTGTTTACCTGAATGCCGTGGATGAGGTGGCGGGCTCCCAGAGCGATGGCTCCAACAGCACCACCCTCTATGCCGGTAAAATCAAGGATGCTGCGGGCAATGTGCTGACCACACACATTGGTCTGCAGAACGGCCTGAGCACATGGAGTGATTTGTCTGGGGTGAAGAATAACCAGAACTGGTATAACTACGGTAATGGCTATGTGGCGCAGAGTAATGCGGATTTGTATTTTACTGAGAATCTGCTGTTTAGCTCTTCTGCAGCGCAGAATGCCGTGGTGCTGAATGCCACGGTGGATTTGGGCGTGGGCTATGCTGAGTTCAGTGCCTCCGGGAATGCTCCTGTGAGTTACACTGTTTCCTCAGCCGCCGGTGGCAACTACATGCTCAACTCTGCCGGTTATCTGGTGAATGAGAATGTTTCCCTGCATCTCCAGCTCACGAGCTCAGATAAGCACATGTACGAATGGCGCAAGATAGGCGCCGGTGACCTGTATATCGAAGGTAGCGGTGATAACAATATCCTGCTGAATTTGGGTGGTAGCGGTACCACATACCTGAAGCGCACCGATGGCGGTTATGCAGCCTACAACGTGCTGGTGAACAATGGCGCCAAGGTGGTGATTGATGATATTGGTCAGATTGAACGCGATTTCACCTTTGGCAACAAGGGCGGCGTGCTGGACATGAACGGCCAGAGCATGGATTGGTACACAACCGGCAACAGTGAGACGATTGCTGATGCCGGCTTCACCATCAATGCCCTGACTGAAGATGCCGTTATTGCCAATAACAAGGGGAGTTCTACATTGGTTTACCGCCAGAGTGGCGACACAACCTTCCTCGGTTCTTTCCGTGATTCCTCTGATTCTTCTCTGAAAATTCAGTATGCCGGTGGCGGCACTTGGGTGCTTAACAGTGTACACACCAACTTGCAGAACGACAACAGCGGCTTGCAGGTAGATAACGGAAAGGTGGTGCTGCGGGGTACGAATACCATTCACGCTGAGGGCTCTGCCAATGGCGTTAACTCGAACCGCTACACCAATGCCAACGATTGGCATTATGCCGATGCCGCTATGGATGTGACCGTGAAGGGCGGTGCCACTTTTGAGTTGGGCAGTCATGCTCGACTCACGGGCGATGTTACCGTGGAAAGCGGCGGTATTTATGTGATGCGAGAGGGCGTGAAATATGCTCAGGAATATGTGGAAGGTGGCCAGCAACTGGAGGATGTTTCCAAGTATGCTGCCTTTTACGGGCACAAGGGTGATACGGTGCTCAACGGTGGTACGCTGAAGGTGGAGTACAGCTCAGGCGTGACGGCGAACAATACCTATGCCGGCAACATCAGCGGTACGGGTAATATGAGTGTGGACCTCAAGGATTGGTCCGCAATCTTCACCTTATCTGGGGATAACTCTTTTACCGGCACCAAGACATTGGTGTGCGGTGGCCTGATTGCGGATTCCACTACTGCTCTGGGTGATACCAGCACGAACAAGTGGGTTATACAGGAAGATGCTTGGATAGCTTCGCACAAAGAAAACGGAGCTCAGCTGCTGGAGCATATAGATACCAGCTCTACCGGTACCTTGGTGCTTTCCGCTGATTCAGAACAACTGAATATAGCAGGTTATAATGACTTGTTTATTGGTGCAGAGGCTGGTAAGACAGTGCAGTATGGCACGCTTGGTACAACTGAGACCCTGAATGCTGCGGATGGCGCTTGGCGACTGGGTGGTGGCGGCGGCACGCTGGTGGTTAACTATGTGCTGAGCGGAGACAATGACCTGGTGCTGGGCGCTACGGAGAACTCCACGGGTGTGGTTCATTTGACGAATCAGGGTAATTCTTTCACTGGTAATATCTTCTTCAGTGGTGAGGGCGTGCAGCTGACCTATGAAGATGGGGCTCTGGGCTCAGCAATAGTGGATTTGAGCTATGGCAATGCTAGTGATTTGTATTCTGCGAGCGATGTTATGAGAATGTCCGCCGGCTCGGATGGTATGGTGCTGGTGGATAATTTCAGCGGCAATGCCATAGCTCTTCAGAATCACCCCTCGCTTACGGTGGGCGTTGCAGCAGATAAGACCTGGAGCGGTGAGTTCTGGCTGGCAGAGAATCAGGCATACCGTTTTGGCGCAATCAATGGTGCTACCTTTACGGTGAATACCGCGCTGGAATCCGGGCGTGATTTGATTATCGATGCGCAGGGAAGTAGCGGTGGCAAGGTGGTACTGGATGCTTCCGCAATTACCGGGCAGATATCCGTCATGGGTAGAAACGATGGCGCGGGTGGTGATATCACCCTGGTCATCTCTCAGGATGACGCCTTGTCAGCAGCCAGCGGGGTGAGTGTGCAGAATGGCGGTATTTTGGATTTAGGTGGCACATCTCATGTTCTGAATAATGTAGAGGTTCAGGCTGGAGGCCGGATTAACGGAACTAGTGCCGGTAATCTGATTTTCAATATAACGGAGGATTCTTCCGTTGCCGGGCGCCTACAGCTGGGGTCTGTGGAAAAGACCGGTGCTGCGGATCTGGCTCTCAGCGCGGATGCCGAGAGCAGCTGGTCATTGCTTACCATCAGTGAGGGTTCCGTTACTGTGGGTTCCGGCTCTCTCGGGAGCGATATAGCGCTGGCCGGTGGTGTGCTGGCGGCCGGTTCAGGTGCCGTGGTCAGTTATAGTGGAACCATTTCTATTGCCGATGGTGCAACAGAATGTATACGCGGTGGTGCGTGGAAGCTTACCGGTGCTGAAAACATCGTTAACAACGGTACGCTGAACCTGCAGAATTCCAAGCTGTATTTTAACAGTACATCTGCCCAGACGTTAAGAGGCACGCTGAATGTAGTGGGCTCATCGGAACTGCACAGCATCGAGTCCAATGGAGCGGATTACATGCAGAAACAGCTGGAGCATATCCACGTGGCTTCCGGTAATGAGCTCAAGATTGTTGACCATACCTGGAACTCGATATGGCATATTGATAAGCTTACTGGTGATGGTACCTTCAAGTGGAATCCGCAGAATACGCATTATTACAGCTCCAGCGTTGTTATCGATGGCGATGGCGGCTTTAGTGGTACTCTCGATTTCTATCGTCAGCATGACCCCGGATACGCTGACACTGCAGCAACATATAATAAAAATTACCAGGCTTATCTGCAGATTGACAGCGAGGAAGCGATAAGCCGTGCCACGGTCAATCTTGTGGGTACATGGGCCTCATATGTAAATCGAGATGCCTATGCCACGCTTGCCTTGAATGATGAGCGAATCAAGATTGGCGGGCTTAATGCCACGGGGCATGCTCTTGCTCATGTGATGGCCGGTGCCGCTCCCAGTGCTGTGTCCAGAAATGCGCCTGATTCCACTCGCAGCACTACGCTGGAGATTACTGGCAGCGGTAATTATGAATACAAAGGCACTATTGGTACTGCGGCTGATAAGACCGGTTCATATGGTGTGAGTATCGAGATGACCGGTACGGGTACCCAACTTTTCAATGGTCCTACAGTGGTGGTGAATGATGTGGCTGCTTTGAATGGTACGCTCAATTTCAACTCCTCGGGGCTGTATATCAAGGGCGATGTGACGGTGGCGCAAGGTGCCACTCTGAAACTGAATGATAGTTTTACCCTAGGCACCGGGCACACGCTGAATGTGGTGGCCGGCGCGAATGGCGGTTCTGCTGTGTTGAATAGCGGGCTGGTGTTCGATGGCGGTACGCTGCATTTCGACGCGTTGAGCTCCAGCCATGCTACGCTGGCTGTGAATGGTTCGATATCTGCCTCTGATGAAGGCGGCATGAATCTCACTTTTGCTGATACGGATGCCCTGCAACTTGGGGTGAAATATCTGCTGGCCTCGGGTGACTGGTCTGCCATGCAGGACCGGATTTCTCTGTTCACCCCTGAATTATACAAGCAGATGACCTTGGAGACCGGAAAGTCAGGCCTGAGTATCCGGCTGGATATGAAAGAGGGGTTTGCCTACTGGGGTGGCAACAATTCGGAATTGCAGCCGGGGAATAAGCTAGTGTTCTTGGGTGGTGAAGATAATCTCGGTCGCCTCGTGATTACCGATGGAGCTCAGGCTGATACAGCAGTATTCGATAATGAGACTGATTTCACCATTTCGGCTACGGATGGCAGCACTCTGGCGTTCGGCACCATGGGCAAGTATGAGTCTGGTGCACTGGTGGTGAATACTCACGTGACCGCGGATACTCTGCTGGTAGGGGATACATCTGCTCTGAAGGGCACAGGTAAACTGGAGGTTGGTGAAATCACCGGGACCGGCACACTGCAGGTGTCTGATG
>JAZLDM010000061.1:0-3245 GCA_045614705.1 Akkermansia sp.
GAATACCTCTGCAACCGGCAATATGACTGAGAGTCATCCATACAAGGTGATTCCGGGAGTTGAACTTTTTGGTATTTCTGTCAGAATTGTAAGTCTTGACAATGGAAGAAAATGCAGTATGGCTTATCAAATCATTGACAAATTGTGCACACAATGGTAGGTTACTGTTCGGAGATTGGTTCATTTTTTTTGCACCGCCAGTTTAATAGCTGGCACCCCAGAACTCAATCTCCATTTTTGTTTTCTTTTATTTCGTTGATATTTTTCTCCTCATACCCCCCTCTTTCTTTAGATCGCTTTTGGGACAGCTATGGTCATAAATAAAAAACAGTCGGTTTTTGAGCTTTACGGCTAATATACTATATGTTATCGTAAGATAAACTGGCGTGAGTCACTCCTATTTTCAACTTTCTATCGTCTATCAACATGAATAATTCATACAATCCAAACGGCGGTATATCATCTGCTCTGCAAGCGGGCGATGTATTAGATCACTACATCATCCAAAATAAAATAGGGCAAGGCGGATTCGGAATCACCTATCTGGCAAAAGAAAAACTCACGGGACGCGTTGTAGTAATCAAAGAGAATTTCCCCCGCGACTACGTATGCCGAGACTATGGAACTAAGAGAGTTATTCCCGATGGCGCAGACAGCAATGACGCCTTTCTATGGGCTAGAAATGCCTTCCTGCAAGAAGCTTGCACCCTCAATGAGCTCGACCACAAAAACATCGTAAAGGTACTGAGCGTATTCGAGGCCAACGACACCGTCTATTTCACCATGCCCTACCTTGAGGGTACATCGCTGCAAAAAGCCTACGAGGAGGCCCCCATCAGCGAGGCCGCGCTCCTGACCATGCTACACACCCTACTGGATGCGCTGCAACATCTGCACGACAGAGAGCTCACCCACCGTGACATTAAACCGGACAACATCTTGTTGACCAAGAACAACGTGCCTATCCTCATCGATTTCGGCGCGGCTCGCCATATAAAAGGTGCTAAGAATGCCACCCAAATCGGTACCCCCGGGTACGCGCCGCCCGAACAGTGGTCCCAAACAAACTACGACAGCCATCCCAAGCCGCGCATCGACCTGTATGCCCTCGGCGCTACTTGCTACTATCTGATGACCGGCGAAATACCCGAAAAGGCGGATGCTCGCGCCGTAAAAGATACGATGAAGATTAAGCTGCGCTCTGCCGAACTTAAGCAGCGTTTCTCAAAAGACCTGCTGGTCAGCATCGAAAAAGCACTGGAACTCAAACCGGACAAACGCTGGCAATCCGCCCGGGAGTGGCTTGCAGCGCTACCCGTAAATTCTTACGCCCCGCAAACAAAAGGAAACAAGAAGGGGCTCATGGCTGCCGCAGCCCTCATCGCACTGGCAGGTGTTGCCTATTTTGCCACTTCGTCAAACGATGATGCCGCCGTGGCCAAAACTGCGAACTCACCCGCTATCGTACAAGCTGCGAACTCACCCGATATCGTACAAGAATATCCCACACCGGAACCTCAACCGGAACCTCAACCGGAACCCACATCGGCACCTCAGTCGGAACCTCAGCCGGAAGACCGGGAGTCTCTTATCCGTGAGGTGGAGCAACTGATCGAAGCTGAACAATATGAAGGTCTGGTTGAGCGACTGACTCCTCATGCAGAGCAGGGCTATGCCCCGGCTCAGAACTGGCTGGGCTACTGCTATCAAATAGGCTACGGCGTACCGCAGAATTACGACAAAGCTATAGAGTGGTACCGAAAAGCCGCAAATCAAGGAAACGCCGACGCTCAAAACAATCTGGGCTACTGCTATAAAAATGGCCACGGCGTACCGCAGAATTACGCCAAAGCTATAGAGTGGTACCGAAAAGCCGCAGATCAGGGAAACTCCTCCGCTCAGAACGGTCTGGGCACTTGCTATTACAATCAGCAGGATTACGCCAATGCTGTAGAGTGGCTCCAAAAAGCCGCAAATCATGGAAATGCCACAGCTCAGCACAATCTGGGCTACTGCTATGAAAATGGCCACGGCGTACCGCGGAATTACTCCAAAGCTATAGAGTGGTACCAAAAAGCTGCTGAGCAGGGAAATGCAGATGCAAGTGCAAAACTTAGGCGCTTGGTTTACTAACAGTGACATATTTCAAGGCTATTCCTCGCCACCACCTCACCACAATTTCCCCCATGTGCTCAGTAATTTACGGGCACATGGGGATTTTTCTGCTTTATTTTCGCAACATATTTGGTAGAATAAGTGCCTACAATAACGAATACCTCACTATTTCCTCAATCATGACCTCTCCGACCCAAGCAATACCTGCCGTACCTTTCACCACCCCCACCCTGCCGGAGGGGTACATACTCGGTGAGTACAAGATTGAGAGCGTGCTCGGTCAGGGCAATTTCGGTATTACCTACAGAGCCACGGAGCTTATGACCAACTACCCCGTGGTGATTAAGGAGAACTTTCCCTCCGATTTCGCCTACCGCAACCCCACTACAGGGGAACTGTACCCCAAGCACGACAAAGACGCCGACTATCAATGGGCGCTGGAAAGTTTCGAGAAGGAGGCTCGCACCCTGCGCAAGCTCCCCATCCACACCAACCTCGTACACGTCACCGGCGTCATCCGCGCGCTCAATCCCGCCTACATCGTCATGGAGCCCGTCCATGGGCAAAACCTCCACAAGCTCTACACCGGAACCTCGCGCACAACCGGGCGGCAAATGGAGGCTCAGCTGCTGGAGAGCATGCTGCGCAAGCTGCTCAGCGCACTGATTCCCATTCACAAGCAGGAAATCATACACCGCGACATCAAGCCGGCCAACATCATGCTTACCCCGGCGGGCGAGCCCGTGCTCATTGACTTCGGCGCGGCGCGCTCCATACTGGGCACCCACACCGCCACCAAAATCGGCACCCGCGGCTATGCTCCGCCCGAACAAATGGAACAGGCCGAAGATGAAGACGGCGAAAAGCAAGCACCGCAGCCGCAACCCCACTGGGACCTCTACGCACTGGGCTGCACCTGCCACCAGCTCATCACCGGGCGTGCCCCCATTCACGGTTCCCGCAAGCTCACGGAGCGCCCTGAGCTGGCAGGTAACTACCCTGCCCGCCTGCTGAGCAGCATCGACAAAGCCCGCGAAGCCGACCCAGCTAACCGCTGGCAGTCCGCACAGGATTGGCTCGATGAACTCACTGCCGATGAACGCGCCGCGCAGGAAGAAGCTCGCCGCCAA
>JAZLDM010000062.1:0-17757 GCA_045614705.1 Akkermansia sp.
CCCCTTTTTCTAAGCGCGAATTCATGTTAGGTTCACTAAAGAAGTCTCGAATCTACAATCTATTGATTCTGTGAGCTTAGGCGGTTTTGCGGTGATGATAGCACTGTGACAAGTAAAGATGTTTCGAACTGCCAAGCTACACAGAATCAGTAGTTTAAGCACCCTTTTTCACCGAGTGGCAACCTAAAATGAAACATCGCTTGCAAGGGGATAAAAAGCCACTTGCAAGCGATTGACGGATGCCGGGTCTGACAAGCGAACAGCCTAGGAGGAATCCTAGTCTTGCTGGTGGTATTTTGTGCGTTCATTCCAGTTTCTCAATTCTTCACCATGCAGCTGAGCACCGGGGCGAGATTTAATTTTCTCCACCAACGCATTCACCTTGGCTGAAAGTTGGGGAATACTCAAAGCATAGAGGTAAAAGTCCAGTTGCTTGACTTCACCATTAGCCGGGAATATTATGAACGTAGGTTGGGCTGATGCAGGAAGTAAATCCAAATACGGAGTGTCTGGGTGAATCAGTGCTTCTAGTTTGGACAACTCACGGCATTCTTCTTCATTCAGGCGATATACAGCAGGCGGCTCGGTGGCGAGCGGGTATTGAGTGTAGGTTAAAAAACTTCCCGTTATATCAGGAGCAACTTTCTTCGTCTGCTGGCAGCTATTCACATCTACCGCCGCAAGGCACAGGGCGGTGGTGGCAAAGATTTTGTGGAAAATTGTCATCATCATTCTCTATCTCCTTTACATTAGATAATACTTCCCGACCACGAATCCGCAACAAAAAATTGCAGAAAGTGCCGATTTTCTAATAAATAGACGCTCGCGGCGGGCATTTTGTTGCGAGTTTCCTGCAATTTTGTTGCCTATGGCGCAGAAACAGGGCTGCAAGGAGAGGATTTGCTCGAAGTGGAGCCTTGGTCAGCCGGGTGCGGGTCATGTGGTGCAAGGTGGTGTTTTGTGCGGCTTTATTCAAAAAGCTCGGGATAATCCTTCTTCACCATGGGGAGGTGGCGAAGGACTGAAGCGGGGAGCGTGCGGAAATTCAGCTTCCCGGCATGGAGTAATCCTGTCTCGGTATTCCTTTCGAGTGCATTTCTGTCGATACCAAGCAGAAATTGACCGCTCAGGGGATATGAGCCCGGCTGCTTTCCTTGTGCGTTCCTAGAAATTTCTCGCGTCCTTGTGTACTCCAGGTATTCATCAGGAAGCGGCTCGCCCTTGATGGTTTCAATCACGCGAGCCTTGATACGATGCGGTTCATAAATGCCATTCTGAACCGGCAGGACGGTTTCTTCTATCAGCTCTACAAGAACCAAGGTATCATGGTGAGCCAGCATCCAGAGTCTATAGGGCTCGCCCTTGTAGCTCATTGGAGGCTCTTCGATTTGCCGGGGCTGGTTGGAACGTGGCTCTGCAGCACCGCTCAGGGCGCATGCTGCCACAAGCACAGAACATACAAAAGGTCTCAGATTCATAGTATTTGGAAGATGGTTATTTGTTACGGTGTCATGTTACCAGAATCCGGGAGGCTCTGCAAGCTGTTAGTACGGAAAAGCGCAAAAACACATCCAAAAGCCTAGGAAGCCCAGCCGCTAGAGCCCTTGGTCAGCCGGGTTGAGGAGAGGCTCGAATCGTTAAAAAGCTTGCCGATTTTCGGGCTGGAAAAGGGGCAAAAGTATAGTCTTTTTATGGGTCAGGCTCATAACGCATTCATTATCAACACCACTTTTATTTGAGAAGGGTAAACTATATACTTTTATCCAATCCACTCATCATTAAGCCTTTGCATCAAAATAGGGGTTTATTGTATGCCGCAACCCCAGTCCTTTAGAGTCCCCGGGGAGTAAGAAAGGGCAAAATCAGGGCGTTTTGAGCCTTTTAATATACATTCTTTTTAATAATTAAGGACTCCGCAATTCGTTAAATATCAGCGCATAAACAGAAAAAGGCTGCATCCCCTCAATTTCAGGAATGCAGCCTTTGGCAATAGCCCCGGCGGGGCTCGAACCCGCGACCAAGCGATTATGAGTCGCCTGCTCTGACCGCTGAGCTACAGGGCCGTGGCGAGTATAGCAAGCGGTGCGGCGGAAGTCAAGAAAAAATGCCAATTCCTGTAGGATGATGACAAAAATGGGAAAGAAATATGGAGAGAAAGCTTATTTACGGCGCTTCAGGAAGCGGTTGGAGAAAGCTTCGAGCTCGGGCACGCGGAAGAGGAAGCATGCGGCGAAGTAAATACCACCGACTACAGCGCCGGCGACGGCGAGTGCCGCAAGGCGGGGCAAGAATTCCCAATTGAGGAAGTCGGTAAAGAAGAGTCCGCGAACTTGCCAGCAGATGACGCCGAGCACAGCCCCTGCCCCGAGTATGCGCAACAGCCCCGGTATGAGGTGGCGAGTGGCCATGGTGCCGAGCAGTTTTCGCAGGTAGAAGAAGTAGAAGAAGAAGTTGAGGGTAGTGACGACGGAGGTGGTAAGGGCGAGCCAAGCGACCTCAGTAAAGTGGAAGACATGGACGAAGCAGTAATTGAGTGCAACGGAGATGGTGGCGGACACCAGGGCCAACCCGGCGGGAGCCCAGGGTTTTTCGAGCGCCAGGAATACGGGTTGCAGCACTTTCATACCGGCATAGCCTAAAAGACCTAAGCAATAGGCACTGAGTACCTGCCCCGTGAGGGCGGAGGCGTGAGCATCGAACCTGCCGCGCTGGAAGAAGATGCTGACGATTTCCTGCCCCCAAATACCGAGCACTACGGCCGAAGGCACGGCGAAAAATGCTACAAAGCGCATAGCGGTAGCGAGGTGGCGCGCGATGTCACTGCGGCCGCTGTCGTCCCCCTGCAGGGTCATGCGAGAGACGGAGGGCAGCACCACCATACCAACGGCTACACCGAAAAGGGCGACAGGAAGCTGCCAGAGGTGGAAGGCGCCGGAGAGTGCGGTAACAGCGCCACCCGGGAGGTAAAGGGCGAATGAGGTGTTGATAAAGATGTTCGTCTGGGTGATGCCGGCAGCTATCACACCGGGCACCATGAGCAGCCACACACGCCGCGCGGCGGGGTCTGTGATGAGTAGTTTACCGGCTTTGAATTGCAGCGAGAGGCTCCAACGCGGGCGGTATCCCTTGCGACGCAATGCCGGCAGCTGCACCAGCAACTGAGCCAAACCACCGAGCACCACGGCTACAGCAAAGCCATACAAGGCATCCGGTCCGAAAGCAGGGTCAATAAACCAGCCAATCAAACACCCAACGGCAACGGTGGTGAGGTTGAATGCGGCACTGGCCAGATTCGGCAATCCGAAAATGCCGAAAACATTCAGCGCGCCCATACTGAGTGCGGACAGAGAGGCAAGCAGAATGAAGGGCCACATAATGCGGCACAAATCGGCGGCCAGTCCCATGAAATCGCGCTGCTCCACCCGCAGGGCATCGGGCATTCGCTGAGCACTCAGCTGCACTTTGCTGCCGACCTCAAGCTTTTGCACAGAGCTCAGGCGCAGCACAGCGCCCTCCGGGCAATCAGCCAAGGGTGCTGACAATGAAAAAACGGCTTGCGAACGGCCATCATCCAGCTCTGAAATCCCGCGATATGTAGCCTCTACTACAGGCAGAGGAGCCGCCGCAGGATTCGCACACTCCATGTTAAGAACGGCTCTCTCAGGGTAAAGCTGCTGCATGAACAGGCCGGAAAGCAACACGCCGGCCGCCACAATGCACACCATCAGCGAAATAAGCTGACTTACCACACGGTTGGCGAGCTGCCAAGCGGCCTCCGGGCCATCTTGTTTCTCCACCTTGCTCATCACGCTGGTAAAGCTCTGAGAGAGTGCGCCCTCGGCAAACATATCGCGCAGCATGTTGGGCACGCGGAACGCAGTCAGGAAGGCATCCAGCGCGCCGGTTGCTCCGAACAGGCCGGTGTAAACGACCTCTCTCAGCAGTCCGGTGAAGCGACAACAGAAAATGGCAGCAGTTGCTATCAGACTTTTTTTGTGCAGAGAAGACATGGCTTGACAACAATTCGGAGATGAAGGCAGACAGCGCGCTATCAGCGCACTTTTTCAGGCAGGGATTCCTTAATTTTGCGGATGACCTGTTTGGCGAGCTTAGTATCGCCGGTGAAGAGGTAAGTACGAGCAAACTCACGCACAGCCGTGCGGTACAGTTTGCTGTCGGCGGCATCTAACCGAGCGCGTTCCTCCTCGCTCATAGCCTCGATAGCGCGCACAATATCGCGCAAGCGCACGACTGCCCCCCAGTCATTCTTGCCGGTCTTGCGCTCTATAAGAGCGAGTTCCATGCGGGCGCGCAGCAATTTGCCGTCTGTAAGGTCGGGGTGAGCTTGTTCTACGAGAGCCACACTTTCATTGACCCATTTAATGGCATTGGTGTAATCGCTCTGCCCCTCGTAATAGGTTGCAATGGAGGCGGCAATATCTGCCATGGATATGGGGCTGCTCTTAGCCATCTCGGGGTTGGAGCGAATCATATCCCAGCAGCGGGAGAGCAGCTCAATTTTCTCCGCCCCTTCGGAGTGAGCAGCCAAAAAATTCAAGCAACGGAACACCTCGTTCTGATCTTTTTCGTGCGCAAGCAGATAGCGGCAATCAGCCATAGCGGCGCTGACTGCACCACAAGCCTCATTTGCACGAGAGCGCAGGCGGGCGTGGCGCAGCTGCAGCTCGGGGGTCATTTCGCCATAGCCTTCGGCGAAGGCACCGGCAAGGTTAAGAGCCTGAGCACAGCCCTCATACTCCCCCATGCGGTAGCGCAGCTCACCCAGCATAGTGTAACACTCGGGCAGCTTATGCTCGCGGTCGGGGTATTCGAGCATGGCATCGCGGCAGCGCAGCAGCTTAGCCTCAACATCTTTGAGAGAAGTATTCGTCAAATTACGGTTATCGCGCAAGGTACTGGCTACCTCTTCAAGCATGAGTTTGGCAGTAGCCGGGCAAGACGGCCAATGAGCGGCATCGAGAATATTGCGCACAAGCTGCAAAGCATGGTCACGCACGCCGCCTACCTCTGCCCGCAGCATCTGCAGCTCAGCGGCTTCAGCCGCCAGCGCAGGGTCATCCGTCAGGCGCGCTAAAACTGTCGCCATCTCCAAACGCGAGAGCACCTTGACGGCTTCATCATTCTTGTGCATGCGGATGTAGGTATGAGCCAAGCGGCGAATAGAGCGCAGCAGCAAAGCCGTGGCACCGGGCATGGTAGTGGCTTTATCCAGCAGCTGGCTATCCAATCGGATTTGCAGCTCGTAGTCCTCGTGCTCAAGAGCCGCCTCGGCCAAGCGATCCAGCCCCTCCACGGGAGCCAGAGCCTCCACCTCGGGCAATATGCGCACGGCTTCCGCCCACAATCCTTTGTCTATCAGGCGGCACATAAGGAACCAGCGGAACTGCCGACGGGTTTCGGTATTTTTAATCCACCCCAATCGTGTTTTGGAATCCTCTGCAAGTTCTAAAAGGCGGGCTTTGTCACCGGAAAGATCGGAAAGCAGACGTTCCAAATTATCATTCGCCTCCGAATTGTCGTGCACATAAACAGTTTCACCCTTAAAGAAGCGAATAATATCGTCCCCCTTGGCAAATATAGCCCAAATGATGAGAGCAGCAACAGTCAAACCGACTGCGGCCAGCGGCAAGGTGTGGCCGGTACTTTTGCGGCGAGGTCTGTAGCGACGGTACATAGTGAGGATAAACTTTTATGGGTTATTGCACAGGCACATCGGAGGGAGCAGCGGCGGGCGCCTCAGCCGGTTCATCGTCATCAACATCAGCGTCGTCGGAAAGCGTGGCACCATGGCGAAGACAAAGGGCAAACTGCTCCTCTATCTCACGAGCAAGAGCACTGCCTTTCCCGACCAAGGGGCGCATGGCATCCCACGCCTGAATGGCCGCATTCCAATCAGCAATTTGTGAGTATGCGTATGCGCGAGCAAGTGATGCCTGAAAGAAGTCTGAGTTTTCGTCGGATTGTTGAGGCAGGTTAGCTACAGCAAGGCCATAGTATTTGGCTGCCTCGCGGGAATTGCCCTGTATATCATAGCCACGGGCAAGTTTGAGGAACACACGCCCCTGGGCAGCTTTATCTCCGGCGAAGTGGCGTTCACGGAGTGCCACACACTCCAGCAGGTATTTGACAGCATCTCCGGCGCGCTCAGGGGTCAGGCAGCAGCTACCGGCCCCTTCGAGCGGCTGAGCTCGCAATTCCTCCGGAACAGAGGATTGCGCAAGAGCACGGCTGAAATCAGAGAAAGCGGCTTCGAGCGAGCCTTTGGTATAGTGAATCCAGCCTCGCTGGTCGTACAGGCAAAGCCAATAGGCGCTGTTTTCCGGCAATCGTCCCATAGCTGCCCCTTCTGCTCGGTACAACAGAGCAAGCGCGCTATCTGCCTTCCCCTGCTCAATCTCAATACGAGCAAGGTCACGCAGTGCAGCGGCAAGGTAGGCGGCATCCCCGGGGTGCTCACCCAAGCGGCTTACGCCATCTCGCAATAGCTGAGCCGCACGCTCGGTATCCCCCTTTTCAAGCAGAGCGGAGCCCATGCTCACAGCTGCGGCAGCCAGCGCAGGCGCCTTGCTGAGGTCAGCACCGGACAAAGCCTGTTCAAAACAGCGCAAAGCCTCTTCATGGCGACCATGAGCACGGTGAATACGACCGATATGAGCCAACAAATCGGCCCGTAATTGTTTAGCCGGTTCACCCAGAGGTTCGACATCACTGAGCAACTCCTGAAGTTTTGTGAGCTGATTTTGCGGGTTTTCAGTCGGGGTGGCAATCAACCCGGCAATCTCGGAATACATATTGAGCTGCTCGCGGGTATTCCCCAACTTGGCGTAAGCTGCGGCAGCATAGCGATAGTGTTGCAACGCCAGCTGAGCGCAGCCGTCATCTGCCATGGCACGAGCCACAATTACAGCTCGGTGAATCCAAATTTCATTCAGCGGAGCAGTTTGGAAAAGCGAATTGAGCAGTTCTTCAACCTCGGCTCCTTTGCGGCGATTAATCAGAGCAAGAGCCAAGGACCACTCGGCCTCGCGGCGAACTTGTTCATCCTTAATCCACGCCAAACCGGTGGCGCGATTCTGCACTGCCGCCAGCAGGGTGGCATCGTCCGCCGTGGCCGCCTGCATGAAATGAGTCAGATTTTCGACGGCGGCATTATTCACTGCCTCACTCACAACCTCGGAAGTCACGCCCTCATTGTAGCCGTGGCTAACGCCCAGTCGATAAGTAGCATATTCCACACCCAACAAAGCGACCAGAGCCAAACCGATAGCGGCATATTTCACTATCGGTTTAAACTCAAGGTCCTCTTCGTTAAGCTCTTCTTCTCTTTCAGGCTGGGATTGCTCCGGCTGCATGAGTGCGCGGCGAACTGGGTTCGATCAAGACATCACCTGGTCGAGGTGGAACGCAGAGTGCACCACACGGGCAGCCTGCTCAATATCAGCGGCGTCTACCGTGGTGGTAATACGGATTTCGGAGGTAGCAATCATGCCGGTCTGTATGCCGGCCTCAGCCAACGAGCGGAATACCGTGGCAGCCACACCGGAATGGGAACGCATACCCACGCCCACAACGGAAAGCTTGGCCAGACCTGCCTCCGTCTCCAAATGAGCCTTCTCACCCAACTGCGGCAACACGGATTTGAGCGCAGCCTGAGCAGCACCGAGGTCGCTCATGTTCATGGTGAATGACTGGCGAGCCTGACCGTCGTGGGCGGTATTGGCCACAATCATATCAACATTGATTTCTGCCTCGGAAAGGGCAGTAAGAATGAGTGCGGTGTAGGCCACAGGGGCGGTGATGCCCGAAACAGTTACACGGGCCTGATTACGTTCGATTGAGACGCCGCGTACGACGAGGCTCTCCATAGCTGAGTTTTCTTCTTGCACGATGGTACCGGGGTTATTGTTCATGGAATTGCGGACTTCAAACACCACGCCGAATTTCTTGGCGAACTCGACGGAGCGAGCCTGCATAACTTTCGAGCCGCTGGAGGCCATCTCCAGCATCTCTTCATAGGAAAGGACAGGAATCTTGCGGGCATCTTTCACCACGCGGGGGTCACAGGTGTACACACCGTCCACATCTGTGAAAATCTGGCAAATATCGGCTTTTACCGCAGCCGCCATGGCAATGGCAGAAAGGTCGGAACCGCCACGACCGAGCGTGTATACCGTACCAAGCTTATCCACCCCCTGGAAACCGGCGCAGACTACGATACAGCCCTCTTCAAGAGCACTGATAACCTGCTTGGGGTCAATGGATTCAATACGCCCACGGGTATGGCTGCCATAGGTGCAGATACCGGCTTGCGCACCGGTAAAACTGCGAGCCTTGCAGCCCATTTCAGTGATAGCCATGCAAAGCAGTGCAATAGACTGCTGCTCCCCTGTTGCGAGCAACATGTCGAGCTCTCGCTCAGGCGGGTTATCCATCACCTCGTGAGCCAAGCCGATAAGTTTATCAGTCACGCCGCTCATGGCCGAAATCACAGCCACGACTTTGTTGCCGGCCTGCTGAGTTTCAATCAACCTGCGAGCCACATTGCGAATGCGGTCAATTGTGCCCACCGAGGAGCCACCGTATTTCTGTACGATTAGTGCCATATATGTTTATCAATCGTTAAAGGTTTCTATGCGGAATACAACCGGCAGGCGGTCGATAACGTGGTTTTCGCGCAACTCGCGCAGCACATATTTCAGGCGAACCCACTTGCAGGCGTGAACCATGAAGACCAAGTGATTGTGCTGCACGCCGTCTTCATCTATATAACCGAAATTCGAGCTGGTGGCTGAGATGCTCACATCATACTTGGCGAACATCGAAGCGATGGCAGCAATCATACCGGGGCGGTCATGAATGTCGAAGCGGACGTAGTACGGCGTAACCGTCTCGCCCATGGGCAGCACGGCCAGCTCCTTGGTGTAGGGCAAGAAACCGGTGTGATAGCCATTGAGCCTGCACTCTCGCATAGCCAGCACAATATCACCAATCACGGCACTCGAAGTGGGGTTCTTACCTGCGCCGCGACCGTAGAAAATAGTTTCGCCCACAATATCACCCTTCACCGCAATGGCGTTGAACACCCCATTCACACTGGCCAGAAGGTGTTGCTGCGGCACAAAACTGGGCTGCACACGCAGCTCCAGTGCCTTATCCGCCTCGTGATGCTTAATCACCACCAACAGTTTGATGGTGTACCCAAGCTTCTCGGCCATGGAAATATCGACACTCTCAACCTTCTCAATACCATGCACATGGATTTTGTCGGGAGACAACGGGGTGCCATAGGCTAACATGGCAAGAATAAGCGCCTTGTGGGCGGCATCCCAGCCATTGATATCGAAAGAAGGGTCGGCCTCGGCAAAGCCGAGTTTCTGAGCATTGGAAAGAGCCTCGCTGAGTGGCAGCCCCTGCTCCTTCATGCTGGTAAGGATATAGTTACTCGTACCGTTAATAATGCCGGCAATACTCTGCACCTTATTGCAAATAAGCGAATTCTGCAAACTTTGAATGATAGGGATACCACCACCGCAAGAGGCCTCGAAATACAGCGGAACATTCATCTCGGCAGAAAGCTTAAACAGCTCACTACCATAAACAGCCAGCACGGCTTTGTTGCCGGTCACAACGGGTTTCCCGGCCATGAGCGCAGCTTTCACCAAACGATATGCCTCATCCGTACCGCCGATAAGCTCAATAATGATGTCAATATCAGGGTCATCCACCAGCTCATGCCAATCATCCGTCAACAGCTCAGGGGCGATTTCCACATCACGCCTCCGCGCCAAGTTCCCCACAGCCACCTTGCGAATAGCATACGAAATCTGAGCACGGGCCTCAAGCAACTCACGATTACGACACAGGGTTTCATATACACCGGAACCCACAGTGCCAAGACCGGCCAGACCCAACTGAAGCGTTTCTCCTATCATGCGCGAGCCGCATTATACACAACTTTCCCTCACCACTCAAGCATATATTCCGCCAGTGAAAAGAAAAATTTTGCAAGCGCAGCATTGACCGGCAGCAGCCATTCATACCACAGCGAGCAGCACTCAACACCGGGCGGAAGGAAGAATCGTCATTCTGTATGCAATATTTTGAAAAAACGGGTTGAATTAAGGCTTGAAAAAAACAATGATATGGTGTATAAGGCGCGCATGTCAACGTCTATTCGCACACGTTTCGCCCCGTCGCCCACCGGCTATCTGCACATCGGTGGTGCGCGAACCGCTCTGTTCAATTACCTTTTTGCCCGCAAAATGGGTGGTACCTTCATCCTGCGCATTGAAGATACCGACCAAGAGCGCCATGTGGAAGACGCCATGAAGGCCATTTTCACCGGCATGAGCTGGCCCGGGCTGGATTGGGACGAAGGCGAAGGCAAAGGTGGCCCCTGCGAGCCCTACTTCCAAAGCCAACGCAAGGATATTTACGACCGCTATTTCAACAAATTGGTGGAGATGGGGCGCGTGTACGAGTGCCCTGCCCCCAACAAGCGCGACAAGAACGGCGATGAGATTCCCGGCACCAGCGAGGGTACGGTATGGCGTTTCCGCTTCAAGCGTGACGGCGTGATGACGCTGCATGACTTGGTTTGCGGTGACATCTCCGTAGACTACACGAACGAGGAGAACACCCCCGACATGGTAGTCAAGCGTACGGACGGCTCCTACATCTTCCACCTTGTAAACGTGGTGGACGACATCGAGATGAAGATTTCCCACGTCATCCGCGGCGAGGATCACATCATGAACACCTTCAAACACCTGCAGCTTTTCGACGCCTTCGGCGTGGAGCCGCCGGTATACGCCCACATCCCCCTTATCCAGAACCCCGACGGTTCCAAAATGAGCAAGCGCGACGTTGGTGCCCAGCTCGGCAACTACCCGGAGGAAGGGTTCCTGCCCGATGCCGTCATTAACTTCATAGCCCTGCTCGGTTGGAGCAGCAAGAGCGATAACGAAATTTTCAGCAAGGAGGAGCTCATCGACCTCTTCTCGCTCGAGAATGTGAATCGCGCTGCCGCCAAGTTCGACATCACGAAGTGCAAGTGGATGAACCAGCAGCACATCATGCGCCTGCCTGCCGACAAGTTCATCGAGCTGGCTATGCCCTTCTGCACGGCTGCCGGGCTGGAAGACACCGCTCAGCTGCGTGAGCTACTGCCCGCTATTCAAACCAAGGTACAGCTGCTCAGCGAGGTACCTGCTTGGTGCAAGTGGGTGCAGGTGCTGGAGTACGAAGAGGAGAACATGGCTAAGCTGCAGGAGAACGCCCGCGAAATGCTGGGCCACCTTGTCGAGGCTTTCAACGCCATCGAAAACTGGAGCGGCGAGGCTGCATTCCAAGTCATCAAACCCTTGGCCAAAGCCAACGGCGTGAAGGTGGGCGCTATGATGTTCCCGCTGCGCATGGCACTCACCGGCACACATGCCGGCCCGGGTATCGATGCAGTCATGCAGGTGCTGGGGCGCGATGAGGTACTGCGCCGCATCTCCATCTTCCCCTGCTGAAACTGAAACACTTAACCGAGGCAGGGCGCGCCATTCGCGCCCTGCTCTTTTTATTCTTCCCCGCCGAACAGATATGCGCACCGTTGATTTCGACTACACCCTGCCCGAAGAACTGATTGCCGACCGTCCGCTTCCCAATCGCGCCGCGAGCCGCATGCTCGTTGTGCACCGAGACACCGGCCTCATCGAGCACCGCCATTTCAGCGATATTCTCGAATATGTGCAGCCGGGCGACCATTTCGTGCTCAACAATACCAAGGTCGTACCCGCTCGCTATTTCAGTAACGACGGCAGTATTGAACTGGTGCGCGCAGGGCTCGCACAAGAGCTGGTGTGGAAGTGTATGGTGCGCCCCGGCAAAAAAATGAAAGTGGGTCGCACAGTACAGGTAGGAGATGCCACCGGCGTGGTGGAAAGCATTGATGACGAGGGCTATCGCTATATTCGCTGGGATAAATTCATCGACCCCGAAGTTTACGGGCGCTTGGCACTACCACACTACATGAACCGCGAGAGTGAACCGGCAGACAAGGAGCGATACCAAACCGTCTATGCCAAGCACGAGGGTGCTATAGCAGCCCCCACTGCCGGCCTGCACTTCACCCCCGAAATCCTCGCTCAGGTACCCCACAGTTTTGTAACTCTGCATGTGGGCGTGGGCACCTTCCGCCCGGTGAAGGCAGAGTTCATTGAAGATCACCACATGCACCGCGAGAGCTTCACCTTGCCGGAGGACACCGCAGCGGCTATCGAGCAAGCTCGCCGCGTGCTTGCTGTGGGTACCACCAGCGTGCGCGTGCTCGAGACCCTAGCCACCCGCCATGGTCGCCCCCTCCCCCCATGCAGCGGCGATACAGATATTTTCATCTACCCCGGCTATGAATACAAAGTAGTCGGAGGACTGCTCACCAACTTCCACCTGCCGCAAAGCACCCTTATCATGCTCGTGTGTGCCTTTGCCGGGAAAGAGCTGATTATGGAGGCATACCGTCAGGCTGTCGAGATGCGCTACCGCTTCTTCTCCTACGGGGACTGCATGCTCATTCTCTGACGCCCCCGCGCATAGACCAAGCGGCTTCTTCGCCAATAGCAACTCACAGTGCCACGGCTTACCCTACCGGCAGGCAACTACGGCTCGGCGTGCCCACACGGCACGCCACAGCACGCAATCAACTATCCGTGCGCCACTCAGCGCGTGGCAGCTATCATTTACGGCGGAAGAGACCGCCGAAGCCCCCCATTCCACCCATACCGGGCATTTTGGGCTTCTTGCCGCCGCCACCCATAAGAGCGGAAAGGTCGGGCATACCGGCACCACCGGCGCCCCCCATCAGGGAAGAAAGGTCAGGCATATCTCCACCGCCCTGAGGCATGGCGGGCATACCGCCTTTCATCTTGCCCATAGCTTTCATCAAACCACCCATCTTACCCTTGCCGCTCATCATTTCCTTCATTTGCTTGAAGTTCTTGATAAAGCGGTTCACCTCAATCTCGCTCACGCCGGAGCCCTTCGCGATACGGCGACGACGGGAAGGAATAAGCAGCTTGTAATTAGCACGTTCCGCCGGAGTCATAGAGAGCACAATAGCCTCCATACGTTTCATCTTTTTGGGGTCGAGAGCCCCCTCCGGCAGCTGTTTCTTAATCTTGCTGAAACCGGGCAGCAAACCAAGTAGCCCCTCCAGCGGTCCGAGGCTCTGCATCATACGCATTTGCCCCAAGAAATCATTGAAGTTAAACTCACCGCTCATCATGCGGGTCATAGAATTCATGGCTGATTCTTGGTCAATCTTCTCGGCGGCTTTCTCCACCAAACCGACAATATCACCCATGCCAAGAATTCGGTCGGCCATGCGCACCGGCACAAACGGGCCGAACATGTCGAGTTTTTCGCCCTCACCCACAAACTTGATAGGCTTTCCGGTTACAGCACGCATGGAAAGTGCAGCACCACCGCGAGCATCACCATCGAGCTTAGTGAGGATGATACCGGTCAGCCCCACGGCCTTGTCGAAAGTCTGAGCCACACGCACCGCCTGCTGACCGGTTGCGGCATCCGCCACCAGCAAAGCCTCCTGCGGTTCGAGGTATTTAGCCAAGCGGCGCAGCTCATCCACGAGCTCTTCATCCACCTCCTGACGACCGGCAGTATCGAAAATGATGACATCATGCTCTTGCGCCTTCGCCCATTTCAGGGCATCTTTGGCCACGCGGATAACGTCTTTCTCCGTAGCAGATGGGGTGTACACAGGCACCTCAATCTGCTTAGCCAAAGTAGCCAACTGGTCAATAGCAGCCGGGCGCACCAAGTCACAGGCAACCAACAGGGGCTTACGACCTTCAGTCTTCAATCTACGAGCAAGCTTGGCACTGGTAGTGGTCTTACCGGCACCATTCAAACCCACTACCAAGATACGCCCGGGCGGCGTAAGGTTCAGGTCGGCAGCCTCACCACCCAGCAATTCTGCCAACTGGTCACGGAAAATCTTTACAATCTGCTCGCCGGGTTTCACGGTCTTGAGCACAGCCTCGCCCATAGCCTGCTCTTTCACTGCGGCAATAAACTCACGAGCCACACTGTATTCCACATCTGCATCAAGCAAAGCCATGCGTATTTCACGCATAGCCTCCGCAATATTCGACTCCGAAATCTTATTCAGGCCGCGCAGTTTACGGAATGTATCATCAAGCTTATCAGAAAGGAGCGAAAACATAGCACAAAACTAGCACAAACACAGCTTATTGTCAAGCAGACGGCGCGACATAACACCCACAAGTCTGAAGTTTATGGTACGTTGGTTATATATTCACACCGGGACTCCACAAATCCCACCCGTACAAACATATCCAACAAGAGCAAATCCATAGGTCACACCTCACAATAATAACAATAAAAAATAATATTTTACCCCAACCGGGTATATTCTCGTGTCATTCTCCGACATGCCGTCTTGACGTCATACGCGCGCGGTGATAGACTGGCGGCTACATATCATGGGCAAGACATTATACAGGAAAGTATGGGACGCACATACGGTGGGAATTCTGCCGGATGGTCGCACGCAGCTCTTTATCGCCACCCACTTTGTACACGAAGTGACATCTCCGCAGGCCTTTGCCATGCTCCGGGAGCTAAGCCTGCCTGTACTGCACCCCGAGCGCACTTTTGCAACGGTGGACCACATCATCCCCACCGACAATCAGGCAGAGCCTTTTGCCGACCCTCGCGCTCAGACCATGCTCAATGCCCTGCGCAGCAACTGCGCCGCTGCGGGTATTCGACTCTTTGACCTGCCCACAGGCAATCAAGGCATCGTGCACTCCATCGGGCCGGAACTGGGTATTACCCAACCGGGCATGACCATTGTGTGCGGCGACTCTCACACCGCCACGCACGGCGCAGTGGGTTCCATCGCCATGGGTATCGGCACCACGCAAGTGCGCGACGTACTGGCTACACAAACCCTCGCCATGCTGCCGCTCAAGGTGCGCAATGTTCGCGTGGAGGGCACCTTGCGCCCCGGTGTAACAGCTAAAGATGTAGCCCTTTACATCATCGGCAAACTCGGTGCCGACGGCGGTTTGGGCTACGCCTACGAATTCGGCGGTTCTGCCATCGAAAACATGGAAATGGACGGGCGCCTTACCCTCTGCAACCTCGCTATCGAAGGTGCCGCTCGCTGCGGCTATGTAAACCCCGACGAAAAGACCTTCGCCTACCTGAAAGGCCGCCCGTATGCCCCCAAGGGCGCCGCATGGGATGCCGCTGTGGAACGCTGGAAGAGCTTCGCCAGTGATGCGGACGCTGAATACGATGATGTCGTCGTATTCGACGCCGCCGACATCGAACCCACGGTTACTTGGGGTATCTCACCCGATATGAGCATCGGCATCAACGGCACCGTCCCCTCACCGGAGAGCGCCCCCGACGCCGAAACCCGCAAAGCACGCGAAACCGCACTGGAGTACATGCAGCTGCAGGCCGGTCAACCGCTCAAGGGCATGCCCATCAACGTAGTATTCATCGGCTCTTGCACCAATGGCCGCATATCGGACTTCCGCGCAGTAGCCCCGCTGCTGAAGGGTCGCAAAGTGGCTGAGGGCGTAAAAGCTCTGGCCGTTCCCGGCTCTCAGGAAACCGCTAAGCAATGCGAGGAGGAAGGGATTGCCGATATTTTCCGCGAGGCCGGTTTTGAGTGGCGCTTGGCAGGCTGCTCCATGTGCCTGGCCATGAACCCCGATAAACTGCTGGGCAACCAGATTTGCGCCAGCACCAGCAACCGCAACTTCAAGGGTCGCCAAGGCAGCCCCACCGGACGCACCTTGCTCATGAGCCCGCTCATGGCCGCCGCAGCCGCCGTAACCGGAACCGTAGCAGACCCCCGCGAGGTATTCGACATTCATTAACCCCCTAAAAACAGTTTTTCACATGCCCCTCAACAAAATCATCACCATCACCGGCAAGGCTGTTCCCGTGCCCGGAGCCGATATGGATACCGACCGAATCATCCCGGCGCGCTTCTTGAAATGCGTAACCTTCGATGAACTGGCCGGCACCATGTTCTACGACGAACGCTTCAACGCCGACGGCAGCAGCAAGGGCCACCCCATCGATGCCCCGCAACACGCCGGCGCAGCCATTATACTGGGTGGCGAAAACTTCGGCTGCGGTTCCTCCCGCGAACACGCCCCGCAAGCCATTAAGCGCAGCGGCGTGCGCGCCGTAGTGGCAGAGAGCTTTGCAGAAATCTTCTTCGGCAACAGCTCCGGAATCGGCATGCCCTGCGTCTGCGCCACCCACGAGGACCTGCTGACAGCTCAGCAAATCACCACCGAACAGCCCGACACGGAGTGGGTGCTGGATTTGGCCGCCATGACCCTCAGCTGCCCCGCCGCCACCCTGCCCGTCACCATGCCTGCCGAGCCACGCGAGGCACTCATGCAAGGCCGCTGGGACGCCGTGGTAGAGCTCATGAATGCGCCCGAAGCAGTAGCTGCACTGGCTGCTGCCCTGCCCGCACCGGCTCTCAGCTAAGCCCCCTCATACAAGATAATTCCACCTGCATGCTGGCATCCATCGCTCCACTGATTGCGCGCGGCGTCATCGACAACACGCTGCAAGACCTCATCGACCTGCGCCTGTGGTGCACCGATGGGGCGGAGCCGTTGCACCTGCGCATGCGTGGCAACTGTCGGCGCGATATCGCCGGCTGCAGGCTGGAATTCACCAACACCTCTGCAGGTACACCCCCGGCAAACCTGCCCCCGCTCATACACGAATTGCGCAACCAAAGTAACAGCGCCCCCCTTTGCGCCGGCGACATTACCTTCTCGCGCCGCGTGGTAGAGCACAACAATCGCCAAGGCATCGGCAACCGCCTCTACATCGAGTTCTACGTTGGTGTACACACGCGCGTATTGCTCGACTTCAACGCCGTCACCTTCGACCTGAGCCTCCCCCAGTGGGAACCCACATGGGAGGGCGACAACCTGCAGGCCATGCTCAACCTCGAGGCACTGCGCTCCCATGTGCGAGCCAACGTCAAACGCTACAAAGGCCCCGCACTCTACGGCTTGAATAGCGAAATCCCCGACTGCGATTGGGATTACCGCCTGAACAGGGCGGAGGCATACATGGCCATCTACCCCACTATCAAGGACAAATTTGCCACCATCCCCGGCGGCTACATATCCGCAGCTTTCGTGATGGACCGCACCGACTTTCTCGGCAAAATCGCCGCAGAAGACGAAGCCGACATGCCCCCGGACCGCAGTCTCATAGAGAATGACTGGGAAGTAGTGGATTTCATGGTCCCCTACGAAAAAGAGATGAAGCAGGCCATGCACCACCCCCTCTTCACCGAGCTGGCAGCCATGACCGCCATCGTGCAGGAACAACTCATACACCGCTACCGCCCCGAGCTCGAAACCGGCTCCCACGGTGCCACCTTCCTGCAACTATACGCCACCTTAGTAACCCACACCCTAGCCACCATACTACTGACCGGTCAGCACGAATACCCTGCCCACTTGGCAACTCGCCGCATGGAAATCCTGTGCGCCCGGCTCAATAAGCTATCACAACTCACCGAACACCTTCCCGCCGACTGCCGCCAGGAACTGCGGCTCGCGAGCGAAGCGCTCATGCGCAACATGCGCTTGTTCATCACAACCATACCAAACTAACCCCACACCACCATACACACAATACCTGCCGCCC
>JAZLDM010000063.1:0-16609 GCA_045614705.1 Akkermansia sp.
CAAGCCACCCATCGCATTGCGGCCGATAGATAACCCACCATTCGTATCCTTAGGGTCACCCTGCCCCACGCGGTAAAGCCATGTCTCATTAGCAGGAAGGGAGGCCATGAACGCATCCGAGGCATAGGGCGTATAGGCCACTTCCGTCACAATCTTGTTGAGGCGCTGAATACTCCAGTCAGAGCGGCCCACACCGGCCTGACTTGCATACCCGGAAGAGGTGTATTTGTACCTGTAAGTAGTATTCTGAGTCACGAAGAATACGGGAGACTCATTACAGTGCTCGGCACTTACCAGATACTGCGGAGCAACCAGACCGGAACCGGCCTGGAAATGGAAATTAGAACCCACCAAATCACCCTTTGCACCAAAACTGTCCAAATTGGGCATTACCGGAATAACGGGATCCGAAACCGTTGTGCCGTCTTTATACGCAACCGTCAGGTTGGAGGCACCGGGGCGGAACATACCCATATTGTAGGCAAAATCCAGATAATACTGCAAATCGTAACGAGCATCCGCAATACCGGCAGTTGCCGATGTAGCAAACGTGGCAACAGCTGCCATAGCAGCCAACAATGCGCGGCGGAGTGAAAGATTGAGATGAAGTTTCATAATGGAAGAAAAATTTAATTATTGCAGCCTTTCTGCGACCATTGCATTGTAGCAAAACAGCCCTGCCTGTCAAGCAGGAAAACAGGGTCGGGACACTTTTTTGAAACTGTTTGAAAGTCTCACGGGAAAATTGATTGACACATCAAAAAAAAGGGTGTTATAATGAGAACCGCATAAACCAATCATGCAATGCAAAGGCGGCGGACAGACAGCGAGGAGAGACAACGAAAGGCGAACGCATCGACACCGCAGCTGCGCACCTATGGTGCCACAGTCGGTCTTGTCAACTCCATATTTCCGCTCCTCTCAACAGCGCACATAAAGCTCCTTCCGGCGGCAATCATTGGTACCGATGCCCCCGCTGCACTCAGTTTGCAGCAATTGCGGCACCAATCAGTATAGCGAGTTCCCACAATTCGGCATGAAGCTCCGTTTCACCACATTCACTCTGTTAACAGTCGTACTACTGCCCGCCGAGGCAGCGGTACGGCACAGCGCTGTGTCCTTGCGCACGTATGTTAACTTTGCCACGAACTCTGCCCGCTATAGCACCGATTACAACAATGCCCTGCTCCGGTACCTGCGCAAACGTGACGGTGGTGTGCGCATTCCCTACACCATCAACAGGGTAGACTTTACCCTACCCCACGGCACACCGGACTTCGGCGCTGTCTCCGACATGGGCAATTCCACAGCCGTGGCGCACAACTATATCATCACCGTCGCCCACAACACCTCTCGACTTGCCCCGACTTTCAGCGGCAACAACTTCGGAGTAGGTATAGACAACAGCACCAAATACATTACCGTAGAAGAACAGGGCACCGACAACACATTCGTGCACCAAATCTTTCACGGCACCAACGATATCAAAGTTTCACGTCTGTGCAAAATAGCCACAGATATTCAGCCCGTACCCATGGCCACAGGGCGTGACTTCAAAGGCAAGCTCGTATACCGAGTTGGCGGTGGCCAGCAGCTGCTGCGAACCCTGCAAGTACGCAAGCCCCAAGAAAAAAAGCAAGATTCCTACCACGTTGTCGACGGTGTTCTGCTGCGCGACCCGCAAATATCACCGGAGCCGCTTCCTGCTAAAAGCACACCAAACGCATTCCCTATCAACACTGTAAGATTACCGGACGACTCACCGGAAACGAAAAACACTCAGGAGATTATACCTACCGACAGCAGCAAACAAGCTGACGATACCCTCAGCGAAAAACTGCCGACCGACACACTCCCGGGACCGTTCGCACCGCAGGAGACTACACCCACCGACAGCAGCAAACAAACTGACAATCCCTTCAGCGAAAAACTGCCGACCGACACACTCCCGGGGCAATTCTCACCGCAGGAGACTAAACCCACTGACAGCAGTCAGCAAGCAGACAGCACCCTGAGCGAAAAACTGCCGACCGACACACTCCCGGGGCAATTCTCCCCCAAGGAGACCAAACCCACTGACAGCAGCCAACAAGCTGACGACACCAACAGCGAAAAACTGCCGACCGGCACACTCCCGGGGCAATTCTCACCGCAGGAGACTAAACCCGCCGACAGCAGTCAGCAAGCAGACGACACCCTCAGCGAAAAACTGCCGACCGACACACTCCCCGGGCAATTCTCTCTGCAGGCGCCGGATTTCATCTATAACTCGCAAATTGCTGAAATTCTCGGCGGCGGACAGACTGCGCACACCATCTTGGGACAAACAGAGCAGAAAATACCCACCGAGCAAAAGCCGGAGATTGACAAGAGCGAACAAGCGGCAGCACTCGCTGCCAAGGGCCTGTTGCCCAGTACGCCACCGGAGCAAGTAGCTACAGACAACAGCACACAAACGGAAGAACTCGCCGCCAAGGGGCTGCTGCCCAGTACGCCACCGGAGCAGGTAGCTACAGACAACAGCGCACAAACGGAAGAACTCACCGACAAGGAACTGCTGCCCGGTACGCCACCGGAGCAAGTGGCAACCGACAACAGCACCCAAACGGAAGAGCTCGCCGCCAAGGGGCTGCTGCCCAGTGCTCCTGAGCAAGCAGACTCGCAAGCCGCCGCCACCGATGACAGCGACCAAGATTCCTACAAATTTACCAACGACATATTGCAACTGCGCGAGCCGCATGAGCCGTTGGTGAACAACACTGACGAAAGTATACAAGACGTGTATCTGGTGGCCGGCATCGCAAGCATTACCGACTGGCGCGAGGCAATCAGCGATGACAGAGTACACTACGGTTATGTCCTCGGCGCCCTCAGCTGGGAGAAAAACATCGTAAGTCCTGCCACACCCCTGCCCTTCGGCTCCACAGAAGGCGACAGCGGCAGCCCATACTTCGTGTGGGATGGCGGCTCCTTCAAGTTCCTGATGGCCCACCACGGCAGCACCTCAGCCAACCGCCGCACCATAGGCTGCGAGGCCAAAGATTGGGCGCTCGACACCATGCGAGCCGACAACGTAACCGTAGATTTGGCACAGGTAAAAGGCACACTCGTACTTCATGCCGCACAATCGGAAAAAGACAAAGGCAACCACAGTGACAACATTCGCGGCATAAAAGTCGCGGTAACCCCTGCCCGCGCCTACCTGAAAGATGACGGGGGAAATATGCACGACACTGCCGGAAATAAGTTGGCAGTAAATGCTGTACCGGCAGGGATGCACACCTGGAAATCGCTCACACCGCTCCGCCTTACAGACAATTGGTACGCCTACGGCACCGAATACCTGAACGCCGAGGAAAGCGTAGTCATGGAAAACAAAACCCCCACTATCAATCCGGGGTTGACCTACGCCAAGCTATTCCTCACTCAAAACCTGGTACTGCGAGCGGAAACAAGCGACACTCACTACACCGTAAAAGTAGCGGAAAACATCGACTTGGGCGCAGGCTACCTGCACCTGATGGCCGATAAGTGCGAAAACGTGGTTTGCACCATCAACGCCGCCAAACAAGCCCAGCCCGATGTCGCCGGCTACATAGTGGATGCCGGAGCAACCCTGCGGCTCAACCTGAGCAACCCCGCAGCCGACTACACCCGAGAATGGCGCAAAGTAGGTGCAGGCACGCTGAGCCTGTGCGGCACCGGCAACAACGAAATACTGCTGAATGTGGGCGGCCCCGGCCTGACCCAACTGGAGCAAAAAGAAGGCTACGCCGCATGGAACGTGCTGGTGAATACCGGTGCCACAGTCCGCATAAAAAACATAGAGCAGATAGCCCGCGACCTCACCTTCGGCAGCGGCGGCGGTACCCTCGACCTAGCAGGCAACAGCATGGAGTGGTACACCACCCATGGCGAACAACGCCCCGGCTTCAGTATTCGAGCACTTACCGAGCAAGCCACCATAGCCAATACCACCGGCCACGCCACACTCACCTTCTGCGAAAGCGGGGAACAAAGCTACCCCGGCGCCTTCCGGGATACCGACTCCGGCAGCCTGAACATCATCTACACCGGCGGTGGCCACTGGCAGCTCTGCGGCACACACACCGCCCTGCAACACCCCAAAAGCGGCCTAACCGTACAGCAGGGCAAAGTCACGCTCACCGGCACCCCCACCGTGCATGGCTACGGCACCGAGCACACGCGCGAAACGGCAAACTTCACCACACGGCCGAATGACTGGCACTATGCAGACGCCGCCATGAACGTGCAGGTGCAGCCCAACGCCGAATTCTGCCTGAGCAGCCACGCCCGCCTGCGCGGCAACGTAACTGTGGAAAGCGGTGGCACCTACACCATGACCGAGGGTGTGCAGCGCAGCAGTGAGCACATCGAGGGCGGTGAACGAGTAGAAAGCACCGCCGCCATCGCCGACTACTACGGGCACAAAGGCGACATTAAACTGAGCGAAAACGCAACCCTGCGCCTCATCACCTCCCGACAAGCCACCACCACCTCCACCTACTCCGGCAACGTGAACGGCCCGGGCAACATAATGGTGAAAAGCGAGTCCGACAAAGCAGCCTACCTACTCAACGGCGAGCTGAGCAACCTGCGCTCCATAGATATACACAGCGGGCGCCTGATTTTGGCAAACTCCGCCACGGCTCAGCACATCAGCGTGCGCCACGGAGCCACCCTCTCTGTGCAGCACAGCGGGCGAGAGCTGCTCACCCTGCGCGCCCACAGGCGACAAGCAGAACTCTCAGCGTTCAATGTAAAAGTAGCCGCCCCCGGCCAAATCAGCATAGGCAGCATCGGCACCGCCACCAATCTCCACATACACCACGCAAACCTGAAACTGGCGACCGGCACCACACTCACTTTGGTGAACACCACACTGCGCTCCGATTGCAACATCCAATCCCATAACGCCACGCTGAACCTGATGGGGACCGTCATTACCCCGGATGAGCAAATAACCACCCCCAAAACGCAGAATAAAAACACGCCCACTCAGACACTGAGCTGCCATTCCCTGCAAGGAAAGCTCACGGTTACAGGCACACTTAACATCGCCCTCCCCCAACATGTCGCCACGCTCAAAAGCGGAATAATCCGCGTGCAATTCGCCCCGGGAATCAGCATCAACACCGCCACCATCAACGCCACTATCCCCGGGCTGGCACACAATATACCGGGCCAAATACGCAGCGGCGAGCCAAACGCCGTCTACTTCAACATAAGCGCCGACAGCAGCAACAATACCGGCACACTTGCCACAGCCGGCAATCACTGAGCCAGCACCACACTGCGCTCCGTCGCGCTCACATGCCGCAGCACCAGCCAGCGAGCATCCGCCGGCATCAGCACCCCATCAAAACGATCCGCCCACTCCACCAGCAGCACGGCGCCACCGGCCAAGTACTCATCCCAGCCCATACCCAGCGCCTCATCCGCCGACTTCATGCGGTAAAAATCAAAATGCGCCACAGGCAAACGACCGTCATTGTGCTCATGCACCAACGAGAAAGTCGGGCTCGCCGCAGGATTGCCGGCACCCAGCCCCTCCAATATACCGCGCACCAAATGAGTCTTCCCTGCCCCCAAATCACCCACCAGCCCCAGCACCTCCCCACCTCTCAACGCTTGAGAAATCGTGCGACCAAGCTCAACCATCGACTCCGAACTACTTACCAAAACAGGGCCATTTTCGAAAATTTTATGCATAAATTGCAACTTTTTTAAAAAATTTTTAATTTTAGACTTGCCAAATGCGGCAGCATGTATATAATGTGCCAGCCCGCATACGCGGGTGCAATCCTAAAATTCAGAAAATTATGGCATACGCAGTTTTCACATCCGGCAGCAAGCAGTACCGTGTGACGGTCGGTGACGTGCTCACCGTTGACCGCATCTCCGGTCTGGAGAATGACGGCGAGACCACCTTCAGCCAGGTAGTGCTGGTGGAAGATGGCGACACAACCAAGGTTGGCACTCCCTTCGTAGAGGGCGCTACCGTAACCGCCAAGGTGCTGAACGCTGAGGCACGTGGTGCCAAGGGCATCGCCTTCAAATTCAAGCGCCGCAAGGGCTTCCACAAGAAGAAGGGCTTCCGCGCCGCTCTCACCAAGGTAGAGATCACCGCTATCAACGCCTGATTATTAACCACTAACACCAAACATTTTTACTAGTTATGGCACATAAGAAAGGTCAGGGTTCCGTTCGTAACGGTCGCGATTCCCGCAGCAAGCGCCTCGGCGTTAAGAAGTTCGGTGGCCAGGCTGTTATCGCCGGCAACATCATCATTCGCCAGCGTGGCACCAAGTTCCACCCCGGCAAGAACGTGGGTATGGGCCGCGACTACACCATCTTCTCCCTCGTTGATGGCCGCGTATTCTTCGACCGCGAAGGTCGTCGCGTGAACGTCGCCCCCGAGGAGGCCTAAATCGCCCCTCCCCATCGACATACTTTTTATTAAAGTTCAGTCTTTTTCATATAAAAGCCGCAGCATCCGCTGCGGCTTTTTTGTGTGTACCGTTTTTTTACAAAAAGTCTCGCCATGAATGATTTTACGCTTTTAATGGCAGCTTTTTTAGCTTAGAATACTCTGAACGCAGTACGGACAACATGGAGGACGATAAGATTTACCAAGTAGGCACCAACATTCAGGAAAAAGCCACCGTCATCTGGAACGTGGCCAACGCTATATTCGGCATTTTCAAGCCGCATGAATACGGCAAGGTCATTCTGCCCATGACTGTGATTAAGCGCTTCCATGACTGCCTGACCGCTACGCACGCAGATGTTCTGGCGGCCCATGAAAAGCACGCCAATCTTGCCCCCGGTGCGCTGGATATGATGCTCATGCGTGCATCCGGATACAAGTTCTATAACACCAGTAAGTTCACCTTTGAAACGCTGATTGCCGACCCGAACAATATCGAAGCCAATTTCCGCAACTATCTGGCGGGCTTCTCTCGCAACGTGCAGGACATCCTCGCTAAGTTCCGCTTTGAGGACCAGCTCAACACGCTGGTGGAGCACAACGCCCTGTTCCTCGTGGTGCAGGAGTTTGCCTCGCCCAAGGGCTATCTGGGGCCGGATAAAATCAGCGCGGTGGATTGCGGCTACATCTTCGAGGAGCTGGTGCGTAAGTTCTCCGAATCCTACGCCGAGGAGGCCGGTGCTCACTTCACCAGCCGCGATATCATTTACCTGATGACTGACCTGCTGCTCAGCGGCTCCACGCCTGGTGATGCCAATGTGACGGTGTATGATATGACCATGGGCACCTCGCAGATGCTTTCCTGCATGGAGGAGCGTATCCATGCCCTCAACCCCGCCACGCCCGTGACCTGCTGCGGGCAGGAGCTGAACGCCGAGACCTACGCCATCGCCAAGTCTGATATGCTTATCCGCGGCGGAGATCCCGACAACATGCGCTACGGCAACACGCTCTCCGAGGACCGGTTCGGCGGCTACAAGTTCCGCTACATCATCTCCAATCCGCCTTTCGGTATTGACTGGAAGCGCGAGAAAAAGGTGGTGGAGGACGAGCACGCCCGTGGCGTGGCCGGGCGCTTTGCTCCGGGGCTGCCCAAGATTTCTGACGGCCAGCAGCTTTTCCTGCTCAATGGCCTCTCCAAGCTGGACGATGAAGGCCGCATGGCCATCATTCAGAACGGCTCACCTCTATTCAACGGTGATGCCGGTAGCGGCCCCTCCGAAATCCGCCGTTACATTCTGGAGCATGATTGGCTGGATGCCATCGTGCAGCTGCCCAATAACTCCTTCATGAACACCGGCATTGCCACATACGTGTGGTTGCTTGCCCGCAATAAGCCCGAGCACCGCCGCGGCAAGGTGCAGCTCATTGACGCGTCCCATTGCTTCGAGCCCCGCCGCAAATCCATCGGCGATAAGCGCAACGACATCACGGGCAACTGCCGCCAGCTCATCATGCAGGCGTACGAAGCCTTTGAGCACGATGCCGTCTATGGTGACCCCGAGGGCATCTACTGCGAGAGCAAGGTATTTGAGACGCAGGAGTTCGGCTACAACAAGATTACCGTGGAACGCCCCCAACGCGACGAACAGGGCAATATCATCAAGAAGAAGGGCAAGCCCGTAGCAGACAAATCGCTGCGCGATACGGAGAACGTGCCCATGACCGTGGACATCGCCACCTACATGGAGCGCGAAGTGCTGCCCTACGTGCCCGATGCATGGGTGGACGATAAGGCCACCAAGGTAGGCTACGAAATCCCCATGACCCGCTACTTCTACAAGTACCAGGCACCGGAGGCTGCGGATTCCATCGCCGAGCGTATTTCCGCCTTGGAGGCTGATATTGCCGCCTCTCTGAAAAATCTTTTCTCCTGATACTCCTATGAATGAGCTTTCTGCACAAACGGAGCTTTTCAATAACGTTGCCCACATCATTGAGCAAGCGCGCCAACGTGTGCGCACTGCTGTCAATACGGCCATGGTGTACGCCTACTTTGAAATTGGCCGCCATATCGTGGAGCATGAGCAAAAGGGCGATGCCCGCGCCGAATACGGCAAGGCTTTGCTGAAGGAGTTGTCGGCTAAACTCACCGCCCGCTTCGGCGAGGGGTGGGGCTACGCTCAACTCAAAAACATACGCCAATTTTATTTGGCATATCAAGAAAAGGCTAATCAGCGATTAGCTTTTTCGGATAATTCTTCTGCTAAAAAGGCTAAACAGCGTTTAGCCTTTTTACAACCAACAGAAACTAAGACTCTTATCCTCTCTTGGTCTCACTACCTTGTCCTTATCCGCATCAAAGATGCCGCCGCCCGCAGCTTCTACGAAATTGAGTGCGCCGCCCAGAATTGGAGCGTGCGCCAGCTGCAGCGCCAAGTGAACTCCTGCCTGTACGAGCGCTTGGCTCTCAGCCGCAATAAGGATGAAGTCATGCGCCTGGCCAATGAGGGGCAAGCGGTTGCAAAGCCGTCCGATGTCATTAAAGACCCCATTACCCTCGAATTTCTGGGGCTCAAGCCGGACGAAGCCTATACGGAATCTAAGCTGGAGAACGCCATCATCACCCGCATGCGTGATTTCCTGCTGGAGATGGGCAAGGGATTCCTCTTTGAAGCTCGCCAGAAGCGATTCACCTTTAACGAGGAGCATTTCTATGTAGACCTCGTGTTCTACAACCGCCTGCTGCAGTGTTACTGCTTGATTGACCTGAAGGTTGATAAACTCACCCACCAGGATCTCGGGCAGATGCAGATGTATGTCAATTACTTTGACCGCTTCGTCCGCCAACCCTTCGAGAAACCCACCATCGGCATTCTCCTCTGTAAGGAAAAGAATGATGCCCTTGTGGAGCTGACTCTCCCCGCTGATGCTAATATCTATGCATCCTCCTACGAACTTTACCTGCCGGATAAAGCTCTCCTGCAAGCTAAAGTCCGCGAGTGGATTGCTGAATTCGAAGAACAAGAAAAACTTTCCTGATTCCTATGGCAAGACAGATGAAAGACAGCGGGGTGGAGTGGATTGGGCTGATACCCGATGACTGGAGAATAGAAAAAGGAAAGCATGTACTTTCCTATCTGGAGCGTCCGGTAGAAGACACGGACGGCGTAGTAACGTGTTTCCGCGACGGCCAGGTAACATTGAGAAGCAATCGTCGAGAGCTGGGGTATACTGTTTCCTTGCAAGAGATAGGCTACAAAGGGGTTGAACCCGGAGATTTAGTTGTACACGGCATGGACGGCTTTGCCGGGGCTATCGGAATTTCTGACTCCCGGGGGAAATGCTCACCTGTGTTGAATATTTTGGGCAGTGACGAGAATAAAACCTTCTTAATGTATTATCTTAGGATGATGGCATACGGTAATGTATTTCTTGCATTATCGACAGGCATACGAGAAAGGACGTGTGACACTAACTGGAATAAGATGAAGAATCTTCCTTATCCCGTCCCCTCTTACGAAGAGCAGGCTCGTATCGCCGCCTTCCTCGACACCAAGTGCGCCGAGATTGACAAGGTAGTAGAGCAAACCCGTGCGACGATTGAGGAGTACAAGAAGCTCAAGCAGGCTATCATCACCGAGGCCGTCACCAAAGGAGTGCGCGGTTCCCGCCCCATGAAGCCCAGCGGCGTAGAATGGATTGGTGATATCCCGGAGGAGTGGAAATTACAAAAAGCCAAGTACAACATCGATGTTTCGCACGGCTGTGACCCTAAGACGGAGGGTGATGTGCCTGTATATGGAAGTGGTGCCTCCAGTTTCCGTACATGTGGAGAATTTAAAGAAGGCCCCACAGTATTGATAGGAAGAAAAGGAGCAACCCTCCACATTCCTCATTTCATAACTGGCAGATACTGGAATGTTGATACCGCGTTTGACGTAAAAACGGATGCCAATAAATTTAGCTTAAGACTTTATTATTATCTAGCTACCGCATTCGATTACAAGTATTATATCTCACAAACGACACTTCCGGGGATGACTCAAAGTAATTATTTGCAAATGAAAATACCTGTCCCTCCCGTTGAAGAGCAGCAAGAAATCGCCGCCTACCTCGACACTAAGTGTGCCGAGATAGACCGCATCATCGAGAAGAAGGAGCAGCTCATTGAGGAGCTCGGGAGCTACAAGAAATCACTCATATACGAATACGTCACCGGTAAAAAGGAGGTTACAGCATGAAGGAGAAGCAATTTGAAGCCCACATTGAGGCCGCACTGACATCACCCGAGGGCGGTCTGACCAAGGGCACGGACACATACGACTGCGCCACGGCTCTGTACCGGAACACCTTGCTGAGCTTTGTGCAGGAAACCCAGCCCAAGGCGTGGAAGAAGTACACCCGCCTCGAGACGCGCAACCCGGAGGAGGCCTTCATCAAGGCCTTCAACGAGCGCTGCACTAAGGACGGCCTGCTGCATGTACTGCGTAACGGCTTTGATGCCGTGGGCGCCCGTTTCCGCGTGTGCTACTTCCGACCCGAGAGCAATCTGAACGAGGAGCACGAGCGCCTGTACCGTGCCAACAAGGTGGAGGTCTATCGCCAATGGTACTACAGCGAGAAGTGCAAGAACTCGGTGGACATGGTGCTGGTCCTCAACGGCATCCCCGTGTTTGCGCTGGAGCTGAAGAACCAGCTGACCGGGCAGAATATCGACAATGCCCGCTGGCAGTGGAAGAACGACCGTGACCCGAATGAACGCTGCTTCGGCTTCAATTTCCGCATCCTAAGCTATTTCTGCGTTGACTTGTATGAAGCCTGCATGGCCACGAAGCTGGCGGGCAAGCATACGTACTTCCTGCCATTCAACCAGGGCAGCGCAGGTGCAGGCAAAAACGGTGGCGCGGGCAATCCCGCCGCCGCGGACGGCGATTTTGCCGTATCCTATATCTGGCGCGAGGTGTTCCAACGCGACAGCCTGATGGATATTCTGCACCGCTTCATGAACCTTGAGACCAAGGAGGAGGAAGTCATCCGCAAGAACGGCAAGAAGGACAATGTGGTGACGAAGACACTCATCTTCCCACGCTACCACCAGCTGGACGTTGTCCGCAAGCTCGTAGCACACGTGAAGCAGCACGGCAGCGGCAGCAACTACCTGATTCAGCACAGCGCTGGCAGTGGCAAATCCAACTCCATTGCATGGGTGGCCCACCGACTTTCCACCCTGTTCAATGCGGAAAACCAGCCCATCTTCAGCAGCGTGATTGTGGTGACCGACCGCACTGTGCTGGATGAGCAGCTACGTGGTACCATTTCGGGTCATGACCACACCGCGGGTGTGATTGCCGCCATCGATGATGAAAAGACGTCTAAGGATTTGAAGGATGCAATCAATGACGGGGCCCGCATCATCATCACCACGCTGCAGAAGTTCCCTGTGATTTATCGTGAGGTTATTCATTATGAAGGCCGTCGCTACGGTATCATCATTGACGAGGCTCACTCCTCTCAAGGCGGCAGTGCTGCGGCCAAGATGAAAGCCGCTCTGGCAGATACCCGCGCCGCGCTGGAGCAATACGCCGAGGAGGAGGAACTGGACGCCGAAGCCAACGATGCAGAGAACAAGCTGGTGCAGGAAATTCTGAGCCAGGGCAAGCACGATAATCTCTCATTCTTCGCCTTTACCGCCACGCCAAAGGATACCACCTTGCAGCAATTCTGTGAACAGGGATCAGACGGCAAGTGGCATCCCTTCCACGTGTACAGCATGCGGCAGGCCATTGAGGAGGGATTCATCCTCGACGTGCTGCAGAACTACACCACGTACAAAACCTGCTGCAAGCTCATCCGCACCGCCGAGGAGAACGAGGAAATGGCCAGCAGTAAGGCCGCACGTCTCATCCGCCAATATGCCACGCTGCACCCGGAGAATATCCGTCAGAAGTCGGAAATCATCGTGGAGACCTTCCTTGAAACCACCCGCCACAAAATCGGCGGCAAGGGTAAGATGATGGTGGTGGCCTCCTCCCGTCTGGCAGCGGTGCTGTATTTCCGCGCGGTGAAGGCCTATGCCGCCGAGCAAGGATATGCCGACGTGAAGCCCATGGTGGCATTCACCGGCAAGGTGGAAATCAACGACGTTGAGCTGACCGAAAGCAAGCTCAACGTGCGTGCGGACGGCACGCATATCTCCGAGGCCCAGACAAAAAAGGAATTTCATAACAACTTCAACATCCTCATCGTGGCAGAGAAGTATCAGACCGGCTTTGATGAAAAGCTGCTGCACACCATGATTGTGGACAAGAAGCTGCGCTCTGTTAAGTGCGTGCAGACCCTCTCTCGCCTGAACCGTACCATCTACGGCAAGGAGGATACCTACGTGCTCGACTTCATGAACGAGCACGAGGAAATCAAGGAGGCATTCCAGCCCTTCTATCAGGAAACACTGCTGGAGGGCGACCTGAGCTATGACCTGATTTATCAGACCATGCGTGACCTGCGCCAGTTTGAGGTCTACCACGATGACGACGTGGAGAAGGTTGCCGAGGAATACACGCGCCACAGCGAGCAGCAGGAAGCCGAATGTGCCGCGGCCATCACGAACCTGCTCATACCGGTTATTGCCGACTACACTCAAAAATTGAGCAAGGATAGCCAGTACGAGTTCCGCCGTAAGTTGAGAGCCCTGTGCAAGTGGTATGCCCACATCGGGCAGATAACGCGCCTGAATGACTTAGAGCTGCACAAGGAATATGTGTTTGCCCGCTACCTCATCAAGGTGTTGCCCACTAAACCCGGTGAGCTTGTGGACGTAGAGGGCAAAATTGAGATGGAGTACTACAAGCTGGAGGAAACCGGTAACGGTAGTATTCAGCTGGCGGGTACGGACGGAATTCTGGAACCGGGCACGGATACCTCAGGCGGCGGCTCTACGGACAAAAAGGAGCCTCTCGATGAACTACTGAACCGCATCAATGAAGCCATGGACGGCAACTTCACCGAGGCCAACAAGGTGGCGGCTCGCACCATCTTGGCCGTGCTGAAGGAAAACGCCTCGCTGGCAGCATCCGCTCGCAGCAACAACAAGCAGGTGTTCATGGATACTATTTTCAAGAACACCTTTGAAAATGCCGCCATGGATTGCTACGTCAAGAGCATGGAGGGCTTCGAGGACCTGATGCAAGATGACCACAAGCGCAACCAGCTCCGCGAGAAGCTGGCCCACGAGCTCTACCGCCAATTCCGCAGCGAATACCGCGTAGAAGAAGAAAAGGTGCTGGACGCCGCCGAAGGAGAGGAATAACAGTAAACAACAGGCTGAGCAAATAGACACGCTTTATTTGCGCTTACCCGCATCTCTGCCATTTTGCAAGTTCTGCCTGTTGCAAAATCCTGATTTTCTCATCCTCGGCCGCTCCGTGCAAGAAGCCAATCCCGAATTTTGCCATATCTTGGTCAGAAAAATTGGCTTTTAAGAAGTTGCATGCAACTTCGCACCTATAATCAGCCAAATCACACAGAGTTTCAGCCTCACGGTCGATAGGGTCTGCAAGTTGCGTGTTTGCTGCAAACTTAAACAGGAGCTTTCCCTCAGGAGAAAAATCCGGATTACTATCTATAACTGCTTTTTCTAATTTTAACATATCCATTTTATTTAAGGTAGTTGGAGTTAAGCCCGATAAACACTCTCCGTTGAGAGCAACAGGCATACCAGCATTTTACAATCGCTTCGCCCTTTGTCAAGAATTGTTAGGGCTATTCCGATTTTAACAAAAAAACAATTAGCCTCTATGAAAAAACTCCACAGCTGGCAAGTTTCCTTCTTGCCAGAAAGCGGGGGATTTGATAGGATGCTGGGCATGAAATTTTTGCATGCGTGTCTTGCGCTGCTTTGTGCAGTGAGTGTGAGCCCGGTATTACAGGCGGAAGAGGAGTATAGTGAACCGACAGGGTACCGCTTCTACAACTATTGGCAGAATGAGGAAACCGGGGAGTTAGAGGGGCTGGGAGATTTATCATTTGCCGATAAGGTGCATTTCCGTTTACAGGATACCCCTGAGTGGTATAGTTATGATGTGGATGTAGATGTATATGATGAGTACGGGGAATCCCCGGCTTATATGATTCTGGGGAATTTTACACTTGCTCAAACAGATGCCGCAGACCGTAAGGTATGGGGCGTGGTGACGGATCAAAATGGTGTGATACAGGGGGCAACCACAGCTACTGGCTCAAGTGACGGCCAACTGACCTTTGATTTCTCAGGTAGTGCCGTTACCCTGAAAACAGGCGGTGATTATATTCTGCACTTTGTGGACGCTGATATGGCACCGAACAGCTTTACAATGGGTGATACTCTGACAGCCACCACAACTGAGCTGGGGATAGCCTCTGCCAATTCCGGCTGGGTTGAGGTTGATCCCGGCATGGAAGAAATCTTTTTCTATTTCTACTGTAACAGCCCGGAGTTAGGATACCCCAAAGGGGATGAATCCGCCCCCGCCCCAGCAGTGGATATTCAGGCCTACGGCGTTGTGCCGGAGCCGGGCACAGCAGCTCTCAGCCTACTGGCTCTCTCAGGGCTGGCTCTTCGCCGCCGCAGACCCTGAGATTCTTAAACTTCACAAAAAAAGCCACAGCATCCAGCGCTGTGGCTTTGTTTCTGTATTTCATGCGCCATGGATTTGCAGAGACAGTGACTTCATCTATGGCGTAGATTAGATTGGTAGTTAACAAGGAAAGAGCGGCCATATAGCCGTCGCATATTGTCCTTAGACAGTAATAATAATATGGAAAATGCGGGCAAAAAAACACCGGGAGCCACTGGCTAGCTACCGGATTGTCTGAAAATCCTGCGGGCTGAAATTACCCGCTGCGTCTATCGATTCGTCCGACTCATGACGGCGTGCTGAATGGCACACCGTTCGGACAGTAACGGGTTATTGCTCAGCGCAGTTCCGTCACGGGCCCCTCCCAAGTGGGGGGCAGAGTATTGGCAGTGGCGGTTACAGCGGTAAGACCCAGAATGATGGCGATTGTCTTGATCATGTTGCTTGTATTCCTTTCGTTATTTTTTACCTTGCAGAAGGGCAAGGCAATGATACTCTTTTTTCCTAATACGTCAAGCGTAAATTTGAGAAAAAAATAAAAAAAATCAGCTGTAAACAGAAAAAATTAGATAAAGACGCAAAAAAGTTGTAAGAAAACAAAAAAAACGGCGTATCGTGCGCGAGCGCGCGAGGAAAAAGCAAACTTTTCCCCGCAGAAAGGCAACTGCACCACAAAGGCCGCAGACACGGCGCCGCACGGGTGAATTAAGACACACAGAAGGCGCTCACAGCGTGGCTTTTGGCTTGACGAAGAGGCTCTCCGGGCGTATATTTTCCCGCGAGCAAATTATGAAAGAACAGATATCAAGCGTACAAGCCGCCGCTCTGGACCGTATTGCCGGTATTACCGACATGAAGGGCCTGGAGGATGCCCGCGTGGGCATACTTGGCAAAAAGGGAACCCTGACTCAGGTACAGCAGGGCATGCGCGACGTGCCGAAGGAAGACAAGCCGGCCGTGGGCGCTATGCTGAATGAGGCCCGCGCCATCATCACCGCTGCGCTGGATGACCGCAAAGCCGCCCTGCAGGCTGAACAGGATGCCGCCGCTGTGGCAGGTGTGGACTTCACCATGCCGGGTGCTACGCTGCCCGCCGGTGGTCTTCACCCCATCACCATCGTGCGAGATGAAGCCGTGCGCGTGCTGCGCCGCATGGGCTTTACCCTTTCTGACGGCCCTGAGATTGAGGATGAGTGGCACTGCTTTGATTCTCTGAACACTCCGGACGACCACCCCGCCCGCAATGAGAAGGACACCTTCTACTTTGACAGCGGCAAACTTCTGCGCACGCAGACCAGCACCGTGCAGGCCCGCACCATGGAGAAGCAGGCACCGCCCGTGCGCATCATCTGCCCCGGTTCCGCTTTCCGCCGCGACGCTATCGACGCCACTCACCTTTCCGCTTTCAATCAGATTGAGGGCCTGTATGTGGACAAGAATGTGAGCGTGGGTGACCTGAAGGGCACGCTGGAGTACTTCCTGAAGGCCCTCTTCGGTAGCGACACCGCCGTACGCTTCCGCCCGCACTTCTTCCCCTTCACCG
>JAZLDM010000064.1:0-27677 GCA_045614705.1 Akkermansia sp.
TCTCATTTGATTACTACTTTTGATGTTCCATGGCATAAAGTCATTATGCCATATGTCTCTCCAAAAGTGTAACCTATGTCTTGGTACTTGTGTTACCTATGTGGTGGTACTTTTCTGTTACCTTTGTCTTGGGTGCGTACCTTCTTTGAATACGCAGCCAAAGTATACCGCTATATGGCTTTTTGTTTTTTGTTTGTCTGGTAGCCTGATAGAATGAAGCCATGGAAGAAAAGAGCATGAATTTACGGGAGGCCTTGCAGCACTATGCCGACAATAGAAAAAAATGGCTCAAGCATGTAAGGTATTATTTTGGTAGGGCGTCATATAATCAGGGGACGGATAAAGAATACTATTCGCGCAAGGTTTTAGATGTTACAACTTGGGGTGTTAGGCTTCTTGATTTCCTAGTGTCTCATTTGGATGCTCTTCCTACAGATGAAAAGTCAAAGCTTGTATTACAGCGGGATTTAGATGAATTGAAAGCAATAGACAAGGTGGCTCGGGCATATATTGAGGATTCTTGGTTTTGAAAAAGAAAAGCCCCCTCGCTTGCGAGTGAAGCGGAGGGGGCTGTTTATAGTTTCGAGCAGCTCGTGCAGGGATAGCCTTTCCCACGCGGGGCGCGAGGCAGAGAAAACTGTGCTCAAACTGCTGAGGGTAGATATACAGAAAACAACATGCCAATAGTAAAAAAGTAGGATTTATTTAGAATGATATTTTCCGATTGTTGAGAAACGTGACGAACCAGTATGGAGACTTGGCATCTTTATTTATGGACAGCGGGCCATTGTAGTATTCCTTTTTCATAGTTAAGTCGTAATTTAAGTCGTAATAGTTTCGTAATTTAGTTGCCTGCGGTTTTCCTCTGTCGACTTATACAAAAACCCCGCTAAAGTCAAGACATTAGCGGGGTTTTTTACGGTTTCTGATGGTTTCCTGTTCGCGGAGAGAGTGGGATTCTTTTCGTTGCGTACCAGTGTGTAATATAGGATTGTACCCCCAAATTGTACCCTACTGTTTTTCCCGCACTCCCTTTTGCTTTTGTTTGTTGTTTGTATCAACGGCAAAATGCGTAACGGTTGTAGGTAACTGTAACATAGCCGCGCGCTGTGTAAAGCGGTCATAGTGTCGCGCGTGCGGAAATGTGGTGGCGTTTTTGTCATGTTGCGGCGTTCCGTTTTTCTACAATGTTGCATATTAGTATTTTACGGCTGCGGGGGAGTTTCCCGCAAGATTTGCTTTATATAGTGATATGGTATCGCATAACATATTGATACAAAAGAGTATATGTCTTGCGGGGATGTTTCCCGCACTTCCCCGCACGCCCCCGCGTTCCTTTGATATATCGCCCCGTCTTGCCTGCCCGGGGGGGGTAAGGCATCTATTGTAACCGTGTAGCGTTCTGTCTTTGCGGCCTTAGGCAAATGGGAGGCTCAGGATAGGCGAAAGTGGCGTTTAGGAAAGCAAAAAGCGCGTTTTTTGCCTATTTTTGGTCATTTTTGGGGTAAAATTCGGGGGTAAATGCGCGCTTTTTTTTGAAAATGTGCAAAAGGTGTTTTTCAAAAGTTGGTTGCCGGGAGCTGTGGCGAAAATGAAAGCGGGCAGAATTAAGGAAACTTGCCAGCGTTTCCGGGGGATTGCTCGTGTAGAGTCTGCCGGGGGCTGTGCATTTTTGGGTGTTCATGGCGAGCAAGCGCGCTTTTTGGGGCTTTGTTGTTGCGCTTTTCTTCCCGGTGAATATGCGCGCGGTTTACCGCGTCGGGGTGCGGGGTGTATCATGGGGGGCTTTGGGGCTCTGGTGCGCCTTCTGCTGCGGTGTGGCCTTCTGGTGGCAACGTTGTACGTCTGCAAGTTGCCGCGCGTTTTGGCGGCCTTCTGGCGCGTTTTCGTGGCCATGGTATGCGCACCGGTGGCCAGAGCGTGCCGCCTGATGGCATCCACCTACCGCCGGAGCTGTCCACCTACCGGGGCCCGGCCCTGGTTCCCTGGTGCATCTATCCAGGGCGGTGTGATTCTTTGGATCCGTGGCTAGGGTGTGCGCACCGGTGGCCGGAGCGTGCGCCCTGGTGGCATCCACCTACCGCCGGAGCTATCCACCTGCCACGGGCCCGGCTATGGCAGAAAAAAAAAGAAAAGGCCCCGCGCTTGCGAGTGAAGCGGGGGCCGGTGGTTGCATGGTGGCGGCGGTTAATACAGTTCGCGCAATGCGCCAAAATTGATTGTAAAAAGGTCGGTTTTCCGGTGCGGGTCAAAGCGCGTTGTAACATAATACGGTTGCTCTTCTGCCAGTTTGTGCAAGGTGGCCTTGAGGTCTTTCGAGCTGCGGCCCCAGCCATGGGGCGGCTTGTCCTTGCGGCATTGGGAGCTTACAAGATCGCATATTTTCCGGCGTATCTGCTGCGCGGTCATGTCGGTGATAACGTCATCTTTAAATGTGGCGTAGTCTGAGCAATCATCTAGCAGTACTCCGGCAATGTAGTTCAGTACGCCTGATGTTGTAGCACTTCCCCGCAAGGCGTCATCTAAAACGGGGTGCCGGTATACGGCTGTACCATAGCGCGGGGCGGGATTTGGGCATGTGTACTCGTGTAGCAAGTAGTATATGAAGGCGGGTAGCTCTCTGTCTATGGCGGCATCTAGTGCTTGCTTTTCTTCTGCGGTGGTATTGGGGTAGCCTGGTATATTCAGCTTGCTACAGTACAAGGCCGCTATCTTGTCATCTGTTGAGCCGTTAATCTCAAGAATCAGGCTGTCTAGGTTTGTGACGTTGGCGCATATCACAAAACGCCAGAATGTAAATTCGCTGTAGGTGTCAACGCCCTTCCCGGTGATACTTTTCGGCCCCGGGGCAAGTAGACTTTTCAGCATTTCGGAGGCTTGCCGCCTGATGGCAGATTTTACGATCACGCCCTGATCATCCGCTGTAAGCAATGCACACGGGGCCCATTCTGAGTTGAATTTCCCTTCTGCCAGGTAGCCGGCGCATGAAGCGGGGCGCGGTGTGGCAAGCATGGGGGCTATCAGTTTGTTTAATATGAAGGATTTTCCGGCGGCGGGTGCGCCTATAAGTGCCAGTAGCGCGCCGGGGTCATGGTGCCAGGCGTAGAGCGTGCGCACGGCATGCGCGCACCATGCGTAAAAATAGGCTATCTGATTGCGGGTGACAAGTGCGGATTTTTCGGGGTCTTTTATCTTGCCCGGTTCGGTCAAAATGCTTTCTATCATGCCCCGGATTGTGTTCCATTCTCCCGGCGCGGGCGGTATAAGCTGCAATTCGTTAATGTACAGCGTGCGGCTTTCTGTGTCTATTCCTGCCCGGTGGCCGCTAATAAGGGGGCGTAGAGCTTTCAAGCTCTTATAGCGTGCTATGTAAAGCAAGCAATAGTCAATCATGGTATTAGTTAGCCATTCGCCGCGCGTGTTTTTGAGGCGTTCGCGGTTAATGCCGGGAACGTCCAGCAATAGCCGCTTGACTGTAGACTCGTCAAAGCAAGAAAAGGCGTGCGCGCCCTCTTGCAAGAAATAGTCTCCCTTGCTTTTGGTTTCCTTCTTGTAGTAGTAAAAATGCCTGGTAGCGTCTACTATAAGGCGGTTTAAGCCTTCATCCAGGAGAGGGAACGGCAAAGCGGGGTCTTTGTGCGGGTAAGTGTTGGCATCTCCGGCGGCGTCCAGATCTGCGGGGGTGAGTATGGTTTCTTCTGCGGTGTTCATGGTGTGCTTTAGTTGTTGGCGATGTGTACGCGCTTAATTGTGGCCAGGTAAATAAAACAATGGTCTATCATGGTATTTTCAGATTTTCCAGAGGCGGGGCGGTCTGTCATGCCGCGCTGTTTCAAAATGTCTCTTACCTGCCCGGCGTGTATGCGCCTGGTTCCGGCATGGTCGGAAATGAAGTAGGCAGGGGCGCGCATGTCCGGGGAATAGTAGTAATAAAGGCCCTGGCAAGCGTTGATTATGTTCTTGCGCTGTTCAGGTTTGAGCAGGGGGGAGCAAGGCGGCGTAGGTTGCTTGCCTTGGCATCGGCAAAAGATGTCAATAGCGGCTTGTACTTTCTCTGTGTAGCTTGGTCGGTTCATAAGATTTTGTTGTCCGGTTTACGGGTGAAGGCTTGCAGAATCTGCTCGGCAAGTGCTGCCGGGGCGTATGCGGTAAAAGCGGCGCGGAGGTCCTTCGCACCGTTGGGCGGGGTGAAGATGTGCGCCCTGGTGCGGTTGTCGCTGAGCATGTCGAGCGCATGCGGCAAGGCCTTTTGCCCGGCGGCGTCAGCGTCCAGGCATAAGGCAACGGCTTTCCCGGTAAAGAATGGCATCCATTCGGCCTTGAATGAGGATGCCCCCGGAATAGCCACTACTGCGGCGTAGTCCTGCGGGCTATAACCTGCCAGGCGTGCAAAGTATGCCAGGGAGATACGCGCGGCCCATGCGTCAGATTCTCCCTCGGTTATAATGACGCGGCGGGCGGCAAGGGCTGCTTGCATGCCGTAAGGGGCTGTAGGTGCATAAATGCGCCGGGGCTGTTCGCCTTCCCTGGTGGGTTGAATAATGCCGTTTTTTGCAATCCATAGAAAGCGCGCGTCTGTCTCTTTCCTTCCCGGGGTCCATTCTCCGGCGTGCAGATATGCGGGGTAGTTTGTGCGATCTTTCCAGCATCGGAGCTTGCAAGCGGTGATTCGGAGCTTCCCGGCGTCATCGGTGGCGGTGTAAATGACAAGCAAGCGTCCGTCCGGCGCAAGCGCAAGGCCGCCTTGTTCCGGGTGGCGTGCGATGTATTCAAGGCCTTTTGCCGGGAGGCGTAAAAGGCGAGCTTGTTCTTCCAGGGCTTCGGCGGTGGTCTGTTGCATGTGCTGCCAGATAAAGGCCTCGTTCTCCGGGGAGATAAAGCGCGGGGCCGGTGTCGGTATGCAGACAGCGGGCGGGGTGTATTCCCTGCGGCGGCGTGAGGGTGCCTTGCGCGGCGTGTGAGCCGGGGAAGCTGTCAAGCTGATGTGCAGGGAATCCGCTACGGCTTGCGCCACGGCGGGAAAGTCTTTCTTTGCGTCAAGGCTGTTCAGGTGGGCGGCAAGGGTGAATATATCGCCGCCGGTATCACATGCGCGGCATCTGTATACCCCGCCGCCGTCTTTGGCAGCTATGGCAAGATGTGGCCGCTCATGTGCGCCGAAGGGGCACGGGAAAAGCCACTCGGAGCCGCTGCGGGTGCCGCGGCCTAGTACCTGCTCACAATAGGCAAGCAAGGATTCGTAGCTTTTAAGCTGTTCTTTTTCGGTCGGTGTCATTTTTCTGCGTGCTGTGTTTGAGTGGTTGCCGCCCGGCGTGGCCTATGCCCCAAGCTATGCCGGGCGGCTTGTTTGCATAATCAGAAAGGACGCAAACAAAGGGTAAAAAGCGGAATCATGCAAGCAATATATCGCGCTCTATCGCGGGCAGGTGAATTATCCACCCGCCGCCCTCCACCTGCGACAAGTAAGCGGGGAATTTGGGCGCGATGTAGTCAAGAATACTTTGCAGCTCGTCCGGCGTCCATTCCTGCGCGGGAAGTGGCATATTATAGGCCTTGGCCGCTTTGGTAATGTCGCGGAAAAGGTCAAAAGTATTTTCCCGGCTAACAGTTTTCGCGCCGGTGCCGGAATCCTGCTTCAAGGTAAGGATCGTAGCAATCTTGTAAAATGCCCGGGTGTATACGTTGGCGGTCTTTTCTCGGATAAAGGCGGCTTTCTGAGCTACGCGCAAGGCAGAGGGGGAAGCATACCCGGCGGGGGTGCTTTCCGGTCTTTCGTTAAGCAGATAATGAAGGAAAGCGGGTAGCTGTTCGCGGCATTCTGCGGCCAGAGCGTTTAATGATTTCTTACTGCGTGCCAGCGTGGGAGAATTGACATAAAGTAAGCATATGTGGGCAAGGTGCTTTTCCTGATTCAGGTTCAGGAATGGCACGCCATGCGGGGATTCTAGCGCGGCGCGGTATATAGGTTTGAGTTTAAGTAACTGCTCTTTGTTGGGAATTCTCTTGAAGATAAATTCTTGTAGGGTTGTTACTGTGTTTAGATCGTGGAATAGTGTTTCTAGGTGTGTGCTCCAGGCGGGGCGCAAGTTTTTAAAATTAGCTGCGGGATCATATAGCAGGCAAGCGGATTCTCCTTGCGCTGTTAGCTGTGTATATTGTTCTGTTCCCGATGGGTTGAAATAGCGAGCGAGCGGGGCGGCTATGCCTCCAAGTAGCGGCTTAATGATATTTTCCACAATGAAAGGCGAGGCCGGGGCGGCTTCCTGCGGCTGAAATATCAGCACGGGCGCGGCGGTCTGGTTGCCGGTATAGAGGGCTTTTACTGCGTGCTGTAGCCAGGATATAAGGAGCTGTTTTTGCGTTTCGCTTTCTTCCTGGTTATCGGTGCAGGTGAAGGCCGTTAGCAAGGAATCAATAACCTTGTGATCTCCCGCCGCCGGAGTGATAAGGCGCAAGGGGGAATCAATAATAATTATATCCGTATGAAGGTCGCTAAGGCTGTATTTACCGGTAATGCGCCCGGCACAAGTGGTAATGCCTTTTATCGTCTCCGCCTTGCTGCGATCGCCGCCCTGATAATAGCGGTTTGTTTCCGGGTCGTAGGTGAATACGGCGGGGGATGTAAGGCCGCCGCTGTGCTCGGGGTGTGTTGCCAGAGGTGAAGGCCCTATTACTGTTTGCGGAGTTGTGTTTGTGTATATCATATTGTTTGATTGTTTTGTGTTTAGGGAAGTTTGTTTATGATGGAAGGAAAATTCAGCCTCTGCCGCCGGTAGTCTGTGCTTGTGAGTTGCAGGGCGTCCAGCATGGCGGCGGGGAGCATGGCGGCCAGCAGGGCGGCAAGGTTGGCGGGGCGTTCTTCCCGGTATTGGCAATAGTCGGAAAGTTGTTGCCATGCGTCCCAGGGGAGTGTGAGCTTTGCGCGGGTATGCTCTGACTTGGTGCGGGCGATAATGGCGGCTTGTGCGCTCAGGGCGGCGGCGGCCTCGTTATCGTTTTTGTCAAGTATCGGGGCAAGCTTCGTGACTACGTGAGACAAAAGGCGGTCAGGTTCCATGCTGAGCAAGGCGGCCATGTTTTGCGCGGCCCGGTATGTGGTGGCGTCAATGTCGGCGTGTAGCGTTTTCATGGCTTAATGCTCGGGGGAATGTACGGGAATAGTACCTACTTCGGCTTGCACTTGTTCTAGGAAAGCAAGCAAGCTTTCCTTGTTTATCAAGACGTAGTAGGAACGCGTGCCAAAGTTTTTACGGCGTTTTACGGCTGCGATCTGTTTGCGCTTGATATAGTAGCGGAGTATTTCGCGGCTCATGCCGCCGGAGAGTTCCCCGGCTTGCGAGTAGGTGAGCCACTCGGGCAAAGTGTCGGCAAATGCTTGTAGCTTTTTCATCGTCTCTTGTAGTTTTTGGGGGTGAGCTTCTGCGGGGCTGCCGGTGTTTGCAGGCGTTCCATATAGGCAAGGAATTGTTGCAGGTGTACACGGTGCTTGCCTGGTTGGCCTATGATTTGCACTCCTGCGGCCTGTGCGTCCTTAATGTGGCGCGCAAGGGTGGAATGTGAATAGTTGGTAATACTCTCTAATTCTTTCGGTGATACGTACTCGGGGAGCTCTTTCCCGGCGTTTTTCTGCGGGTTTCGGAGCATGTAGCGTTTCAATTCGGCAATGTCGGCTTGCATGGCCTGATATGTAACCTCGGGCAAGCAAATGTAGGTTATAGCCGTTCCCGTTGAGGGGGCGGCGGGCGTAGCTGTTGTAAGCGGTATCATGGCGGTGTGGATTCTGGTTAGGTTTTGCAGAGTGCAGCGCGCTCTATTATTCTTCCCCTACCGAGTGCAACGGGTTTGTGTTTTTCGGCCTTTTTTTGTGTTTTGTTTTTCCGCTTTTTGGGCACTAAATGCACGGGGCTATATATGCCCCGTGCTTGTGTTTCGCGTGCGCTGTTAATGCTTGCTTGTAGGCGTGTTGTATTCGCTGCATTCGCCCTTGCTGGGGTCTATTCCTGCCAGGGTGCCGACATTTGCCGACGTTTTGTCGCTACTGCTAAATTCACCGCCGCGCATATCGTGCAGCGGATAGGCCTCCGCGCGGCGGTCAAGGTATAAATCCAGACCCAGAGCGGCGCATATAGTGCGCAATGTTTCCCGGAGCGGGTGGCAGGCGTCGAGATTGTGGCGGAGGCGGTCTGCCCAGTTCCACGCGGGCGGGTGCAATAGCTCTTTGTATACCCCGGCGGCCATGGCTTGCACGGTCTCCGGAGTAGGTGGGGCGGCGTGGGTTTCGCAATGCTGAGCAATGCAGGAAAGCAAGCGGGCGTCAGCCATGGAAAAAAGCAATTCTGTATAGGCGCGCATGAGGTCGCAAGCCTTGCCGCGTGCGGCCATGTCTGCGTTTACGTGTATAATGCCGGCAAGCGTCAAATGGCCGTTGGCATCTGATAAGGCGGCGGCTATGGTTTCGGGGTGGGTCATTTGTTGATGTTGTTGGGGGTGAGTATGGCAAGGGTGGCCGCTACGTCTATCATCTGTACACCGGTAGCGCCTTTTTTGGTGACAATAAGGCCGTATTGTTTCCAGCGTTGGAGGGTTCTTGCTGAGGGCACGCGGGGCCAGAGTCCGGCGGCGTGTACCCAGGGGGCAAGCTTGGGCAGGCTTGCAACGTAGGGAGGGCATCCGGCGGGAAGCGTGGCGCGGGGCTGCGTGGGCGCGGGGTATTTTACGCCGGGGACATTGGCCCAGCGGAGCGGGGCGGCGGTGGTCATGCGTTTGTGCTGTGTGTGGGGGTGATGTCAAAAGGTGGCGCGGCGTGTATGGTGCAGTGAATAAAGCCGCCGTTGGTGTGGTTTTGCGTGTGTAAGTAGTCGCTTATAGATTTGTATTCGTATGTGGTTGCGGTGGCTATGAGCCGCTTGTGTAAGTTGGTGCGCCAGTGCCATTCCGGCGGCTGTATGAGGCTGCGGTATATGGTTGCGGCCGTTGCGTTCAGCTCTTGCAGAGGCATGGGTTCGCGGTGTAGCTCGCAATGAAGCAAGAGTTGTTGTAGTAGCCAGTTGTCCGCCATGGCAGAAATGGCGGCGGAGTAAGCCGTGTGTAAGTCAATCGTGCCGTTGCGTTCAGCTCTGCGGAGTTTGTGCAGAATGTGCTCGTGCTGTTCGGAATGGTTGTTGCCGGTTGATATAATGAGCTTTGCGAGTTTATTTGCTTTCATCGGTGCGGGTGGTGTTTTGGGGTGTGGCGGCTTTTTTCTTGTAATGAGGTAAGGAGAGAGCGCACTGCTTGCGTGAATATGTGTTGCATGTATTCTTCTGTAGAAAGTCCGGCGGCCCTTGCTCTACTGGTTATTACGGCGCGGGCGGCGTGTGATACAGGTAAGCTTATTAGCGGCTTGCCTGTTGGGGTGCATATCTCAATTATCATTTATCTGTGTTGGTTTTGGGGGATTCTGTGGCGTTTTCTTGCGGTATGGGGCGGAGTAAGGCCTCGGCAAGCGGTAGTCCGGTGGCGGCGGCTCCGGCGTGTAGCAAGGTGGCTTGCGCCGGGGTTAAGGTTATGGTAATGGTTATTTGTTGCATAAAGGATTAAATTAGGAACTAAGGAAAATATAATTCCTATTTTGCACCCCGTCAAGACAAAAAGTCATAATTTAGGATTTATTTTTCTTTACTTGCCTATTTTCAGAGAGTAGAATCCCTGTGTGACTAACGAGGAAATAAAGGCCGCAATAAAGGCGCGAGGGTATACAATCAAGGCATTTTCCGCTAAAATGGAAGTTGCTTATAAGACGCTTTTGCAGGCCTTGAACGGAAAGCAACCTCTAACGGCAACGCTAAAGAATCACATATTGCTTGCCTTGCAGGCTGCGCCGGTGGTATCTGAAAAAGGGCAAGCGGCGGGGCGTGAGGTGTATATGACTTTTAAGATTCAAGTGCCCGGGGGTGATGTGGTGGAGGAGATAGGCGGCACGATAGGCGCGCAAGGTGTGGCAGATAGGCGGGACGCTTTGGTCGGTATCATTCGGCACAATATGAGCGAGCTTGTGCGCATGGGCGCGCGCGTGGCATGGTCTGCTGAGGAGCGGGCGCGGCTTGGCTTGCCTGCTGATGGTGAGCCGCTTCCTCCTGAATTGCTGCAATCCCCGCCGGTTATGGTTGAGAATGAGGGCGGGGAATAGGTAGATTTTTCTTCTGCGTATCCATGTGGCTCATGGAGCGGCCGCCGGGGTGGTGCCCGGCGGCCTTTTTCTTTTTGCGCGCGTTTGGTTCTATTGTGTCATTTTAACGCTATTTTGCGCTTGACTTGGCTATTTTATGGGGTAATGCGTTGAGAAAAGAGCTGGTATAGACGCCGCGCCAGAGCGCGCCCCGCCCCGCCTCTTGCCGCCAGTTGCCGCCCCGCCCCGCCGCGAGAATAGAGGCTTTGCGTCATAAGATGGCCACGGGCGGCCAGTTGCGGCCACGGGCGGCCAGAGCGTGCCGCCTGATGGTATCCACCTACCGCCGGAGCTATCCACCTGCCACGGGCTCGGCTTGTGTGTCCTGGTTCGTTCTTGCAGGGCGTGCGCTTATGCTGCGGGAAATGCGGGGAAAATGCGTTTTTTGTATCTTATTGCTTTTCAGGGGATTATAAAAATCTGCGGGAAACCTTGCGGGGAGCTGCGGGGAAAATGCGGGTAAATTTATCGTTGTAAGTTGTTGTTTGTAAAAGTATTAAATGCAACTTGCGGAAAAAGCGGGTAAAAAAACAAGTTACAGCGCGCGCCCCGGCGCGCGCTACGCGCACGCGTATATATAGGCGCGCTTTCGTGGCGGGCGGTGTCATTCTTTCGGCGGCTCGGGTTCCGGCGGCAATAGGCTTTTTTCTATGGCGGTCATCTGCTCGGCTAAATAGTCTTGATTTGGGGCAAAATAGGCGCGCTGTATTTCTTCGCTATCCTGCCCCACTAAGGTACGCATGACATCAGGGGCAATTCCGCTTGTTCTTCCGGCGGTAACTACGGATTTTCTTGTAGAATGAAATGATTTTTCTGATATATGGTGCATGTTGCCAGGCAATGCCGGAGCCTCCTCATCGGGTGAAAGAATCCCCAGCTTAATAAGCCATTCTTTAAATTCAAGGGATAATTTTCCGGAGCGTTCATATTTTACGCGGGAGCGGGGAAAAATGTATTCATCTACGCGCGCTTGTTCGCGGCGGTCGAGCAATGCGCGCATGCCGTATGTGATAGGCTGGTCGAGATTTGCTTTTGTCTTGCCCGTGCGGATGCGTAAAATGTTGTTCTTTCGGTCTACCTGTTCCCAGCGTAAGCAAGCCATATCCCCCAGGCGTTGCCCCATGCACATAACGGTTAGGCGTATCAGGTCGGGCCATTCTCCCGGCATGCTTTCAATCAATAGCTTGATTTCGTCCGGTGTGAGCGCGCGGCGGCGGTTCGGTGGTACGTTGAGCGGGGACTCTTTGGGAACGGCGGCTTTCTTCCATGGATTGCGGGAAAGCAACTCTTGATCTACGGCCTGATTGAATAGGGCGGAAAGCGTTTGCCGGTGACGGGTGACTGTGGCGGGGCGGTTGCATGTTTTCGGATCTGTCAAGCGCCATTGAATGAAATCCTTGCAATCGTGCGCGGTGATGCGGTTGATTGGTTCGTCTGCCCGGGGTCCCAGATAGTCGAAGAAATAGTTGATTGCTTTCTTGTCATTCTGCTTGCTGTTGTTCTGGTGCGTGCGTAAATAGTCCTCTGCATATTCCCGCACCGTAGGTAATTTGGAATTGCCGGAGATAATGGCACTTAAGGCGGCTTGCGCGGCGTCAAGCGTCATGCCTTCCTTGTCGGCGCGTTCCATCATGTCGGCAATGGTCGCCGCCTTTTTCTTTAATGCCGTCTTGCTTTCACGGGGGGCGCCGGGTTTCAATGATGCGTCTACCGGAATCCCCGTAGAGCGTACTATTTTCTTGCCTGCTGCACCATACCAGCAGGCGTAAAACATGTTGCTTCTTTCCTTTAAAAATGCCATACGTGCATAAATAACTGATTTATAAAGTCTTGTATTGGGTTATGGGGTACAGCGCCCGTAAATTGTACCCCTAAATTGTACCCCAATGCAATGATACACTATCGGCGGCTATGAACAAGCAAAAAGTTGCAGCCCCTTGTAAATGCTTATTTACAAGGGGCTGCGGTTAGCTATGAAACGCTGGATTTCAACGGAGAGAGTGGGATTCGAACCCACGGTGACATCTCTGCCACGCTCGATTTCGAGTCGAGTGCCTTAGACCAACTCAGCCATCTCTCCTTTGCAATCAGCAAGATTGCGGCGAGATTATGCCGCCGGGCGGTGCAGATGTCAAGCTAATTTTGTGAGTATGTATTAATTCGCTTGAGATAAGGGGCGAAATATGGTAAAAAAGGGGTACGGTGCAGTTAGAGCCGAACAATTTTACACCAATTAGGAACATGAATCAATTTTTCAGAACAGTTTGCGGTTGTTTGCTGATGGCGAGTGCGGCGGTGGCTTTGGAGGTGAAAGACCTGCCGGTCGAGGGGCTCACGCGCGAGTACGCCGATAAACATTTCGATAAGGATTACGATTATTACATCTTGGAGGATAATTCGGTACGCCGAGTGTGGAAGGAGAAGGCGTATACGCTGACGTTGGATTTTGATATTCGTAGTAGTAAGTTGCTGAGTCTGATTGTGGATTATGAACCGGCAGCTCAGAAGAAAGAGGCTTTATCGGATGTGCGCCATTTGTGCCAAGGGCGTGGCGAGGATGTGCAGTGGGTGAAGATTAAGGTGGAGTCCGCCAGCAAGGTGGGGCTGAAGGATGCCAGATTGCGCCGACTGACGGACGGTAGTTTCCTTTTCTGGGAATCCGCAGGAAGTAGCGGCGAATGTGAGCGCTTGTGCTGGTTTGCGGAGGCTCCCCGCCAGGATCGCAGCAAGATTGCAGAGGCAAATGCGTACACCGGGAGAACAGCCATGGGCAGCACCGGTTCAATGAGTGGTTCCGTGGTGGCGCTGCAGCAGGATGAAGCTCGCCGTCGCGGGCGTCCCATGCCCACACACCGGCAGTCCGGGCGCCCGAAGTCGGACCCCATCGTGGTGACTCCTGCTCCTGCCGGTGAATCGCAATCGTATGAGAAACCGGGTAAGAAAGTCAAGGTGACGAATCCGCTTGCGGCACTGGGTATAGAGTTTGATGACGAAATGAAAAAATGGCTCATGATTGGTGGTGGTGTGTTGCTGCTGCTGATTATTTGGAGCCGTATATCGGCGGCTCGCAAGAGAGCCAAGCAGGCGGCTTTGTTTGAGGAGATTTTGCGGCGCGGTGAGAAAAAATAGTCGTGAAAATGATGCAAGCCGCTGAATATTGCCGTGAAAAGGGCTTGACCCCACCGCAGGAAAAGAGTAGAAATATGACGTTCATGTTCAGAAAAATACTTACCGTTACCGTAGCCGTTGCTGCCCTGTGCCAGTGCAGTTCCCTGAAGTCTGATTGCGAGGCTCTGCGCCTGCGCGAGGCGGAAATTGCCAAAGAGCCAACCGGGAATTACTACATAGGGCGCCGCTATTACATACCCTACACTCGTTTTTGGGGGTATATGCGCGAACCCGGGAAGAGCTGGCGTACAGCCGGTTTGGTGTTGATGGATGAGCGAGTGTGCCGCACGCCGGATCGTGGTATGGAGCCCCCTGTCGATGGGGCTGTTTACGGTACGGATAACAATGTGGAGTATATCGTAAGGGGTTCATATACAGGAACAAAAGCCTATGACCCGAGCACTAATCAGGTGTTGCCGGTGTTCCGCCCCACCGGGTTTGAGGTGCGCAATCGTAAGCCCGGGTTCCTTTTCGTGCCGTCGGAGCGGTATGAGGAGGAGCGCGTGACCCTGCGTCCTGCGCTTATGCCCACGCCCCAGACGTGCGCGCAAAGTCGCTGATATGACGCGCATTTGTCGCGCAGTAATTCGTTTTTTGTGCTAGAATAGCACCAGACAGTTATACTTATAACAATTTTTCAATTAGATTTAAACTTTCCTGCTCGATATGGCTCAGTCAAAAATTCTCGTAGGACTTGAAATCGGAACCACCAAGACGTGCATGGTGGTGGGTGAGATTCGCCCGGATGCCACCGCAACCATCATTGGCGTGGGCGAGGTGCCCAGTGCCGGTGTGCGGAAGGGTGAGATTGTGGATCAGAGCATGGCTCGCCAGTGCGTGTGCGATGCATGGCAACTTGCACAAGACCATGCCGAAGTGGATATTCTTAACGTGGTGCTTTCCGTTACGGGTGAGCATATTATCGGCGAGAATTGCATGGGTTCGTACCGCTTGCCGGATGATGAGAATATCATAGAAGACGAGCATGTGCACTTGGCTAAGGAGAAGGCCGAGAAGGCAGAAATTGCCTCGGACCGCTTTGTCGTGAACCGCGAGCTGGGTGGGTTTTCTATCGATAATCGGGAGACTTCCCGCCACCCTATCGGCTTGGCCGGTCGCACGCTCGATGTGAATTGCCATGTGATGCACGGTATGCGCACTCGCTTGCAGAATTCGTTGCTGTGCGTGCGCCAAGTTCCGTTGGATATTGAAGATTTGGTGTTTGCACCGTTGGCAACGGCTCAGATGGTGCTCAATCGCCAGCAGAAGGAGGCCGGCGCACTGTTGATTGATATCGGCGGTGGTACGTCTGACTTTATTTGCTACAGTGGTGGCGATGTGGTAGCCAGTGGCTGTGTGCCTGCCGGTGGCGACACCATTAACAACGATATCGTTAAGCTGACTGAGCAGCGCGTGAGCAAGAAAGCCGCCGAAGTGCTCAAATGCACCGAGGGTAATGCCTTCGGCGATGTCAACGACCGTTCCCTTGCTCAGTATAAGAGCGAACTGGGTATGCACGACGTTTCCATACCTCGCGGCGAACTGAACAGAATTATACGCGACCGATTGGCAGATATTTTGGTGCGTGTGGGTAAGCGCGTGCCCGAGGATGTGTGGAAGCAGAGCGGCATGAGCGTGTATTTCTCAGGCGGTTCGAGCTTGATGCGCGGTTTGGATTCACTGGCTCACCATATTTACAATGTGCCTGTGCACCAGCCGGCGCCCACCGGTTCCGGGCAGAACTATTCCTACTTGGCAGACCCGAGATACTGCACGGCTATCGGTCTCATTCGCTTTGCTCAGCGCTATGATGATGACGCCCTGCGCAATGCCAACCCCGGGTTCGTAAAGCGCCTGTTGCGCCTTTTCCGCCGCCACTGATGATGTAGCAAAAACGCATTTTCCCTGAATATGCTCCCTTATCAGAATACGCAACCAAAGGAGGAAGGGATTGCCATAGTGGGTATCGGTGGTGCCGGTGCGCACATATTGCAGTGTTTTTCCGGGTCCAGCGCCAACAATGTACGCCTCTACACGCTTTCTCCCGATGAGCGGGTAGGGCGGTCATGCGGTAGCAATGTTGAGTATGTGTCACTCGGTGGCGGCTTCAGCCACGGTTTGAGCTGCGGTGGCGACCCCAGCGTGGGTGCTCGTGCAGCACAGGAGAGCCGAGCAGAATTGCAGGCTATGCTGAAAGATGCCCGCCTGCTGGTCATGGTGGCCGGTCTTGGTGGCGGCACCGGTTCGGGGGTTGCGCCTGTTTTGGCTCAAATGGCGCGCGAGTCCGGGTTGTTCCTGGTGTCGGTTTTGGTCATGCCCTTTGCTTTCGAAGGGGAGCGCCGCCGCACTCAGGCGGAGGCTGCACTTGAGGAGATTTCCCGTCTGAGCGATATTGTATTCTGCTTTGAGAATGATTACATGGAGGAGCTCTTCCGGAATCGCTCGGGTGCCCGAGCTGTGTTCGAGGAAGTTGATCGCCTGCTGGCACGCGCCACGGCTGCTGTTCCCATGCTGGCCTCGTCTCCCGGTTTCATCAATCTGGGGCTCGATGAGCTCGCTGTCGCTCTCGAAAATAACGATTCGCGCTGCATTTTCGGTACCGGTAGCGGCTATGGCCCAGACCGCGCTACAGCTGCTGCGCGTGCTGTGTTGGAATCTCCTTTGGTGGCTCATCGTGGGGCACTCGGCTATGCCCGGACGGTTATCGTGCATGTTGCCGGTGGAGATTCTATGTCCATCACTGAAATTCGCACGGTTATGGAAACAGTGCGTGCCGGGCTCGCCGGTGATGATGTAAATATTTTCTTCGGGGCAACGGTTAAGCCGCACCTTGCGGACGAGATTCGCGTGACCCTCATAGCCTCTGTAGATGCCCGCGAGTTCCATGCGGCTATTGTGGCTGCTGAGCTTGCTGCAGCAGCTCAGGAGGATGAAGAAGTCGCGGAGGCGCTTGCAGTCGGGGAAAAAGAGCCCGAGAGCGATGACGCGGCGAATCTTGCTGAACCGGTAGTCACCGAGGAGGAAACGCAAGAGACGCCCGAGGTGACGACAGACCAAGAAGGTGAGGAAACGCCGGAGACTCCGGAGGAGGAGCCGACTGTCGAGCCGGAAGAGCCGCAGGCGGAAGATATCCCCGCGGAGGATGACACGGAAGAGGATGAGACCGCGCAGGATGCTGTGCCTTCCTTTACCATACAGCCCCCCATGCACCAGCCTGAACTCATGCCTGCCAGTGCCGGTACCCTTACCCCGGATTCCGATGAGGAGGAGGAGCCCGAACCTCAGACCGGTAATCTTTTCGCGGAAGGTGGGGATGCCTTCATGAGTTTCTCGCGCCGTGGTGCCGCAACGTCCGATGATGATTTGGACACCCCGCCCAGCGTCAATTTTAACCAATTACGCGGTATTTTCCCGCGTCAATAACTCACTGTTAATTGCGGTAAAAACTTGCCCGGCGACCTGCACTGTAGCAGATGGCCGGGCAATTTGTTTGCTGCTGAAAAAATCGGCGGTACGAGCCGTTTACATGTGGCGCAGGGCAAGGAACTCGCGAATGCGGTCGTTTGCGGAATTGCGCAGTTCGGCGGGTGTGTCGTCCTCGACCACGCAGCCATCGGCTAAGAAGATGATACGGTCAGCCAGTTCGCAAGCGAATGCGATATCGTGCGAAACGACAATCATCGTCATGCCGTCCTTTGCCAAATCGCGCATGAGTGCCTGAACTTCACCGACCATTTCAGGGTCGAGAGCCGAGGTCGGTTCGTCGAAGAGCAGAACCTCGGGGTTCATGGCGAGGGCGCGCACAATGGCTACACGCTGTTTCTGGCCGCCGGAGAGCTGGGCAGGGTAGGCGTTTGCCTTGTCTGCCAAGCCGATGCGTTCCAGCAGTTGCAGGGCGGTTTTGTGTGCTTGCTCAGCAGTCATTTGGCCGCTCTTAACCGGCGCGAGGGTGATGTTCTCAACTATATTGAGGTGGGGGAACAGGTTAAAGTGTTGGAACACCATCCCCACACGACAGCGGTAGTTGTTGAGCCCTTTATCCGTGCGCACCGGTTCCTTGTCGTGAAAGAGAACCTGGCCGCTATCCGGCGTCTCAAGGAAGTTCATGCAGCGAAGTACTGTACTTTTGCCCGCACCTGACGGACCTACCAGGAATACTACCTCGCCTTTGTGTACCTGTAGTGAAACTCCCTTTATTACCTGTAGTGAACCGAAGCTTTTTTTCAGGTCGCGTACCTCCAGTATGGTCTTATCTTTCATTTTTCTTGAGTCGCAGTTCGAGTTTTTTCAACAGGTGGCTCAGCAGCATTACCATGCACAGGTAAATGGCTGCCACAGCAAAGAGCGGCAGGAAGGCATCGTACGTTTGGCTGCGGATAATATCGCCGCCCTTCGTGAGGTCTTGTAGGGCGATGTAACCGCAGATACTCGTCTCCTTCAGCAATACAATGAATTCATTGCCGAGAGCCGGTAGCACGTTTTTGAAGGCTTGTGGCAAAATGACGCTGCGCATGGTGGTGCCGTAGCTCATACCAAGACTGCGACCGGCTTCCATTTGCCCACGGTCAACGGACATGATACCCGAGCGGATGATTTCCGCAACATAAGCGGCGGAGTTCAGGCCGAATGCAACCATGGCTACCAATACTTTGCTGATGTCTACCGAGCCGAAGATGACGAAGTAGATGATAAGCAATTGCACCACAATCGGGGTGCCGCGTACTACGGTAAGGTATACTCGGCAGAACCAATCGAGCACGCGCAGGCGCCCGGTCAAATCGGCCGTGCTGCGTATTACAGCAATGAGGAAACCCAGTACAATACCTATTATTGCGGCCGCCAGAGCTATTTCAACCGTCACCAGCAGACCGTCCAAGAGGTAGTGCCAGCGCCCGTTTTTCACGAAATCGGTTTTGAAATCGTCTGCCAAGCGAGCGAAGAGCCCCTCCGCCTGTTCTTGTGTTTCCGGCTTATTTTCGCGCATGTGGTGCTCAATGATAGCAGCCAGCGTACCGTCTGCATCCATTTCATCGAGCGTGATATTGAGCATGTTGAGCAGCTCATCGTTGCCCTTGCGCAGAGCCATGGCGTATTGCTCCTCCACCACGGGTTCGGACAGAATGATGAGGCCGTGGCTGCCTGCAACGTGGTTTTCGGCGGGGGCGTTGTCGAGTACAACTGCGTCAACCTTACCGGCATTCATGGCGGATATGGCCAAGGCGCCGTTGGTGTAGCGCTCCGGCTCGCAGATGTGGTCGGTCACGTATGAGTCGCCCGATGAGCCATGCTGTACACCAACCCTTACTTTCTTCAGGTCTGCTACTCCCTTTACGTTGGAGTTTTCGGGAACTATTATCACCTGTTTGGCGCCGGCGTAGCTGCGGGTGAAGTTCACTTGCCTACGGCGGTCCTCAGTGACTGTCAGGCCTGATGCCACCAAATCCACCTTGCCGGTTTGAACCGCTGTGATGATGGAGTCGAAAGCCATGTCCTCCAGCTTAAAGTTCACCTTGTTGCGGCGACCGATTTCCTTGAGGATGTCTACATCGATGCCTACAATTTCCGTGCCCCGGTAGAATTCGTAGGGCGGGAAGGTGGCTTCCATGCCCACGGTATAGGTTGGCAGCGCTTCGCTTTCCTGCCGTTCGCAGCCGGTCATCAGTAGCGTGACCAACAGCAGGCTCAGCAGAGCGGTCAGTGCTCGTAATCTGTTCATGTGGTTGAGAATATCATATATTTGCCCGAATTCAAGAAAAATTAGAGCATATATCGGAAGAACTGCCTGTTCGTTTGTGGGGGAATATGGGGGACTTGGGGGTGGGATGACGCGATATTCTGCCTATGTAGGCATTTTTGACTGTGCAAGTGCCGGTTAATATGCTAAAGTATAACCGCATGAGCGAACCCCACATTACCTGCAAACCTACGGCCGATACCTTTGTGCGTTTCGGAATAGTGATGGCTGCCCTATTTGGCTTTGCTATTTACTTTTTCTACGATGGTCACACCGGCTACAGAAAAAAGAATGAGACTATTTGCAGTTACATGGCTTTTGCCGAGTTGGGTAAGCAGGCGTTGGAGACTACTCCCGATGAGTGGAGCACCGTCTTGGCATCCCGCCCCCTTATTAAAACCGAACAGGTGGGGGATGAGCTGATGGCTGTGGAAGGGGAGCAGCGCTACCCGCTGCCTCAGCAATGTGTGGCAGCACAGAGCTGCCCGCCCGAGGTGCTGGATCATGCAGCCATGAGCCGCAGCTGGAGTGAATGCTGGGCTGCGTACAGTAACCGTTTGCAGCTTCCCATCAGCCCCGGTGAGCATGCTTACGATTTGGCAGCCATACGTGAGCAGTGGATTGCCGGTGGTGTCTTCATTGCCCTTGGTTGTGTATTGTTGTATTTTGCTTTGCGCACTCGTGGCCGTGTTATGGAACTGCGTGGGGATTGTCTGACTGTTGCCGGGCAACAGTTCCGCGTGTCTGATATCAGTCACATTGACCTGCGCCAGTGGGGCGCCGGTTTCAAAGGTTGCGCTACTCTCACCGTTAACGGTCGCAAAGTGAAGGCCGATGGTATGACTTACGGCGGTTTCAACAAGGAAAAGGGTGAACCGGCAGAGCAGTTCATGCAGGCTTTGTTGGCTCAGTATACGGGTGAAATTACGGAATATGCACTTCCCGAAACCAGCGATTCTAGCGACTGAGTACGTGCTTAAATGGCTGCGGCGTTGTCGACCGACCCGCCGCGGCATTGTCGGTGCAGTCAGTGCGGTGGCGAGAGCTTTGAGCTCCCGCCGCTTTGTGGTGTATGGGCTTGGGCTGGTGATAGCACTTGAACTCTGTGTGCTGGGTATAGGGGTTGTGCGTAGGTTGGAAGTGGCGGCCGCCCGAACGGAGCATGCTGCCGAGATTTACATGGCGGCTGTCGAGGCTCAAGCTTTCGGGGAACAGATGCTCGCCCGCGATAGTGGTGCAACGGAAATCAGCGCTACCCCGGGGGAGAAGCCTGAATCCGCGAGCGACGACACTGTCGGCGGTGCGCCTCCCCCCTTGCAGCCGCGAGATGTCAATACTATTGTATGGGAGGAAACCGGGGTTGATATAGCTGACTACAGCACTCCCTCGCACCCCGAAAAAAAAGAGACTGACCCCGCCGACCTGCCGGAACCGACAGATGCCGAGGGCAACAAATTGAGCGCGGATGATGCCGCAGAGCTCGACAGGTTGATTCGTAAGGCGGTGAGCGCCATGGTGGCAGGCGATATGCGCCTGTGCATACTTTGTTTGGAGCAGGGGCGTGTCTTTTCTCCTGAGCACCCGGCTTTGCTGTACTACTACGGTATGGCCTACGATAAATTGCTCAACCCCGACAAGGCTCGCGATTTTTATACTCAGGTATTCCGACTTCGGGACCGAGCCGGTAAATACTTTGAGCGCGCCTCTCACCGCTTGACTTACGGGCTGGCTCGCCCCTCTGCCATGCGCGGTAAACTGGCATTCGGCCCACCGCTTGTGCGCCATACTTTTGAGGACCACACCGGCGATAGCGTGACTATGCGCCTGCCTATCATGCTTGCGCCCGGCGAGGAGGTGCGGGTGGAAGATATCCTCATCCGCGTGCGCTTTTTTGTGCTGATTAATAACAGTAAAATCGAATTCTCCGAAAGCTATGCTCCGCAGGTTAAGTGGGAGAACGCCACCCAGACCTTTGAGCAGCAGGAGGAAAATTTGATTGTGAACTATAACCTGCCGCCGCTCAATGGAGAAGAGCAGAATGTGTACGGCTCGCGGCGCTATTACGGTTATACGGCAAAGCTTTATTATCGTGGTGAACCGCTGGACTGCATAAGCAGCCCCAACGCACTTATATTGCATGAGCAAATGCTCGATGCTCGTGCAGCTCGTGCTCGTATGTATGTAAATGGCGGCTCGGGATTGTTGCCCGAAGACGGCCAAAATACAGACGATGGTTTGGTGCCTGAGTATATCGATGACGACTTGCCCCTGACTGAGGAGGCAATTCCCGCTGCCGATGCTGTCGAAACTGAGAGCGACGACAGCGATGAGCAAACCCCGTTCTCTCGCTTTATCGAAGAGATTGACCCCTCGTAATCCCCATTAGCCACCGGTAACTGAAAATGTCTGACCTTGATTTTGAGAAACTGCCGACACGCCTGGGTGTGTACACACTCACGGAATTGCTGGGGCGTGACGAGCTCACCGATTTGTATTTGGCTCGCCAACGCCATGTGGAGCGTGGCGTGGTGGTGCAAGTGCTGCGCCCCGGGGCGGATAAAGCCGCAACGGATTACTTTTTGCAGACGGTTCGAGCTCGTGGGCTGGTGACTTTGCCCGGTATTTGCCAAGTGCTCGAATCGAAAAATGTCGGCAATATCTGGTTTTTGACTCACGAGCGCCCCGAAGGGCGAAACTTGTCGCAGCTGGCCACTGCCGGGGAGCAACTCAGTGTAGCACAGGCTTGCTCGGTCATTGCGACCGTTGCGCAAATGTATGCCGCTGCTGAACAGCAGAATGTAGCCATGGAAGGGCTCGAACCTCACGCTATCTATGTGCGGGAGGACAACTCCGTGCGCGTGCTTTCCCCGGTGCTGTGTGGGGAGCGAAATCCCGAGGCTATCGTGGCTCACATGCAATCGCTTGCCGCTGCAATTCGACTTGTGCAGCCACTTAATGTCCCCGGGCAGGGGCGTGTGGCCACCTTGTTGCAATGGATTGAGCAGGGCTGCGATGGTCAATATCTCGCGTGGAGTTTTATCGCGAAAACGGCGGAACAAATCCGCAAGCAAACGGCACCTCTGTTGACCTCCGGCGAGGTTGAGAGTCTCGGCACCGGTTCGGTTGGTCGCCGGGTGCGGTTGAAGCAGGCTATGCGCCGGCAGCGCCGCCGTCTGCTCGCCATGGGTGGGGCTGTTTTGTTTGTGGCGCTCATGGGTGTGGCGGGTGCCATGTTGGCTCCGGATGATGTAGCGCCTTTGCCGGTGATTAGCGGTCGTTATTTGTATGTGCAGGCGGAGCAAGGACCCCGCCGCGTGATGTTGCGCCCTGTGACCATACGCGAGTACCAGCGCTTTCTGAATGTCTACGAAGACCCCGCCGCTACCAACCAGTTCCGGCGCGCGGATATTAACGAGGGAGTACCTGCGGATTTTACCTCACATACCCCTGCTGAGTGGCAGCAACAATTGCAGGCTGTTGATAGCGGGGAGCCCTGGCATGGTAATCGATTGACGTTGCGTTCGCCGGTGCGTGGTATATCGTATTGGGATGCGCTTGCTTATGCTAATTTCCATGGTGGCGAGTTGCCCTCTGCCGCAGTGATTGCTACTGCTCGTGAACACGCCGATAAAAACAATTCACTGCCGGAGGAGTGGAGTACCACCGTTCACCAGGGCGATATGTTGTATGCTGAAGGACTGGAGGTGCTGCCGGCCGGCGATGGCGGTAGTTGGTTGATTGTCGAGCCCGACAGAGCCGCGCGCGATGTGCGCCGTGGGTTCCGTATACTTCTTCCTGTTTCGAATGCCGATTAATTTTATTATTTTACTCATAAAGAAGACCATGAAAAACATCATCAGTATTATTCTTGCCGTATTCTGTATGCTGCTGGCCGGGCAGGCCGCTGCTCAGGTGGAGGTGCGTATTCAACCCGTGCGAAAAGAATTCGTTGTGGGCGAGAATGTGGCGTTGCAGGTGAAGATTGAGAACTTCACCGACCGTACCGTTACTTTTGTCAACACCACCGGGCGCAGCTGGCTGCATTTCACCGTAACCCGTGGGGGCGAGCCGCAGCCCATTTCCCCGAATGTGATACCGAATTTCCCCCGTCTTGAGGTGCCGGCCGGTTCATCCCGCACGGTTACTGCCAATTTGCGCCCGTACTATAATTTGGGGCGCGATGGTGATTACAAGATTGTAGCCACGGTTCGCATGCCTGATTTGCGCACTACTTATAGTTCAAATCGGGCGTCATTCCTGCTGTCGAACGGCGGTACTGTAAAAAACTTCACCGTGCAGAGCCGAGATGAACGCCTCAATATGAGCGTACGCCTGCTGCGCGTGGGGGGCAAGGATTGCCTGTTCGGGCAGGTGATTAATGCTGACAGCCGCGTGGTACTGGGCGCTTGCTACATGGGGCAGTATCTCAATTTTATGCAGCCGCGCATCGTGCTTGATAGCGCCCAGAATTTGCATGTGCTCTGCCAAGCGACCCCTGAGTATTTTTGCTACTCCATCATGGATAATCGCGGCACGCGCCGTCACTACAAGGTTATGAAACGAACCGGCGGCCCCGTGGATTTAGTGAGTGCAGCCGGTGGTATACGTGCTATCGGGCTTGCTCCCTATGAGCGCCCCAAGAACCCGGCCGACGGTCCTATTCGCACTACGGCTGAGCGCCCCGACCGAGATTAATAACCTTCAATACTCCCATTTCATTTAACCTTAACCCTTTAAAATTTCCGTGTCCTCACCAACCATAGCTATTGTCGGCCGACCGAATGTCGGCAAATCTGCCATTTTCAACCGCATGGTAGCGCGCCGTATTGCTATTGTGCACGACCAGCCCGGTGTGACTCGCGACCGACTGAGCGCCCCTTGCCGTATTACGGATTTCGAGGCTCTCGTGGTAGATACCGGCGGTATCGGCTCCACGCTGGATGACGGCTTTGCCGCCCGTGTACAGCAAGAGGCTGATATCGCGTTGAACGCCGCCGACCTCATCATGTTCGTGTGCGATTGTCGTGACCACCTCACCCCCATCGACAAAACTATTGCAGCTCGTCTGCACAAGGCCGATGTGCCCGTGTTGCTTGTGCTCAACAAGGCTGATACGGAGAAGCAGGAGCTTAACCTCGGTGAGTTTGCCGGGTTGGGGTTCTCCGAATATGTCTTTACTTCGGCCGCTCATGGTCGCGGCTTCGCCCGTTTGGCAGATGTGCTTAATCGCCACCTGAAGTCCTTGGGCGCTACCCCGGTGCAGGCCGAGGCCGCAGCTGATGCCACCCCGGAAGAGGAGCCCGACCGCGAGGAAGTCAGCGCGGATTCCCCCATTCGCGTGGCTATTGTGGGGCGCCCGAATGCCGGTAAATCTTCGCTGGTGAATGCCATTCTTAACGATAAGCGCACCATTGTTTCCGATATTGCGGGTACTACGCGAGATGCCATCGATATTCCCTACACTCGCGACGAGCAGCCCTATGTGTTAATTGACACTGCCGGCATGCGCCCGCGCTCCAAGCGAGATACCTCGGTCGAGGTGTTCTCAGCCATGCGTAGTGAGAAGGCAATTCGCCGCTGCGATATCTGCCTGCTGGTTATAGACATGGCCGCCGGCGTTACCCAGCAGGACCGCCGTATTGGCTCCATCATTGCAAAGGAGAGCAAGCCCTGTATTATTGTGGTTAATAAGTTTGACCTCTATTGCGCCGAGGCTCCGCTCTCAGCCCGCAAAGAGGCCGTAAAGGAGCATATTAAGGAAAACCTCTTCTTCCTCGACTACGCCCCTATTGCCATAGTCTCTGCCAAGCTTGGTGAGGGTATGCCCGGTATCTTCAAATCCATTGCCCGCGTGCGACAAGAGGCAGTCAACATGCCCGGTACCGGCGAGCTCAACCGCCTGTTGCAGCGCGCTATGGAGATGAACCCGCCCGGGCAGCACCGCGTGCTTAAGAAGCGCCTTAAACTCTTCTATGCCACTACTGCGGTGAATGAGAAGTACACAACCATACCCGTGCCTACTTATGTGCTCTTTGTGAATGACAAGCGCTTGCTCACCGATAGTTACGCTCAGTACCTGCGCAATACCATACGCTCTCGAATTAAGGCTGCCGGGGTACCTATTGTACTGTCTCCGCGCTCACGAGTTCGCAATGACTAAGGCACTTGCCATGTTCCGCTGTATTTGTAGCATCATAGCCCTGCTTGCCTGTACGGTGCAGGGCTATGATTTTGTGCGTTATCATAACTCTGCCACTCAATATCTTAATGAAGCTGAGCAGCAATATCGCCGGGCTGCTGAACCGGCGCCTGCTGCCGGGGACGGGGCGGTAGCTGTTACCGAGGTCGGGCAGCTGTTGCTGCGGCATTTGGCTGTTGGTTTTGCCCTGCCCGGGGATTGGTTCACGAATGCCGATGGTTCGGTAGTGGTTCTGCTCTCTGAGCCGGGCTGTGGCTCTGTGGTACGAGAATTTAAGGTATATCGTTTGCAGAGTGGGTACTACCACCACATAGGTACCTATCGAGTGCTTTCCCGGGTTTACCGTTGGCAGCCTGCCGCTACATGTTTCGATACCATAGGTGCCGGCGGTATGTCACTGCGTTTCCTTTCTCCGAAGGGGCAGCCGATTGATTGCCGTTTCGATTTTTCCCGCGCCACGCAAGTTCACCGCGTGGCGCCCGCGCATGCTTCCTTTTCCCCGGCTGAGGAGCGCGGTGCTTGTTCGCGTAACTGATGTTTTTTAAAAAAGAGACCGGCTGCACGTTGGCGCAGCCGGTCTGAAAATGAGTTAACTGAGGGGGCTTTACTCCCACTCGATGGATGCCGGGGGCTTGGTGCTGATGTCGAAGAGCACGCGGTTGATGCCTTTGACCTCGTTGAGAATGCGGTTGGAAGCCTCGCGCAGCAGGTCGTAGGGCAGCTGTACCCAGTCGGCGGTCATGGCGTCCTCAGACACGATGGCGCGCAGGTTGGTGGCGAACTCGTAGGAACGCTCGTCGCCCTTCACACCTACGGTCTTTACCGGAATGAGACCGGCGTAGGCCTGCCAGCACTTGTCGTACCAATCCCACTTGCGAAGAGTGCCGATGAAGATGGAGTCGCACTCGCGGATGATATCGAGGCGTTCCTTCGTTACCTCGCCCGGGCAGCGCACGGCAAGACCGGGGCCGGGGAAGGGGTGGCGCCACAGAATATCGTGGGAGATACCCATGGAGGCGCCCAGCTCACGAACCTCATCTTTGAACAGGAAAGCCAGCGGCTCAATAACCTTGCCTTCCTCCTGCATCTTAAGCACACGCTCCACACGGTTGTGGTGAGTCTTAATGACGGAGGCCTTGCTCTTGGCGTTACTGGCACTCTCAATCACGTCCGGGTAGAGTGTGCCCTGTGCCAGCATTTCAGCGTCACCCACGGCGTCCCAGAATACATCGATGAAGAGGTTGCCAATGATACGGCGCTTCTTCTCGGGAGCAGTTTCACCGGCCAAGGCAGCCAAGAATCGCTCACTGGCGTCGACCGTCTCAATCTCCACACCCATGCGGGCGAAGTTGGCCTGTACTTCCTTAGCCTCGTCCTTGCGGAGTAGGCCGTTGTCTACGAATATGCAGCGTACGTTCACGCCGGCCTCGTGCAGCAGTACGGCGAGCACCGTGCTATCTACACCGCCGGAGACACCGCAAACCACCTGCTTGTCGCCGACCTTGGCGCGAATGTCATCGAGGAGCTCGCGCTTGAAGTCACCGATGTCGAAGGGAGCCAGTTCTTTGGCGTGCGAAAGGAAGTTGCGCAGAATGGTGCGCCCTTCGTGCGAGTGAGTTACTTCGGGGTGGAACTGAATGCCGAACATGGAGTCGCCCCACTGCAGGGATACGGGCACGCCATCGCTGTTGCGGGCGATTACCTTGCAGTTGTCGGCCAAGTGGTCTACCGTGTCGGAGTGGCTCATCCACACCTGGGAAGAGGGGGACATGTCAGCGTACAGCCCTTCGAGTTTCTCGGGGATGAGGGCGGCAGGGCCGTACTCGCGCTTGTTGCTGCTGCGCACGGTGCCACCGGTCTTGATGTTGAGCAGCTGCATGCCATAGCATACGCCCAGCACGGGAACGTTGAAGGATGTGAGCCACTCGAAGTCGATATCCGGGGCATCGGGCTCGGAGGTGCTGCGAGGACCACCCGACAGGATGATGGCTCCGGGGTTGCTGATTTCGTGCAAATCCTCCAGTGCGTAGAGCTTGGCCAGATAGCCCAGCTCGCGCACGCGGCGCACGATGAGCTGCGTGTACTGAGAGCCGTAGTCGATGACGGCTACAATGTGTTTCGGCGTCATAAATCTGTGTGAATTAACGTGTGAACACGTAGTGTTGGGGTGATTGTAGCACATTCTGACCGTTATGTGAAGTCCAAAGTGCTAATAATCGCGGTACTGAGCACACGTGTCCCAAAGATTTTCTGAAAGGATAGCAAAACAGCAAAAATCAGGGCAAAGAAAATGGAAGGTTGATTTTTTCACCAGCAAAACGTATGCTGGTGTTGCTCACAAAAAACACCTTCCATGGGTACTGTACATC
>JAZLDM010000065.1:0-24727 GCA_045614705.1 Akkermansia sp.
AAAATTGTCAACTGTATAACTTATTTTCGTCGTGAAGTCGGGCAAAAGGCTTGACAGTCGAACGAAAATACACATAATAAAAGCAAGTTTACTATACATATTTCTGACCCATGAGTGAGCCTGACAATGAGTTTTTTGCCCGCTGGATGATGCTGTGGAAAAATATTGACGGAGTATTCAACGCCGAGCTTCACCGCGCCGGAATATCATACAGCGAGTACCTGTTGTTGGAAAGTTTGCAAGGGGCTCCGCAGGGTATGGAACCCTCCGCCCTGGCCGATGCTCGCGGCATGAGCCGCCAACACGTTAACCTGCTGCTGCGCCAGCTGGAGAATGCGGAGCTCATCACCCGTACCGGCGCCACGGTCGACAAACGCCGCCGTATCATCGCGCTCTCACCACTGGGTGCAGAAAAGCTCAGCAACATCAAAACAAACTGGTTACAAATGGACAGCGCCGGGTGGGCCGGTTTTGCCCCCTATGAGCGAGGGCGCATCCTTTCCCTGCTCGAGCATTACCTCGATAACCTGAAAAGCTAAGCTTCGATTACTTTAATTAACGAGCTACATTCCACAAAAAAAGGCGACCGAAACGGTCGCCTTTTTTGTGTAGGATGATTCTTACGAAATCACGCTCAGTTAGCAGCGTGGTACTCCTGCAGGGTACGTACACCGGCCACCTTGTTTCTGTTGTGCAGAATAGCAGCGGCGCAAGCACGAGCGGAGGAAAGATCCGTAGCGTAGGACACCTTAGCGTTCACAGTAGCGGAGCGGATAGCCACTTCGTCTTCACGAGCATCGTGAGAACCCGGTGTGTTGATTACGAACGCGATATCGCCGTTCTTAATGCGGTCCACGATATTCGGGCGACGACCTTCGAGCAGCTTATAAGCGCGTTCGCACTCTATGCCGTTCTGGAGCAAGTGAATCATGGTACCCTTGGTCGCACAGATGTCGAAACCGGCATCTGCGATATTGCGGGCAATCTCCACCACAGTATCCTTATCGCGATCATGAACGGAGATGAACACCAAACCCTTCTCAGGCAGGGGGTTGAACGCGGAAATCTGGCTCTTCATATAGGCGAGCTCAGGGTCGGCATCGATACCCATTACCTCACCGGTGGAGTGCATTTCCGGCCCAAGCACAACGTCAATGCCGGGGAAACGGTTCCAGGGGAATACGGCCTCCTTCACGGTATAGTAGGGGGGCACAACCTCCTTCGTGAAACCAAGCTCCGTGAGCTTCATACCACTCATGACCTTAGCGGCCAGCTTAGCAAGCGGTACACCGATGGACTTGGATACAAAGGGAACGGTACGCGAGGCGCGGGGGTTTACCTCAATCACGTAAAGTTGTTCATCCTTAATGGCGAACTGGCAATTCATGAGGCCCTTCACGTTAAGCTTGGCAGCGAGTTCCTTCGCAGCGCGCATCATCTCAGCATGCATCTTCTCGCTGACCTTGTTCGGGGGAATCATGCAGGCAGAGTCACCGGAGTGAATACCGGCAGGCTCAACGTGCTGCATAATGGCACCCACAACACTGATTTCGCCGTCAGCAATGACGTCAACGTCAATCTCGAGTGCATTCTGGAGGAATCGGTCAACGAGCACAGGACGCTCCGGCGAGGCATCCACAGCCTCACGCATGTAGGTGCGCAGCTCCTGCTCATCGTACACAATCATCATTGCGCGACCACCCAGCACGAACGAGGGGCGCACCAGCACCGGGAAACCAATGCGCTGAGCTACAGCCACGGCCTCCTCTTCGTTGGTAGCGGTACCTGCCTCGGCCTGGCGCAGACCGATTTCATCGAGCAGAGCGGAGAAGTACTTGCGGTCCTCAGCGAGCTCAATGCTGCGGGGGCTGGTGCCGATGATGGGTACACCACGCTCCGCCAGAGCAGCTGCGAGGTTCAGCGGAGTCTGACCACCGAACTGCACGATAACGCCCTCGGGCTTCTCGACGTCGCAGATATTGAGCACGTCTTCGAGAGTGAGCGGCTCAAAGTAGAGCTTGTCAGAGGTATCATAGTCCGTGGAAACCGTCTCGGGGTTCGAGTTGACCATGATTGTCTCATAACCAAGTTCTTTGAGAGCAAACGAGGCATGCACACAGCAGTAGTCGAACTCAATACCCTGACCAATACGATTCGGGCCACCGCCGAGAATCATAATCTTCTTGCGGTCGGAGATACGAGCCTCCTGCTCCTCACCGTAAGAGGAATAGTAGTAGGGGTTTACAGCGTCGAACTCAGAGGCGCAGGTATCCACCAATCTATATGTGGGCACAATCCCCTTAGCCTTGCGCTCAGCGCGAATGTCGTCCTCAGAGCAACCGCGGGCATAGGCAATCTGACGGTCGGAGAAGCCCAGCTTCTTAGCCTCAAGCAGGTCGAGGGTCTTCAGCTGCATACCGGCTTCGGCCAGCTGCTGCAATTGGTCGATAAACCACGGGTCAATCTGAGTAAGGTCAACGATTTCTTCCGCAGTGAAGCCATTGACGAAAGCGGTCTGAATCCAGAAAATACGGTCAGCATTCGGCACGGAAAGCTTAGCAGCAATCTGCTGACGGCTGGGATTTACAGGGTCCTTAGCATCAAAACCGAAGCCCCAACGGCCGGTCTCGAGTGAGCGAAGAGCCTTCTGCAGAGATTCTTTGAATGTAGCACCGATGCTCATGACCTCACCCACACTCTTCATGGCGGTAGTCAGGCGCTCGTCTGCCTTCTTGAACTTCTCGAAGGTAAAGCGCGGCACCTTGCACACCACATAGTCGATGGTCGGCTCGAAAGAAGCCGGGGAAGTCTGAGTAAGGTCGTTCTTCAATTCATCGAGAGTGTAACCTACTGCGAGCTTGGCGGATACCTTGGCAATGGGGAAACCGGTTGCCTTGGAAGCCAGAGCGGAAGAACGGCTCACGCGCGGGTTCATTTCGATAACCACCTGACGTCCTGTGCGGGGACATACAGCAAACTGAATGTTACTGCCGCCGCTCTTCACGCCGATTTCGCGAATGATGGCGAAGGAGGCCTCCTTCAGCAAGGCATATTCGCGAGCGGTCAGGGTCATGGCCGGAGCCACGGTGATGGAGTCACCGGTGTGCACGCCCATGGGGTCAAGGTTTTCGATGGAGCAAATGGTGATGCAGTTGTCTGCGCAGTCGCGCATAACCTCCATTTCAATCTCCTTCCAACCGAGCAGAGATTCTTCGATAAGCACTTCGTGCACGGGCGACAAATCAAGACCACGCTGCACAATCTCTTCGTACTCAGCCTTGTTGTAAGCAATACCGCCACCTGTACCACCCAGCGTGAATGCCGGACGAATAATCATGGGGTAGCTGCCGATAACCTCCTTGGCGATATCCCAAGCTTCGGCCATGCTGTGAGCCACACCACTGGCGGGCACATCGAGACCGATTTTGAGCATGGCATCCTTAAAGCGCTGACGGTCTTCGCCTTTATCGATAGCATCAGCATCTGCACCGATAACGCGCACGCCGTACTTCTCGAGCACCCCGCTGCGGTGCAACTCCATGGCAGCATTCAATGCCGTCTGACCACCCAGTGTCGGCAGAAGAGCATCCGGACGCTCGCGGGCGATAATCTTTTCAATGTACTCGGGGGCGAGCGGCTCGATATATGTGCGCGGTGCCGTCTCCGGGTCCGTCATGATAGTGGCGGGGTTGGAATTGACAAGCACTACCTCGTAACCCTCTTCTCTCAATGTCTTACAGGCTTGGGTACCGGAGTAGTCAAACTCACAACCCTGCCCGATGATAATGGGGCCCGAACCGATGACCAATATCTTCTTGATAGATGTGTCTTTAGGCATGGTACAGTGTAAACTTGCAGATATATGCCACACTTCCCCCCAAAATGCAAGCCTTTTTTTGAATTTTCTTCGCGCAATTTTATTTCCGGCGTCTCAATGCACTCCACATGAAAGCTTTCCGAAAAAGTACAAAAACCAAGGGCTCAACACTTCGCGGCGTCATCCGCGCCCATACATCTTGGCGTAATATTCCCTATATTCACCACCTGTCACTCTATTCAACCAAACATCATTTTCCAGATACCAGCGAACAGTCTTCTCGACACCCTCCTCAAATTGCAACGAGGGCTCCCACCCCAACTCCGTTTTTAATTTTGTAGAATCGATAGCGTATCGCAAATCATGCCCTGCCCGGTCGGCAACATATTCAATAAGTTTTTCACCGCTTCCCGGTAAATTCCCCAGCAACCTGTCAGTTGTCTTAATAACCAATTTAACCACGTCGATATTCTTCCACTCATTAAACCCACCAATATTGTAGGTTTCCCCAACTCGACCACGATGAAACACCGTGTCTATAGCCCGGGCATGGTCTTCCACGTAAAGCCAATCCCGCACATTCTCACCACGACCATAAACCGGCAGCGGTCGACCATTGCGAATATTATTAATCAGAAGCGGAATGAGTTTTTCCGGGAACTGGTACGGACCATAGTTATTCGAGCAATTTGTAATTATTGTCGGCAATCCGTAAGTATCGTGATACGCGCGCACGAAATGATCAGCCCCGGCTTTCGATGCACTATACGGACTGTGCGGCTCATACTTATTTAACTCCGAAAAAAATCTACTGCCGTATGGAGCCGACCCTTCCGGTTTGTCCAACTCAAGTGCTCCATATACTTCATCTGTCGAAATGTGGTAAAATATTTTTTCCGACCAATCGCCATTCCAATATTGGCAAGCAGCCTGCAACAAACTGAGTGTCCCCATCACGTTCGTACGAGCAAATGTGAATGGGTCCCGAATCGAGCGATCCACATGACTCTCCGCGGCCAAGTGAATAATTCCGTCTATCGAGTAACGCCGCATCAATTCACACACCCGCTCATAATCACAAACATCGCACCGCTCAAAATGGTAATTCGGAGCAGATTCCACATCAACCAGATTGTCAAGATTTCCGGCATAGGTCAGCAAGTCAAGATTTACAATCCTGTACTGCGGGTACTTCTTGACAAATAAACGAACCACATGCGAACCAATAAACCCTGCACCGCCGGTTATGAGTATGTTTTTCATGCTGCTCCCTTCTCTTTTTTTCATTCGGCACGGCGAAAACTTCCCGCCTAACCACCCACAACTCTACTGCAATTTGCCCCTTTTGTCGAGAAAAATCGCCTTCCGACAAGATGCTTTACACAGCCCGGATACAGCCCCACCAAAAGAGGTACAAATGCCCCCTTTTTAGCGGTTTGGTAAAGTGTGTTTTATTTATTTTGCTGTTTTTTGACCTATTTTTACCCTAAATTCGGACTTTTTCGCCAATTTTCACACCCTCCGCCTCTCCCAAGAAAGCAACTGTTCGGCACTTTCAAGCGCATCATCGCATGGCGACTCAACCATTAAACCTCCCTTTAGTACCCGTCACCTCCCATTTTTGGCGCCAAAATACGACTTTCGAGCAAAAAATGGGGCATTTTCCTTCATTTTTCCTGAAATTCAAGGTGCCTTAGAATTCAATTTTTGTGTACCATTGGCAAGCCAACAATAAAAACGTCAGCATTATTCCTGTAGGCGTACAGGTATATAATTAAGCTCATTTTTCGCATTTTTCAACAACCCTTATGTCGTCCACTACTCAACCGTCTTCAACGTTCTCCATTTTTTCACATTAGCCAAGCTCTCAGGATTTCACCGGACCGGATTGTTTTTTATAAAGCCCCCTCCTCGCTTCTCCTATCCCTTTTATAGGTTTTCGTGCTTCTTAAATCTCTAAAAAACGGTTTATATTATATTTTTCAATTTGTTTATTTTGCATTTTATACAATTTTATATTTTCTTTTTATAATATCTTTTCTCTTTCGTCATACTATATTTTTCTTCTTTGTATTTTTCATTGTTCAGTACATTTTCTACAGAATAATAAATTGACACACCACCCGCGGTGCCCCTCTTCACCGGCCCCCTGTCCTTCGAACTGACAACCCGGAGAACACGCACGGAATGCCAACGTGTCACAGATTATCCTTGCGCGAGCGCGTACTATAGGGTAGAATGCCGAGCGTGAGTTATCAGGTATTTGCCAGAAAGTATCGCCCGCGCACCTTCAAGGACGTGCTGGGGCAGGATCATGTGGTGCGAACGCTTTGCAATGCGATTGAGCAGAACCGCTTGGCGCATGCTTACCTCTTCGTCGGCCCTCGCGGCACGGGCAAGACCTCGACAGCGCGAATTTTCGCAAAAGCGCTGAACTGCACGGGCGGCCCGAAAGTCGACTTTGATCCGGATGAGGACGTGTGCCTGGAAATAGCGGAAGGCCGCAGCTTAGATGTGCAAGAAATCGACGGTGCCTCCAACCGTGGTATCGACAACATCCGCGATTTGCGCGACAACGTACAATTTGCACCGACGCGCGGCAAATACCGAATCATCTACATTGACGAAGTGCACATGCTGACGAAGGAATCCTTCAACGCACTTCTGAAAACCCTGGAAGAACCGCCGGCACACGTCATGTTCATTTTTGCGACAACGGAGCCGCACAAAATTCTGCCCACCATTCTCTCGCGCTGCCAGCGCTTCGACTTGAGGCCGATTCCGACCAACGTCATTGCTGACCATCTCGTCAACATATCGAACAATGAAGGAGTTACGCTCGACAGCGATGCTGCCTACGCCATAGCCACCGTAGCAGAAGGCGGCATGCGCGATGCTCAATCCATGCTGGATCAGCTGGTATCATTCTGCGGCAACCACATCACTGAGCAAAACGTCAACGACATTTTCGGCGTAACCAGCCGCGACACCGTGGCAAAAGCGCTCGTCTACATGCTGGACCGCCAACTGCCCAGCCTGCTGCACTTGGTACACGAACTGTCAGAAGCCGGGCGCGACATGGGGCAGCTGCTCAGCGAGCTCATGGGAGCCGTGCGCGAACTACTCATCACTAAAGTTGCCCCGCAGGAAAGCCACTCCACCCTTCCCGAGCAATGGCAAGCAACCCTTACCGAACTGCTCTCTCGCACCCCTACGGATAAAATTATACGCCTGATGGAAGTGCTCTCGCACGCAGAGGAACAAATGCGCTGGAGCACCAACAAGCGATTGTACCTCGAAATGGGGCTTATTCAGGCAGTTCACTCACTGGCAGAGGCCAATATCAGTGACATCATACGCGCCCTCAACGGAGCACCGCTGCCCGAGACCCCCATTGCCACGGTTCCCCTACCGGCCGTCTCTATACCCGGCAACAGCACAGCAAACGCACCAGCCCCCACAGCCCCCGCGGCACCTCCGGCTCCGGCGCCTGAACCTATCGTTCAGCCACAGCCACCTGCCCCACAGCCCGCACAGCCTGTGGTTACCATGCCCCCGGGACTTGAGCCCATAGATGACGCACCACCGCTCTTCGGTGATATGCCGACCGCAGACGCAGAGGCACCGACAGAGCGCCCGCTCACCCCGGAAGACTGGGAGCAAATACTGAACAATGTGCGCGAGCAGTCACCCATAGCCGGCGCCGGCATTGGTCATACCATCTTCATCAGCGATGACGACGGCCTGGCCACGATTGCCATACACCCGGATGACATGGACACCCGCGACGCCTTGCTGAGCGACACGCTCACCGAACTCATCAGCAACGCAGCCCAAGAGCGCTGCGGGCACGGCTTACGCCTGCGCATAGCAAATGACGCCAGCGTTCCCCCGCCCACAGCCGTAGAAATACTGCCGCCGCCCAACTTTGAAGAACTGGCACCGGCCCCGAAACCTGCCCCGAAACCGGCAAAAGCACCCACCCCGGCACCGGCAGCAGAAAACACAGCACCGGCCAGCCTGAAACCCACAGACGAGGAATTCTACAACGACCCGCTCATTGAACAGGCTCTCGAAGTATTCCACGCAACTCTTATCAAACAATAATCCCCCATATATGAACCTACAGAAACTCATGAAACAGGCCCAGGCCATGCAGGCCAACATGGCCAACGCACAGGCTCGCCTGGCCGAGCAAACCTACACAGCAGAAGCCGCAGGCGGCAAAATCAAAGCCACGGCAGACGGCACCGGCATGCTTACCGCCCTCACAATCGACCCCGCAGTAGTCGACCCCGATGACGCGGAGTTCCTCACCGAGCTCGTACTCAAAGCCGTGCAGGGAGCAATCGAAGGTGCCCGCAAAATGGCCGATGCCGAAATGCGCAAAGTCACCGGCGGACTCGGCTTCCCCATGTAAGCGCCCCTACACCCCCTCAATCACACCATGTACCGCCGTTACGCAGCCCTGTCAGTAGTTCTGAGCACCACTCTGCCACTATTGGCAGAGCCCGTGACAGTGGGAAAATTCAGTGCCAAGATAGTACCGGAGCGTATTGCCATGCTCAACTTACCCGAGCGTGGCACTGTGACTGATTTGGTAGACAGCAGCGAGCGGCTGAAAGCCGGCACTGTTGTCGCTGTCCTCAACAAAAAACGTACGCAAACCGAGCATGAGGACATGGAGCTGATGCTGGCACGAGAGCGACTGAATAAAAAGGACGAAATTCAGAAACTGCGCGCCCAACGCGGCAAAGTGCAATTCTACCTCTCTCTCAATCCGCAAGAGCGCCGCTTCAATACCGACTTTAAGGGAGAAGATACGCCCACCCCCAGCAGCCTGCGCGACATCGACGACCGCATATCCCTGCTGGAGCGCGAATTAGCAACCATGGAGCGCCGCAAGCGCGAAGAATTCGCCTACAAGCACGACCCGCTCACCCTGCGCATGCCCTTCGACGGGCGCCTGCAATACAACATCACCTTACCGGAGGACATCTCACAACCCCTCGAATATACGGAAACCATCCGCATATTTGCCACCGCCTGCGACGATTCCGCATATTACATCACCATCGAAATGGGCGAGAGTGACCTTTCGCTGCTCGACGAAAAACGCTTCAGCACCACAGTAAGGCTGCCCGGTGGTCGCAAACTACAGGGCACCTATTCCCACCGCCGTGTTGAGCGCGCCGGCAATGGAGGCGACATGCTCGTCTACTTCTTCCGAATTCCGGAAGAAATGCACGCTACAGCCTACAACATGCTCGGCAGCAATACCAATGCTGTATTGACATACGAAACCGGCACCGAAACCCTGCATGTGAGCAAAGCCGAACTCATCGCACACCCGGCCGCAGCCACCAGCGAAAACTGGGAAGAACTCATCTCCCACACTCACCCGGATCACGCAATCCTGCTCATTGGTCAGCGCGTGCTGGTACTCGTCCCCAAAAAATAAATCCCCCACTCCGCGCACCATGGAACTTGTCTGCGAAAACATAAGCTACGGCTACTCTCGCAAAGAGCCCGTCATCAACAACTTCTCGCACACCTTCCACACCGGTATCACCGTACTCAAAGGCTACTCAGGCTCAGGCAAAACAACCCTGCTTAAGCTACTTGCCGGGTACTTGAATGTCAACAAGGGCAGAATCATCACCCCGACCGGCCGCAAAGTAACAAGCAGGCGCTACCACAGGCAAGATGTAGCCTACATGTTCCAAGGTATCAATCTGCTCCCCCTCATGAGCGTAGAGCGCAACTTGCGATTAGCGGCGGAAATGGCTGTTCTACCCGGGAAATTATGGAAACCGAGGGCGGAGGAGCTCTTGCGTGACTTGGGGCTCACTGAACTGCGCAACCGTCGTGCAGATAAACTCTCCGGCGGCCAGGCACAACGAGCTGCGCTGGCACGCACGCTCATGAAAGATGCGCCCACCGTATTGCTCGACGAACCGACCTCCGGTCTCGATGACAGCAACACCAACATTATCAAGAATCTCGTGCTGAAAGATGCCGCAAAACGCATCTGCATTATCAGTACACACGACAGTCGACTGCTGGAGTTAGCGGATGAAATCATTGATTTTGACACTCCTGTATCTTGCTAAAGATACAGTTAACCGCTGGTTCACGCGCATCTCCAGCCCACTGGCGCGCGTGCTGGTTGTGTTCTTCCTCAGCCTCAGTGCACTTTGCGCCCTGGGGAGCTATGTTATATCCACCAAACTGGTGAAAGATAAAATTGTACGACAAGGCGGCGATTTGATTTACGCCACCATCTCCCCTCCGGATGACGTTCCCTCTGCCCTGCCGTCAGACAAAGATATCAGCCAACTACTCGGGGCGGACTCCTACGCGCTAACTCTCATCAACAGCACAGCAACCGAGGAGCGCAAGCGAGTCAATGTTTACACCTATGACTTTTGCCGTAGCGGGCAATTCCTGCCGCTCTTATCCGCTAACGGTCAACCCACCATACTAGCCACGGAAAGCAGTGGAATCCCCAAAGGCCCCAACAGCGTGCGGCTCGGCCGCAGCCGTCAGGAAATCTGTGTACGCCACCTCCCGGAGGAACACCCCCTCATGCGCATGGTGGGCAATGCCGGACTCATACTCCAACCGGACCAACTCCCACCAAACACCAACCTCCATTCCGCTACACAGCAAATCATTATCCGCGTGCGCGAAATCAATAGCTCGAAGGACATCAGTCGAGCAGAAAACTTCCTGCACCAATTCCTGAAGCTCGACCACCGCCACGGCAGCGTCATATCAGCCTCGCGTCTGCTGAGCGAAATGGACCTCCTGCTCAGCAAGCAAACCCAATGCCGAATTGCCTTCTGCGTAGGCATCAGCACCATTGTGGGTATTTTGCTGACAGCCTTGGCCGGCATGGAATACCGCCAAAATGAGTATATCTACACCCTCATGAAAAGTTTCGGCATTCGCCCCATTCTGCTGGTCGGTGCATTCATCGGCGAAAATATCATTATCGTCGGTGCCTCGTTTGCCGCGGCCCTGGCTGCATTCTTCTACTTTCAGGAACTCATTGTCTCAGAAATCCTTAAGTTGGGTTCCTACACCCTGAGCGTGCAGGAAATCTTACCCGAAATTCACCTCATTTGCTACACACTGTTGGGCTGCATCCTCATGTCATCCATCCCCATTACAGCAGCAGCAAATCGCGATATCGGCAGAGTTCTCAAATAATTCTCTGACAGCATGACACGGCATGCACACTTTCTGCTTGCATTCACGTTCATTTCTGCTATAAATCGTACTGTTCACAATTTAGCTCACTGCGGCTAAGTGATATAAAAATCTCACCATCAACTAATAATAAAAACATGAATATTCAGACAGCAGTCCTTTGCGACTACGCCGCCGACTATCAGGGCAAGCTCTGCATCCAGGGCGCCTTTGATACTCTCTTCGCCCGCCAGTTCCCCGTCATCCACCCCTCTTGCGCTCTGGCTCTTCGCCTGTGCTTCGAGAGCGAGGATTGCGGCGACCACAAGCTTGGTATCTCCATCGCAGACGAAGACGGCGAGCCCCTCGACAAGGAGCACATGCCCTACGTTGGCGACCTCAAGGTTGCCCTGCCCGAAGGCGTATCTTTCTTCACCCGCAACCTTATCATGAGCTTCCAGGGTCTGAGATTCGAGAAGGACGGCGTATACTCCGTAGACGTCACCCTCGACGGCGAGCTCATCTCCCGCACCCCCCTCCGTTTGGTCAAGATTGACAATCAGCCCGCCTGATTTCACTAATCAACAAGATTTTATGTACCGACCGTGACTCACGGTCGGTACTTTTTTTTAAAAAAATAAAAAAAATACGATTTCAGCTTGACAAGCGGTCTGAAAACGTGTAGAATCTCGGCGTTCCAAGTAACACAGGGCTATGGTGTAATTGGCAACACATCGGTTTCTGGCACCGCTATTCGGGGTTCGAGTCCCTGTAGCCCTACTAAAAACTCCGAGAGCTAATCTCGGAGTTTTTTTGTGCACCGCCCCATACTTTGCGATATATAGCACATAAAGCTTGCAAATCGCACCCGATGTGGTAGAATACAGTCAGCATACACCTCATCACAGCCATGGATAAACTCATCGTCGAAGGTGGTTACCGCCTCAGCGGCACCGTGAATATCAGCGGTTCCAAGAATGCCTCTTTGCCTATATTGGCAGCAGCGCTGCTCACAGATGAGCCCGTGCGCATTTCACGCGTACCGGACGTCTCTGACACGAACTACATGATTCAGATTTTGAGCCAGTTAGGTGCCTCCGTAGAGCGCTCCAGCGGCACCGTGCGCATCGAATCCCCGGATGGCATAAGCTCCAGCGCCTCTTACGAACAGGTAAGAAAGATGCGAGCATCCATCTGCCTACTCGGCCCGATGATGGCACGAATGCACCGCTGCACCCTGCCGTTGCCCGGTGGTTGTGTGATTGGTGATCGCCCTGTGGATTTGCACCTGCGAGCCATTCAGGCGCTGGGTGCCCGAGTTCGAGTAAAGGGCGGCAACATGGTGATAGAGGCCCCGAACGGCCTGGTAGGCACCACCATCGACATGCGTGGTGACAGCGGTCCGACCGTACTGGGTACGGATAACCTGATGATGGCTGCCGTACTGGCACGCGGCACAACCGTGATTGAATCCGCCGCTCGCGAGCCTGAGGTTGTCGATTTGGCCAATTTCCTCAACAAGATGGGCGCTCGCATCGAAGGCGCCGGCTCTCGCACCATCACCATTCATGGTGTAGAAAAGCTGCACGGCTGTGAGCACGCCGTTATTCCCGACCGCATTGAAGCCGGCACATTCATGGTAGCCGGCACCATGGGAGTAAGCGACGGCATCACCCTCAACCGAGTATGCCGCGAGCACATGAAGTCGATATCAGACCTGCTGGTAGAGTGCGGTCATGTTGTTGAGTACAATGAAGACGGCACCTCCGTATTCGTCAAGCCGGGCGCCAATCCCCGCAGTGGCAAGATACTCACCAACCCGTACCCGGGATATCCCACCGACATGCAGGCTCAGATGACCGCTCTCTTTGCGCTCACACCCGGCATCAGCGTGGTGAAAGACACCATCTTCCCCCAGCGCTTCATGCACTGCTCTGAGCTTAAGCGCATGGGTGCCAACATCAAAGTGGACAACGGCACAGCCATTATCACCGGCGTGGAGGGACTCTCCGGCGCCCCGGTTATGGCAAGCGATTTGCGCGCCAGCGCTGCCCTTGTACTCGCTGCACTAGCAGCCGAAGGCACCACCGAAATCCACCGCCTCTACCACATCGACCGCGGCTACGAACTGCTTGACGACAAGCTCGAACTGCTTGGCGCAAAAGTTAAGCGCGTGCTCGACCTCGAAGGCGGACCGGTGGAATAACCCCGGCTGACGCCAACGCATCCTCTATGCGCAGAGTACCAATCAGCCCCGTGCTCAAGTGGTTACTCTGCGCGCTATTGTGCACAGTAGGCACAGCTGCCATAGCTCTGTGGCTGTGGGTGGAAAACGCAGCCGCCCCGGCAGAGCGAGCAGCTCGCATGCGGGGCTGTGCCCTATGCCATGGCAATGAATGGCAGCGCCGCCTGCACCCGGACCTACTGCGGCGAAAGCCCGGAAGTGCCATCTCACCAACCTTACAGTCAGCCCTACAGCGTAGCCACCCCGCCCTTAGCAGCGGTGCGGAAGATGAGTTGGTCACTTGGCTGGTCAAACAGCAGCAACCCTTGCTGGCCGGTGCCGGCAATCAGCAAGCAGGTCGCACTCTTTACCTCGCCAAATGCGCGGCCTGCCATGGTCGCAATGGCGAAGGGCAAGCCGAGCTCTACCCGCCACTGCGCGGCTCGGAATGGCTCACTGCCACCCCCTCCCGACTGCCTGAAATTCTGACAGACGGATTAAAAGGCCCCATTACCGTGCGTGGTGAAAAGTGGGATTCTATCATGCTCCCCCCCGGCTTAAGCAAGCAGTCCGAAATAGAAAATATCATACAATATATAAAGAAAAACTTTACACAAGAATAATATTCTTTTTAATCACACTCACATCATTTTTAAATATCATTCATATCTTATGAATACCGCAGCAATTAATATACCCGAATATGCACTTACCGTCATCGAGCAACTCGAACACTTCGGATTCGAGGCATACGTGGTCGGTGGTTGCGTACGCGACAGCTTGCTTGGTATCGCCCCAAAAGACTGGGATGTGTGCACCAACGCTACCCCGCAAGAAGTTCTGAGCGTATTCCGCCGCCGTCCCGTCATCAAAACCGGCCTTAAGCACGGAACGGTCACTGTTATGGTCGACCACGAACCCGTCGAAGTTACGACATTTCGAGTGGACGGAGCCTATACAGACAATCGCCACCCCGATGCCGTCACATTCGTAAGCCGAGTGGAAGAGGACTTGGCTCGACGCGATTTCACCATAAACGCTATGGCATACAACCCAACCCGCGGTCTGGTAGACGCCTTCGACGGCTGCCGAGATTTAGCGGAGGGCTGCATACGCTGCGTGGGCGAACCGGATGAGCGCTTCAATGAAGATGGCCTGCGAATCATGCGCGCCCTGCGTTTTGCCGCTCGTTATGATTTCCGCATCGAAAACGAGACCGCATTTTCGATACGCCGCAATCGCCACTTACTGGAAAACGTAAGCGTGGAGCGTATATATAAAGAGCTCAAGGGAATTCTGGTAGGCAAGGGAGCACTGGGCATGCTGCTGGCATTCCCCGATGTAATGGCCATCATCATTCCTGAGCTGGCACCCAGCTTCGGGTTCGAGCAGCGCACCCCCTACCACAAGTACGATGTATGGACCCACACAGCCCATGCCGTACAAGCCGCCCCCCCGGTAGAAGCACTGCGCTTAGCCATGTTGCTGCACGACATCGGCAAACCCGCCTGCCATAGTATTGATGACAACGGCACGGCTCACTTCTACAAACACCCTGAATTGAGCGCCGAAATGACAGAATGTATACTCACCCGCTTGAAGAGCGACAATGCCACCCTGCACCGAGTTACCACGCTCGTGCGTGAGCATGACAACGACTTCCCGACCACCCGAGCCGGCATGCGCCGCTTCATCGGTCGGCTCGGCCATGAAGTTGTACAGCAACTCTTCGATATCAAGCGAGCCGACTTCGCAGCCCAATCAGACTACCGGGCAGCAGATAAAGCGACCACCCTGCGAAAAGCTGCACTGCTCATCGATGAACTCATGAATGAGGAGCATGCTTTCACCATTAAAGACCTGCATATCGATGGGCGCACGCTCATGGCTATGGGAGTACCGCCCGGCCCCGCTGTAGGCCGAATCCTCAAATTGCTTCTGGCCGAAGTGCAGGAAGACCAACTGCTCAACACCCCGGAAACCCTCGCGGCCAGAGCCGCTGAGATGCGGGATTTTGAGCTTGACACAGCTGCTCCCACAGAGTAAATTAACCCCACACACAATCATATATTCACATTATGAACCGCGACGAAAAAACACTCATACTCTTCAAACCGGACTGCGTGCGTAAAAACCTTTCCGGCATCATTTTGCAGCGCCTGCTGGCCGAAGGTTTCCGCCTGCGTGGCTTGAAGATGATGCAGCTTGACGATGCCATTCTGCGCGAGCACTATGCCCACATCATCGACTTGGTAATCGACGACAAGCCCCTCTTCCCGACCCTCTCTGCCTTCATGCAGACCAGCCCTGTTGTAGCATTGGTACTCAGCGGCCCGGGTGTTATCACCCGCGTGCGCACCATCCTTGGGCCGACCAATTCCATGAAGGCCGACAAAGGCACCATTCGCGGTGACTTCGGCACCAACAGCATGCTCAATATCTGCCACGCCTCCGACTCCCCCGAAAGCGCAGAGGCAGAAATCAAGCGCTTCTTCAAACCTGAGGAGCTCTTCGACAACGTGGACTGATTTTAACCACTCCGCACCCGATTTTTCTCAGCGCCGCGCCCTACCGGGGCTCGGCGCTGATTTATTTGACTTGCAAAAAAGAGTCCGCTGTGCATAATACAGGCCATGTTACACGAACTGATCAGCACATGGATGGGTTGGGTTATCGATTGGGGTTACTGGGGGGTAGTAGTGTTAATGGCGATGGAAAGCTCCATTCTGCCGGTACCAAGCGAAGTAGTCGTGCCACCGGCAGCCATATTAGCAGCCCTGCCCAATGCCGAAATGAATTTCTGGGGAGTAGTGCTTGCGGGCACAGTGGGCTCTTACATCGGCTCTGTAATCATGTATGTATGCGCCCTGTGGGTTGGGCGACCGTTCATCTACCGCTTCGGCAAGTACTTCTTCATGCCGCAACACAAAGTGGAAACGGCAGAGGTTTTCATGCGCAAATATTCAACAGCGGGTATTTTCTTCTCCCGCTTTTTGCCGGTGATTCGCCACCTTATTTCCATACCGGCCGGCATGGCAAAAGTTAATTTCGCCATGTTCAGCCTTACCACCATCAGCGGTTCTGCAATATGGTGCTGGGTTCTGGCTTGGTTCGGGGACAAAGTGGGGCGCGAACATCCGGGCATATTGGAATCCCCCGAGGCTCTTATCGATGCCGTGAAGTCGGAATCTCACCTCATCGTTGCCGGCGTGCTACTGCTGGCCGCCCTCTATGCACTCATGAAATACCTGACCCGCGAAAAACAAGCGAACAAAGCTGAGTAATCGCCCCTGTATTTTCACTAAAAAAAGAGCAGTAGCGCATGCCACTGCTCTTTTTATTATATAAGAATAGCCTACACTCAGAGGGGCTTAATAGTGATATTCACCCCCTCCGGCTTAATGGGAACCACAGTCTCAACCCCATTGATAATCACTCGCACAGCCTGCGGTGATGTAGCGGGAGCCTGCACCTTGCGCAAGTCAACTGACGGGCGGCGCCCCTCATTCATATCAACAGCCGGGTACATGGTGCGACCATGGCGGCGCATGCAGGGCGGAGTGGAATCATGAATCGGCATATCGAAGGGGCGAGCTTCCCCACGGGGTAATACCGGACCGGAAACCACCCCTCTCTCTCGGCGTACCTTACCACAATGCGAGCACATAACCTTACCCGCCATCGCTGCGGGGCGAGCCTTTCGAACCGGGCGAGCATGGTAGTACGGTTTCGCTCCCGGAACCGGAGCGGCTTCAACCTTCATAACATGCGGCTGAACCTCTTTTCCATTTACATACACGCGCACGCCACCATCTCGAGGTTCGGCTTTAACCTCAGGCTCAGCAGCGGGAGCCGGCGCTATTTCGGTAGGCCCGGCTGCCGGCACCGACTCCGGGGGCAGCGGGTGAAGCTCGGGTGCTGTGCCAAAATGCGGCAAAACGGCCTTAGCGAAAGATTGGCGCATCTTCTTAATTTCCTCATTAAACTCGGCCGGAGGAACTTCTTTACCATTGATAAAAGCCCGTGTTGTCACCACTACCCCCTCGGGGGTAGTCGGCTGCGGCGCGGGCTCTTGCGCGGCGGCTACAGAAAACATGGCCACCGCAGCCATTGCAGAAAGTATGATAGATTTGCTCATCGTATTACAATAGTGTGGGTTCACCCTGAAATTTAGCAACTACCCTGCAACATTGCAAGCAAAAAAAGCCCATCTATTACAGAAAAAATACCGATTAGCTTATATAGACGTGATACGGGTCATTTCCCCAGACAGAATGTAGCAAAAACACGTGTCAGGATATCCTCCGTATCCACCCGACCGGATATGGAACCGAGCGCATCGAGAGCAGCCCGCAAGTCTACATCCGTGAATTCCGGCGACTGCTCCGAAATGAGACCTTGTCGCGCGGCCGAGAGGTAATCAAGAGCCTGTTGCAGGGCATAACGGTGGCGAGTATTGATTGCAGCAAAATGATCAATATCACTGTGCTGCTGCAAAAAAATCGCCTCTATAGCGGAAGAAAGCGCATCTACCCCTTGGCCACTACGGCAAGAAATACGAATAGCCGATTGGCCGTTCCATGCAGGGTGCTCCGGCAAATCACACTTATTGAGCAACAGCAAGTGTGCGGCTCCATTCTCCCCCAACTCAGGGCGAGCGGGCGGGCATGTACTATCCGCCACCTCAAGCACCAAATCAGCCTCGGCTCCCGCTCGCCGACTGCGCTCCATGCCGGCCTGTTCAATAGCATCGCTACTTTCATGCAAACCGGCAGTATCAATAAGCCGGAGCCGCAATCCCCCCAAGGTCACGCTCTCTTCTATAGTATCGCGCGTAGTGCCGGCAGTGGCGCTCACAATAGCTCGCTCGTAGCCCAGCAACATATTCAGCAAACTCGATTTGCCCACATTGGGCGGGCCAACAATAGCCGTGCGCACCCCCTCCCGCAGCAGGCGCCCCTCATCTGCCGTGGCCAACAAAGCTCGCAATTCAGCCACGACGGAATCCACACCATCTACCAACTGTTGAGTAGTATCGGGAGCTATATCCTCTTCCGGGAAATCTATATAAGCCTCAACATGCGCCGCAACGGAGATTAAGCGGTCAACTGCCGCCGCCACCCGCGAACTGATAACGCCATGCAGCTGATTGTGTGCAGCACGCAGAGCCAGGTCGCTACCGGCGCTGATGACATCCATCACCGCCTCGGCCTGCGTAAGGTCCATTTTGCCATTCTCGAAAGCTCGGCGGGAAAACTCACCGGGTTCAGCCGGGCGGGCTCCGCAGGCCAGCAGACACTCCAACACACGCCGTGTTACCAGCATACCACCATGGCAGCTCAACTCTACCACATCTTCCCCGGTGTAACTTGCGGGTGCTGCAAAATAGGTGGCAACCACATCGTCAACCACCAGCCCGGCGGCATCTTTTACACGCACGAGCGTGGCTCGCCGGGGCTCCAACTCCCGCCCGGTACAGGTGTGCAGCACCTCGGTTGCTCTCGGGCCACTCATCCTAATCACGGCTATTGCCCCGGTACCCGGCGGTGTCGCCACGGCAGCTATGGTGTCTGTAACGGCTTGCATCTGGCAGCCATAGTCGCACAGTTCGCCCATTTTTGCAACCGCTTTTTGATATTTTTTCGCTAAAAATTGCAAAATATTTAAAAAAATCACATTTTAGTCTTGCCAAACTGATTTTTTTATGTATACTGCGCGTCCCGATATTCCTAACCTTGGTTATCGGAGTTCAGTAAAACACAAACAGACAAGAAAGAAGAAAGTTATGAAGACCATCGCTATTCTCGCTCTTACCGCCGCCGCTCTCGTGTCCTGCCAGCAGCAGCAGCAGCAGCAGCAGGTGACCCCCACCCCGGAGCCCACTCCCGTTGCTCCCATCAAGAAGTAAGTTTGCAGACTTACTAATGTCTTTTTCATTGTGCGGTGCCCGGTTCTTCCGGGTACCGTTTTTTTACACTATCTTAACTACCTGATAATCAAGCATATTTTAAGAAAAAAACATGCTATTCCACAGCAACAACAGGCATCTTTCACCTGTAACCCATTCTAAATGCTAGTTTTTTTATAAAAAAAGTTTATTTTAGGCTTGCCAAGTGCAAAAAAATGAGTATACTAAGCGCGCCTCCTTCCTACTCTTGGATGTTTGGGGCACTTCAACAATCAAAACTAGTCAAGATAAAATGAAGACCATCGCTATTCTCGCCCTTACGGCCGCCGCTCTGGTTTCCTGCCAGCAGCAGCAGCAGCAGCAGGTGACTCCCGCTCCCACCCCGGAGCCCGCTCCCGTTGCCCCCATCAAGAAGTAAGTGAAGAAAGGGTTTAACCCTTATAATCATTTTACGATAGCGCGTCTGAGTTCTACTCAGACGCGTTTTTTATTTGTCAAGGTAGGGTGCTATTTGCTAGAATATGGGCATGGCATATCTGGAAATCAGGGATGCGTGCGTGCATTTCCCGGTTCGCAACACATGGGGAAAGACCGGCGAAATCGTGCGCGCGGTAGATGGCGTGAGCTTGTCGGTAGAGCGTGGGCGTATACTCGGCTTGGTGGGTGAGAGCGGCTGCGGCAAAAGCACACTCTCCCGCGCTATCATGCAACTACAACCGCTCACGTCCGGCAGCATATCGCTCAACGGCACGGAACTGAGCAGCCTGAGCCCGGCAGAAATACGCCGCCGTAGGCTGGATTTTCAGATGGTCTTTCAAGACCCGTACGCCTCCCTCAACCCGCGTTTCAGCATATTCAGCACCCTTGTGGAGGCGCTGAGCCGCCGTTCCCCCCTACCCCACCGACAACGTGAACAAGCCGTTGCCGAACTCATGCAGCGCGTAGGGCTCAGCCCCGAACACATGTACAAATACCCGCACGAATTCTCCGGCGGACAGCGACAGCGCGTAGCCATAGCCCGCGCTATAGCTCCACAACCCGCCCTACTACTGGCAGATGAGCCTGTGTCCGCGCTCGACGTCTCCATTCAAAGCCAGATTCTCAACTTACTCAACGACCTCACCCGCGAATTGGAACTCACCATGATATTTATCTCGCACGACCTCAGTGTCGTGCACTACATGGCGGATGACATCGCCGTCATGCGCCGGGGGCAAATCGTTGAATACGGACCGGCAGAGCAAGTATTCAGCAACCCGCAGCACGAATATACCCAAACCCTGCTTGCAGCTGCACCATCCGTCAAGCTTCCTACTTAATAGACCGCTCTTTCTCCATTTCATACCACGTAAAGCCATTTCTCGAAAAACGAAGCGCCGGTAGGTTTCCGCTAAAAATCAAAAAAGATAATTTTCAGCAAACAACATGTAGGTATTCTACGTCTATCTTAACGAAGCAAGGTTTAACAATATATCAAACACATGGAAAACTCAGCCTCTACCAATAAGTCAACTAATTTCTCCGACACGGTAATTGACATCCTCAAACGGTCTATGTCATTCAGTGGAAGAAGCGGTCGCCTCGAATTTTTCCTCTGGTGGTTTTCTTTTATTGTGTACTTCCTTCTGTTTGCGGTAATAGCGGATACTTTCCATATCTGCGATCCTGTATCGTCAGCCCACTTTATACACTTCATAGCCGGCTTTATACTCTTAATATATCCGCTGCCCCTTCTCAGCGTGACAATTCGCCGCCTGCACGACACCGACCGCAGTGCTTGGTATATACTTTATTGTTTCATTCCTCCCATCGGTCCCATGGTAGGCATTCTCCTTTTCCTTGCCTTACTATTGCAGCCCGGAACTCGCCACCCGAACCGTTTCGACACCAAGACAATCACCCCCGTCCCCCCGCTCACACCGTTTTGGAAAAAGCGCACCGGCAAGCGTACCCCTCTTATTAAACGCAAGAAAAAATTGCTTACAGGCAATGAAGCCGTAAATAAGCCGATTCCGCCTCAAAAACCAATTGCCCCGGAACCTCCTGCCGCAAAAACGCAGAATCCTGAGCTTTAAGAGATAATTTATTCATAAGCAAAGGAACAGCGTAGGCGAATAGAGCTTGACAAATGGGAAGCACCCCTGTATACTGCGCGCCGTATGGAGAACCAGACGACCAATATCGATCTCTCGACGCTTGACACGGAGGCCATGCGCAGCCGTCTTTCCGAGCTCGGGAGCTATCTTTGACCCCGCTTCCCTGCAAGCGAAAGTAGATGAACTGGACACCCGCATGAGCGCCCCTGATTTCTGGGACAACCCGGAGGCAGCCCGCGCCCTCATGGCCGAGGTAAACCCGATTAAGCGCCGCTTGGAGCAATTCCGGGCATTGGAAAGCAAGCTTGAAGACGTGGAGGTCGCCATCGAAATGGCAAGCGAAGACCCCGAAATGGCTGCCGATGCCGCGAGCGAGTACAAGAGTTTCGAGAAAAGCCTGCAAGAGTTCGAGCTCATCACCCTGCTCAACGGTCCGCACGACAACGCCGGTTGCTACATCACCATTCACGCCGGTGCCGGCGGGACCGAGGCCTGCGACTGGGCCAGCATGTTGCTGCGCATGTACCTGCGCTACTGCGAACGCCACGGCTTCAATACTGAAATCATGGAAAGCACCGATGGTGACGAAGCCGGCATACGCTCCGTAACCGTGAAGATTGAGGGTGAATACGCCTACGGCTACCTGAAGAACGAGCGTGGTATTCACCGCTTGGTTCGCATGAGCCCCTTCGACTCCGCCGGCAAGCGCCACACCTCCTTCTGCTCACTCGACGCCACACCCGATATCTCCGACGACGTAGAAATCGAAGTGAAGGAGTCCGATGTGAAGATGGATACCTACCGCTCCGGCGGTAAAGGCGGTCAGAACGTAAACAAGGTGGAAACCGCCGTACGTTTGACCCACCTTCCCACGGGTATCATCGTAGCCTGCCAAACCCAGCGCTCTCAGCTGCGCAACCGAGAGGAAGCCATGCGCATGCTCAAGGCCCGCCTCATTCAGCTGGAGGAAGACCGCAAGCGCGCCGAGGCAGACCGCCAGTACTCCGAAAAGGGCGACATTGCATGGGGCAACCAAATTCGCTCCTACGTATTCCAGCCCTATCAAATGGTAAAAGACCTGCGCACACACGTAGAGTCCGGCAACATACAGGATGTGATGGACGGCAACATTGACGCCTACATCGAAGGTATGCTGCGCCACAATATGTAACTCCACCAAACTGCGGGGTTGTTGCCAACCAACAGCCCCGCAGTGTTTTTGCTCCTGCAAGACCATGCTGACCATAGACGTATTAACGCTCTTTCCCGAGCTCATCAGCACCCCGCTCTCCCAAAGTATCATGGGTAGAGCCGCAGACAAAGGGCTAATCAACGTGCGAGCTCACCAACTGCGCGACTGGGCGCACGATAAACACCACCGCACAGACGACTACCTGTGCGGCGGCGGGCAAGGCATGCTCATGAAGTGCGAACCCATCTTCGAAGCTATCGAAGAACTCCGCCGCGAAAATACGCGGGTTATCCTCATGACCCCGCAAGGGCGAGTTTTCAACCAAAACGTAGCACGCGAACTCGCAGCCCCCTGCCAACAGCCGGAAACCGATGTACACTACATCTTCCTCTGCGGGCACTATGAGGGAGTCGACCAACGAGTCATTGACAACCTGGTAGACCTCGAGCTCTCCATTGGCGACTACATACTGACCAATGGCGCCATTGCCGCCGTTGTTGTCATCGATGCCATTGCGCGCCTGTTGCCCGGAGCTTTGGGAGATGCCCGCAGCAGTGAAGAAGAATCCTTCTCCAATGGTCTGCTCGAAGCCCCCGCCTACACCAAACCGAATGTCTTCCGTGGCATTCCGGTGCCCGAGGTGTTCCTTTCCGGCAATCACAAAGCAATGGCTGAATGGAAATTCGAACAGTCACTGCAACGCACACGCACAAACCGCCCCGACTTGTACGATGCTTGGGCAGCAGCACACCCCGAATACTTTGCCCCAAAAAAGAAAAAGAAAAAACCGACACCTCTCACCCACTACAAACCGCGCCCGGAGCAACAAATGCCCCCGGAAAATAGCTGATTTCATCTTTTTTTGCACAAAAAAGCATTTTTTTTGAACAAAACTCGCCGAGCGTACATCTTAACCCATAAGAGAGCGCGACAGTGTGCTTCTTGTAGGGTGAGTTGCCCTGCAAGGTCTTTTTCATGTAATTTCAGAGTTGATCGATTCGAACGGGAGAAGGCGAAAGCCCACTCCCGTTCGCTCGTTCAAGCGACCTGCAGCTGCCACACTGAAATATAAAAAATCACGCTAATAAGCTTGCATAAAATCAGGAGCTCCTGTATAATCGGGCACTCGTGTATACTATCGCGCGCGTATGGCAAGGAAGTGGTACAAAAACCCGTACAAACTGACATTCACCCTGCTGTTGGCAGCAGGAGTGGCAGCGGCGTGCTATACTTTTACCGGGCGGGGTGGTGCAGCAGCTCGTGCAGCTGAGACCGAACACAACAAATTCAGCTCGGCCGAACCACTCAGCGACATGCCCACCGGCAGTCTACTGCCCGGGTATATACCCCTTACCGCGGCTCAAATCGTGCGAGTGCCCATTGCAGATGGCTTTCAATGGCCGGTAGGCACCCCCTCCATGGCGTTCATGTACGATGCGCAACCCTTTGCCGCCATGAATGAAAAACGTGGTGGGTACCACACCGGGCAAGACCTCAACGGCATCGGCGGAGAAAACACCGACGAAGGAGAACCCGTACATGCCGCCGCGCGCGGTCTCGTGCTCTACAATGGCAATCCCGGTCCGGGTTGGGGCAAAGTCGTCGTCATAGCCCACCGTCTGCCCGGCAAGCGCGAAATCATACAAACCCTCTACGCCCACCTCGGCAACAGCAGTGTGCGCCCGGGGCAGACTGTAGGTCGAGGCCAACAAATCGGCACCATCGGCACGGCAGACGGTGCCTACCTCGCCCACCTGCACTTCGAGGCCATCCACTCCTTGGCACAAGAGGCCGGCATGCCCGGCTACCACCCGAGCGGCACCATGAACCGCATCAACCCCGCCGACCTCATAGCAAAACACCCGGCGCCCGCTATTGCTGACCCATACGAGCAGGTGCGCCGTTTGCTCATCATCGAAGCTGCAAATGCAGCTCCCGCCACCGCCATACCGGCAAACCCCGCAACATCTTCCGATATCATTCAATTAAATCCCTCACAATTCCTGAAGCAATGAAGCGCAGCATCATCCTTTTTCTAATCGCATTTATGGTTACTGCCGGCATAGGCGGCGGTGTATACTACGCCATCACCCAAGGCATGATTCCCGGAGTACAACTCACCCCCAAACTCGTGGAAAATCAGCAGGACAGCACCACGCAGCCCGAAGTAACTACTACCCCCGAGCCCACTCCCGAGCCGGAAGTTCCCACTCAGCCCGAGGACCCCACCCCCGAGCCCACTCCTGAACCGGAAGTTCCCACGCAGCCCGAGGAACCCACCCCCGAGCCCACTCCC
>JAZLDM010000066.1:0-15689 GCA_045614705.1 Akkermansia sp.
AAAATTCTCCTTAACGACCACACGGCGTTCCGTCACATCTTCCGTTGCCAGGTAGGTGATACCGAAGCCACCCTGTCCGAGCGTTTCAGTGAGGGTGTATGTACCTCGCAGCATATAGCCGACAGGTAATTCATGCGAAAGGAGTTCGGAATCGGTGGTCATGGTGTAAGGTATGATTGTGTGCGGTATACGCTGTTACTGACGTTATTCTACCAAAAATGTTGCGAAAATAAAGCGGAAAAAATACCCATGAGCTCTAAAATATGCCGGAAGTGTAATTTCAGAGCTTTTTTGTTGAAATTGGGGGCTGAATAATATGCTTGCAAAATAGCGAATAGAGTGCTACTATATGTGCGATGAAACCCGTAAACACCATACTGGCTGGGGTTGCGGCACTGGTTGCATTGTGCGGCCAGCAAGCCGTGGCTGATCGCTATTCTGATTACTGGGCTCCGCAGAACATGGCCAAGCGCCAATGTACTTCGGTTCACATTGGTTACCTTCCCGCTATTCCTGAGCACACAGCCGCGTACAATGAAGCTGTGGTTGAGAAGAGTGCCCCGGGAACCTATTTTGCACTCAATAATTTCAGCTGTGGCTATATTGGTGTGCAGGAGTTGGGGCATAAGGATGCCAATGGTCGCCCGGTTCGTATGGCTATTTTCTCGATTTGGGATGCCAAGGATAGCGGTGATAACCCGCACGCAGCCCCCGAGGAGGAGCGCGCTAAGCTTGTGCAGAAAGGCCGCTTGGTAAATACCCGCCGTTTCGGTGGTGAGGGTACCGGTGGCAATTCCATGCGTCCCTTCAATTGGAAAGAGGGTGAGGTGATTCGCACGCTGGTGATAGAGAAGGAAGACGGCGAGGATTTCCGCCAGATTGCCGGTTATATATGGGACCCGGAAACGGCGCAGTGGGAGTTGCTGAGCTGCTGGCGTATACAGGCCCTGAGCCGTGGTTTGGGCGGCGGTTGCGGATTTGTGGAGGACTTTAAGCGCGACGTTGACAGCAAGCGCCACGAGCGCCGTGCTACCTTCGGCCCCGCATGGCGCTGGAGCAGCAAGGGATGGAGCCAAGCTACGCAGTTCCGTTTTACGCGAGATGCTAACCCCAACCCGGAGATTAACTGCCGCTTGAATCCCAAGCTCGGTTATTTCTCGCTGGCTACCGGCGGTAACATTAAGCCGGAGTCATATTTTGCTCCTTACGAAACGAAAGAGCTGCACAATACTCGCCCCTCGCAGCCGGGTGAGGATGTGATGAAGCTCATCAACGCTCCCAAATTGGAGAAGAAGTAAGGAAACATTTCCGCTCAATCGCCCCGCAGGTAACACCTGTGGGGCTTTTTTCTGCCATAGTGTGGGGCAGGAATCGGAAAGCGATTGACTTTCGGCGCGTAAGGTACTAGAATGTCGCGCCCCGCAAAATTGAGGCAGCACTGATATGTACAACGAAGATTTCAAAAACCGCATCATTACCGACCTCGCAGCTCTGAAAGAGGCCGGCCTTTTCAAGCAGGAGCGTTACATCGCCACCCCGCAGTACTCTGAGGTGGGTCTGAAAGATGGCAGCACGGTTATCAACATGTGCGCCAACAACTACTTGGGCCTCGCCAATCACCCCGAGCTCGAGAAAGCTGCCAAGGAGGCTATCGACCGTTGGGGCTTCGGTATGGCTTCCGTGCGTTTCATTTGCGGTACCCAGACGCTGCACCAGCAGCTCGAGGAGCGTTTGAGTGCTTTCTTGGGTACGGAAGATACGATTCTGTTCGGTTCTTGCTTCGATGCTAACGGCGGCCTGTTCGAGGCTCTGCTGTCGAAGGAGGACGCTATCGTGTCCGACTCCCTGAATCATGCCTCCATCATTGACGGTGTGCGCCTGTGCAAAGCTGCCCGCTACCGCTATGCTAACAACGATATGGCTGACCTCGAGGCTAAGCTGCAGGAGGCTAAGGCAAACGGCGCTCGCACCATTCTGATTTCGACTGACGGTGTGTTCTCGATGGACGGTATCGTGGCCAGTCTGGACAAGATTCACGAGCTTGCTGAGAAGTACGGTGCGCTGGTGCACTTCGATGAATCTCACGCTACAGGTGTGCTGGGTGCTCGCGGTCGTGGTACGCACGAGCACTGTGGCCTGTTCGGCAAGGTTGACATCACTACCGGTACCTTCGGTAAGGCGCTTGGTGGTGCCTCCGGTGGCTATGTGAGTGCCCGTAAGGAGATTGTGGACATGCTGCGCCAGAAGTCCCGCCCCTACCTGTTCTCCAACAGCGTAATGCCCGCCATCGCTGCCACAACAATCAAGGTAATCGACATGCTCGAGAGTTCCACCGAGCTCACCGAGCGCGTGCAGAGCAACGCCGCTTACTTCCGCAAGGGGATGGAGCAGTGCGGGTTCACTTTGGCCGGTGCCGGTCACGCCATCGTGCCCGTCATGCTGGGGGATGCCGCTCTCTCTCAGCGCATGAGCAACCGCTTGCTCGAGCTGGGCGTATATGCCATGGGCTTCTTCTACCCCGTGGTGCCCAAGGGTCAGGCTCGTATCCGCACCCAGATTTCTGCCGCTCACACCACCGAGCAGCTTGACCGCGCCATTGCTGCCTTCGCTCAGGCCGGCAAGGAATTGGGCGTCATCAGCTGAGTTGCCGGGTGGCAGTAAGCCTATTCAACCTGATTTATTTTCCGCCCGCAGCGCTCGCATGCGGGCGGAAAATTTTAATTGAGCCATTAGTATGTACACAAGCTTATTTGATGTTTTTTCGATAGGTATAGGGCCATCTAGTTCGCACACCATGGGTCCCATGCGGGCTGCCGCGCTGTTTGTTGCTGATTTGGCGGAGCAGGGGGTAATAGAGCAGGTGAGCGAGGTGCAGGTTGAGCTCTATGGCTCATTGGCTCTCACGGGCGAGGGGCACGGCACCCCCGGGGCGGTTATCTACGGCTTGCTGGGGTTGGAGGCCGAGAGCCTGAATCTTGCCGTAGATTATATTGGCCGTGTGCGCAGCAGTGGGCAGTTGTTGCTGGGTGGTCGGCAGGCTATCGATTTTTGCCCGGAGCAGCATATTATCCTGCGAAAGGATGTTACGCTGCCCGAGCATGCTAACGGCATGCAGATGAGTGCCTTGAGCCGCATGGGTGAGCTGTTGCACTGCGAGACTTTCTTTTCGATAGGCGGCGGTGCTGTGAGGCGCCGCAGTGAAATGGGGGAGCAGGCCGCCCCTGCTCGCTCGGCGGTTCCTTATGAGTTCCGCACTTGTGCAGAGCTTATGGAGCTGTGCAGGCGCGAAAATATAACCATAGCCGGTGCCGTGCGTTGCAATGAGGGGGCTCTGCGCCCTATGCAGCTTGTTACCCACCGAATTCGCCACCTGTGCAATACGATGAGCGCTGCCATCGACCGCGGTGTTGCTACCCATGGCACACTGCCCGGCGGGCTCAAACTCGCGCGACGTGCCCCTATCATTTACAGCCGCCTCGAAAAGCTTTTCCATGCCAATAAGACAGATGCGCTCACCATCATCGACTGGATTAACCTGTGGGCTTTTGCCGTGGCTGAGGAGAATGCAGCCGGTGGTCGGGTAGTTACGGCGCCGACTATGGGTAGTGCCGGCGTGCTGCCTGCCGTACTGCGCTACTATGAGCGCTACGGTCACAAGGAATCGCCGTTCTCCTACGAGACCGGGCGCGAGGTGTTTATGCTGACGGCCTCCGCCATTTGCAGCCTGTACCGGGCGAATGCCTCCATTTCCGGTGCTGAGGTGGGGTGCCAAGGTGAGGTGGGCGTGGCGTGCTCAATGGCTGCCGCAGGCTTAGCCGCCGCAATGGGGGGAACCAATGCCCAAATTGAAAATGCTGCCGAAATTGCGATGGAGCATAATTTAGGGCTGACCTGCGATCCTATTTGCGGGCTGGTGCAGGTGCCCTGTATCGAGCGAAATGCCATTGGTGCCGTGAAAGCCGTGAATGCCACTCGCTTGGCTTTGCGCGGTGACGGTTCTCACTATGTGAGCCTCGATAGCGTGATTGCCACTATGTACGAAACCGGGCGCAATCTGCACTCCGGTTACAAGGAGACGGCCCTTGCCGGTCTTGCCACAAATGCCCTCACTTGCTAAAAATTCAATTTTTTTCAAAAAAGATTGAACAAAACGCTGCTGAGATGCATCTTTACTATACCGGTCGCTTGCGGAATTGCCGTGAAGGAGAGAGCGCGGCACCGCTGGATAGGGGCGATCGGGTTTCATAAGGTAGTAAGTTGGGTGCCCATCCGTGTTGCGACGCGGGTGGGCACTCAGCTGTTTACATGGGAAGAAGAACAGCCCGTACCTTATACGGTACGGGCTGTGAATTGATAAGGGGGGCTACTGCGGGTGTTACTTCATCAACCCCTGAGCTTGGAGCAGGGCATCGGGGTTCGGGTCGCGCCCCATGAAGTCGCGGTATACCTCGGCGGCGGATTTACTGTCGCCCTTGCTGAGCACATAGTTGCGGAAGTCTGCGCCGGTGGCGGCGTTCAGCATACCTTCGCGTTTGAAGCGGCTGAAGGCGTCCGCAGACAGTACTTCTGCCCACTTGTAAGAATAGTAACCTGCGGCATAACCTCCATTGATGCAGTGGGTCAGGTGGCGCATCATCGAGGGGGCGGAGCGCGAGTAGGGCATGGTCCACTCCTCCAGCAGGCTGGCACTTACTTGGTCGAGGGGGCGGCCTTTGAACTTCTCATCGTAGTTCACGTGCATTTCCATATCGAGCTTGCCGATGCAAAGCTGCCCCATGGTATCCATGGCGGGCAGGAAGTAGCGGCTCTTTTGCAGCTTTTCCATCAGCTCGGCGGGCATGGGTTCGCCTGTTTCGTAATGCCGGGCATATTGCGAGATACCCTCGGGGTACCAGGTCCAGTTCTCAAAGAGCTGGCTGGGCAGCTCTACGAAGTCCCAAGCTACGCTGGTACCGCTGTGAGCCTGTAGCTCGGTATCGCCCAGCATGGCGTGCATCATGTGCCCGAACTCGTGGAACAGGGTTTCAACGTCGTAGTGCGAGTAGAGAGCAGGCTTGTTTTCCGTCGCTGTTGTCAGGTTGCCGACCAGTGCCGCGAGGTGCGGCTCGTGGGGAGTTCCGGGCTCCTTACCCGCAGCACCATAGCGCAAGGGCATGACCCAAGCACCGGCTCGTTTGCTGGCGCGGGGGTATAAATCCATGTAGAAGGTGCCCAGGTGTGCGCCGGTTTTCGTATCGGTCACTTTGTATACCTTCACTTCGGGGTGCCAAACTTCTACCGTACCCTCGGGGCAAGTCTCCCCGGGTTGCAGGCAGGCGGCGGGCAGTTCGCTGTAGTTCACTCCCAACAAGTGGCTGTAGATGGAGAACATGCCGGCTATAACAGTCTCCGCACGGTGGTAGGGACGCAGTTCTTCAGAGTTGAAGTTGTACAGCTTTTCCGACATTTTCTTGAGGTAGTGGCGGCGGTCCCAAGGGTCGATGAACATGAGGTTCTGCCCCTCCAGCTCAGATGCAAAGTCGAGCACCTGCTGAACTTCCTCGCGGAATGCCGGCAGTACTTTTTCGGCCATTGTGTCGATGAAGTCCATGGCGTTTTTGCCGCCGCCCACCATTCGGCGGTGCGTGGTTAAGTCGGCAAAGGATTCGAAGCCCAGCAGCTCAGCCAATTCGCGGCGTAGTTCCATTACACGCGCAACGATGGGCTCGTTGTCCCACTCGCCCACGGCGCCGATGGTGCTTTGACCCTCCCAGCATATACGGCGGGTGAGCTCCACTTCGCAATCGCGCATCAGGGTGCCTATGCTTTCGTAATCAAGTGTTACCAGCCAGCAGGGTTTATCCCCGTTGCTGAGCCCCCGGGCCTCGGCCTCGGTGCGAGCCTTGGTCATCCAATCTTCGCTCATGCCGGCCAGTTCGTTTTCATTCACGATAAGCAGGCTCCATGCGTTGGTCGAGTCGAGTACGTTTTTGGCGAACTGGTGGGTCAGTTTCGTGAGTTCCTGTTCAATCTCGGCCTTGCGAGCTTTTTTCTCGGCGGGCAAATCAGCGCCGCCATCCACGAAACTGTCGACCGTTTGCTGCACAAATCGCTGCTTGGCGGGGCTGAGTTCCTTTACCCAAGGTTGTGCGGCGGCGTTCTTTATGACTGCCCAAAGCTGTGTGTTGGCGGTGACTTCGGCATCGAACTCGCTCAGTTCGGGTATGAGCTGTTCCTGCACGGTGCGCAGTTCCTCATTATCCATCACGGCGGAGAGGTGGTAGAGGTAGCCCTGCGTTTGGCTCAGTTCGTCTGAGGCAAGATTGAGTGCCAGAAAGGTGTTTTCAAATGTTGCCTCGTGTGGTTGAATGCGGCTGATGGCGGCAATGCGCTCACGAGCCAGGGCGATGGCGGCGCGTACGTCTGCCAAGCCCTGTTCGGCGGTCATCTGTGACCAGGCCGGGTAGGGTTTATCTTGGTAGAACGGGTGCTGTGTGGCGTTGAGCACTACGGCTTGCTGGTCTGCTACGGCTACGGCCGTCTCCTCTGCCTGCAACATGTTGAGCCCGCTCAGGGCGCACATGGCTGTTATGAGTATGGTTTTTGTCGTCATAGCTAATGGGTGTATAACAGTATGTCTGTTTTATCAGACACCGAATCGCGCGTATTCTATCAAAAAAAATAGCTTATGACAAATCTTTATTTGTTCCTGAGCTATTCTGTTATAGAGTTGCTGATGGTGTAATCAATACACTGGCAACTCTTTGCGTGGCGCGTTTTATTTGCGGTGCTTGTGGCTGCTGTAGGGGGGGGCGGTTAAGCCGCCATGGTGGGGCTTACCAGTTCCCCTTGTTGAAGCGCGAGACCTCGCGGCGGGCCTCCATCATTTCGACTCGGGCCTTGAGGTCGTAGCGCTGGTCGCGGTGGGTTTTGCCTCGGCCGATGCCGATTTCCGCTTTTACTTTGCCGTTTTTCCAATAAAGGCGCAACAGGGGCAGGGCAAAGCCTTTCTGCGCTTGCTGGATTTCGATTTTGAGGATTTCGCGCTTGTGCATGAGCAAGCGGCGCGGGCGTTTAGCCTCGTGCTGGAACCACTTGCCGGCGGTCTCCCATGGTTGCACATCGCAACCGTAGAGGAAGAGCTGCCCTTTTTCCACGCGGGCGAAGGCATCGGAAATATTCACACGCCCCTCGCGTATGGATTTTACCTCGGTGCCGCGCAGTTCGATGCCACACTCGTGCTTGCCGATGATTTCATAATCTCGACCGGCTTTCTTGTTACTGGCAATAAGATTTGATTGGGGGGCGGGCTTTTTGGCCATGGCTGAGGTAGGGGGATTAGGGTTGTAGAAAGAAAAGATCCGGTGACCGGGGCTGTACCGGCAACCGGACCTGATATCTATTTTCGGAAAGGGAAATTACAGATCGATGGTGGCGGTAATGGTGCGGTCATCGGAATCCGCTGCGCCGCTCTCGTCAACGAAAAGATCATCCTCCAAATCGGCGCCGGAAATGAGAGAGCTCTCGTCGTCGGCCTCGCGCCATACGATTTTACCTTCTACAATCTCGGTGAGAGCGATGTCGCCGCTGCCCATCTCAGGCGTAGTGGGTACGAAGGGGTCAGCCCCCTGGTTCAGTTGTTGCACACGCTTGGATACGATGTTGACCAGCAGCTGGTTATCGCCTACAATCTGAGCAGCTTTCTCGATGAGTTCAACGTTCATGGATGGAAAAATGGTCTATTCCCCGCTATGCGCGGGTGGTGTATTGTACTACACACACCACTGAAATGCAAGTCTATATTCGTGTCAGCTCCGAAAAAAAATGATTTTTTATTTTATGTGGTATATCTGCCGGTTGTTTTTAGCGGGCAATGAATAAAAATCGCTCGGGTACACGTTTTTTTTGCTTGTCAAGTGGGGGTTCAGGCGGGTAGAATAAGTGGCGAAACCTATTTCCTGCCGCACTGCTTGCGGGTGGTGTGAGCGGGACTTACCTACACAGAACGTAATATATACTTATTCAAACGATTATGGCTAACCTGAACAAAGTCATGCTTATCGGCAACCTCACGGCGGATCCTGAGGTGCGCCAGACCCCCCGCGGCAATTCTCTTACTGAACTGCGCCTGGCTGTTAACCGCGTATCTTCCGGGCCGAACGAAGGTGAGCGCCGAGAAGAAACCACTTTCTTGGACGTTACATGCTGGGGCCGCACCGGTGAGGTAGCTGCTCAGTATCTGAGCAAGGGGCGCCCGGTATTCATCGAGGGGCGTCTGCAGATGGATACTTGGGAAGATAAGCAGACCGGTCAGCGCCGCAGCCGCATTCGTATCATTGCTGAAAATCTGCAGTTGCTTGGTGGTCGCGATGGCGCTCCGCAGGGCGGCGGTTACGGTGGCAATAACGGTGGCGGTTATGGTAACAATGGCGGTGGCTATGGCAATAACGGTGGCGGTTATGGTAACAACGGCGGTGGCTATGGCAACAACGGCGGCTACCAGCAGCGCAACAATGGCGGCGGCTATGGCAATGGCGGTGGTTACCCGCAGCGCAACAACGGCGGATATCAGCAGCCGGCCTCTCAGCCCGCGCCCCCCATGCCCGATGAAGCTGACGACGACATCCCATTCTGATAAACAGCTACTTCAACATTTATCTATCAAATCCGGCGGGCGAAGGCCCGCCGACTTGTCTCAATAACTATGGCTGATTACAAGGAAGCGCTCGATTGGCTGTACTCCACACAGATGTTCGGCATTAAGCTGGGGCTGGAGGGAATTACCCGCCTGTTGCGGGAGTGCGGGGTGCTCTACCCCCGCGCCAGGGTAGTTCATGTGGCAGGTACAAATGGCAAGGGCTCTACCTGCGCCTTTGCCGAGAGTGTGGCTCGCGCTGCCGGTTACAGCACCGGGCTCTTTACTTCGCCCCATCTCGTTGAGTTCGGTGAGCGCATACGCGTGAACGGCCAAATGATATCGCAGGCTGATTCTGCCCGACTTATCGGGCAAGTGCGCAGTATTATCGAAACCTGGGAGCACAAGCCCACTTTCTTCGAGTTGGTGTTGGCCATTGCTATGCTGTACTTCGCTGAGCGCGAGGTAGATATCATCATCCTCGAAACCGGTATGGGCGGCAGGCTGGATGCTACCAATGCCGTGCCGAAAGATGTAGCGGTGCTTACTCCCATCGGCATGGACCACACGCAATACCTTGGCAGTACCCTGACTGAGATTGCGGCGGAGAAGGCCGCCATTATTTCCTGGCACCGCCCGGCGGTCAGTGCTCCGCAGGCACCGGAATGTGTGCGCGCAATTCATGCCGCTGCTCAGCGCATGGATACGGACTACCGCATCATTACCGAGGAATGTACGTTGCCGCTGGGGCTGCGCGGTCCGCACCAGCGACAAAATGCCGCACTGGCTCTTGCAGCCCTGCGTGCTCTGCCGCATTTCCTTGCGAGTGAGGATGAAATTGCCCGTGGTTTGGCAGAGGTGCAGTGGCCCGGGCGTTTTGAGGAGATAGCGCCGCAGGTTATTATGGACGGCGCCCACAATCCGCCGGCCATTCGGGTGCTGGTCGAGAGCTGGCAGCAGGCCTTCGGCGCACAGCGCGCGCGCTGCATTTATGCCGGCTCGGCAGATAAGGCGCTCGATGAGGTGCTGGAGCTGCTCTCCCCCATTGTGGGTGAATGGGTGCTGCCCCCCGTGCAGAGCCCGCGCATACTCCCCCCGGAGGAAATGGCGCACAAGGTCGCGGCTGTGTCCTCCGCGCCCATCAGCACACCGCAAAGCATGGCTGCCGCGCTGGCAGAACTGCCACCCCATACCCTCATTTGCGGGTCATTTTTCCTGCTGGGGGAGGCCAAAGCCCACCTGCAGCAGCACCCCGATTATCGCAAGACTGAGCAGTAAGTCCGCCGTTCTTTCTCATGTCGCCCGAGACTCTCAATATAACCGTGGCTCTGATTTGCTTGGCCTATATACTGGTCTATGACCATCTTGGGCTGTGGCGTCGCTGGTTTTGTGGGGGGATAACAATCTGTGCTGCGATTACAGCCGGCATGTTGTGGTGGCTCTGCGGTATGGCTGCTGCCGAGCCTGCACTGGTGGCACTGGTGCTGCTGGGGGGACATGCACTCTGGGAGCTGGGTAAGTATTTATTGGCCGAGAGCCGCAGCCATGCCCGGGGACGCAAGCGCGCCAACTTGCCCGCCCGCAGGCAGAAGAAGGTGACTACGCCCTACGCCCTCAGCAACGAGCAGATTATTGCTAACTTCACGGAGTTGGCGAAAAAGGATGACTTAGCTGTTGTTAAGCCCAAGTTCAATTTTCTTGCATGGAATAACCGACAAAGCTATGTGATGCAGCTTTTCCTGCTGCCGGATGACTCCTGGGTGAGCATATTCTGGACCCCAACCGATTTCGAGCTGCGCGACCGTGAAATCATGGTGGCCTGCCGCACAGCTGCCGTTCCCTGCAACAAGCGCTTGCTCGGTACACGCGCGCAGGGAATTGCTATTTGCTGCAATGGCCAACTCACCATCACCCCGGCCGACCAGCAAATTCATTTCGATGAATTCCTGCACGGCCCACTCGCCCCGGAACAGGAGTTTACCGACTGGCTCAATCAACAGCCTAACCATAAGAAATAAGCTGCTCTCCGTGGGGTTAAAAAGGCGTTTAAGCAGTTGCTTTCTTGCAGTAGAGTAATATTTATCGGCTCATTTTTTGTGGTAGAATGGCAAAGCGCGTTTCGTCGCGTGGAAAAACGGAGTGTGAAAGAAATAAAAAAGCGATGAAGGTAAGTGATATAAAGACTTTCAGTTTCGGTGTGCTGCTGGTAATAGCATTAGCAGTATTGGCCACCCTCCTTGCTCAGTTGGAGTGGGTTCAGGAATTAAGACTCAGCCCCTTGATTGTGGGGATTGTAATAGGCATGCTATTTGCGAATACTATACGTAAGTGGGTGCCGAGTGGGTGGGGAACCGGCATCATTTTCTGTTCGAAACAGATATTGCGTACGGGGATTGTTTTATTCGGCTTTAAAATAACACTGACTGATGTGCTGGCTGTAGGGTTACCTGCAATGGTGATTGATGTGGTGGTAGTGAGTCTTACCATGATTTTTGGTGTATTGCTTGGCAGGTTGTTAAATATGGATTCTCAGACTGCAATACTCACCTCCGTTGGTAGTTCTATTTGCGGTGCAGCCGCAGTATTGGGAGCCGAACCTGTGGTGAAGGCTGAACCGCACAAAACAGCCATTGCGGTGTCTACTGTGGTGATTTTTGGTACTCTTGCTATGTTTTTATATCCGGCTTTGCAGCGAGCAGGAGTGTTCGATATGGATACCCGGCAAGTAGGTATCTATACCGGAGCTACTCTACATGAGGTGGCTCATGTATATGGAGCGGGTGAGGCTATGGATGCCGCCGCAGCTGCTCCGCTTTGCGCAAACAGTCCGGCAAATCAGAGCGGTGACATACGAGGTAATGCGGTCATCGTTAAGATGATTCGTGTTATTTTGTTGGCTCCTGTACTTATTATCTTGGCTGTCCTCCTGAGTAGAAAAGACAAAAGAAAGGAGAAAGAACGCCAAAAAATTAGCATTCCGGTTTTTGCTTTTCTGTTTTTAGCGGTTATCGGGTTCAATTCGTTACAGGTGCTACCGGATTCCGTTGTAAGCGGTATTTTGACGGCTGATTCATTTATGCTGACTATGGCGATGACTGCGCTGGGGGCAGAGACAAGTTTTGATAAGTTCCGCAAAGCCGGAGCCAAGCCTTTTTTGTTGGCCTTGTTGCTGTTTATTTGGTTGATTTTCGGCGGCTATTGGTTAGTTAAAGGGGTAACTGCTGTATTGTAATAGCTTTCGGTGTTTACTTTTCCGATTTTGATGCACCTGCAATAAAATGCCCTTCGTCAGCGACTGTGTAGTAGAAAAATCACGCTTTTTGCATTTTTTACTGCGCACTCCTTGTGGGATGTGTTAATATGGGGGAGGAGATAACTTTATGACTGAGACGCCGTTCCACCGAATCCTCGCCACCACAGCCATCTGCCTTGCGGCGGGGGTGTGCGTGGTTCATGCCGATACATGCCGAGCTGCAGATGCGCCGTTGCCTTGTACAGCTCCCCTCAAAAAAGCAGTAGCTCAGCAAAGCCTGAGCGAACAAGCAGAGGCGGTTTGGTTTGCTTACACCCGGTTACCCAAAAGTTGGCTGCTGGAAAAACTTGTAGACGCCGGAGATGGTGAGATTGGCGGTGATGAGTTGATTGACTTCGTGCGAAAGGATATCGAGGCAATCCGCCCATGCAGCGAGATGTTGCGCACCCTGCCTTCGGAGCGAGTGAAAGAACTCTTCATGCTGGTCGATGCTGTCTTGTGGCAGAGCCAATGGTTGGATGGAGTATATCGGGGGGAATTTGGTGTTGAGGTAGAGGCTCCTTTCGACATGGGGTTGAAGGATTTATCCCGCTCTGCGGCAATCGTGAAATCGGTATTGAAGGGAGAAAAAGCGGTTTCTCCCGAAGTGGAATCCGTGTTGCGAATGCTTGTTGAGCTGGTCGGTGGTGAGCAAGTGCTGGATTATCCTGCGGCTTGGTATGATGAGCAATGGGCTGTGGATTATAAAACGGCCCTGCAGTTTTATAAGGAATTCTGTGCTGCCGCTTGTGCTGAAGATGAAGCGCAAGCCGTAGCAAAGTTGAAAGAACTGGAGCAAGTAGTTGCCTACTTTGCAGCCAAGGGCGAGGGCGAAATATGGCGAGTTAATAAATTAGCAGGCTTTTTCTACGCCTCCCTGGTAGATTTGCGAGCGGGTGGGCTTTCTCCCTATCCTGAGCCCGTGTTGTCGGAAAAATATCGGACTCCTTCCAGAATGAAAGCCTTGCAGCCTTTTATTGATACTTTTCCTGCATTGAAAGACTTGCTGTATTTGTAATCACTTTTAAAATCCGTACCCTTTTTATGAGTAACGCTTACAAACTTATCGCACTTGGCATAGGGGGCTTTCCCCTTCTGGCTGCCGGCGAGAATGAACATCCTTCACAAGACTACCTTTGGTACAGACAACCGGCCATTGTACACCCGGCTCCTTTGCCTTGGACTGAGGGTGAGAGCAATTCCGGCAACCTGCCGGGCAAGAATACAACTGATTCCTGGGAATCCCAGACACTGCCCGTTGGCAATGGGCGCGTAGGCGGAACCATTTTCGGCGGCAACCGCCGCGAGCGCGTTAACCTGAACGAGGTAAGCCTGTGGAGCGGTGGCCCTAATCTCCCCAATAATGGGTACGGTTATGTGTATGGACCTACCGCCGGAAAGAATGAATTTGGTTCCTACCAGCCATTTGGTAATCTCTACATTGATTTCGACCTGAAAGGCGAAACAACAGAATACTCACGCTCGCTCAATCTGAGGAATGGTATTGCTCGCGTTTCTTTTAAGGATGACGGTGCAAAGCATGAGCGCGAGTGTTTTGTGAGTCACCCGGACGATGTGCTGGTCTACATGGCCAGAACAGACGCCAAAGCCGGCATGGATGCTAAAATAGCCCTGACTCCCTACCACACTGTTACCTACAGCAAAAGCAAAAACGGTATCACCATGAGCGGTACGCTTGCTAATGGTGAGAAGTTTGAAGGGCAACTGCTCATCAGGGTGCAGGGCGGTTCAGTGACTGCTAAGGGAAAGAGTGGTACCGTTTCGGTGAGCTACAAAAACGGCGGCGATAACATGGCCCCGACATTCTCTGCCGACAATATGCCCTATCTTGAGGTTAAGGGGGCTCGCTCCGTGTGCATTTATGTATCCCTTGCCACGGATTATAAAATGAAATACGAGTCTCAATGGAAAGGCACCGCCCCGCGTGCTACCAACACCGCCATCCTTTCCAAGCTGAGCAAGAAGAACTACAAAGCCATACGCTCTGCCCACATAGAAAACTATAAATCGCTGTATAATCGCCTTCGCATTAAGCTCGGCAAAACTGAGCCCGGCATAGCAGAACTGCCCACCGATGAGCGCATCAGCGCTTACAAAAACGGCGGTCAGGACCCTGAGCTGGAAGCCACCATTTATCAATACGGGCGCTATGTGCTCATCAGTGGGTCGCGTCCCGGTAATTTGCCGGTCAACCTGCAAGGTATTTGGAACGACAAGGTGCACGCCGCCTGGGCATGCGATTACCACAACAACATCAACCTCCAAATGTGCTACTGGGGGGCTGAGGTCGGCAACCTCTCCGAATGTCACATGCCTTTCATCAGATTTATCAAGGCCATGGAAAAGCCGCTTACCCAGATGACCTCCAAGCACTTTGGCTCCTCGGTAAAAGGCTGGACAACCCGCATTTCCCAGAATCCCTGGGGTGGCGGCGGTTGGGAGAAGTGGAACCCGCCGGTGAATGCCTGGTACGCGTTGCATGTGTGGGAGCACTATAACTACACCCGCGACAAAGCGTATTTGAAGAACATCGGGTACCCGATTCTCAAAAATATATGCGCCTTCTGGCAAACCCGCCTCAAGAAATTGGGGAAGGGCGGTGAAGGGCTTGTTTCCAACGGCAAGAAAATCAACGTAGCCGACTACCCGGAACTGAAGGATATCAAAGCAGGCGCGTTGGTATCGCCGGAAAGCTGGTCGCACGAATGGGGACCTATTGAAGATGGCGTCATGCATGACCAGCAGCTTATCTGGGAACTTTTCGACAATACCGCCAAGGCAGCAAAAGAACTGGAAATCGATGAAGAGTGGGCAGAAAAATTGCTCAGCATGCGAGATAAGTTGGTACCCTGCCGAGTCGGTAAAGGCGGTTACCTGCAAGAGTGGATTATCGACCGCGACAAGTTAGACAATGGCGGCTCGGCCTTGTCGGGGCACCGCCACACCTCCCACCTCATCGGCGTCTTCCCCGGTACTTCCATTTCCATGGCCAAGACACCGGAGCTGGCCCAGGCAGCCATGAAGAGTTTGGAGCTTCGCGGTTGCGGCGGCGATAACCGTCGCAGTTGGACCTGGCCGTGGCGCACGGCACTGTGGGCGCGTTTTGGCAACACTGAGCAGGCCTACGAAATGGTGCAGAGTTATATCCGCTACAATGTGCTCGATAACCTGTTCGGCAACCACCCACCCATGCAGATGGACGGCACTTTCGGCATGACCGGCGGCATGAGCGAAATGCTGGTTCAGAGCCATGCCGGGTATATTCACCTGCTGCCTACCTTGCCGGCTGTTTGGAATGATGGTTATGTGAAAGGTATACGCGCTCGCGGCAACATTACCATTGATATGGTATGGAAGAACGGGAAGGTGACCGGCTACAAGCTCACGACCACAAGCACCCCGGAAAAGGTTACAGTCATTGTCAACGGTAAAAAGAAAACCGTGCTTCCCGCCCTCGAGAGTAAAGCTGAAGCCCAAGCTGAACCACCCACCGAGCAAAAGAACAGCAAAACGAAGAAAAAACAGAAGCCACAGGCATAATTTCCCCATGGGCCTCCTTACTGCCGCAAGGAGGCTTTTTTTCGCCGCCGCCAATCAGCACCCCAATCTACCTCAGCAGGACGGTTAACGGTGGCATAAGCTATGCATTCCGCGGGCGAATGCCCGCCTAATTCATAAGCCCCGGTGAGGGGCGGTATAAGGTAGTCAACTATGAATTTTGAAATTTTAAAATTTTGTTGATCTGACCAGTTACAGAAAAAG
>JAZLDM010000067.1:0-3338 GCA_045614705.1 Akkermansia sp.
CCGGCACAGGGAATCGTAGCAGCCAAGCCACCCAGCAGCAGGGCATTTCCGGCAAGCGTCAGCGGAGCATCCACCCCCACGGCGATGAGGGCACCGAGCGGATAAGCATAGTATTTGTGCGCATCGGTATGAGGTTTGTAACCATCCGACTCCTCAATGCCTGAACCGGTGCTCCCGTGTTCTGTCAGGCGAACGGCTCCCGCAGGTAACTCGGAGAGGTGTGATGAATGCGGGGGTGCATACCAGTGCACATACAAGACCTCACCGGCATTTTTGCCGGAGCTCGAAGCATATATAGTTGTTGCATCCTTTCGCAATTTCGTATAGCCATCTCTCACCCTTATGTAAACGGGGCGCCCTTGCTCCTCAATGGGATTGACGCAGGAGCCGGCACCACCGTGCGTGAAGTAAACTCTGGCGGGTATGTCATCGGTTGCCTGCCCACCACGCGCGGGGCCGATAAAGCCCTTGGCGTAGACAGTCTCGCCTACACGGTACAGTTCTATGTTTTTCTCATCCTGAACCCAGTAGGCTTCATCGATGACTTTGGCGCGATTCCACGCATAGCGGTGCACCGTGGTAACACAGGAGCTCAGCACCACCATCGCAAGGCACAGGGCTGTGGTGGCAAGGATTCGGGGGAAAGTTAGCATGGGGGATGGTTGAACGATTTTATAGCAGCTCATCGAAACGGGGTGTGAGATCCCATTTGCCGGAGGAGTGGGCTTTTTTCATATGCTGCACATAGAGTCGGTAGGAGGGGAGGCTGCGGTAGCGTTTAAAATCGGCATCTTCGAGCATGAACAAGGGACGGTCGCGATCTGTCCATCTGTTACGATTCTGTTCAGCTTTCGTGCGGGGCACGATATCGCCAAAAAGGGAAATCGGCAGTTCGATTATGTTGCCCTGAGCATCGCAGAGACGCAGCAGGTCGATGGCGAAAAATCTATCCGGCAAAACTGGTTCTTCGGGAAGCGGAAATAAATCTTCTTCTACTTCTCCATCATTGTTGATTCTCAGAGGCTCGCTGCCGGGATTGGTGAGGATGTCTGCATCCGGAAGCGGAACCGGGTATGCACGTCTGAAAATAGCCAACAGCTCTTCCAGCTCTTTGCCTGTTATCTTGACCTCTTCGACCGACGGAACAACAGGCCCCAGAGTTTCATCAGTACGGTAAAATTCAGCGTAGCTTACGGAATCAAGACTGCCCTGCCAGGTAGCCAGCTTTTCTTTCGCTTCGGCCGTGCGGATGCGGTGTTGCTGCTGTCGGTAAGCAGCTCTCGCGTGTTCCAGCCTTGCCTGCTGTTCTTCTACTGAATCGCAAGCTATCAGGAACATGCTACATAGAATCAATAGTAATATCGCACGGTAATTCATTGAGGTTAAATGCATCTGTTACGGGCATTATATCAATTCCCGCCCCTCGGTTCAAGCGTGGATGGCATTTTGTTGCGAGTTTCCTGCATTTTTGTTGCCGATGGCGCAAAAACCGGGCTGCAAGGGGAGGATTTGCTCGAAGTGGAGCCCTTGGTCTGCCGGGTGCAGGTCATGTGCTTGCGGCCTGTCTGGGCGTAGATTAATCGAAGCCTGAGTGGTGTTTTGTGCGTTTAGCGGGTACGAGCAAATCAATCCAAAGCTTCCTCTACCAATATATAGGGGACCGAGAGAATAGCGCATGCAGATGAGATAAGCGCCGTTGGCACATCTACCACAACAAAGGCTACAGCAGCAAGTGGGTAGGCATACAAGGCATGCGCTGTGGTTTCGGTTTTCACATCGCAAAGACGGTGATGCCTTTTGGTATCATACGTTACCACCATTTCGGATGGCTCCCCCGGTAAGCGGGTGGTCCATTCGGCATCCGGTTTCAGTATGTAGTGCTCCCCCTTATAATCGGGGTCAAGCACCACTTCGTGATAACGGCTCCCCTTCTCCGAGTCAGGAATACGGATGTATTCGCCGCCGGGGGATTGCAGGTTATCCATAACCAAATTGCTTTTATATTCAAAATCTGCACTTACGCCGCGAATATAACGGCGCTTCCCGACGCAGTACATTTCTTCGGGTTTTGTAATTTCAATGGCAGAGTGCACTTCACCCATATCAATGAAGCGACCACAAAAGTTGGTACAGCTCACGCAAGCCACTGCCGCAAGGCAGAAGGCTGTGGTGGCAAGGATTCTGGGGAAAAGGGCGAGTGTCTTCATGTAGAAGGAGAGCTTTGGGAGGGTGTGGCAGATTCAGGTGCAGACTCTGCGTCCGGTGCGTTTTGCGTGCAGGATTCGTAAAGAGCGTATATACCTCCACAGGGAATCGCAACAGCAGCACCGACAGCGCCAACTCCCAATGCAACAGCATTGGTTACAAGGGTAATCGGGGCATCTACCGCCACGGCAGTGAGTACACCCAGCGGATAGGCGTAGTATTTGTGAGCATCGGTCGTGTATGGAATATCATCGATACGGGCTCTCTCCAGACTTTCTCCGTTAATGATGGGGTAAGATAAGGTGGTTGTGCCTTTTACCTTGAGGGGATGGGCGGCAGAGTGTAAGGAAGTCGCGAGGCCGGACCGTAGCTCAATTTGCACGTATTCTGAACCGGCTGCATGTGCTCTTCTTACCCTGGCTGCATCTGCAGAGCTTAAGCGGTAATAGATGGGGGTCGCTGATTCTTTAATGGGTGCGTAGTAGGCGTAGCCTGCCCCACTACCATGCAACGGTAGAAAGGTACCGATGGGAGCACCTTTGCAGCAGCCGCGCATTTTGCCTTGATTGACCTTGGCGTATATGTGTGTGCCTTCACTGAACAACTCCATGCTGTTTTGAGCATCCAGCCATTCGCCTCCCTCTGCCACTTTGGCTTTTTGCCAAACATATTGGTGTATATTGCTGTAGCACGAGCTCAACCCCACCGCCGCAAGGCAGATGGCTGTGGTGGCAAGGATTCTGTGGAATGGGGGCATGGTCATAACTGATAGTCTGTTTCGGAAAGATTAACTGGAGGTTGACACACAATGAGCCCCCCATCCTCATTCAGTATACAGCGTGAAGCCCCCACCTGAACGGTCAGGTACAATTTATTTTGCGGCTGCATCACCCCGGGCTCTATGGAAACAATCTGCGTCGGGAGGTTATATTCATTCTTCCATAAGAGTCGGCGTACCGTGCGGGGCTTGCCTTTTCGCGGTGTGATAGTGACACATATATACTCTTCACCGTCAGATAACTCTGTATGCAAGCTGATTCTTAAACCTCGAGCCCGCACAATAATGGGCTCATTCGCACGGGAAGAATACAAGTGAACTTGTGTGTCTTTACCAAGCTGCACATGGGGTACCT
>JAZLDM010000068.1:0-40576 GCA_045614705.1 Akkermansia sp.
CGGGTATTTTTCTGTAAACGCCAATTTGTAGCGTTATTTTTGCTCCAATAGTCGGCTAAAGTATGTTAAAAACAATGGGTTGAGTGTAAAAGCACCACAATAAGATTGACATTGAGGGGGTACGGGTGTAAACTGTCGCGCGTATGAGCACACCCACCAAGAGCTATAAAGATACGATCTTCCTGCCGGACACCACGTTCCCCATGCGTGGTGATCTCACGACCAAGGAGCCGGCTCGACTGGAGAAATGGGAGAACGAAAAGCTTTACGAGCGAATTACCAACCGCCGCAAAGCCCAGGGTGCGCCGAGTTTTATATTGCACGACGGCCCTCCCTTTGCGAATGGCGATGTTCACATGGGTACCGGCCTGAACAAGGTGCTTAAGGACCTTATTGTGAAGAGTAAGACAATGGCCGGTTACTATGCCCCCTTCATTCCGGGCTGGGACTGCCACGGTCTGCCCATTGAGGCCAAGGTTGTGAAGGAGTTCCAAGGGCTGGAACCCGCAGAGATTCGCCGCCGTTGCACAGAGTTCGCTCTGGGCTACATTGACCAGCAGCGTCTTTCCTTCCGCCGCTTAGGCGTATTCGGCGACTGGTTCAATCCCTACATCACCATGAACCCCGAGTACGAGGCCGATATCCTGCGCGTGTTCGCTAAGCTTGTGGAGAGCGGCGCCGTTTATCAGTCCATGAAACCCGTGCAGTGGAGCTACGCTCACCACACTGCGCTGGCTGAGGCTGAAGTGGAGTACATGGAGGATACCTCGACCGCTATTTACGTTGGTTTCGAGATGGATGGCCCCGTCAACGGTATCGATGGTTGTGAGATGGTTATCTGGACCACCACACCTTGGACCCTGCCCAGCAACTTGGCTATCGCTCTGAACCCCGATTTTACCTACGTCATTGGCCGCTATGCTAAGGACGGCGCTGAGCGCAAGTTTATTGTGGTTCGCGAACTGATTGAGATGTTTACCGGCAAGACCGGCTGGGTTCTGCAGGAGGAGCTGAGCACCTTCAAGGGCAGCGAGCTCGAGAAGCGCAACGCCCGTCACCCCTTCCTGAACCGCGAATCGCTTATCATCAATGCCGCCTATGTGACGACAGACGCCGGTACCGGCGCTGTGCACATTGCCCCCGGGCACGGTGCAGATGACTATATTGCCGGTATGGCCTATGGGCTGCCTGTGCTTTCCCCGGTGGATGACGATGGTAACTACACCGCAGAATGCGGTCTGCCGCACCTCGTGGGTAAGCATGTCTTCAAGAGCAACGAGGATATCATCACCCTGTTGGTAGAGGGTAACCGCCTGTTGGGTCGCGAGGAATTCACCCACCAATACCCGCACTGCTGGCGCTCCAAGACCCCCATCATCTTCCGTGCCGTGAAGCAGTTCTTCATTAGCATGGAGAAGCTGCGCGGTATGGCTTTGGAGCAGATTGATAAGACTGAGTGGCTGCCTGCCTGGGGGCGCAACCGCATTTACAGCACAGTGGAGGCTCGCCCCGATTGGTGTATCTCCCGCCAGCGTACCTGGGGTGTACCGCTGCCCGTCTTCTTCGATGAGGAAGACAAGCCGGTACTCAGCGCTGAAATCGTGAACAAGGTGGCTGATTTGGTGGCCGAGCACGGCACCAACATTTGGTTCGAGCTGACAGACGAGCAGCTCTGCGAGAAGCTCGGTCTGCCCACCAACCTGAAGAAGGGTCGCGACACGCTCGACGTGTGGATTGATTCCGGCTGCTCGCATGTAGCCGTGCTTGAGCGCCACCCCGAGCTGCATGCCCCCTGCGATGTATACCTCGAGGCTACTGACCAGCACCGTGGTTGGTTCCAGAGCTCGCTGATGCTTTCCTGCGCATGGCGCGGCACAGCTCCGTACAAGAAGGTGCTCACGCATGCCTTCGTGGTGAATCAGGACCGCTCCAAGCTCTCCAAGAGCGCTCAGGGTACCTACACCAAGCCCACAAATGCTAAATACTTCTACGAGAAGTACGGTGCCGATATCGTGCGCCTGTGGGTAAGCTCGGTTGACTGGCAGAATGAGGTGCCCTTCGGTGAGGACCTCTTCAAGCAGATTACCGACCCCTATCGTCGCTTGCGTAACACCCTGCGAATCCTGCTGGCCAACCTGAAGGGATATACCGGCGCTCAGCCGGCTGAGCTCGACCCGCTCGATGCCTGGGTACTTGAGCGCAGCAATGCCCTCATTCGTGAGGTGCGTGCCGCTTACGAGGCTTATGAGTTCCGCAAGGTGTTCATGGCTATTAACCAGTTCTGCACGAATGACCTGTCCGCCCTCTATATCGATGTCACGAAGGACAGCCTGTACTGCGATGCTGCTGATAGCACCCGCCGCCTGAGCCGTCAGTTCGCTATTTCCCGCGTGTTTGATGTGCTGGTGCGCTTGCTCGCCCCCATTCTTGTCTACACCGCTGAGGAGGCATGGGAGCACGCCGGGCACACCGATTCCGTGCACGAACAGGATTTCCCGAGCGTGGAGCCTGCATTCGAGCGCGGTATGACGGCTACCTTTGCTCGCTTGCAGCAGATTAAGAGCACCATTCAAGTGGCTATCGAAGCTCAGGTGAAGGCCAAGGTATTCAACAAGAATAACGAGGCTGTGGTAACGCTGACCCTGCCGCAGGATGAAGCCGCTGAAGTGGTGACTCTGCTGCAGAATGCTGAGTTTGCCAAGACCTTCTTCATTGTGAGCGACCTGAAGGTTGAGAGCGGTGCTGAGTTGGCCGCTACGGCTGAGAAGACCGCTTACGAGATGTGCCCGCGCTGCCGTCGCTACGAACCCGCAGTAAATGCTGATGGGCTCTGCGAGCGCTGCGCCGACATCTGCAAATAATTGCTGACGCCGCGCCCGCCCGTGCCATAAGCCGGGCGGGCGCGGTAGTTCAATGCCTATCCGCCGAAAATCAACCGTTTTTTTATATTTCCCCATGAAACGAGTGACCGTTTATCTGATTCTGCTTATTGTGCTGCTCTATGTTCTTGACCAAGTGAGCAAGTGGTATATTGTGTTCCATTACAACATGCCTACTCCGTATTACTTGGACGTTACCCCGGTGATAACCGATAGCAGTGTGCTTAATTTCAACATTTTGCGTATACATAACACGGGTGTGGCATTCGGCATGGGTAACGGCACCGCATGGGCTCCGTTCCTCTTCTTGGGGGTACAGGTAGTTGCACTGGTGGTACTCACCGTACTCTACCGCCGCAACTTCTTCTATAACCGCACGCTGAAAGTAGCTTGGGCCTGCATTATGGCCGGTGTGCTCGGCAATATGACCGACCGACTGACACAGGGCTTCTTCCTGCCGGGTGCAGAAACCAAGGGGTTCTTTGCCAACCTTATCAACGGTTATGTGGTCGACTTCCTCGATTTCTCTTTCCCTTGGATTTGCACCGAGTCTTTCCCGAATGGCTATCACTGGCCGGCTTTCAACGTGGCCGACTCTTGCGTGTGCGTAGCCGCCGGCTTGTTCCTGATTGCCTCGTTCATGCCCCAACCTGCGCCACAGGAAAAGAAAAACTGATTAGAACGCTATGTGGCGCACGTCACTCTATCTGCTGGCTGCTTTGCCGGCTTTGGCCGGTTTCAGTAAAACGGAACAAAACGTGCAGCTCAAGTGCGGCCAGAAATCGACAGAAGTTGTTTTCCGGGCCGATATGGCCATTCGCCGTGCTAAGCCCCATTGTGACTGCACTACGACCCTTATTCAGGGCAATCAATTGATTGCAAAGGTAGATACCTCTACATTTGAGGGAAAGGTGGAGAAGACCATCGACGCCACGACTGACGACGGTAAGACCACGCGCCTGACGATGCGCTTTGATATGCCGCCGGCCGTGCAGCTCAGTGCCCGCAGCCTGTTGTGGAAAATAGGTGGCCCCACTACCCCGCAAACCCTGAAAATATCTCTTCCGAGTGGCTCCCCTGTCCACTCGGTCACACAAGCCTCCCTCTCCGGCGAGGATTTTAACTACGACCCGCGCAAGGGTAAACGCCCCGGTGAATTTACCGTTACCATCACCCCGAAAAGCACCGCTAAGCGTACCCTCAATCGCCTCATAATTGAGACGGATTCCCCGGATCCCCGCTTTGCGCGTTACGTTGTTTACCTTCAGGTGAAAAAGTAGCCGCGATTTCGACCCGGAAAAGGCGGTGGACGCACAGACCCTGAGCGAGGTACTGTGGGTGGCTTGGGGAATGAATGCCCGCGGAACACGCACTATTCCCACTTCGTGCGATGATTGACATACCCGCACTGAACCGCGAGCTTGGCTTGCCGGCAGATTATACAGCCGTGGTACATCAATGCCTGGGTTGGCCGAAGTCGAACTGAACAATCTTTCTCAATATGAAAAAGCCCCGGTTAGCTGTACGCTGACCGGGGCGAAATTTTTAAGAGCGGTTTCTTTACTTAGCGAAGAAATCGCGCAGGGAGTTGATATCTGCGGCTGTGGGCTGGTCGGCGCGTGCGATTGCCTCTTTCTGCGCAGCTGTGATAGCGGCAATTCCCTTACCGGCGAGCTCGAGCATTTGTGCCATTTCTTCTGCGGTGAATACGGCTTCTTCGCCGCTGCCTTGCACCTCGACATACTGGCCTTGCTCCGTCATTACAATGTTCATGTCGACCTCGGCATCGCGGTCTTCCACATAGCAGAGGTCGAGCAGCGGGGTGCCTTGCAGCTTGCCGACCGAGACGGCAGAAACGAGCTGGCGCATGGGGTTGGTGGTGATGGCTCCTTTGGCGCGGATGCGGTTGAGGGCGATAGCCAGTGCAACCGCTGCACCGGTGATGGAGGCTGTGCGAGTACCGCCGTCTGCCTGCAATACATCGCAGTCAATCCATACGGTGCGCTGGCCGAGTGCCTCCAAATCCATGACCGCGCGCAGGGAGCGGCCAATCAGGCGCTGAATCTCCACGGAGCGACCGTCCACCTTGCCGGCTGTGCTGTCGCGGCGCTTGCGGTCGAGGGTGGAGTAGGGAAGCATGGCATATTCTGCGGTCAGCCAGCCGCCGGGTACTCCCTGCGCTTTCATCCAGCGCGGGACGTCCTCCTCGATGGTGACGGCACAAATCACGCGCGTGTTGCCGAAGCAGGAGAGCACCGAGGCTGTGGCATGCGGGGCGACATCGAGCACGAATTCGAGCGGGCGCATCTCATCAAGCCCGCGGTTGTTTAAACGTTGCATGACTTATCTTTACCATAGGTTGGGGGATAATTCAATCAAAAAACGCGTTTGACAGAGGCACGGGGATATGGTAATAGTATGCGCGGTATGAAGGATACTTTTTCGCAGCTGATTCGCCTTGGAATAATTATATCGGCGTTGGCCATTGTGCTGTACTGGGTGGATGCCGCGTGGTTTGCTCCCCGGCGCTTGCCGCCCTGTGTACAGTCTGAGCTGCCGGAGGGGCGGGTATGCTTGGAAACTGTGCGTGCTCAGTTTGGTGATAAGGTTGTGTGGATAGATGCTCGTAGTGAGAGCGATTTTGAAATCAATCACCTTTTGTTCAATGATAATCGCATGTTCCCGATACGCCCCGGTGCTCAGCGCCAGGAGCTGCTGGATGCCGCGATTGAGCGCCTGATAAAGGCCGGTGAACGCGGTGAGTGTGTGCTGGTATTTTGCACCAACGATTGCACTTCATCCGAGGATATCGCCCGTGAGTTGCGCGAGTTGCAGGTGACGGAGGCTCCTATCTATGTGCTTGACGGCGGTTGGGATGTACTGAAAGCCGCCGGTATGGTCAATTTTCAATGATTGAGCGAGCCGCATTTTGCGGCTCTTTTTATTTGCGCAGTAGGTTGATTTTGTCGCGTAGTACGGCGGCTACCTCGAAATCGAGTCGTGCGGCGGCTTCTTTCATTTCTTTTTCCAAGCGGCGTATGGTATCGGCCACGTTCTCTTCTTCATCTTCTGCCGCCATGAGCACAGGCTCATCGTCCTCGTCATCCGGGGTGTAAAGTCGCAGGGTGCTTTGGTCTGCGCGGGCAACAGTTTGGGGGGTGATTCCGTGCTGCTCATTATAAGCCAGTTGAATGGCTCGGCGGCGGTCACTTTCCTCAACTAAGCGCCGAATGGAATCCGTAACCACATCGCAGAAAAGCACGCACTCACCGTGCACATGTCGGGCGGCGCGCCCTGCCGTCTGCACAAGACTTGTTTCATTGCGCAGAAATCCCTCTTTGTCGGCATCAAGTATACAGACCAACGAGACTTCGGGGAGGTCGAGACCTTCACGCAGCAGGTTGATACCTACCAGTATATCAACTGAACCACTGCGCAGCTTACGCAGTATTTCCACTCGTTCAATCGCATCTACATCCGCATGTATGTACTCCACCCGCAGGCCGATATTGCGCAGGTAATCCGTCAGGTCTTCCGCCGTGCGTTTGGTAAGGGTGGTGACCAGCACGCGCTCGCGCACACTTACGCGGGCGTGGCATAGCTCAATTGTTTTGTCAATTTGACCATCGAGGGGCAGGAGCGTGATTTTCGGTTCCGGCAGTCCGGTAGGGCGAATGAGCTGCTCTACGATGAGAGGTTGCCCGAGCTTGCGCGGGTTGAATTGTTCCACCGGGGCGGAGGAGGGGTGTGGCGGTACGCGCAGTTCATCGAGGCGGTGGAAGAATACCCCTCGGAAGTCGTCCGGCGCATGGGTGATAGCGCGACTGGCCTTTTCGCTGCGTGCGTGTGTATTGCCGCGCTTTGCTTTCAGCACCGGTATGTAGTTCTTGTTGCCGTACACGCAGTTCACATACTCGAAGGGACCGGGGGTGGCACTCACATATACCAGCTGAGCTTGTCGAGCCATGAATTCATCGAAACGCAGTGGGCGATTGTCGAGTGCCGAGGGCAAGCGGAACCCGTGGTCTATGAGCACTTGCTTGCGCGAGCGGTCACCCTCGTACATTCCGCCTATTTGCGGTACAGTTGCGTGAGACTCATCAATGATAGTCAGGTGGTCAGCCGGGAAATAATCTTGCAGGGTGGAGGGCGTGGAGCCCGGTGCGCGGCCGGCTAGGTGGCGCGAGTAGTTCTCAATTCCCTTGCAGAAGCCGATTTCGTTGATTAGCTCCAAGTCGTAGTCGGTGCGCATCTTGAGACGCTGTGCCTCAATAAGCTTATTCTGTCGCTCGAATTCCTTCACACTCTCGGCGAGTTCCCTGCGTATGGAGAGAATGGCCGGGTGGCGTTTTTCCGGCGATGAAACATATTGCTTGACCGGGAAAAAGAGGTAGCTGTCCATGCGGTCGCGCGTGCGCCCGGTCGTGGCATCGATGAGAGAAATCGCATCAATTTCATCTCCGAAGAACTCCACGCGTATTGCCTCGCCATCACTCTGCGCCGGGTATATCTCCACCACATCTCCGCGCACTCGAAAAGTGCCTCGGCGGAAATCGAAATCACTGCGCTCGAAGAGTAGTTCCGTCAGGCAAGCCAGCATGGCATCGCGGTCCAGCTCCTGCCCCACACGTATGGAGAGCGTGAGTTCACGGTAATCTTCCGGTGAGCCCAGACCGTAGATGCAGCTCACACTCGCTACCACAATTACATCTTGCCGCAGCAGCAGTGAGCGCATGGCGTTCAGGCACAGGCGGTCAATCTCTTCATTGATGGCACTGTCTTTTTCAATGTAAGTATCAGTACTGGCGATGTAGGCCTCCGGCTGGTAATAATCGAAGTATGAGACGAAGTACTCCACCGCATTGTGCGGGAAAAAGCTCTTGAGTTCGGAGTAGAGTTGTGCGGCGAGTGTTTTGTTGTGCGAGAGCACGAGCACGGGGCGATTTTGCGCCGCAATGATGTTCGCCATGGTGAAGGTTTTGCCGCTGCCGGTTACACCCAGCAGGCACTGGTGGCGATTACCGGCTTGCAGCGATTTCAGGAGCTTGCCTATGGCCTGCTCCTGATCGCCCGAGGGCTTGTAGTCTGTCACTAGTTGAAAGATTGACATGCTGAGTGCTGCTGTCGGCATTGTAACATACTATCACCTATTATACAAGGCGCTAAAAATATAAAATACAGGCATAATAAAAGCCCCCTTTCTCCGCAATGGGGAAAGGGGGCCGGGGATGATGAGTGGCTCAGCTTTTACTCAGCGCTGATGACGTTGAGCTCGGAGATAGCGGCACTATCACCGCCACTGTGAGAGCTGGTTGCCACAAAGCGTATGTACTTGGCGCGTACCGTACTGTAGAAGAGTGCCTGCTGTACGGAGACGTTGTTCTCCATAGTGCCGCGCAGTACGGGGGAGCCCCAGTTTTCGCCGTCCATGCTGACATAGACTTCGTAGTCGCGCACACGAGCCTCTTCAACGGGGGCAGCCTGATAGGTAATCCCCTTGATACGGCGCTCGCCGCCGAGGTCAATGCGGATTTCGTGCGGGTAACTGGCGAGGGTAACACCCTTGAGCGTGTGCCAGTAGGTGTCGGGGTTGCCGTCGAGCACGTTGCGGGCTGCGCCGCCCTCGGGCAGGTCACTGCTGACGTATTTGACCGAGAAGAAGGCATGTGCCGGGTACTCGCCCACAATGGAGGTCACGATGGGTTTGAGCTCCGCAACGGAGGCATACTTCTCGCTGGCAGACATGGGTTCCAAGCATACCATCTTAACATACTTGGTGACTACGGGCTCGGGCAACATGACTGTCTGCTCGTCGTCCGTGTCGGGCATTGTGAGGGTGGCAGCGGGCTCTGCGGGCCAGTTGCGGCCATCATCGCTCAGGTAGAAGGCGAGTTTGCGTACTCGGGAGCTGCTGCGAGCCTGTCGCGGGGTGACGGAAATGCCGGCCAGTTCTGAGCGCGCGCCCAAATCGATGGTGACATGGTGCGGGTACTCGGCACAGGGTTCGTGCCAGCGGGAGTGCCAGAAGGTGTCGCGGCGACCGTCAATGAGAGCCCAAGCGGATTCCGCTCTGCCGGAGGTGCTGGAGTAGTCGGTTACACGCAGCAGGTTGGCGGGGCGCCAGCTGTTGAGGTGCTGGAAGGTGAGCGGGGAGGTGATGCAACCTTCTGCCGTGGCATAGGCACGCACCACACCGTCTTCACGCTGCAGGAAGGGCTCGGTGTAGATGGTCTCGGAGCCATTGGGCAGGGTGATGTGAATCCGGGCGTCGATGGTGGAGGTGGAGGCCTTCACATAGCCCAGCTCATCGCGAGAGATGGTTACTGCGCTCACCAGCGGCAGCCCCATGCGACCTACGTCAGCGGCGTTGTCGCTGGAGAGCAGCGGACGCAGCGAGAAGGTGAAGGTGGTGGGCTGGGTGAGGGGAATGTCGCGGTCAATCGGGCGCGGACCGCAAGCGGCACCACCTAAGCCCAAGGTGACCTTGTCGATGTTGACCACAGTTGCCCCGGCGCGCTTAATCTCTTCGGGGTGCGGAGCCTGGAAGAGAGCATCGGCCGTGCAGGGGAGGGCGGAGAAGTTGAAGCTCTCGCCCTGAGTGCTTGCAATGAGCAGACCCACACCGTTGTTGTCGGTCACGGCAACCCACTCCGTATCCATGCGATTACCCATTTCCATGGGGCGCGGGTAGCGCTCTATCATGTTGTTGACATCCTGTGTGTAGATGCCCATGGGGGAGCCGGCTTTGCGGTCCGGATAGTTTTCACCGGGGCCGCGGCCGAACCACTTGACATTGTGGAAACGCTCCGGCAGGTTGATGGAGTAGCCCAAGCGGGGCAGCACGATGCTGTTTTCGCTGGGGATGATACCGGCTGCTACACTGATGTAGCCGTTGGGCAGCACGGTGTATACCATCTGAGTGACATAGTGGAAGTCCTTTGGTGTGATGGGGCCGTTGTCCGTTACGGTGAATTTACCGTTGTCGTAGTCGCGGCTGTCGAGACTTTCCTTGCGCTTACCGCGGGAGGTGATATCGACACCGATACGCACGGCACCGCCGGGCAGCTGGTCTACCATCATAGCACCGGCGCTGTGGGTCATGTTGCGCATGCCGTTGGAGAGCCACTGGTTCATGGCCCACTTGTCATTGGCAAGCGGAGCGCGGAATGAGTTAAGGTGAACGGTGGCCTTCTCGCCTATGAGCTGCTGACCGTTGACGATGTAGTTGCGGATACCGCCTGTCGCCTTGTCGAAGGTCACGCTGAAGTTGTGACCGATGATGATGACGCTGTTATCGGTATTGCGGACGGTGGGGCGATTGCTCCCGGCAAGCTTCATCGTCTGCTCCTTGGAGGAGAAACCGTTGAACTCCATGGGCAGGGCAAGCTGCTCGGTGGCAATTTCGTAGCCGGCGTGAGCCCACTCCGTACGCTCTTTGAGGCAGAGGTTCAGAGTGAGATAGTAGACGCGGTCTTTTTTCAGCGTGCCGGCCGGTATGGTGTCGGTCGGTATGCTGAGTTCGACGGTTTGCAGCGGGGCAACATTTGCACCGAAGTTGCCGGAGGCTATGACCTTGTTACCTTCCTCCGAAATCTGCCAGTTGCCGTTGAACTCGTTCAGGTTGGTGAAGAGGTGCTTGTTCTTCAAGCTCACTCGCAGGCTCTTGCCGTCTTCGCTGATACCCAGAAGTTTGAACTGGGCATTTTGCTGTACCTTACGGATTTCGCTGTAAAGCGGCGTGATGGTGCGGTCACTGTAGATGACGCCCTTGATGCAGAAGATACCGTCGTTCGGGTATTCGCCGTGGTCGCCGCCGTAGGCCTGGCGCACAACTTTGCGGCCGTCCGGCAGGGTGACCTTCTGGTCGTAGCTCTGGTGAATCCACTCCCAGATACCACCACCGATGATGGAGTCGCTGGAGTCGATTGCCTCCCAATAGTCTGCAAGGTTACCCATGGAGTTGCAGAGAATGTGGGCGTACTCGGAAATATACCAAGGCTTGAGGAGCTTGCGGCCGGCAATCTCGCGGGTCCAGTTTACGCTGGGGTACTGGTTGGAGCACAGGTCAGCAAGGTCGTTGTTGCGCTCGTACTGAGTCAGGCGAGAGGGGTCGCGCTGCTTAATCCAGTCGCGCACGGCCTCAAAGTTGGCGCCGGGGCCGGCTTCGTTGCCGTAGGACCAGATGACCACGCAGGGGTGGTTCTTGCTCTGCTCCACCATGTTTTTGTTGCGCCATACATGCTGGGCTTTCCACTCCTCGGGGTGGGAGAGGGAGAGCTCGCCGTAGTAGTAACCGTGAGATTCGATATTGGCTTCGTCGCAGACGTAGATGCCGAGCTCGTCGCACATCTCGTAGAAGAAGGCGGGCTGCGGGTAGTGCGAGTTGCGGATGTGGTTGATGTTGCCGCGCTTCATGATATGGAGCTCGGTGCGGCACTCTTCCTCAGTCACGGTGTGGCCGTTGGCGTGCTGGCTCTCGTGGCGGTTCACGCCCTTGAGTTTTACGGGCATGCCGTTGACCAGGAATCGACCGTTGAGCAACTTAATGTCGCGGAAACCGATTTTGCGGGAGATGGTCTCGGTGATGTTGCCCTGCTCGTCTTTGAGTGTGAGCAGCAAGCGGTAGAGGTTGGGCTTTTCGGCGCTCCACAGGGCAGGTTTAACCACGGGAACCTGAATGGTGGTCTTGGTCTCATTGCCGGGGGCAGTGGTAAGCGTCGCGCTCTTCATGGTGGCGATGGTTTGTCCGGCAGCGTTGATAAGTTCACCTTCCACGGTAGAGGTAGCCGTGGCATTGCTGCGGTTGTTTACATCGACTTCCACGCGCAGGGTGCTGTTGGCGTAGTCGCTGGTACCATCGGCATTCTGCTTGAAGTCAGTGTGTACGAAGAAGTCGCGCACGAGTACCTGCGGGGTGCTGTACATGATGACGTCGCGGAAGATGCCCGAGAGTCGCCACATGTCCTGACATTCCAGGTACGAGCCGTCGCTGTAGCGATATACCTCGACAGCAATGACGTTTTTGCCGGGTTTCACATGATCGGTGATGTCGAAAATGGCAGCTGTGCGGCTATCTTTCGAGAAACCGATTTTTTGACCGTTTACCCACAGGTAGAAGAAAGAATCCACGCCGTCAAACTGCAGGAACACGCGGCGACCGTCCCAGTTGGCGGGAATTTCAACATCGCGGCGGTAGGAACCTACGGCGTTGGGTTCGCTTTGGGGGCAGGTGTATTTTTCTTCAGTTTTGTTGCGGGGGGCAGTCATTACACGGGGCCAGTCGCGCACGAAAGTGTAGCGCTGGTTGCTGTAAATGGGAGTGCCGTATCCGCGCATCTGCCAGTTACTGGGCACATCGATATTGGCCCATCCGGTAACATCTGTTTCAGGCTTGTAGAAATCCATGGGGCGCTTATCAGGCTGCGGTACCCAGTGGAATTTCCAGTCTCCGTTCAGGAGCTTCACCAGCGAAGAATCACTGCGCTTGCCTTTCAGGGCCTCCGCCCTGTTGGCAAAGGGTACGAAAAACGCGCGTGCTTCTTCACGCCCCTGACTGAGGTTTTGCGGGTTTTCCCAGTCGGGGTGCGGGGTGTAGGCCTCTTGTCCTGCAGCCATTGCGCCTGCCAGCGCTACGGTGGCTGTTATGGTCTTGAGTATATTCATACGGCGTGCATTCTAGCAGAATGCCGCGCGCATGGCAAGCAAAAAGCGCGCTACATGCGCGCGCGCGAAAGAAGGCACTCGGACTTAGTTTACGCTTGACAGACAGGCGTAAAAGGAGTATCTCATTCGTATGAGCGTTATTCCATGGGCTGTGATGGCCGGCTGTTCTGTGTTGGCCGGGTATAATAATCCGATTGCGCAACCGGGGGAACCCGGCTATACCACCATGCCGAAGCATCACCTGCGTGTGCTTATGGAGAATGATTCGGCCTTTGACGATGATTGTAACTATTCTCACGGTACTCGTATTGACTATGCTCAGAGTATGGCGAATGGAGATGCCTGGGGAATCTCGCTGGTGCAGGATATTTACACCCCCGAAACTCACACTGATGGTGCGGTTCTTGGGGAGCAGCCATACGCCGGCTATTTGGCTGTGGGTGCTGCCTATTTGTTGCGTGGTGAAGATTTCGGCGCAGCGGCTGAGCTACAGTTGGGTGTAACAGGCAATGCTTCCGGTTCGCGTTACACTCAGAATGGCTTGCACGAGATTTTCGGTATGGAAACATGGGATGGCTGGGGCAAGCAGGTGCCTTCCGAGGTAACTGTGCAGTTGAGCTTGCGGCAGGATTTCCGTCTGCCTTGGTTGGAGTTCGACTGTGGCAATGGCTGGAGTACTGATGCTACTTTCTATACCCGGCAAGAGGTCGGTACCGCATTTATTCGCGGTGGTGTCGGTTTGAGTGTGCGCTATGGCGTGAACTTACCCGCCTCCATGCAGGTGAACGGTAATCGTGCCACCAATTATGGTTTGGGGCTGCTAGAAAAGCCCAACTACCGCCGCGATGAGACTTCCTACTTCCTCGTAGCCGGTATATATACCGAGTATGTGGCGCATGATATTACGATTGATGGTGGTGTGGTACACCACTTTGATCAGACTTGCAGTCGTGAACCTTGGCAGGTGGAGGCTCAGCTCGGTGTGGGTGTGTCGCATGGTGGTATAGACTATTTTGCCGGGGCTGTTTATCATAGCCACCGATACAGAACTCAGAAGACTAAAAGCCTGTATGGCACCTTCTCGGGTACTTGGCATTTCTAATCGAGATATTACGAAAAGTTGATTGAGTTTTGAGAGCTGACCGACGCTTGTTGAAAGTAACGCTCATGTTGTTGGGCGTGGTGGCAGTATTGCTGCTGGTAGGGGGATTCCCGCTGGTGGGGGTTCCGGCCGTGTATCACAGTTGGCCGATGCTGATTGTGGGAATCGCGGCTATAGTTGTGAGTTTGTGGGGTGGCTGGCGGATAGCTGCCGGCATGCGAGCTCAGTTTGTGTGTGGGCTGATTTGCTCGTTCTTTACAGGTGCCGGTCTGGTTGTGCTATGGCAGTATGGTTGCCGCGCGGTGGAGTATGCTGCGCTGGGCGGTGCTATGTGGTTTGGCGCGGTTGGCATGGCATGTACAGCGATTGTGGGTGCACTTTTCACCGGGATATTCGGCTTTTTTGTGTTGCGGCTTATGCAGCGCCGCTTGTGGTTGGCCGGTGTTCACTGGTGCTTGGCGCTGGTTGGTATAGGTGCCTACGCTGATTTCGTGGGCGAGGTGACAGCTGTTGCTCAGTTGCCGTCCAATGGGCGCGTGACTATTTGCGAGGTTATGACTCCGGCCGGCGATAAGATTCAACTGCCATTCACTCTGCGGGCAGATTCATTCTCTACAACCTATTATGATGACGACAGCTATACCCTCTATGCCTGGGATGGGAAACAATGGGAGCCTGTCGGAAATCCGGTGGTTGAGGTGGATTGCCTGAAATATGGTGATGAAATGTGGGCGCTGGAAGATTTAAGCCTGATAGAGGGCATGCCGCAGCCGGGGCTGGTATTACCGGGCGAGCCGATTCGTTTAATCATGCGCGATGCCCGAGCCGTGCGCGACTACAGTGCAGCCTTGCATATTGAGACGGATTATCGTGGCCGCGCTGAGCAGCGTGATGAGGTGGTGCGCGTGAACTACCCGTTGGAGTGTAAGGGGTGGCTCATTTACCTTAATTCCTATACATCCATGGGACGTAGCACATTAGTTACTCTGCAATTGCGCCGGGCTCCGGGGCGTTTGCCGTCGCTGGTAGGCATGGTAGGGGTGATTCTTTGCACGGCTTGCTGGTGTTGGTGGCGCCGTGAGTCGGTGACTGTCAGTGTTGAAAACGGAAAGGAGATGGCGGCATGACTCTGTTTATCACGATGCTGACTGTTGCTGTCCTGCTGCTCAACTTGGGCGTGTTAATTGCCGGGCTGAAGGGGCGCTCTCTTGTGGTGAGCTCGCTGGAGGTTGCGGGGTGGTGTACGGCGTTGGCTCTATTGATAGCCAACTGGGTGCTGGCGGATTCTCTGCCTTTCGGTAATATGCGCCATGTGCTTTGTTTCTTCCCCTTGGTGTTGGGACCTGCTGCCGGTTATATGCGCCATGTGCGCGGGGTTGAGCTTACGGCATGTTTTGCCGGGGTGGCTGTGGTGGCTATGGTCGGGGCTTTGTGCATGCCCATGCAGGCCACTTGGCGGCAGATGCCGGCGTTGCAGTCACCGTGGTTTGTTCCGCATGTGATGAGCTATGTACTGGCCTATGGTCTGTTGGCCGTGTCGGCGGTACAGGTGTTGCTTTCTTTCAGTGGGCAGTGTGGTGAGCGACTTCGCGCGGCCGATGAGGTTGTGCGTTTGGCGTTCCCCTTCATGACTTTCGGGCTGTGGAGCGGCGCCTTATGGGCGGATGCCGCTTGGGCTCGCTACTGGGCATGGGATATTAAGGAGGTATGGGCACTCATTACATGGGTTATCTATCTTATTTATTTCCACTTGCCATCGCAGTCGGCGGTGTGGCGGCGTGTGTTGCTGTTAGGCGGATTTGTGGCGGTGTTGATAACTTTCTTCGTTGTCAACCTGTTGCCGAATATCGTGAGTGTGCATAGCTATGCGCAGTGAAACACGTTAATAGTTAGCGATAACGAATTGACGACATGCCTGCCCGTACTGCTATAATGGGCAGGCATGAAAATTCATCTACCCCTTTCATTACGTCAGGCATTGTTGTTTGCTGTACTGTCGGTTCCGAGCCAGGGCGCTGAGGTCGGCAGTACTTGGGACCCGGCGTGGGAAAGCTCCGGTTTGGCGGGGGCTCCCGATGCTGCTGAGCAGAAATATGTAGCCGATATCACAAGTGACGGTGTAACTGCATTGGTGCCACCGGCGGGCGGTTCGAGTCCTTACGATTTCGGAACTTACACAGCTATAACCCTGCGTGGTAGCGGCAATGCGGGGGCTATCATAGTGGGTGGTGCATCTGCCACCCAAAACAATACTACAGGCGCGGTCTCGCGTAATAGCTGGATTGCGGCAGAGCAGGGGAATTACAGTATGCTGGTCGGGGGCAGTTATGCCGATAACTGGAGCGCCGGTGCGGCTTTTAATTTCACGGGCGACTCCCATATCATGCTGACGGGTGGAAATGTTGCTTGTATAATAGGCGGCAATTTGAAAGACGGTCAGAGTGCTTCATTTACCGGTGATTCCTACATCAGTATTGCCGGTGGCAATGTGAGTGGTACCATTGTGGGTGCCGGCGTGGTGGCACATGACCGCAACTGTGCTTTTAACGGCAATACGCATATTTTTGTTTATGTGCCGTTGGCGGACAATAGCGGGCCGGCTTTCAATCAACTTCCGGCTAATATGATTATGGGTGGCTTCGGTTGGGCTACCAATACCCGAAAAACTCAGACCATCAACGGCAGCACTTATGTGACTGTTGATTTGAGTAACTATGCCGGCAGTGATAGTGGTTTTGCCAAGCATGTTGTGGGTGGTGGGTTCAGCGGTAATAGTATAAATCGGCAAGTGATTACCGGAAATACCGATGTGCGCCTCAATTTGGGGGACTCTACTATTTCTGCTCGGGTAATCGGCGGAATGTGGGTTAACTCCGGCACCGGTGAAATTAACGGAACGGCGAATCTGACAATCACCGGGGGAATTTACGATGACCGGGTTGTAGGCGGTTCATGGACGGACGTGGGCGGTACGACAACACGGCTTGGTGGGGTGAATATGGCGCTCAGCGGAGCTACTTTCAATGCTGAGGTGCAGGGTGCTACATACATTACAACCGGTGCATGTACGATGAGTTGTGGTGATGTGACGGTGGATGTCGGCAGTTCCGCTACACTCAACAGTAGCTTGACGGGGGGCTACTGCATATTCAGTACCGGTGATGGTGCTGTGAATGCAAGCTTGGGAGATGTGAATATATCGCTGAGCGGTGGCACGGTCGCAGCTGTGACGGGTGGTTCGTATACCGTGAGAAACAATGCTGCGGCAACCATTACTCAGGGCGATATCAGCTTGGAGCTAAACTCGGGCTCCGTTACAGGCAGTGTTTATGCCGCCGGGTATCAGGACGGGACAACTGCCATGTTAACGGAATCTACCACGGTGAGTATTGCACCAACGGTGGCGCTGAGCCTCGGTATTACTGTTTCCGGTGGTTATGGCGGTACGAGTGTTACTTCGACCGTGAGCGGGGTGAGGTCGCTCAGCTTCTCCGCCGGGGTGTACAATGTGTCCCCCGATATTACATTTGCCGATTTTGATACTGTAACAGTCCCGCTGGGAACATCGGTTGAACTCGGTACATTCAGTAGCAGTACCAATTCGTTCACCAAGCTTGGCGGTGGTAATCTGAATATAGCATCGCATCCGCAGTTTGATTCCCTGAATGTTGAGGGTGAGTTGGTTTTGCTTAGTGGTGTGAGCGGTGCTTCCTTGCAAAATCTTTCTATGTCTGCCGGGGCACTATTGAGTGGTGTTAGCGGAACTATTACCGCAGGCAGTACCGGCGGTACGGTTCTGAATTTGGCGCTTAATTCGGCCAATGTCGGAGCAGGTGCGGCGGCTACACCACTTATCACGGGGAGTGCCGGCAGTCCGGTTGATATGGATTTGTCGGGTGGTGAAAATGTGACGATTGATTTGAGTTCTGAGGGGCTCATGAATCTGTTGCTTGAGCACCGGGATGCTTTGCCCCCTGTGACCAGCTACTTGAGCTTGGTAGATGGGGAATTGTCTGTTCTGAATCCCTCGCAGCTGAGCATAAATACCCTTCTCAATGCATACGGCTTGCGGGTGAGTGGTGCAGAAGATGGTAGTTTGCTGGTAAATGGTGCTGTGGATGGAATTTATTTTGTAACGGCAGATGCCGCTACGACTGACCCGCATGAAGTAACGACTTACCCCACGCTTGGTTTATATGCAGGGGTGTTGATAGATGAAAATCAGCAGCTCTCTATCAATCTGCCCGGTGACTCGGATTCCGGTACGAGGGTGACAATCAATAACCTGATGGGGGGTGCCGATAGCTTGCTTTCGGTGCAGAATAACAGCGGTAGCGGTATGGTGACGGTACTTTTGAGCAATCAGGCGATAGCTGAAACCGGCGACAGTACTTACCCCTCACTGCCGGCACGCAGCGTGATGCAGGGCGGGGTGACTGCCGGCGATGGCACAGAACTGCTGAAAGTCGGGCCGGGTGAGCTGGTGGTGAACGGTAATGTGAGTGCAGATGCCGTGAGTGTGCTCAGCGGGACTCTCAGTTTGTGCGGCACCAACAATGTGGTGAACTGCATGCAGTTAAGCAGTGGTTTGTTGCAGGGGGAAAATAACGGACTTTCGGTGCTCACGGTTCAACAGTCGCTCAGCGTGGGGGATTCTGCTGAGCTGTCAGGCCTGAATTTGGTGCTGGCTCCGGCGGCTACGGCAGATTTCGGTACAGCTACGGGTGTGGCGCTGTTGTCATTGTCCGGCAGCGGTACCTTGCAGGGCAATGGGGCGCAACTGAGTGTAACTGCTGATGCACAGAGTTATTTTTCCGGGGTGTTGAGCGGGAATGCTACCCTGAGTATAAACAATGGTAGCCTGTATATGGACAATGTGCAAACGCCCTCCGGCTCAGCATGGAACTTATCCAATTTCAGTATGTTGAGTGCTGATATCAGCTCCACTCGGCAGCTTACGCTTGGTACTTTAACCCTGGGAGCCGGTTCGGTGAATGCGCTTGCGTTGGATACTGATTTGCCGATGGCGGACAGCCTGTTGTTGCAGGGGCTTGTTGTGGAGCCCGGCGTGAGTATAGTACGGCTCAGTTCCGTGGGCGCGCGCTTGCTGGGTAGCGGTGACTATGTGCTGGGGCGGGTCAATACCCCTTCCGATATCAGTGTGCAGGGAACTGTGAGTACGGAGCTGGTAGGTTTGCCCTTTGCGCAGTTATTGGCTGACAGTAGCTATATTTATACTGATTCGAGCGGCAATATCGTGCTGCATGCCGTACGAAGTTCGGAAAACTTGCTGCTGCCCTATGCCGATTCTCCGAATTCAGCGGCGGGGGCTCACTTGCTGTGGGATGCTGAGCCGCCCGGTCACGGTGATTTGTCGCAAGCATACGCTGAGTTGTTGCAACTTGTCGAAAATCGTCAGCAAAGAGAAGCCGCTGCTTTGTTGGCAGCCGTAGCCGGTTCCTCAACGGCTACTATAGGCGCGGCGTTGTCCGAGGATGTAGAGCGCCGCCTGCGGAGTATGCGCAACCGTGTGGCGACCATGGGCGTGAATCCCTGTGTGGTGAATGACGATATGCCATATTACAATTTTTGGGTTCAGGCCGAGGGTGATTATCGTCATTTGAGCACTGCTGCTCAGGGACCCGGCTACAAAATGGAGCGTTGGGGCGGTACTGTGGGGGTAAATGCGGATGTCAATCCCGCGCTGACAGCCGGCTTGGCTATCAGTGGGCTTTATGGGGAGCTGAGTACCAGTGGGGCGGAGCGGCTCGATTGCGATGTGAGTACTTGGTACCTGAGCGCTTTTGGGCGTTATTTGAGCCGCCCGTGGATTCACAGTTTTGTGGCTACCTTCGGGTGGGCTCATGCTGAGCCGAATCGGCGGGTAGATATTGGTGCATTGCACTATCGCACACAGGGAGATAGTGATGGATATGCCTTCGGGCTTATGTATGAACTGGCGTATGATTGGCAGCCGGATGCTTATAATCCCGATTTTTCTGTTCAGCCCTTGTTTAACATCAGCTACCGCCATAGTGCTTTGAGTAGCTACACCGAAAGTGGTAGCGATGCTGCCCTGCGTGTAAGCCCCCACAGTATGGATACCGTGCGCCTGAGTTTAGGGGTGCGCTTGCAGGCGGAATTCGGTGAGAATATCTTTAACCGCAGCTCGTTTTTTGAGTGCCGAGCGATGGCCGGGTTTGATATGGGGGATAGGCGCGGATTGGCGGACGTGGCGTTGGTGAATGGCGATTCGCATGCTCGGGTACGCAGCGCTGCTCCCGGGGCTTTCGGAGCTGAGCTGGGGATGGGGCTGGCTGTGCCGATTGGGGAAGAAAACGGGGCTCTGTTCCTCGATACTTCGGTGCTGTTGCGCTCACATCAAAGCGAGTTCAATGCAACGGTCGGTTATAAGAATCGATTCTGAAGCGCTTATTAACCTGCACCGGGTTGATAAATTTACTTGCCTTTTGCCCCGGGCTGTTCATAATGGTGTGGTAAGACGTACCGAATCCACATCCATGAAACGTAAAGATGTAGAACAAATGCTGGCCGCCGGGCTTATCACACCCGAACAGGCCGGGGCTATCAATAAACATTTCCGATTGCAGGAAGGCAGAGGGTGGCATTGGCTGCTCGTTTGCCTGACGGCACTTGCCGGCGGCTTGATTGTGGCCGGTATCATCATGCTCATATCGGCGAACTGGTATACCATACCTTCATTGGTGAAGATGGCTTGTGCTATGGCTTTGCTGCTGCTGTGCTGGATTGGCTGGGCTAAGCAACACGAGCAGCGGCCGCTGGTGGCCGAGGTGTTGGGCTTTTGCGGCGCGGGTGTATGGTTGGGCTGTATCGCTCTTTATGGGCAGATTTTTCAGTTGCAGAACCCGTTTATCGAGGGCTTTACTCTCTTTTTTGTCGGTATTTTGCCACTGCCGTTTATCTGCCGCCAACGCCTGTTGATATGGGCGGTGGTGATTTGTTCGTTTGTTCAGCTTTCCCTTATGTGCTTGACTCGTGATAGCTATCTGAGCTTGGTGCGGCTCTATCCCGGGGGGCTCTGGGAATGGTACTTGTTGGCGGGATTGCCCTTGCTGGGGGGCATGTGGTGGGTACTGGCTGAGCGCTGGCGTGTGGCCGGTGAGCGGTGGAGCGGTTATTATTGGCCGGCACCGGTTCTGTTGTTGGCGGGGGTGAGTTTTGCGCAGTGTATGATGTATGTACCCGGCGAGTTTTTGGAGTTGGATGCAGTTGTTTACACTGAAATGGTGCTGCCGCCGTTGCTCCTGCTGAGCCTGAAACCACGAGGGGTAGATTGGTTGCCGTGGTGTGGCGTGGTTGCTGTAATCAGTCTGGTCCTTCCCTGTACCATTGGGGTGTCTTACTTGAAAGAATTGACCGAGTCGTGCAGGTGCGATGGCATTATGCACGAGCCCGTGCTGCCTGAGTGGATAGGGCGTTTGTCGGGTATTGTTATCTACATGCTGTTGGCCATGCTCATGCTTTACAGCGGTTGGCGAGCCCTGCGCCTGAGTTGGATTAATATAGGTTCTCTCATGGTAATTTACGCGGCTATAGCTTTGGTGGCCGATGTACTCGACAGCTACACCTTTTCGGGGGTGGTGCTGGTGGTGACCGGTTTGCTGATGTTGGGGCTGGGGTGGCTGCTGGAGAAGGGGCGCCGACGCTTGGTGCAGTCCGTGAAAAATGCTCAATCTTCAACTGAACTCTGATACCATGAAAAAACGCTTATCTATTGTAATGCTCTTCACTATGGTGGCGGCTCAGCTCGGTTGGTTGGGCTACAATTACTATGCACGGGAGGTTGAGCTGGCCGCAGCACCGTCTTTGCTGGTGCCTTGCGATGCGTTTGACCCGCGCGATTTGTTCCGTGGTGATTATGTAAGCTTTGAATGTGAGTTTGTCTACCCGCTTACTGACCCGTTGTTCAATGAATTGCTGCATTGGCCGGAATTGACCGCCCGGTATGATTTACCGGAAGGGTGCACGGCAAAGCCTATTCCGGCGCGTGCAGCTGCCGGTGCTGATTCGATTGAAATCAGCAATCGTGCGAGTGACGGGTGGAGTTGGCGACCGGATGAAAAATTGGTGGGGTATTGGGTGACCGGTGCTGACGGTAAGGGGCAGCTTGTCCGCGTAGTCAAGCTTGGTAGTGCAGGGGATGTGCTGCGCCCCGGTGAAGTTCGTTCTCATTTGATGGCCGGGATTCGATTGAGGGCTGTCGGGGAGGGCGCCGATTACCAAACTGAGGGTAAGGTGGAGCTGAGCTTGCTGGCGAGTGAAGGCAGCAGCCGTTATCGGAGAAATTTCCGTTTCTATGTGCCCGAGAACATGGGCGATGCCCGGCGTACCTGGCACGCGGGCTACGGCAAGGGACGCGAGTTCCCGCTTAAGCGCATGCGCACCACGGTCGAGTTCGCCTGTCGAGAGCACAGCGGCTTGGTAGTGCGTAATCTCTATATTAACGACATTCCTTGGGTAGAAGCTATGCAAATGATGCAGGCCGGCTCTTTCCCTCTGCTGCCGGAACCGACCGCTGATGGACAGAATTGATGCACGCCATGCGAGTTATATCCATAGACCCCGCTATTCGCAACACCGGATTTGCTGTGTTGGATGGTGACCATCGTCAGGCTGTAGCACTGGAGTATGGTACATTGTCGCTGCCGCAGAAGTTGCCGCAGAGCCGATGCCTGTTGGCGATTCACGAGAAAGTTTGCTCGCTTATCGAGCAGTATCGACCCGATGAACTGGCAATCGAGTCGATTATTTACGTTCAATCCCACCGCACGGCCATCACCATGGGGTCTGCCCGGGCTGCCACGGTGTTGGCGGCTGCTCGTTACGATTTGCCGATTATGGAGTACCCCCCTACCTGTGTAAAATTGGCTACCGTAGGCCGTGGTAGTGCGGGAAAACCCCAAGTCGCTTTTATGATGCGTGCTCTGCTGCACCTCACCGAAATGCCGGCTCCGGATGCGGCAGATGCTCTCGCTATCGGCTACTCTCACTTGGCGGCTTGCGACCCGCTGCGGGCTCACCTCTTCCGTGAGCGTAAATATATATGATTTTTTCAGATGATGAAGATGCTTTTATTCGGTGCGAGTGGACGCACCGGTCAGGTAATGCAGAGAATAGCTGAGGCTGCCGGTTGGCTGGTTGATGCTCCCAAACATGCTGAGTGCGATTTGCTCGATGCTCGCGCAGTCAGCGATGCTGTGTTGAACTCAGGTGCCGCAGCCGTGGTAAATTGCGCTGCCGTGAGCGGCCTGGAGGCTTGTTTGGACGACCCGCTCACAGCTCATTTGGTGAATGCCGTAGCGCCTGCTGCCATGGCATTGGCGTGCCGACATACGGGGGCTCGCTTTGTGCACCTGTCCACCGACTATGTGCTCGATGGTGTGCGAGCCGGTATGAAGAATGAGAGCGGTAAGTGCAAACCCGTCAATGTGTACGGATTGAGCAAGCGCGAGGGGGAACAGCAAGTGGCAGAGGCGCTCGCTGCAGCGCTTGTTTTGCGCGTATCTTGGGTGTGCGGAAATCCCTCTAAACCTTCATTCGTGGAAAGTACGCTCGAAAAGGCTCTCAATGGCGCACCTTTGGCTGCTATTGCGGACAAATATTCCATGCCGAGCGATGCGGAGGATATAGCCCGTGTGGTGTTGGCTCTACTGCCTCAGCCCATCAGTGGGGTGCTGCACCTGTGCTCCGGCGGAGAGCCGCTCAGCTGGTATGATTGTGCGCAGGTTGCCTTGCAGCACGCTGTGGCCTTGGGGGCTTTGCCCGAGCTGCCGCCCATGCAGCGGCAGTTGTTGGCTCAGGCAACTTTCTTTCGCGAACAGCGCCCGCGGCACACGGCTATGTGCAACGAGCGCTTGCTTTCACTGGGTATCAATATGCCACTCGCTACTCAGTGTCTGCAACGGGTGGCCGAGCGCTACCTGCAATATAAGGGCGCGCTCGCTTAATGGAGCGGCTCAGAACTGCATTTCTGCACGAAGTGGCGCTACATCGTAGCCCAGCCAGGCACCCAGAGCAAAGCCGAACTCCGCAGCTGCTCCCGGGCCGCGACCGGTGATAATGTTGCCGTCCGTTACCGTCAGCTCTCCACTTATTTCGGCTGCACTCTTTATATCATTTGTCACTCCTTCCGCCGGATAGCAGGTGATGCGACGCCCGCTGAGCACTCCGGCGCTCTCCAGCGCAATCGGGGCAGCGCAAATAGCTGCTACCAACTTGCCGGCTTCATTGAACTCGCGCACCAGTTCGAGCACTGCCGGTGTGTCGCGCAGTACCCAGCTGGCTGCTCCGCCCGGCAGGATGATGCCGTCGTAGTCCGCAGCCTTTACAGCGCTTATTAGTGTATTGGCGCGCATCCAAATGCCGTGCGCTCCTTCTACCTCCGTGCCCTGTACTCCGACGGTGTCCACCTTCGCTCCAAGGCGTCTCAATATGTCGACAGGCGCTGTAAATTCCATTTCCTCGAATCCGGGAGCCATCAATACCATTAGCTTTTTCATACGCACCTATTTTAGCCTATTTCCTACCCTTCGACAACCGGAAAATTGAATTTATTGTGAAAATTTAACTTTTTTCGACGAATTTGCTTGACGTAGCTCCAAGATTTATGTATAATATGCCCGTCAACTTAGAGTACACTCTACATTTTTGTGCTGAGTGTATGTAAAGACAAACATAGAAACAACTCACTACAACAAGAAACATATTTATGAAGGTACGTTACGCACTCCTCGCCGCAGCCGCTCTTCTGACACCTGCATTCGCCGGCACTTCTGCCGCTGTTCAGGTAACGGAGGCCGCTGCTCCCGCTAAGCGTCTGAGCGGTCTTATTTCGCTCGGCTATGATTCCAACTACACCGGTCGCGGTTATGTGGTATCCCACTCCGTGGCTCAGGGTGATAGCGTTATGAACAGCGCTGTAAAGCTTAACTACGATCTTGGTCAGCCCGGTAAGTGGACTTTGGGTAGCACGATTGCTTACATCGCTCCCTGCTCCGGTCACACTCTGTACGGTAATCCGACTATTGGTCCGAACACTGCCGCCGCTATTCTTCAGCGCGATTATGGTATTTCTATCGGTACTCCTGTTAATACGGTTCTTCCCGGTGGTAAAACCTACGGTGAGATGCTCGAGAAGGCTCAGCAGTCTCGCATCGGCGAGCGCAACATCGAGAACCAGTTCACCATCATCACCGAGGCTAAGTACGCCAGCACAACCGAGAAGTGGAATGTGGCATTCGGTCACAACTACACCCACGGTGGTCTGCTGGGCGTGATGGTTAAGCACTATGTGAAGCGCGGTGCTTCCTGCGTGAATGAGCTCTTCGTAACTCCCGAGTGGACTCCCCACAAGGCCGTTGCCGTGGGTATGAAGACCAGCTACTCCATGAGCGGTCTGACCGGCTGGTGGTTCGAGCCCTATGTAACCGTGAAGGCTCCCATCGTTGGTACTCCCCAGGAGCCCAAGCTTGTAGGTGTGGTGACCGTTGGCGCTACCGTGGCAGCTGACATCTTTGCCGATAAGTACAGCGCTTGCGGTAACGGTCTGCAGTCCGTATTCGTGAAGCTTTCCACTCCTTGGTTTGTAACGGATAACTTCATCCTTACTCCCTCCGTCAGCTTCAACTGGCTGGGTTGCGGTGGTAACGATGCTAACCGCCGCTCCGAGGTGCGCCACGCAACGGAAAATCCTACCATGATTCCGTTCAAAAACTTCGGTGTAGTGGCCGGTATCAGCGCTACATACACATTCTGATAAAAAAAGCCTGATTTTTATCTGGCAAAGCAGAAAAGAGCTGCTATAATAGAGACAAGCTCCGATCTGCATGAAAGGAGCCGCCCACCCGACTAGGGTCGGGCGGCTTTCTCTCCCGCAGGACTGCTCTCTTACTTACCTATAACCTGAAGTTCACATACAGAATATGGCTGACCTCATTGTACACGGCAAAGAAAATATCGTAAAGCCAGGGTTTTACATGCCGAACCGCATCAGTATCGAAGCGGGTCGTGCTTTGCACAATCTTCTGGACGGGAAGGTGTGTTACCTGATTGACCCCACTTACCCGCCGGCGCCGGAAATCATGGATTTCCTGAAGCGCAAGAAAGTGGAAATCGAGTACTTCGACTTCCGCAACACTACATCTCGCGATGTGCGTGAGCAGATTCTTGCCAAGTTCGGCCAAGGCCTGAGCGTGGTATTCCTGCCCGGTCAGGTTGCCATGCACCGTGGTACGTACTCGGATGTGCCCTCTCCCTTCCTGCGCCATGTAGGTAGTCTGCACATATCCCCTGTGCCGTTGTTCTTGGGGTATTACGGCGACAGCGTGGGTAATCTTTACCGCGAGATTCCCGAGGAGGGCTGCCACGAGGAGTTCTGCATTCTGCCGCAGTTGGCACCCGGTCCGCAGACCGGTGAGCGCCTGATGAAGGTATGGCTTGAGGCGGGCGCTGCTCGTTTTGCTGCCCAGCCTCTGCTCAGCGGTTCCTTGGTGACCCATCTCGTGAAGGGTATTAAGGCTCACCCGAATACGGAGATTATCGACGGCATGACCGGCAACACGCTGCCTTTCTACAAGGCTTTGGGTGTGTCGATGACTGTGGCCAAGCTGCTGCGTAAGCGCGACGACAATCGCATAGGTGTGATTCTGCCGCCCGGTCCCGGTGGTGTTATCGCCACACTGAGCTGCTTGCTTGCCGGGAAGACTCCGGTGCTGATTAACTATGCTTCCTCCCGCGCTGCATTTGAGAGTACCGTACGCCAAGCCGGCCTGAAGACCTTTATCACAGCTCGCAAGTTCATGCAGAAGCTGGATACTTTCCCCTGGCCGCCCGAGGAGCAGCTTATACTGGTGGAAGACTTGCTCAAGAACCTCTCCAAGCCCGCACTTATTGCCAACGTGCTGTTGGCCAAGGCCGGTCCTGCACAGGTGATTTGCAAGATGTTCAACACCGATGCTCGTAAGGATACGGATGAAGCCGTCATGCTCTTCACCTCGGGCTCCAGCGGTGAACCCAAGGGCGTGGCTCTTACCCACCGCATGATATTGGCCAACGCCTCTCAGTGCGCCTGCCGTCTTAACCTCAAAGACCTGCGATTCCTCGGTTCTCTGCCCATTTTCCACAGCTTCGGCATGACCGTGGCTATGATGCTGCCGCTGCTTACCGGCTGCCCCATCTGTGCCTATCCGAACCCGACAGATGCTCGCACCATCAATGAGCTTATCCAGAAGTACAAGCTTTCGCTCGTGGTGGCTACTCCCACCTTTGCACGCGCTTACCTGCGCCGCGCAGACAAAGAGACCTATAAGAGCGTGCGCTACTTCGTGCTGGGTGCAGAAAAAATGCAGCCTGACCTCGAGAAGGAATTCCTAGACAAGTGCGGCGTGAAGGTTCTGGAGGGTTATGGCCTGACCGAGACTTCCCCGGTTATCGGTGCCAACATGCCCGATGTTCCGCTTATCCCCGGTTCCAAGTTCTTCGTTCCCGGTACCGTATCTCGCAGTATTGGTGCGCTGATGCCCGGTATTGCCGTGCGTATTACCGATGTGGACGACGACACGAAGGAACTCCCCCTTACCGAGCGTGGCATGATTTGGTTTAAGGGTGCCAACGTGTTCACCGGTTATGTGGGTAAGCCTGAGCTGAATCAGGATTTGTTCTGGAATGGCTGGTTCAAGACCGGCGATATTGGCCAGATGGACCTCAACGGTTTCTTGACTCTGGGTGGTCGTCTGAGCCGATTCTCGAAGATTGGTGGTGAGATGGTGCCGCACGAAGCTGTGGAACTTGCACTTTGCCAAGGCTTTGAACTGAGCGCTGAAGATGGGGTGAAGATTGCTATTACCGGTGTGAGCGATGTGCAGAAGGGCGAGGCTCTTGTGCTGCTCTCCGCTCTGCCGCAGCACCAGCGCAGCTCCGAGGAAAAGGAGATTCTTACCTCTATCCGCACCATGCTGGCCGATATGGAAATGCCCACGCTTTGGGCTCCCAAGTACTTGGTGCCTGTGGAAAGTATCCCCGTGCTTGCAACCGGTAAACTTGACCTTCGTGGTTGTAAGTTGCTGGCAGAGGAAGCACTCGGCGAGATTAAATAATACGCCGCCGGCAGCGTTTTTTCGGGCACCATCTCCTGTTGCGGGGTGGTGCCCGATTTCTTTTTTTGCTGTCAAAGATGGGTAAAAACATCAAATAGAGAGCATATTACATTTGCCAAAACGTAAAATATGTGTTATATTGCGCCCATGGCGAACACAGAAAGCTTTACCGCAAAGATGGCAGCCGCTCTGGGGCTGGATGAGCAGATGATAGTACCCTATGGTCGCGATAAGGCCAAGGTGAGCCTGCAGGTGCTTCGTGAGCGCCCGCGCAAGGGTAAGCTCATTTTGGTGAGTGCCCTTACTCCCACTCCTGCCGGCGAAGGTAAGACAACGGTTTCCATCGGTCTGGCTCAGGGCTTGAAGGCCAATGGCAAGAGCGTGTGCCTTGCGCTGCGCGAGCCGAGCATGGGGCCGGTTTTCGGTCGTAAGGGTGGTGCTACAGGCGGTGGTGCTTCGAGCATTACCCCGGGTGAGAGCATCAACCTGTGCTTCAATGGCGATTTCCCTGCCATTACCTCAGCAAACAACCTGCTGGCAGCCGTAATTGACAATGCCCTTTTCTACAAAACAACTCGACTCGACCAGAACAAGGTGCTCTGGAAGCGCGTGATTGACATGAACGATCGCGCCCTGCGCAACACCGTTATCGGCCTCAATAAGAACGGCGTGCCGCGCGAGGATGGTTTCAATATTACCCCGGCCTCTGAAATTATGGCTTGTTTCTGCTTGGCTGAGGATTTGGAAGATTTGCGCCGCCGTATCGATAACATCGTGGTGGGCTTTACCGCTGAGGATGAGGCTGTGTATGCCCGCGAGTTCGGCGTGACGGATTCTCTGCTCGCCATTCTGCGAGAGGCCATTAACCCCAACCTTGTGCAATCTCTTGAGGGGGTACCCGCTTTTGTTCACGGTGGTCCCTTTGCCAATATCGCCCACGGCTGCAATTCCGTCATTGCTACCAAGATGGCACTTGCCTGCGCCGATTACGCTGTGACTGAGGCCGGCTTCGCCTTTGATTTGGGCGCTGAAAAATTCCTGGATATTAAGTGCCGTCAGAGTGGGTTGTCGCCGGATGCTATCGTGATTGTAGCCACTATTCGTGCGCTTAAGATGCACGGTGGTGTGGCTAAGACGGAGCTCGATCCGCCGAATGCCGAGGCAGTGCGCCGAGGTCTTGCCAATTTGCAGGCACACATCGAGAGTGCTAAGCTCTACAATCGCCCGGTTACTGTTGCTATCAATCTTTTCGAGGCATTCGATACCGAAGAGGAAATCGCTGCTGTGAAGGAGCTTTGCGCCGAGATGGGCGTGGGTTGTGCTGTAGCCAATGTATTCGGTAAGGGGGGGGAAGGTTCTCGCGAGCTTGCTGCAATCGTGGCTGAGAGCATTGAGAATTCCAGTCCCGAGCCCTTCAAGTGCCTTTATGAGCTCGATATCCCGGTGGAGGAGCGCATGGCTACTATCGCCCGCAAGATTTACGGTGCCGATGGCGTGGTGCTTACCAAGGCTGCTCAGAAGAAGCTTGCTCTCATGGCTGCCAATGGGCTGACTGATTTGCCCATTTGCATGGCTAAGACTCAGAACTCCCTCTCCGATAATGCCACATTGCCCGGCCGCCCGACCGGATTTACTATCACGGTTCGTGATTTCGAAATTGCGAATGGTGCCGGTTTCTTAGTTGCACTTTGTGGTGATATCATGCGCATGCCCGCCTTGCCGAAGGTGCCCTCTGCCTGCTTTATCAAAGTGGATGCCGATGGCAACATTTCCGGCATGAAAGGCTGATTGCCGTATTCAACCTTAATAAGCGCCCCGGCTGCGAACCTGTTGGTTTTGTCAGCCGGGGTGTATTGTTTTTGTATATAAAGAACCCCTCGGTAACTTTTGCTACCGAGGGGATGATGTTAAAGCGGGCTATTGCGCGTAGGCTGATGATTACAGCTCGAGCGTGGTCGGAGCACCGGCAGGAGCTGCGGGGCGCTTGCCGCGGGAGCGGCGCTTTTCATTCGGGCGGCGCTCGCCTTTACCGGCTGCCTTGACGGCCTCTTTTTCAGCGTCGCTCAGTTTGCCGTCCTTGTCTGTATCGAACTTTTCCATGAACCCCTTGCGGTTTTTGGCAGGGCGCTCGCCACGGAATTTCGGGGCAGATTCACGGAGTGCCTTGTGCTCTTCGGGGCTGAGCTGGCCATCCTTATCGGCGTCAAACTTCTCCAGCATTTCGGGGCGCTCGTTGTGCGGGCGGCGGCGATTGCCGGGGTGCTCCATCCCTTCAGGACGCGGACCACGCTCGGCACGCTTTTTGCCGAACTCGGCTTTCATAGCCTCCTTCTCGACCTCGCTGAGCTGGCCGTCTTTATCGGCATCAAACTTCTCCAGCATGCGCTTGTGCATGTCAGGGCGGTCTTTGCGGGCTGCGGGCATTTCACCGGCGGCACCCCAATGAGGGCGAGGCTGAGGAGCTGCATCCTGGGCGGAAACGGAAAGAGCAGCGAAAAGCGCCACGATAATTGTATTCTTCATTTGTGTTTTCATGTGTGGTTAAATTATCGGGCGCTTATCGCCCTCTTGCTTCTTAGAACGTATTTTTTGCCGCGTTTCTACAAGAAAATCAGATTTTCTGAAAACTGATTTTGCTTCTTTACCATACATAAAACAACCGGGAGGAGTTGATTACAACTCCTCCCGACTATTATCTGTTATCTTTGAGATGAACGAGAGCTTTACTTAGCGCAGCCGCAGTTGCACTTGGGAGCCATGGGGCGGAAACCCTTGTTGAACTGGGGAGCCATGGGGCGACGACCCTCACGGTTCATACCGCACTTGGGACCCTCGGGGCGGAAACCTTTGAACTGGGGAGCCTTGCGGTCACCGCGCTTGCCGTGGAAACCATGACCCTTGCGCTCGCCGCGCTTGCCGTGGAAACCGTGACCCTTACGCTCGCCACGCTTACCGTGGAAACCCTTGTTCTTGCGCTCGCCACGCTTCTCGAAAGCGGCCTTTACAGCCTTCTTCTCGTCATCGCTGAGCTTGCCGTCCTTGTCGGCGTCGAACTTGTTCATGAACTCAGCCTTGAAGTGCTCCTTAACGGCCTTCTTCTCGTCGTCGCTGAGCTTGCCGTCTTTGTCGGCATCGAACTTAGCCATGAACTCGGCTTTACGGGCTTCCATGAAAGCCTTGCGATCCTGCTTGGGAGCGGGAGCAGCCTGAGGAGCGGCGGGTACAACAACCTCGGCGGGAGCCGGAGCGGGAGCCTCCTGAGCGAAAACCGGCAGAGCGGCTACGAGGGCGATGATGATGGACTTCTTCATAATTTGTTTTGTGTGTTAAGATTTGCTTGTGCCTTTGTCGGCGACTTACAAGGGGGAGAACGTAGCAGGTCGTAGATAATCTACAGAAAAAATAAAAAAAATATTATTCTGAGCTTATAATTTTGTTAGTGATAAGTATGGCATGGAGCTACTTCGTGCTTGTCATGAGCGGGCTATGGTAGTATGATGTGTGCCGAACATGAACACATACAAGATTGCAGTTTTGGCGGGTGACGGAATCGGCCCGGAGGTCATGGAACAGGCTTTGCGAGTGTTGGATGCCGCAGAGACCAAGTTTGGTTTTCGCACCGAGTGCACCGCATGTTATGTAGGGGGTGCCGGTATAGATAACTGTGGCAAGGCACTTCCGGCAGAGACTTTGGCTGCATGTGAGGCTGCGGACGCCATCCTCTTCGGTTCGGTAGGTGGTCCTAAGTGGGATACATTGCCGCCGGATGAGCGTCCTGAGCGTGGTGCGTTGCTGCCGCTGCGTCGTCATTTTAACTTATATGCCAACCTGCGTCCCGGTATATGCTTGCCGGAGTTGGTGGAGGCATCTCCCATTAAGAACAGCATTATTCCGCAGGGCTTCGATATCCTCTGTGTTCGTGAACTCACCGGCGGTATGTACTTCGGCGAGCCCAAGTTCTACGGTGAGCGCGATGGTGAGACCGTGGCTCTTGATACCCTGTTCTACAAGAAGAGCGAGGTGGAGCGAATCGCTCATGTAGCATTTGCGGCTGCTCGCGGTCGCAGTGGTCGCCTTTGCAGTGTGGACAAGGCGAATGTGCTTGCATCATCCGTCATGTGGCGTGAGGTTATGAATGCCATTGCTCCGCAGTATCCCGATGTACAGCTCACTCACATGTATGTGGACAATGCCGCCATGCAGCTTGTGCGCAATCCCAATCAGTTCGATGTCATGGTGACGGAAAACACCTTCGGTGATATTCTTACCGATGAAATGGCCATCGTCTGCGGTTCTCTTGGCATGCTGCCCAGTGCCTCCCTGTGCCAGAACGGTGAGAGCACCTTCGGTTTGTATGAGCCCTCCGGTGGTTCTGCTCCCGATATTGCCGGGCAGGGGATTGCTAACCCCATCGCTCAGATTCTTTCCATGGCTATGATGCTGCGTTACTCGTGCCACGAGACAGCCGCCGCAGATGCCGTTGAGGCTGCCGTGCGCTCCGTCATTGCTGCCGGTTATCGTACCGGTGATTTGAGCACCGGCGCGGAGGGCGAAATTCGCGTGGGTACTGTCGGCATGGGCGATGCTATCATCGCCGCTCTGGCCTGATAAGGTTCCGATTTGAATACGAAGAGCCCCGTCTCTGCCTGGGTCGCGCAGAGACGGGGCTCGTTTTCTTACCTGAAGTATTTATTTTTGCGGGAACATTTTTTCCACATACTTGGCAATCATGTCGACCTCAATGTCAACAACTGAGCCGACCGCGTAGCTGTGCATAACCGTGCGCTGCCATGTGTGCGGGGTAATCCAGAACTCCAGCTCGCCTTCGGGGTGTATGGCGGCAATGGTGAGCGATACGCCATCGATGGTGATGCTGCCTTTGTCAATCGTGTAGCGGGTAAGTTGCTCAGGAATGCGGATGCGCACCATGTGATCCTGCCCTACAGGGGCGATACCGGTGACGGTGCCGGTGCAGTCCACATGGCCCATTACCAAATGCCCGCCGAATCGCCCGCCGGTGCCCATGGCACGCTCCAGATTGCAGAGTGAGCCCTCGGTGAGCAAGCCCAGCGAGGTTACTCGCATGGTCTGGGTGAGCAGGTCAAACTCGACGTGGGTACCGTTTATGCGGTCGACTGTAAGACAGCAACCATTCACCGCTACGGAGTCTCCGAGCGCCAGTTCGGCGGCAAAGGGGATGTCGATGGTATAGCGAGCTCCTTTCTCAACCGGTATGCGCGAGACAACGCGCCCTGTACATTCTACAATGCCGGTAAACATAGTGCAAATCAGCGGATAAAGATAAAGAAGATGAACATGATGGTAGTGGGCAGGAAGGCCCACAGGAAGAGTTTGAGCGCACTGATACCGCTCTTGTAGTACTTGCCCAGAATGGCCTGCCCTGCGGGGTTGGGGGCGTTGGCAATCACGGTCAGACCACCGCCTGTCACGGCACCGGCTACAATGGCGTACTTAATTTCCTCTTGCAGGTTGGGAACCGTGCTGGCCAGGAAGGTGACGGAGGCATTGTCGTTGAAGGCAGTGAGTATGCTGGCTACTCCCATGGTAGCAGTGGCTCCCAGCTCAGAGAGTGCCTGTAGTACCGGCTGCATCCACCAGCCCTGTACACCGCCCATGATAAGAAGGCCGGCCAAGAAGAATGCCACCAACATGGGTACCTTGATGGAGAAGGCATTCTGGTATTGCGGGGTGGCCATGGTGAAGCCGAGGAAGAACATGAACCCGCCGATGAAGCATGCCGGGTGGTGAGCAAAGTACACAGTCCATGCCAAGAAGAATATGGATATTGCGTATACCCACACCGGAATGATGTCCTGACGGTCTTCCCAAGTGGTGGGAACTGCGCTGTCGAATGCGCTGTTAATGCGCTGCACTTCTGCCAGACGTGCGAATTCTTTGCGGAAGAGCATGAAGTAGATGATGTTGGCAAGGGCAATGCCCATAATGGCTTTCCACCCGAAGTGCAGGAACATGTGCCCCATGCCCCAATCCCACTTGCCGGCTACCATTACAATGGGGGGCGCCGCAAAGTGAGTCAGCGTGCCGCCGACGGATACATTCACAAACAGCAGGGCTATTGTGGCGTATTTCAGTGAATCGCAGGGCTTGAGCTGGTAGAACTTTTTACCCAACAGGATGGCGGCCAGAGTCATGGCTGCAGGTTCTGTGATAAAGGAACCCAGCAATGGTGCTATGCACAATACCGACATCCACCAAGCGGCCGGTGTGCCCTTGCCCAATGATGCTCCGAATTTCAGCGTGTTTTCGGCCAATCTGTAGATGGGGCGAGATGATGCTATCACCATGATAACTGCCACGAACAAGGGCTCGGTGAAGCTGGTGTCGTGGTCGATGTAGAGCAGGAAGTCCTCCATCGAGTAGTATGATTGGCACACCAAGGCGAAGGGGATAATCCAAAGACCGAACACAACCTCAACCTCACCTAAGAAATGGCAGAGGGTGGAGGCAAATGATACCGGTACACGCTGCTCCGGGTGCAGAATTCGGAACTTCTCCTGCTTGAGTTTCTGCTTGTGTTCGTGCTCTAGTTTGTGAGCCAACGATTGGAACATGGGCGCCAAGAAGGTGTGAAGAATGGCGCAAAGGAAGATGAGGGTTGCTGCCAAATTGAAGTTGTCTACCTCTACTCGGTGGCAAAGTTTATCCCACAGCCCCAGGCCTTCTTCCTCGGGGGTGTAAATATCCAAGGGGATGGGGAAACGGCTGTACTGCTCTTTACCGCCGGTGTAGTGGGTGGTCCATGCCGGTATTTCGTCTTTTTTGCGGTTCCACACTGTTTGGCCGCAGTCCGGGCAGGGCATACCGTTGGCCGGCGGAAGGAATTTCTCCTTCATTTTGGCGTGGTCCAGTGCAGAATGGCCATCGAAGGCGTGGTGCCCCTGTTCCTTCATATAGCCCTGCAAGAACTTGTAACTCATGTCGTGCGCGGCTGCTCGCAAGGCTGCTTTCGCTCGGTCGCTCAGGTGGTCAGCGTTGGCAATGAGCTCTTCCTTGAGCATTGCTTCCGTTTTTTTCGGAGCTTGCTCTTCAGCTTGCATTTGGAGCGGGGCGTGCGCTGCGCTATCGCTCTCCAGGGGCGCAGGCTCCGCTTGCTGGGCAAATGTTGCACAGCTCAGGCCGGTAAGGCATGCCAAGGCTATCTGATAAATGAATCTCTGCATGGCGTAAGTTACGTTGATGATGACATACTAGCACAATTCTTCCCGTATGGCTAGTGAAAAATTCGGCTCTCGTTTTTATGATTGATAAAAATTAAAAACCCGATGCCGTTGTCGGCATCGGGGCTATAAGGGAAAATGAAGTTGCCCTTTGTTAGTTTTGGTCGGCTTCCGAGGGAGTATCCTCAGCCGGGGCTGCCGGCTCTTCCGGGGCAGGGGATTCTGCGGGGGCGGCGGGTGCCTGTGTTTCCTGCGGCTTGTCTGCCGTTTTTTCCTGTGCTGAATCCGGGCGTTCGCTGGCGGCACTTACCATCAGCTCTCGGCCCATGAACGGCTGGCCGTGCAGTACCTCAGCAGCTTTGCGGGCATCTTCCAGAAGGCACATTTCCACGAAGGCGTAGCCCTTGCTCTTATATGTGCGGGGATTGTAAATAATGTCGATGCTGCGTACGTTGCCGAAGCCCTTGAAGAGGTCTTCCAGCTCGCTCTCCGTGGCCTCGTACGACAGGTTGCCGACGTAGAGGCGGGCGTTGCGGGTGGGCGGGGTGGAGGTAGCGTGGCGACGACCCTTGTTGCCGGCGGGGTTTCCACCATGATTGTTGGTTTTCGCGATGCGTACCTTCTGGGGCGGATTGTTACGGTTCTTTTTGTGTTGCTTTTCCTCGGGCTTGTTCTTTTTGCCGAAGCCGAAGAAGCTCAGGATTCGCTGCAGTAATGAGGGTTTGCGAGCGGGAGTGGGCTCGGGGCGCGGCATGCGTTGCCGGCGGTGGCGGCCCTGGTTTTTGTTGCGGCGGCGGGCACCTTGGCCCTGCCTTCCGTGCGTGTGGTGTTCAGCCATTGTTGTGTGTGTGTTGTGTGGCGCACGGCGCGCGTCACCGTAACCTGTATCTTTTCACGCTCAGGTCGGGAGCGGCGGCACCATTGTGAGTTTTGTGCTATATGGGCGACGGGCGCGCATGCAATGACGGAGAGAGCCTGCGCCAATCTCGCAAGATGTTGCGGACTATAGGTCGCTCGACCACAGTATACTGGGTGTTAGTGTGCTTGCAAGGAAAAAGTGCGTCATAATGCTGTTTATTTTCAGCGTGCAAGGGTGGGTATATGATATTAAACGGAGTTTAATTTTATGGGGTCGTTCTGTATGTGATGTACAATTTTTTCATATCAAGGCCGGTGGTGGCAATCAGTATAGGGTTAATGCTGGTGCTGGGAGGTTTGATAACGGCGCTGAGCTTGCCGGTGGCGCAGTACCCCGATATTGTGCCGCCGGAGGTTAGTTTGCAGACGACCTACCCCGGCGCGGATTGTGTGACGGTGGCGGATTCGGTCGCTGCACCGATTGAGCAGCAGATGAGTGGCGTGGAGGGTATGGAGTACATGAGCAGCACCTCCACAAATGAGGGTGCGATGAGTTTGAGTGTTTTATTTGAGGTGGGAACCGGTTCGGATATGGACCAGGTTCTTTCGTACCTGCGCTATGCACAAAGTACGGCGGCTTTGCCGTCGGAGGTTCAGCAGCAGGGGGTGAGCATGCGTACCCTCAGTGGGCCGCCTATGTTGCTCTATGTGCTGAGGGATACGGGTAAGGAGTATAGCGCCGAGTGGTTAAGTAACTATGCCTATATCAATTTTGTGAATCCGTTGCTGCGAACACCCGGCGTGGGTAATGTGCAGGTGTTTGGTGCCGGGGAGTATGCCATGCGTATATGGCTGAACCCGCAGCGGCTTGCGGCGTTGGGGCTCACTGTGCACCAGGTGCAATCCGCCGTTGCAGCTCAGAACGCTGTGCACCCTGTGGGAAAAGTGGGAGCCGAACCCTCGGTGCCCGGTCAGAAAACAACATACACTGTGCGAACGCAGGGACGGTTGAAAACGGTGCAGGAGTTTGAGGATATTATTTTGCGGGCCGGTGCGGATTCTCTTGTGCGGTTGCGCGATGTGGCGCGTGTGGAGCTGGGGTGCGAGTCGTACAACATGAGTTCGTCTTACAATGGTGAGCGTTGCGCTATCATTGCTATAACTCAGAGCCCCGGTAGCAATGCTCTGCAAACTGTGCAGGCGGTGGAACACACGCTCGCCGGGTTAAATCTTGCACCCGGGTTGCAGTTGCAGCAGGCGCTCAATACTACGGAGAGTGTGAGTTTGGGGATAGAGGAGATTCTCTTTACGCTGGGGCTGGCATTGCTGCTGGTGGCGTTGGTGGTGTTTGTCTTTCTTCAGGGGTGGCGTGCCACGCTTATTCCGCTGACTGCGGTGCCGGTGAGCGTGGTGGGTACGTTCCTGTTCTTTCCCTTGTTTGGTATGGAGGTGAACACGATATGCCTGATGGGGCTTGTGTTGGCCATTGGCTTGGTGGTGGACGATGCTATTGTGGTGGTGGAGGCGGTTCAGACTCATTTGGATGCCGGGGAGGAGCCGGTGCAGGCTACGGAGTCCGCGATGCGTGAGGTTGCAGGCCCTGTGATGAGCACGGCACTGGTGCTGGCGGCGGTGTTTTTTCCCTGCATGTTGTTGCCGGGGATAACGGGGCGTCTGTTTGCTCAGTTTGCCGTGACCATCGGTGTCTCGATATTGCTGTCGGCGTTTTGTGCATTGAGTTTGAGCCCGGCTCTTTGTGCGCTGTTATTGCGGCGGAACAGTGGGAGAAAAACTCGCGCGGCTGAGTATTTTAACCTCGCGTTGAACCGCGTTCGCAACGGCTATACGCGTGTTTCGGGCGGGATGATACGGCGCGGCGTGATTACCGCTGTACTGCTCCTTCTGTTGGCTGTGTGTATATATCCCGTGGCGGGACGTGTGCCGGGGGCGTTCCTGCCCAATGAGGATGAGGGGTATCTGTATGGTTCTTTGCAAATGCCCTATGGTAGTTCGCTGGGTGTTACGGAGCAGGCTACTGAGCAGGTGGTGAAGTTGCTGGGCGAGAACTCAGCGGTGAGGGGAGTAGTGATGGTCAATGGTTTTAATTTGCTCACCGGTGTGCAGAGCCCCAACAATGCTTTCTTTTTCATTACCTTGCAAGATTGGTCGAAGCGCGACTCTGTTACTCAGAGTGCAGCTGCTCTGGCTCAGCAGCTGCGGGGACAGTTTAATTCATTGCCAATCGGCGGGATTGGTGCTGCTATACTGCCGCCGCCTATTCCGGGGGTGGGCGCTACGTCTGATGTTACATTTATGCTCGAAGATCGTGCCGGTCGTGGTTCGGATTATTTGGCACAACAGGGTAGCCTGTTTACCCGGGCATTGGCAGATTGCCCGCAGATTGCCGCTGTGCAGAACTTTCAGGCTCCCGATACCCCGCAGTATTTCGTGACTCTCAACACAAAGAAGGCACTTGTGCAGGGTGTGGATTTGGCTTCGGCTTATTCGACTTTGCAGACCTTCCTCGGTAGCTCGTTTATAAATTACTTCAATTTATTCGGTTATCAATACCCCGTCTACATGCAGGCTGAGCCTTCTGCTCGCATGGAAATTGAACAACTGCACAATTTCTACCTGCCCGGAGCCAACGGCGCGGAAGTACCGCTGGATTCGATTGTGGATACCCGCTTTACCTACGGGCCGCAATTTATAATGAGGCAAAATATGTACAATGCGGCTATGCTCAATGTGAGTGCTGCGCCGGGGTATACCTCTGCTCAGGTCATGCAGGCTCTTGAGGGTACATTTGCCCGTACCATGCCTGCTGACATGGGGTATTCGTATTCCGGTATGAGCTATCAACAGCAAAAGGCTGCCGAAGGTGTGAGCCTGCCGGGGCTGTTGGCGTTGTCGGGCGTGTTTGCTTATTTGCTGCTGGCAGCGCTCTATGAGAGTTGGATGTTACCGATTTCTATCGTACTTTCGGTTCCGGTGGCTCTGCTGGGGGCTCTCTGCACCCTGTGGGTGGCGGATATTCCGCTCAACTTATATGCAGAAATCGGGTTGATTATGCTTATTGGTCTTGCTGCTAAGAATGCCATTCTGGTAGTTGAGTTTGCGCAGGACCGATTATCCGAGGGTATGCCCCTGTTGCAGGCTACACTTGCCGGTGCTCGTGCGCGCCTACGCCCTATTCTCATGACCGGATTTGCTTTCATTTTGGGGTGTGTGCCGCTTGCTCTTGCTACCGGTCCCGGAGCCGAGGCGCGGCGTTCCGTTGGTATATCGGTCATTGGCGGTATGAGTGTGGCTACTATTGTCGGCATTCTTTTTATACCGTTTTGCTATTATCTCATAGCCGGATTGCGTGTGAAATGGTTTGGTAATCGTGGCGGAAAAGTCGGATTGAAGGCATAGTTCCGTAGCCGGAATGGTGTTTTGCAAAATGAAAAAAATCCCGCTCTGCTTTGTGTGCAGGGCGGGATTTGCTGTAGTTTGTAGTAAGGAGTTACATGTTTTTGAGTGTCTCGATGGCGGCTTGCAGCGTGGGCACATCTTCAATGGAGATGACGGTGGCCTCTTTGCTGATACGAGCCATCATGCCGGCGAGAGTTTTGCCGGGACCCATTTCGATGAAAAGGGTGTGCCCCTTGGCTACGAGGTCTTGCATGCTGGCGGCCCAGCGTACGGAACCGCAGACTTGGGCTCCGAGCATGGCGCGGATGTCATCCGTGCCGGTAACGGGGCGTGCCTCATAGTTGCAGTATACGGGGCAGGCAGGCATCTGCATGTCGGCTGCGGCCAGCTCGGGCAGGAGCTTCTCCTGAGCACTCTTCATGAATCGGCTGTGGTAGGCACCGGCTACATTGAGCTTCTTGGCCAGCTTGAACCCGGCTGCTTTGGCGCCGGCTACGGCCTTGTCTACACCCTCAACGGAGCCGCTCACAACGGTTTGGCCGGGGCAGTTGTAGTTGGCTACATCGATGTCGCATTCTGCGGCAAGCGCCTGCACGGCTTCGTCGTTGCCGCCAATCATGGCTGCCATGGTGCTGGGGGCTGCCTGGCAGGCTTCCTCCATGTAAGAACCACGCTTTTGCACGATTTTCAGGCCGTCCTCCATGCTGAAGGTACCGGCAGCGGCGTGCGCTGTGAACTCACCCAAGCTCAAACCGGCTGCTGCCACAGGCTCAATTTTTACTTCGCTGCGCAGAATCTCCCACAGTGCTAACCCATGCAGGTAGAGAGCGGGCTGGCAGTTACAGGTGCGGGTCAATTCGGAATCCGGCCCATTGAACATGATATCCGTGAGCGAGTAGCCCAGCGCGGCATCCGCAGCATCCATCATGGCCTTGGCGGCGGGATAGGTGTCGTAGAGGTCCTTGCCCATGCCCACTTTCTGGGCACCCTGTCCGGGGAAAAGTATGACTGCTTTCATGTTTGTGTGTGCAGGAGGTTATGCTTATCTGCTGGCAACATGTTAGCGCATGCCGTGCAGCTCGTCAAGTAAAAATGAAATGAAAAGTTAGAGTTTACTATAGAAAAATCTTTTCGGGTATGTTATTCTGTTAGGGAAAATGGCAGAGAAAAAAATGCAAAAAGCCACATGTGTCCCAAAGATTTTCTGAAAGGATAGCAAAACAGCAAAAATCAGGGCAAAGAAAATGGAAGGTTGATTTTTTCACCAGCAAAACGTATGCTGGTGTTACTCCAAAAAAACACCTTCCATGGGTACTGTACATC
>JAZLDM010000069.1:0-73561 GCA_045614705.1 Akkermansia sp.
GCAACCCGCCCCCTCGCGAGCTGCCCCCGCCCGTACCTACCGAGCTCGATGCGCCCACCGACCTGCAAACACCCGACGATGAGCCCCCTGCTCCCGCCGATTTCACACCCGCTAACTCCTAACCCTCCCTTCTTTTACTCATTACCATGAACAGCAAAGAACTGGCACTTGCCTGCGCAGCCGCAGCAGATGAAGCAAAAGCCTCCAACATCGCCATCTACGACCTGCGTGGCACTTCATCCATTACCGACTTCGCCATAGTCTGCACGGCCACCTCAACCCCGCACCTGCGCGCGGTTTTGGGCGGTATCGACAAAGAAGTCGGCGAGAAATACAACATCGAACCCGTATATGCAGAGCGCACACCCAATGCCCTGTGGTCAGTGCTCGATTACATCGACGTGATGGTACACATCATGGCCGGTGAGGTTCGCGACTTCTACGGTCTGGAGAAGTTCTGGAAAGAGGAAAACCGCATTGACTGGGCTCCCTCTGCCGAATAAGTCCACACAAGCATCCCATCATTTCAGCAAGCCGCCACACATGTGGCGGCTTTTTTCATACTCACCGCCAATTCAACTCGCCGCCCCCCACATGCAACAGAGATATACAAACGCAGGCAGCGCCATGAGGGGCCACCCCAAAATATACCAGAGCTGCTCCCGAATGCGCCCCCGCAACAGCATAAGCAGCCATACCGCCCCCGTTACTCCGGCAATAACCGGACAACAGGCGGCAGATATTCTATAACCGCTCTCATCATAGGTCAACAGTTGAACTATGCAGAGCATTGCGAGCAGCGAACCACCCACCGTTACCCCCACTCCCAACTGCTGATACTGTATGCGCCGCATCAACAAAAATGCACCAAACACAACCATGGAAACCCCGAAAGGCAAAGACAGGCACTGCCTTACCGGATTTACGGTAAAACTGTAAAAAAGAGCCGGGAAAGAAACAAAGCAAACAAAAGCTATGCCCAGAACGAGACAGCCAGTCACAGAATCCGCACGTCGCAATAACAGCAAGTAACCGGCACAACCGAAAAAAGCAGCAATCATTTGCAATCGAACCAAGCCGTAAGGTGTGTGCAACAAGTATGGATACCCACCAATCAATATCATGAGCACCACCGCTAAGGCTATACAGCAGAGCGCCACCCTACGTTTGACACTGCACTCGATACCCGGGTAAATCACAGCGCCGGTTTTTCGCGTGCGCTCCAACCGCCCGAACAACAGCCCTGCGTAAATACACGCCACAGACATAGCCACCACATACCACGGCAGTACCACTATGCCCAGCAGCTCAGCATAGTAGTACATCCAGCAAATCAGAGCCACAGCAGCATCGACCCCGCAAAACGCCATCTCACACAACGCACGGCAAACAGTTACTTGTCCTCGGTAGGGCATAGTTCACATTCTCCGCTCAAAAACGAGTTTTAGCAAGCCTTCTGCACGTCATGTAATTATTAACACACCAAAGACGTGTTTTGTACTTGCCATGGTCAGCCCTTATGACCTATAATGGCTACATGGAATGGAATGACGGATTCATGAGCATGCTGAGAAACGCTGTAGCTCGTTACCACGAGCGCCCACAGACCACAGCCAACAATTTTTTCCTGCCCGATGAGATTCAATTGTTGGCGGACATCGGCTACACGCCCGCAGAAATGTTTGCCTATATACTGGACTACGCCACAGTGGGAGATCCGTCACCGAGCACCATTTTGCTGATAGCAGCCGCGCGCCGCACGTTTTTCCTGACAGCTCAGCGAGGAATATCCGGCAACGCAAAACCCGTAAAGGCGGCAGATTTGCCCTCGCCGGATGACGATTTTCAGGGCATACCATACCTCCCCCGCATTATTCGCAAAGCCGAAGCCAAGCTGCACGGCACACTCGATACCGGGCTGATGTACTATGATGAGCAAGACCGCCTGTTCCTGCGTGAGCACGGTAACATACACCCGGCGGATTTCCTGTACTTAGCATGGACCGCCCACGGCGATAAGCAAAAAATGGTTAAAGGCGTGCTCAATGCCATGAAAACTGCCAGCGATGCAGAAAATGCGGAGCGCGGCCCTGCAGGCCCCATCTCTACCCCCACAGGTGAGAATGTCCCCCGGCAAAGTGAACTCAAACTGGACTGACTTCAATACCCATGACCCGCCTGCCAAACATTGAAATTCCGCACGGAGACGAAGTAACGACCGAACCTCAGCGACAAGCTCTTGAAGCTATGTCGCAGGATTTGATAAACAAGCTTTCGGCAATGGTTGCCGAGCAAGAACGCCGGGCTCATGAATTTGCTCAGCAGCAGCACTCCTTGTCGGCACTCCCCATCCAAACCTTACCTGAGATATCCGCACCGGTTCTGCCCGAAGTCAATGCGCCCGAAATAGACGTGGCAATGCCGCAATTACCGCCGACCCCTCGGGTCGAGCCCTCTCGGTATGAACAGCCGCCCGCCCCGACCGGCATGAAAGCCCGCATGGCACCGGCTCCGCCCAAAGTGCCCTCATCACAAGGTCTTCCCCCTATCCCCCGCTCCAAGGAGAGCAAAAAATACTCATGGGATACCGGCAACATCAACAAAATGCCGACCGTTATCCGCGACCCGAATACCGCCAAGAATGACGGCTCCATCGGTGCCGGTACCATTTCATTTATCATTTTCATCATTTTCGCAATCATTTTGCACGGTTGCGACTAAAATAACGCCATTCACCGCCAAATCATGACCGCACACACACTCATAGCCCTTGCGCTCGGCAGCTGCACTTTGGGTCTGCTCACCTCATGCGGACAAAAACAGGAACAGCAGACCGAAACCGCAGAAGTAAAAATTAAAACATTCAAAATTAAGCAACAGCAAGTTACCGATTACGCAGAGTGGTTCGGGTATTTGCGAGGTAAGAATGATACGAATATACACCCCCGCACCAGTGGATTTCTATTAACACAGGAATACGAAGACGGGGCAAAAGTAAAGAAAGGCGATGTGCTGTTCCGCATAGACCCCGCACTGGCTCAAGCAGAACTGGCGCAAGCGGAGGCAAACCTGCAAGCTGCAGAAGCCGCACTGGCAGCCGCTATGGCAACCCGAGACCAATACAAACTCGATGCCGCGCGCTATGAACAGCTTGTAAAAACCAGTGCTGTATCCGAAAAGCAAGTAAGCGACACCCACCACAACCTGCTCGCAGCAGAGGCGAATGTGAAGGCATGCGAGGCCGGAATCGAACAAAGTAAAGCAGCTGTAGCAACAGCCAAAATTAACCACGATTACACGGTGATACACGCGCCCTACGATGGTATTGTCGGCACGGCGCTCGCCTCGAAAGGCGATTTGGTAACCTCTGCAACCAAACTGGCCAACATTACCTCTACAGATCCTATCCGTGTGGATTTTTCTATCAACAGCGATAGCATGGTTAACTCATTTCGCCGTTTCGGCAACGTGTTATCGGCCAAGAAAAACCCGGAACTGACTTCACCCGGTTTCGATTTAATACTGGAGGACGGCACCGTGTACCCATACAAAGGCACCCTGCTCACGATGGAGAGCAAAGTTGCCGAATCCGGGCTCATAGATGTTGAGGGTGAGGTCGAAAACCCCGATTCCCTGCTGCGTGGCGGCATGGCGGTGCGTGTTAAAATACCGATGGGAACCAAGAACGCCATGCTGGTGCCGGCAGCCGCTATTCGCCCGGTGTTGCGCAACAATTTCATCATCGTAACAGACACAAACGGCGTACCTCACACTATCCCTGTAATAGTCGATGGCAAATACGATATAACCATAACCGAGGAAGATGGCTATACCTCCACTCAAGAGCTTGTTGCCATCAAAGACTACAATCGCCCCCTGATGGACTATTTCCGCGAGTTCGGTTACGAAAAAGCCGAGGATGTTCCGGTGGTATCAGACCCGGACAACGGAGTGCGCGCCATGAACATATCCTCCGCCAACAGCCGACTGGCGAAAGATGACCCTACCCCCCGAGGTACAATCAAAACAGCACCCTTCACCTTCCGTCCCACCCTGAGCGCAGTCGAGCAAAAAGTAATGGAGCGCGCGGCGGGCAAAGACGAAAAGCAGGAAGATACCGCACCTGCTGAAGATATCAAACCGCTGCCCCCGTTCCCGGTTCAAGTATTGCCGCTTGTGCAGCAAGATGTGGAGATAAAGGATGAATGGTTCGGCACCCTGCGAGGGGAGGAGGAAACCGACATTCGCCCCCAAGTAAGCGGGTTCCTGCTCACGCAAAACTTCCGCAACGGTACAATAGTAAAGGAGGGGGACGTGCTCTACACCATCGACCCCGCACCGTATAAGGCGGAACTTGCCAAAGCACGCGCCAACCTGCTTGCAGCACAAGCTTCTCTTGAACAAGCTAAGGCCAAGCTGGACCAGAGCAAAGCCGACCTCGAACGCTACACAAGGCTGGAGGCAAACAGCCCCGGTGCCGTATCCGCCAAGACGGTGACGGATACCAAAACCGCAGTACAAACAAATGAAGCCTCCGTCAACAAGGCCGAAGCTACCATCGCACAGGCACAAGCCGCCGTACAACTGGCAGAAATCAACCTTGGCTACACCACCATCAAGGCGCCTTTCGATGGCCGAGTCGGCATCAGCAAAATCTCAATCGGAGCATTGGTCTCGCCCAATGACCAACAACCGCTTGTAACACTCTCCTCCACCAACCCCATTCGAGTGGATTTCAGTGTAAGTGGTAAGGGCGCATTGTTAATTATTGAGTCGCTGCAGAAACACAAAATCGACCCGGAAAACCGACCTCAGTTTGACTTGGTTCTCAAAGATGGTTCCATTTACCCCGCCAAGGGTGAAATGATGTCGATGGACAACACCCTGAATACCAGCTCCGGTACTTTCGGTATCGTCGGCAGAGTGGAGAACGTAGACCACGGATTGCGCAGCGGCATGCCGGTGCGAGTACGAGCCATATCGAACAATATGAAGGGGGCCTACCTCGTACCGGCGAGAGCTCCGCTGAATGCCAACGGTCGTGACCTGCTGTTACTGCTGGGAGCAGACAATGCCCCCACGCCACTGCCCGTCACCAAAGGAGCCATGGTAATAGTCCCCATTAAGGAGGAAGGAGGCAAAGAAGTTGTACAACCCATGTATGTGGTAGATGTAGACCGAGCCTCCGTCATTCCGCCCATGTTGGCGAAGGCGAATGCTACCAGTCTGGATGCCATGATACTCGGCGGAGCCCAGGTTGACAGTTGGGATGCCCTTGTGCTGAAGAATGCACAAGTGGCGGATTTTAAAGCCCTGCTCGAAAAACGAACCGGCAGTGCTCTGCCCGACGATTTGCCTGAGCAGGAACAGGCCGACGACTGGAAAACCCTTACCCTGCGCCGCGCCGGTGTGAAGAATACCAAAGAGCTCGTGCTCAAGGATGCCGGTGCACGCGATGAACTGGAGTTCATTGCGCACAGCATGGGGTTCAGCTCCGCTATGCAAATGATTCTCAAGAGCATGGGATTTGAGAATATGGCAAATGTCCCCGTCATTGTGGAAGGCTCCCTCCTGGCAGCCCAGCAAACAATGGCTGCCAACATGAAAGCCGGTAAACGAATCCATAAGCTCACACCGACACCATTCCATTACGTCGCACCTCAAACGGTCGTAGATTCCGTAACGGCAGATGCCGATGCTACTGCCCCCCAGTTCAGAAAGCGCTAAAAATCATTAGTTAATTATGTCTCCGTTTTTCATCAAACATCCTATCATAGCAGGTGTCATTTCCATAGTGACCACCATGCTGGGTGTCATCTGCATGCTGGCGTTACCCATTTCGCAGTACCCGGATATCACCCCTGTCACCATTCAGCTGAGTGCGACCTACCCCGGTGCAAATGCCCAGGAAGTAGCGGATGCCGTGGCCACCCCCATTGAGCTGCAACTCTCGGGTATCCAAAAGATGGACTACATGAGCTCCACCTCGTCCAACAACGGTGCATGCTCGCTCAGTGTTATCTTCGAACCCGGTACGGACGCAAACACAAACCAGCAGCTCACCTACATGCGCTACAGTCAGGCAACCTCGCAGCTGCCCAGCACAGTATCACAAATGGGTGTTACCATCAAGCAGTCTGCCGGTCTGCCGCTCATGCTGTACGCCATCGACTCACCCGAGGGCTTCTTCAACCCCATCGACCTGACCGGGTATGCCTACATAAACTTGGTGGATCCGATTAAGCGAGTAAAAGGCGTGGGCGATGTAATGGTGTTCGGTGGTCGCTACGCCGTGCGTATATGGCTCGATAGCGAAAGCATGGCTCAGAAGGGAGTAACCGTAGACCAAGTATACAACGCTGTTTACCAGCAAAACAACATTAACCCCGGCGGTTCTGTAGGCGCTGAACCGATGCCCGACGGGCAAGAATTCACCTTCACCATCCGCAATAAAGGGCGCGTGGAAAGCATTGAAGAGTTCGGGGATATCATCATCCTTCAAAATCGCACCCAAGCTGTAAGGCTCAAAGATATCGCCAAGATAGAGCTCGGCTCGCAATCATACTCTCTGGCCGGTCGAGTAAACGGCCAGCCGGCTACCTGCTTAGCCATTTACCAAGCAGCAGATGCGAATGCTCTCGAAACAGTTGAGCAACTTCGCGAACTCTTTGCCGAAAAGGAGAAAGTCATGCCGGAAGGTATGCGAGGCTTTGTGGCTCTCGACACCACAACCAGTGTGAGCGACTCCATCAACGAAATCATCCATACTCTTTTCGAAGCACTGGTCCTGGTCGCTCTGGTGGTATTCCTGTTCCTGCAAGGCTGGCGTGCGACCCTTATCCCGCTGATTGCGGTACCGGTATCGTTGGTGACCACCTTCTGCTTCTTCCCCATACTGGGATTCTCGCTCAACACCATCTGCCTGCTCGGCATGGTGCTGGCCATCGGTTTGGTGGTGGATGATGCCATCGTGGTAGTTGAGGCTGTAGAAACCCACATGGAGAACGGCATGACCCCACGCCAAGCCACCTTTGCCGCTATGAAGGAAGTGAGCGGCCCGGTAGTGGCCATTGCTCTGGTACTGGCTGCGGTATTCCTGCCCTCGGTGCTGTTGCCGGGTATCACGGGTACCCTATTCCAGCAGTTTGCCGTAACGATTGCGGTGTCGATGCTTATCTCGGCATTCAACGCGCTCACACTCTCCCCGGCACTCTCCGCAATCATGCTCAAAAACAAGAAAGAGCACAAATCCCTGCTCACCCCCTTCTACAACGTCTTCAATAGGGGTTACGACTGGATTGCCGAAAGATTTGCTGCAATCTGTGGCTTCCTCTGCCGCAAACTTTGGATTTCCATGCCGCTGCTGGCCGGGCTTGCCCTGCTCATTATTCCCACCTCCGCACGAGTCCCCGGCGGTTTCCTTCCCTCGGAAGACCAAGGATTCCTCATTGCCGGTGTTATCATGAAACCCGGTGCATCCCTGCAGCGCCTGACGGAAGAGACGGTACCGGTCGAGCAAACCCTCATGAGTGACAGTTCTGTTGAGCACGTTGTATCTATCATAGGTATGAACCTCATGATTAACGTGCAGACTACCAATGCCATGACCTACTTCGTGAAGCTCAAGGACTACGCTGAGCGCCCCTTGGAGAACGGCATACGCCCCACGGCGGAAGACATATACAAGCGACTCAATGGCAAGTTGATTATGTGCGGGACCGACGGTATCGTATTCGCCGCTATGCCGCCCGCCATTCCCGGTGTGGGTACAGGTAACGACATCGCAATGGTTCTGGAAGACCGCGAAGGTCAGGGCGTGGCCGTTCTTTATGAGCAGATGAAACGCCTCGAAGCAGCACTCGAAGCACACGATGCCATCGAAAAAGCCTCCGATATGATGCTGCCGGCAGTACCGCAAAAGAGTATTGCCATCGACAAGGACAAGTGCTTGGCGCAGGGGGTGGATTACGCCGGCGCAAATAGCCTGCTGCAATGCTTCAACGGCTCGCGCTTTGTGAACTACTATACTCAGTTCGGCCAACAGTGGCAAGTATACATGCAGGCGGCAGGTGTAAACCGCACCGATACGGACAAAATCGCCAACTTCTACGTCAGCAACAACAAGGGGGAATCCGTCCCGCTCAGCACACTCGTCACCATAAAAGACATCGCCGACACGGAGTATGTGCAGCACACCAATAACTACAACTCAGGCAAAATCAGCATTGCACCGGCGGCCGGTTACTCCTCCGCGCAGGCAATGGCAGCCATTGATGAGGTGTTCAACGCCGTGATGGATAAGACCAAGTTCGGCTATTCCTACGTTGACATGAGCTTCCAAGAGAAGAAAGTGCAGGATGGTCTCGGCCTCGGTGCCATCTTCACCCTCTCAGGTGTATTCGCCTTCCTCATCATGGCTGCACTTTACGAGAAATGGACACTGCCGCTGGCCATTTTCCTTTCCGTTCCGATTGCCGTGTTGGGAGCCTTCTTCGGTCTGTGGATATATGGCATGACCTTGGACCTCTACGCTCAGATTGGTCTGGTGATGTTGGTAGGTCTGGCAGCAAAAAATGCCATTCTGATAGTAGAGTTTGCCGTGCTGCAGATGGAGCGTGGTCTAAGCCTGATGGACGCAGCCGTAACCGCTGCGCGCATGCGACTGCGCCCCATTCTGATGACCTCGTTCGCCTTCATTCTGGGTTGTGTACCGCTGCTCACGGCAGAGGGCTCCGGTGCTCTTGCACGTAATGCCATCGGTGTGGTGGTTGTCATCGGCATGAGTGTAGCAACCATTGTGGGTGTATTCTTCATCCCCTGCTCCTTTGTGTTCATCATGAAGCTTTTCCGCTCCAAAGTAGAAAAGGCTCACCACGGTGCTGACCCGGACGAAGAATTGGCCTACGCTAAACTTGCCGAAAGCGAAGAGTAACATTACACCAAAGATAACTTTCCCCGCAGGTACTTCCCATTCCTGCGGGGATTTTTATTATCGGCCTATATAAAAAAATGGGGATGCGGCAACATGGCAGCATCCCCATCGTTGTGACTAACTGAAAAAATATCAGAACTTGCCACCGAGACCGGCAGAAACAGTTATGCCGAACTGCTGGTCAGCACGCATTGTCGACCAGTTGGGAGTGGTACAGAAACCACGAGCGCCCACGGAACCAACGGCGTACACACGCTTGCAAATGTCATACTTCAAACCTGCCTCAACAGAGTATGCCACACCTATATCGTCAGCGCAGTACTTCACAGGAACGGAGCCGACCCCAGATAACTTGTCAGTTACCTCGGTACGCCCCCAACCAATGTTGGCACCGGCGAACCAAGAGAGCTTCTCGGTGATGGGAGCAGTATAACGGGCACCGGCTGTGATGGACCAGTTGGTAATCTCCTCTTTGAAGATTGAGTAACCGTCGTCAATACGACCACTGCCCTCAGCAACGGAGAGACGCAGAGTGGCAGCCCACTTGTCGGTTACATTGTAAATAGCAGTTACATCTACACCCCAAGTGTTGATGTTGTGCATCTCATCACAGCTATCTGCAACGGCCCATGTGTGAACACCGGCGATTTCAACAGCCCAGGGAGAGGCAGCGGCTGCAGGAGCAGCCTCAATAATTACGGGAGCTGTCGTGGCTGTACCGGCCATTGCAGGTACGGCAAGAGCGAGAGCGAAAATAACGGATTTTTTCATATGTATAAATGTGGTTGTTACTTTAACCGACTCTCTTATAGCACATAAGCCCCCAGTAGACAAGCAAATAATATTAACTTAATTAAAATACCTCGGGACAAAAAAAAGCCTGCCCGATAGCCAATACTACCGGGCAGGCACGCTCTATATATTTACTCGACAGAAGTCGGCACGGGAACGCTCTCCGTTGCCTCCGGAGTCGGCACTTCAAGTGTAGCCGGCTCAGTCGGCACCTCAGGCATGGGGAAGAGAGCAGCATCACGCTTCACCACGATTTCCTCCTCCTCCGCCGGGGCGGTAATGGGAGCCCCGGAAACCGGCTCTGCGGGAGCCGCAGGAGGGTTGCTGAGCAGTTCGTTAGTTAAACTATCATAAGCAGCGGCGCGCTTCTGCGCATCAATGAGGTCGGCAGCGTCGCGTATCACAATGATTTTCTCCTCCTCAGCCGGGGCGGTAATGGGAGCCCCGGAAACCGGCTCTGCGGGAGCAGCATCAACCGCAGGCGTGGGCAACTCGGGGGTATCGGATTGAGCGGGGGCACTGTCCGGAGCCGGAGCGGTGGGCTGCATCACCTCACGCAAGTGGGCAGCAGTCTTGCTCAGGCCGAATTGAAGGGCGATATCAAGAGCATTGCGCCCCTCTTTGTCAACGGCGTTCAACACAGACGGTTGCTGCACGCCCTTATTCTTCAGCGCCAGCTCACGGGCAGCGATAGATTTTAACTGACCAAGCACAAAGTAGTGAATAGCCTCGTCATACTCTTGTGTATTTGCTGCCTGAGCGGCACCCTGTACCGTTTGTAAGAGCACATAGCTGCCGGTTTCCTTATCCTGCTCAAGAATGGCAGCACCAAGACGCTCGGCGCGAGCCTCACCACTCATGCGAGCCATGTCATCGGTGAGTTCGGGCAAGCTGCGAGCAGCAGGAGGGTTGCTGAGCAGTTCGATAGTTGAACGATAAGCAGCCTCGCGCTCCTTCGCAAAAATGAGGGTGAAGAGGAAGGAGTCGCGCTTATTATAAGCGACCTCGCCATTCTTCACAAGCTCTGCGGCAGAATAGCCATCAGCATTTTTCTGTTCGACGGAAGCACCGAGGGAGAGCAGCATCTTCACCACTTCATTATTACCACGCATCGCGGCAAGCATGAGCGGAGTGAAACCGTTGTTCTCCTTAGCATTAATATCCAGACCGGCCTCTGCCAGCACAAGAGCGCAGTAGGGCATACCGCTCCAAGCGGCCCAGTGCATGGCGGTAAAACCATCTTTATCCTTAGCCTGCACGTTGATACCGGGCTGCTTAAGCAGGTTCTGCACATAGTACAATCGAGCAAGGTCGCGCTTAAGAGCATCCTCCGGGTTATTGTAGTTGGCATACACAGCCCACATCAGAGGCGTACGCCCGGTAGCATCGGCGGTGTTCACGAAATTGGAGTCTTCCTTCTTGCCGTTCTCCAACTCGCGCAGGTACACGTTGTCAATTTCCTCGCCGGATTTCTTATCGGTCTCCAGAGCGCCCTTACGAATAAGGGATACGAGAGAGTCCGTCACGTTGGTCTGCTCAAAGGGTTTCATGGCAAGGTTGCAGAGATAGCCGAGCGAGCCCATAACGAGCAGGAGCTTGAGCATATCTTCCACAATACCACCCCAAGAGGTGCCGGTGAAAGGAACACCGGGAAACTGCGGGTTCTCGCCGTAGTCATTCGTGCCGGCCTGCGAGGGCAGCAGGAAGAATACCAGCAATGCAATATGCAACACACTGCCGAAACCGCACAGCAGAACCAATGTTACAGCCCCCACCCACTCAGGTGCAGGCTCGGGCAGTGCTAAGAAGCCGGCAGACAAGACTTCTACAACAACGAGCATCCAGAAGAAGAGGCGGCTCACGCCGGCATCATGCAAACGGCGAACCACATGCCATTGGATGCAGATGAAATAGACAGCCATAGCAATCAGGCTGGCGCTCATCACGATGCTCTGCATGGTTGCTGCACCGACTATCAGTGCAGCAAGCGGCAGAAAATACGGCAGAAATACGGGCCAGAACTTTGCGCGAGTCTCACGCCCGGCGTTAATTTTACTATCAGTCATGATATGAGAGATTTCTATGGGTTAGGCGTTCTGGGTTGCGGCTTCTTCTTTTTCGTCATCGTCATCCTTATCAGCAGCATCCTCCTCGGGGTGATCGGAAACGAAGCTATCCTTGGTAAGAATAATGGCGACAGGCGATATAACGGCCATGATGAGGTACAGAGTCCACATCAGCTCAGGTGAGTGCCAGAAATCAATGTGTCCGGTATCCATCTTGGCGGCAATACCATCGTAACAGAAATACGATACCAGCAAACCACCAACTACACCGTTAATCGGTTTGGCGATGAACATGGGCAGCGCAGAGAGTGACATGTAGGATGCCACTTTGTCCTTCGGAGCCACGCGTGCAACGTACTCGGAGAATCGGGGGCTGAAGAGCAACTCACCGGCAGCGAAGATGATAATCTGCGCAGCTACGGCAAAGAAATAGGCCTGACCGATAGTCTCAATACCGGGAATGATGAAGTACCACTCCGGGGGGATGGCCAGCAGCACCATGGATGCAGCGGAGATTGACATACCGGAAATCATGAGCTTAACCGTAGAGAAACGGTTAAGAATGGGAATAATCATGATGAGGCCGGTAATGATAATGAAGGGGTTGAAGGAGTTAATGATACCCAAGTCAAAGTCATCGCCAATGGTACGGGTATAGTACTGCGGCATAACCAAGAATTGCAGTGTGAACACCAAGCGCACACCCAAGGTCAACACAAGGAATACAATGAGTTTCTGGAAAGCCTTCTCGCGAGCGACCTCACCAATCAACTGCAAGGGGCGGCGCTGAGCGGCTTCTTTCTTGGCGATTCGCTCCTCCGGCACAGCGTAGTGGTTTTCATCGATAAATCGAGTAAAGATGAAGGCAATCACGTTACAGGCTGTACCGAAGTTGATAACCCAGAACAAACCATCCACACCGTCAAATGCACCACGAATGGGGTCCACCACAGCGAAACCGGCAAGCAATGCACCGATGTTCATGAACAGGTAGTAGAAGTTGAACCCGGTCGGGCGAGCACGCAAGGTAGTAAAACGTCGGATAGACGTAGAAATACAGGGGCTCATGAATGCGGTACCGAAGGACAATATACCGATACCGGCAATCACGAAGAAGCGCGAGGCATCCTGACTCATTTCCAACACCTGAGTACCGAAGTCGGAACCAAGTGCCATGATAAGTCGGCCACCTATCAACAGCGTAAAGCCGATGAGGTAGGTGCGCTTAAGACCAATGATGTCGCAAATCGTGCCTACTGCAAACACGAACAGCGACAGGAACAGCGTGTACATACCCACCCAGAAAGGAGCGTCCGCATCGCGGAAACCGCAGTAATCTTTCAGGAAAAGGGTGAACACGATGATAAGTGAGAAATACGACAGACCATCGAAGAACTGAATGAAGTTGGTCAGCCAGAAGTCCTTGCCGCACTCGCGCAGCACTTTGAACTCCGAGAAGTATTTCACAATCGGGTTGGCCTTGGTGGCCAGCTGGTTGTTTTCTTCGCTCATTGTTTTGGTGTTGTGTTGGGGTGGGTGTTTTTCGTTATTGCAGCACAGCGCCTCGGCTGGCGTTGGTAGCCAGTTTACGATAACGCTTGAGCCACTTACCGGAAACCTCCTGCATGGTGGGCTGCCAATTTGCGCGACGAGCAGCAATCTCCTCGTCACTCAGTTCGGCAGAAAGGGAACGGTTGGGAATATCGATAGAAATGATGTCACCATCTTTCAGCAGGCCAATGAGCCCGCCCTCAGCCGCCTCGGGGGATACGTGACCAATGCACGCACCGTGTGTAGCACCGGAGAAACGGCCATCAGTAATGAGAGCCACGCAGTTGCCAAGCCCTTTACCCATGATGTAGCTGGTGGGGGCAAGCATTTCCTGCATGCCGGGGCCGCCCTTCGGGCCTTCGTTGCGAATAACGACCACATCACCGGGCTTAACTTTGTCTGCCAGAATACCGGCACAAGCTTCCTCCTGGCTTTCAAAAATGACGGCCGGGCCTCGGTGCACCATCATTTCAGGCAGCACGCCGGCTTTCTTCACGATACCGCCCTGCTCCGCCAAATTACCGAAGAGCACAGCCAAGCCGCCGTCTTTGGAATAGGCATTGTCGATGGTACGGATAACCACGGCGTCTTGTGTGGAAAGCCCCTCGATTTGCTCGCCGAGTGTCTTACCGCTTACCGTGGGAACATCTGTCTTCAACGCACCGGGAATCTTGTTAATTTCGGCCAGTACGGTCATAATACCGCCGGCGCGCAGCACGTCGTGCATGTGGAAGCGGCTGCTGGGAGCTACTTTGCAAATGTTGGGAGTGCGGCGGGAAATTTCATCGATTCGGCGCAGGTCGTAATCCAAGCCAGCCTCAGCAGCGAAAGCAAGCGTATGCAGCACGGTGTTGGAAGAACCACCCATGGCCATATCGCAAGTGAAGGCATTGTCAATGGCGGCTTCGGTGATGAGATCACGGGGCAACGGACCACCCTGAAGAGCCATCTCGACCGCGCGACGAGCTGCGGCTCTCCACATTTCCTTACGCTCTTCAGAGAGAGCAAGCAGTGTGCCATTGCCGGGCAATGCCAAGCCCAGCACCTCGCACAGGCAATTCATGGAATTGGCCGTAAACATACCGGAGCAAGAGCCGGCACCGGGGCAGGCATTGCACTCGATGTGGTGCAGCTCCTCCTGAGAAATCTTACCGGCCTTGCAGGCGGCCACGGCTTCAAACACGCTGTTGAGGTCCAAATCCTCACCATTGCGCCCCTTACCAACAGCCATCGGACCACCGGAACAGAATATGGTTGGGATATTGCAGCGCAGCGCACCCATAACCATACCGGGCACAATCTTGTCGCAATTCGGTATGCAGATACAGGCATCGAAGGCATGAGCCGTAAGCATAGTCTCCACACTGTCAGCAATCAATTCGCGGCTGGCAAGCGAAAACTTCATACCGTGGTGAGCCATAGCAATACCATCGCACACACCGATAAGGTTGAATTCAATGGGGGTACCACCGGCTTTGCGAACCTCCTCCTTAATGAGCTCAGCCACCTTATTCAGGTGCACATGGCCCGGAATCACTTCGTTGAAAGAGTTGCAAATAGCGATGAAGGGCTTTCTGATGTCCTCATCAGTCATACCCGTGGCGCGCATCAGACTGCGGTGCGGCGCACGCTCAATGCCGGTTTTTGTACGGTCAGATAACATAGCAAGCAGATTATAGCATATTTCCTACCTTATTACCAGCATAAAAATTCGGGCAGTGACATGATTTTTCTTTTCATATTGACAAGAACCCGCACATCTGCTAGTATGAGGAAGTTATGAAACTCGCAAACTTTTTTCTCTGTGTACTGGGTGCCATCGGCACTTTAGCTACCGCACAGGAGCCCGTTGAAAGCAATCCGGCCCCCGTTACAGAGACAGCGGCCCACTCTATAGCTCAGGCTATCGAAAACACCACGTTTGTTACGACCAACAAACCGAGCACAGAGGCAAAGTACTACATGTACCTCGCTTCCGCCAGCTGGTGCGGTCCCTGCCGCATGGTTACGCCCAAGCTGGTACAGGAATACCCTAACATGATGGCAAACAAGGAAGTTGAAGTAATTTTGCTCTCGTGCGACCGCACCCCGGAAATTGCTCTCAAATACTTGGAGCACTACAAGGCCCCGTTTGCTGCCGTCATGTATGGCTCAGAGGCGGCTAAAGCCCTGCCCGGTTGCCCGCAAGACATTCACGGCATTCCGCACATCGTTGTGGTAGATGCAAACGGTAAAATGGTTTATCGCGGCCATGGTCTTCAGTTCGCAAGCTGGAAAAAACAAATTGAAGCATACAAAACTGCTCAGAAATGAAAGAAACCCTTACCGACATTCGCACTCGCCGAAGCTGCCGCAAGTACCAGCCCGAGCAGATTACCGAGGAGGAGTTGAACACCGTACTGGAGGCCGCCACCTGGACCCCCACAGGGCGAGGCATGCAAAGCCCGCAGCTCGTTGTAGTGCAAGACGCTGAGACTCTGAAACAACTTTCCGTACTCAACGGCAGTTTCATGGGCTGGGGTCCCGATAAGGACCCGATGTATGGCGCCCCCACCGCTGTACTGGTATTCACCGATACCACCATACCAACCGGTCGCGATGACAGTGCCCTGATGATGGGCACGCTCATGCTGGCCGCCCATTCCATTGGGCTGGGTTCCTGCTGGATTAACCGTGGCAAGGAAATGTTTGACACGGCAGAAGGGCGTGAGCTCATGCAGAAATGGGGCGTTGCGGATAAATACGAGGGGCTTGCTATTTGCATCCTCGGCTATCCTGCCGAGGGCGGCATTTTAGCCCCTAAACCTCGCCGCGAAGGCTACATTATCCGCGCCTGACAAGGCTTCATTCAAACAGCACAAAAAAAGCCATGAGCTCCCGGGCTCATGGCTGCTTTTTTTGCGATAAGGTTCACTGTTTATCCGGCTGCAAAGAGCGCAGATAGTTCATGCGCTCAGTTATGCGCAACTCCATACCGTTGGTAGTGGGGTGGTAGTACACACGCCCCTCGGGCAGATATGCCTGCGGCACATAATGCTCATCCCCAAAGTCATGGGCGTATTTATAGTCGGTAGCTTCTTCACTAACACCGCGCAACCGAGCAAGCTTTTTGCGAGTAGGTGTAGCCAAATGGTCAGGCACAGCAAGAGTTTTTCCCTCGCGCACATCCTGAAGTGCAGCATTGATAGCGGCATACGCAGAATTGCTCTTTGGTGCCGTGGCGATATAAACCGTAGCATGAGCCAAAGGGATTCGAGCCTCAGGCATACCGAGCATTTCAGCAGCTTGCGCTGCGGCCAGAGCCACACGCAACGCATTCGAGTCAGCCAACCCCACATCCTCACTCGCACAAATAACCAGGCGGCGCGCAATAAAGCGAATATCCTCACCGGCATTGAGCATATATGCCAACCAGTAAAGGGCGGCATCCGGGTCACTGCCACGCATCGATTTTATGAACGCCGAAATGGTATCGTAATGGCCATCCCCGGCTCGATCGTACTTAATCGCTTTTTTCTGAATCGATTCTTCAGCAACCGTCAAATCCACATGAACCACCCCATCATCAGCCATCGGAGTGGATAATACTGCGACCTCAAGAGCCGTGAGAGCCTTGCGCACATCGCCATCTGCCTTCAGCGCAAGATGCGCCAACGCTTCTTCGGATATATCGAGCTTCATGTACCCCAATCCCCGCTCGGGGTCGTAAGCTGCACGCCGCAACAATGCCACGATTTCCGAATCCTGCACAGGCTCCAGCGGGAATACCTGAGAGCGCGAAAGCATAGCCGAATTAATAGCAAAATACGGATTCTCCGTTGTGGCACCGATAAATCGCACCGTGCCACGCTCCAAATGCGGCAAGAGCACATCTTGCTGAGCTTTATTGAAACGGTGCAACTCGTCCACAAACAAAATAGTGCGCTGCCCATGCAATGCCTGTCGCGCCTTCGCCTCCGCAATCTTTTCACGAATATCGCTCACGTTCGATTCCACGCCGTTAAGCATCACGAAATAGGCACTTGTCTGTCGCGCTATGACATAGGCCAGCGAAGTTTTCCCCACACCGGGAGGCCCATAAAAGATAAGGGATGAGAAGCGATCTGTTTCAATCGCACGGCGCAACAGCTTTCCCGGGGCAAGCAAGTGCTGCTGCCCTGCTACCTCTTCCAGACTCTCCGGGCGCATACGCGCAGCCAGCGGCATGCCAACCGAGGCTTTTTCCTCTTGCGGCGCTTCATTGCGCCCATGTGGGGTGAATAAATCCATGGTGTGCGCGCCTATCCTACCACGACCGACAGCTATCAGCAAGCAAATAAAAGAGCAATCGATACACAGTGCGGTATTCAAAGTTTCACCCACGGAGCCTCGCTTGTTTTTTCCGAAAATCGCATCGGCAACCGCAGAACCTGCATTAACGGCGCTATTTGCGGCAGCGAACAGAGTTTCAGCGCAAAAAGGCTTGATTTTCATGAGTGATTGTATTATAGTCTCGCGCGACATGTCTGAACGTAAAAATCCGTATCCTTTTGATGTATTCGAGCCCGCATGGCAAGCTGTGTGGGACAACGAAAAAACTTTCAAAGTGCACAACCCCGGTGAAGAGGGTTTCGATGCAGCAAAGCCCAAGTACTATGTGCTGGATATGTTCCCCTATCCCAGCGGTGCCGGTCTGCACGTAGGCCACCCGGAGGGTTACACGGCTACTGATATTGTGAGCCGCTACAAGCGCATGAACGGCTACAATGTACTGCACCCCATGGGTTGGGACTCTTTCGGCCTGCCCGCTGAGCAGTACGCCATTAAGACAGGCCAGCACCCCTCCATCACCACATACGCCAATATCGACACCTTCCGTCGCCAGTTGAAGATGCTTGGCTTCTCCTACGACTGGGATCGCGAGATTGCCACCACGGATCCTGCCTATGTGCGCTGGACCCAGTGGATTTTCCTGCGCCTGTACAACTCGTACTACAACGAAGAATTGAAGAAGGCTCGCCCCGTCAGCGAGTTGGAGGCAAAAGGCTGGACCCGTGAACAGATTGATAACGTGCGCTTGGCCTATGTCGCTGAAGGTATGGTGAACTGGTCCCCCGATATGGGCACTGTGCTGGCCAATGAAGAGGCTGAGGAATGGAAGAGCAAGGGGCATATCGTAGAGCGCCGTAAACTGCGCCAGTGGATGCTGCGCATTACCGCTTACGCAGAGCGCCTGATTGACGAGCTCGAACCGCTCGATTGGCCCGAAAGCATCAAGCTGTTGCAGCGTAACTGGATTGGTAAGTCCATGGGTGCAGAAGTGAACTTCACTTGCAACGGCAAGACGATTACCGTCTACACCACCCGCCCGGACACCCTCTTCGGCGCCACCTACATGGTGCTCTCCCCCGAGCACGAACTGGTAAATGAAATCACAACCGCCGAGCAAAAAGCTGAGGTGGAAGCCTATCAGTCCGCCTGCGCCGCCAAGAGCGACTTGGAGCGAACCGAGAGCAAAGACAAAACCGGCGTATTCACCGGTGCCTATGCCGTCAACCCCGTAAACGGTAAGGAGATTCCCATCTGGATTGCTGACTATGTATTGACCGGCTACGGCACAGGCGCTATCATGGCAGTACCGGCTCACGATAGCCGCGACTATGAATTCGCCGTGAAATTTGGTCTGCCCATCATTCAGGTTGTACAGCCGGATGCCGCAGACACTCCCTGGCAGGACTTCTGCGGTTACGATGGCACCATGGTTAACTCAGAGCACCTCAACGGCCTGAGCGTCCCCGAGGCCAAACAGCAAATGATTGCATGGCTGGAAGAGAAGGGCTACGGCTGCGGCAAGGTGAATTACAAGCTGCGTGACTGGCTCTTCAGCCGCCAGCGCTATTGGGGCGAACCCTTCCCCATTGTATGGAACACAGAGGACGGCAATCACTACGCCATCCCCGAAAGCGAGCTGCCCCTGTTGCAGCCCGAGATGGAAGACTTCAAGCCCAGTGGCGACCCCCGCGGCCCGTTGGTCAAGGCAACTGAGTGGATTCAGTACTCCGAGAACTTCACACGCGAAACCAACACCATGCCCCAATGGGCAGGTTCTTGCTGGTACTACCTGCGCTACCTGGACCCCAAAAATGATAGCGCATTCGTGGCCCCCGAGGTCGAGCAGTACTGGATGGGCGGTAACAACCCCGGCGGTGTGGATTTGTATGTAGGCGGCACTGAGCACGCCGTGCTGCACCTGCTCTACGCCCGATTCTGGCACAAGGTACTCTATGACTACGGTTTGGTCAGCACAAACGAGCCCTTCAACAAGCTCGTCAATCAGGGGCTTATTCTCGGTGAAGACAGCCAGAAGATGTCCAAGAGCCGTGGCAATGTTGTAAACCCCGATGATATCGTGCGTGAATACGGTGCAGACGCTCTGCGCATGTATGAAATGTTCATGGGTCCGCTTAAGGAAGTAAAACCCTGGCAGACCAAGGGCGTGGAAGGCATCAGCCGCTTCTTGGCTCGCGTATGGCGCGTGGCCATGGCGGAAAACCGCGAGGGCGACTGGGTACTTTCCGGCAAAATTACGGCTGATGACAACGGCGAAGTAACGCCTGTTCGCAAGGAGGTTCACAAGACCATCAAAAAGGTAACGGAAGATATTGAAACCATGAGTTTCAACACCGCTATTTCCAAGATGATGGAGTGCACAAATGCCATGACAAGCGCCAACACTGTAACAGTGAGCGACTATGTGCAGTTGCTGCATGTGCTCAATCCTTTTGCACCTCACATCACGGAAGAGCTCTACAGCCGCCTGCGTGCCGAGTTCAGCACCCTGCCCGCCTGCCAGCTTTGCCAGCAAACATGGCCGACCTTCAACCCTGAATATCTGGTTGAAAACACGAAAGAAATCGTGATTCAGGTAAACGGTAAACTTCGCGACAAGATTACTGTTGCGGCCGATGCAACCAAAGATGAGCTGGAGGCAGCAGCTCTTGCATCCGAGCGCGTGAAGGAATTCATCGACGGCAAGACTGTTCGCAAGGTTATCGTTGTTCCCGGTCGTTTGGTAAACATCGTGGCTAACTGATAATCAACCTACAATCCGTTTAATATTTATCCCCCGCCGAACAAAAATCGGCGGGGGATTTTTATATACCTACAAATCTAAAATTGATTTACTCAATCTTCCTGCTCTTCACCTTCAAAGTCTTCCTCAGTTCCATCCCATTCGTATTGAGTAAAATCAATCAGTGTCGGAAAGGAAGCACCTCCGCCATTGGCAAGCCCGGCAACAATGGCCAGATATCGCAACTGAGACAAACGCATAGAAACAGATAACTGACCGGCCCACACAGGAGTGCCACTACCACCATAAAAACTATTCTTCACAGGGAACTGAGTACTGCAAATCGCCTTTCTGTAATCATCCCAAGCCGTTTCAGCTGCAAGAAATGCGGAACAGGCAAGATTCAACTGCTGTTTTTGAGAATCAGAGTCTGTTGGGTATGCAACATATAACTTTTCGCTTATAAAGCGACGATCACCGGCCAGGCGTTCATTCAAGCGCTCAATCACCATATTATTGGCTTCAATACTATCGCCTGTTGAAAATACACCACGTCTTTGAAGTGCGTAATCAAACTCGCTTATCCCCAAATCGGCCAACGAACCGAGCTCCGGATTCTCCTTTATACTTTCAAACCAATGGCATATACCATCGGTTCCCAGTATATGCAAGTCCAGCAATAATCGAGAGCGCAAAGCATTGGCAAAATGGCCGCGCATTTCCTGATAGCTACCTTCCACATACTGAGTAAATACGAAATCAGCCTCATACCACGCCAACGAAGCATCGTATGCCTTACGCGCGGCCTGAACGGAACGAGATAACAACTCATAGCACTTCTCAGCATCCTTAGCGGCCTGTTCAGCACCATATTCAGCCAAATAATTTTGGTCGGATAAAAAGCCGTTTACAAACTCGCGCATATCCTCGCCCATAGCGGTTTCCAAGCGACGGAAAAACTCATCATCACTCCAAGCCTGCTCATTCTCTACACAGTCGTATTCAAACGGATTCGTTCTTAATAACTGTTTAATACCGCTGTCACAAATTTCCGTTTCAGCCTGTTCAACGGATTCCTGAGACTCTGCCGGAAGTTCATCATTAACCACCGGCTCTGCGCAAACAACAGACAGCGCACTCAATAATATAATCGGCAACTCTTTCACGTCCACTATTATGCTAAAAGTTGCTTCATTGTCAACATTTCAACATGACTTATCTCCCTTCTTCAACAAAAAAAAGCCCCTGCAACCTATAGCAGCAGGGGCAAAATTGATTAAACGGTATATCAGTGCTTCTTCCAGCCCGGTTTGTGGCGAGAAGCCAACTCCTCAATAACTTGCTCAATGCGCAAGCCTTTAGAAGTCAAAAGAACGATAAGGTGATAGAGCATATCAGAGGCCTCATACACCAGTCGCTCGTTTGTACCATTGCAAGCTTCAATGCAAGCCTCGAGTGCCTCCTCACCCACTTTTTGAGCCATGCGATTCACGCCATCGCGGAAAAGGGACGTAGTGTATGAACCCTCCGGCATCTCTTCATGGCGTTTGTTAATGAAATCTTGCAGCTCCGTGAGGAAAAGGAGCGGATTCATCTCATTCTGCTCCCCCCAGCAGGTATCCGTACCGGTGTGACACACAGGCCCATGAGGAGTAGCCTGCACCAGCAGGGTGTCGTTGTCGCAATCCAATTTCATGCTCACGACATCAAGATAATTCCCGCTGGTCTCACCCTTCGTCCACAAGCACTTGCGGCTGCGGCTCCAGAAACAGACCCGCCCCGTCTCCTGCGTACGAGCAAAAGACTCGGCATTCATGTAACCGAGCATAAGCACCTTACCGGTGACGGCATCTTGCACAATGGCGGGCACCAAGCCACCACATTTTTCAAAATCGATATTCATAGCACTTGCAATGAGGTTACAGAATCATCTTCTCGATGGGCAGAACCAGAATTCCCTGAGCACCGGCTTCCTTCAAGCGACCGATGATATCCCAGAAACACGTCTCATCAAGCACGGTGTGGATACTGCACCAGCCATCCTGAGCAAGCGGCATAATCGTGGGGCTTTTCACACCGGGCAATACGTTCACGATACTGTCAACACATTCACGCGGGGCATTCATCAGCACATAGCGCTTATCGGCAGCGGTCATCACTGCATCCACGCGGAAAATGAGCTTATCGAGAATCTCACGTTTTTCGGGGCAAAGGTTCTTGTTTGCAATCAGCACAGCCTCGCTCTCCAGCACAACCTCAACCTCTTTGAGATTGTTGCTTACCAGCGTTGCCCCGCTACTGACGATATCGAAAATGGCATCTGCCAGACCGATACCGGTAGAGATTTCAACAGAGCCGGTTATCACATGAATGTGAGCCTGCACCCCCTGCTCCTCCAGCCAGCGGCGCAAAATAACCGGATAAGAGGTTGCAATTCTACGCCCCTGCAACCACTGAGGCCCATTGTATTCATGCTCCTTGGGAATTGCAATGCTCAAGCGGCAACCGCCAAAACCAAGCTTTTTCACAATATCGGCATCACCGCATCGCTCAAGGTACTCATTAAGCCCCACGACACCGATATCTGCCACACCATCGGTCACAGTCTCGGGAATATCGTCATCGCGCAAATAAAGCACCTCCATCGGGAACTTGCGGGCAGACACCAGCAAGGTGCGCTTCGATGAACTTACCTTTATACCGGCCTCGGCCAATATCGCCATCGTATCTTCATTCAGACGGCCCTTCGACTGAACTGCTATTCTCAGTTTCATCTCTTCAGTTGGTGAAAAATCGTGAATTTTCAGCGCCCTCTTAACAGGCTAAGGTTCTTATAGTATATACGCCAACTAATGTCAAGGTGCTTTCTCGTCATTCTTACAAAGAGCCCACTGACTACCACGCAAGCGGGAGCGAATACACGACGTGTCATAATTACCGGCAGAAGGCTTGTATATGGCACAACATAACTTTGACAATCAGAGCAAGGTCTGCTACAATGCGTGCGTAAGATGAATAATGCAGCGTTCGTACCGGAAGATTACTTCAAGAGCTACACGGTTGCCGAGATATTCGGACCGGGTGGCGAATCAACATGTGAGGTTGACTTAGGCTGTGGGGATGGTGGATTTCTGCTGGCTATGGCGGAACATTACCCACAGACTCGCTTCTTGGGTGTGGAGCGCCTGTTGGGGCGCATACGCAAGGTGTGCAGCGAGAGTAATCGACGCGGGCTGGACAATGTACGAGGTCTGCGAGTAGAAAGCCGCTATTTTCTGGAGTGGATGGTAGCCCCCGGCAGCATCCACCGCTTGCACTACTTGTTCCCCGACCCTTGGCCGAAAGAGAAGCACCACAAAAACCGCTTGGTGCAGGACAGTTTTATTCCCATTCTACACCGAGCTTTGGCCGCAGGTGGCGAGGTACTGTTCAAAACTGACCACGAAGAGTACTTTGAATGGGTTTGCGAAAAAATGAACGCCAGTCCGCTCTTCACTCAGGCAGAGTGGAATGCGCCCTTTTACCCCAAGACAGATTTTCAACAGCAGTGGGAGGCCATGGGTAAGCCTATCTTCGCTGCAAGATTTGTACGCAATGACTCATGAGCTTTACCCTGCACAGCACTGACCCCAGCGGCGCTCGCTTAGGCACACTTCACCTGCCCCACGGCGATGTGCCCACCCCGATTTTTATGCCCGTGGGCACACAGGGCACGGTTAAAACCCTGCACCCCGAAGACTTGGAGGCACTGGGAGCTCAAATCATATTGGGCAACACTTACCACCTGTGTCTGCGCCCGGGAGATGAGACAATACGCGACTTAGGCGGCCTTCACAACTTTGCCGGGTGGAATCGCCCCATGCTGACAGACAGCGGCGGTTTTCAGGTATGGAGTTTAGCTCGCTTACGCAAAATTACCGAGGAGGGGGTGCGATTCTGCAACCACATTGATGGCGCCTACATGATGCTGAGCCCTGAGCGCAGCATGGAAATTCAGGCAAATCTGGGTAGCGATATCGCCATGCTTTTTGACGAATGTCCGCCCTACCCCTGTGACCGCAAATATGCGGAAAAGTCCCTGGGTTACACCCTGCGCTGGGCCAAACGCTGCAAGCAATGGGTAAACGAGCACCAACCCACCAGCGGCAACGGCCTGCAACAACACTTCGGAATCGTGCAAGGTTCGGTGTACGCTGACCTGCGCAAGCTGTGTGCAGAAGAACTCGCGGCTATGGATTTCGACGGTTACGCCATCGGTGGTGTGTCTGTCGGTGAGCCGGAAGAAGAAATGCTGCGAGCCATCGAAAATACAGCCCCCTGGTTACCGCAGAACAAAGCACGCTATGCAATGGGCTTGGGCACCCCTACCCAGTTGCTGGAAATGATTGAGCGCGGGGTCGACATGTTCGACTGTGTGATGCCCACCCGCTTGGCACGCCACGGTGTAGCGCTCACCCCGGATGGCCCCATACACATCAAAAACAAGCGCTGGGAAAACGACAACCGCCCGCTCGACCCGGAAGGGCATCCCCACGTCACCCGATTCTCACGCGCAGCCATTCGCCACTTCTTCCGAGCCGGAGAGATGCTTGCCCTGCGCCTGCTCTCATTCCAAAACCTCCACTTTTACCTGCGGCTCATGGCGCAAGCGAGAAACGCCATTGCAGCCGGCCAATTCGCTGCTTTTAAGAGCAGCTTCATCTCGCGTTACCAAGCAAACGATATACCATGAGCCACATCAACGTATTCGCACAGGCAGCCCCTGCTGCCGCCCCTGCCGAAGCAGCAGCCGTAACCACCCAGACCACACAACCTGCCACAGGAGCCCCCGCTCAAGCAGCAGAAGAACAGAGCATGTTCTCCTCATTCCTGCCGCTCATCCTACTGATTATCATTTTCTACTTCCTGCTTATTCGCCCGCAGCAGAAGAAAGCCAAGGAAGACAAAGCTCGTCAGGATGCGCTTAAAGTAAATGATGAGGTTGTGACCATCGGCGGTCTGCATGGCATTGTACGCGACGTGCAAGAAAACACCGTTCTCATCGAAGTTTCGCCCAGCGTAACCATCAAGATGGAAAAGGTGGCTATTGCCCGCGTAAAGAGCAAGTAAAGTTCAGATACCACCATCACGGAGGGCGAACCGAGTTTGCCCTTCGTGATTTATTCAAGCCCACTCGTCATGCCGGCATTTTACACTGCAACAGATATCGCGCAACTCTGCGCTCGTGAAAATGTGAAATACGGAGTTATCGGCAACCCGATAGCTCACAGCAAATCACCGCAATTTCAACAGGCAGCGCTCGATGCTGATGGGCACCCATGCCGCTATGTGCGATTGTTGGCCGGTACCGAGGAGGGAGAATTCGAACAGCTGCTGGCTTTGCTGGCACAGCTGGGATTCGCCGGGGTAAATATCACGGTACCCTTCAAGAAAAAAGCAAGAAATCTGGCCGTCCAATGTTGTGAGCTTACCAAGCTCTGCGGCGCCGCCAACACATTGAAGCGATGCGAAGACGGCTGGCACGCCATCAATACCGACGGCCCGGGATTTGAACACGCTATATATGAACATAGCGGTCGCAAGCTCAGTGAATTACGGGTAGTTATGCTGGGGGCCTGTGGCGGTGCCGGTTCAGCACTCGCCGCTCAGTGCGTGCTGAGCAAATGCCGCAGCCTTACGCTGGTGAACCGTCCACGCCCGGAACTGGAAGCCATGGTAGCCAAGTTAGCCCCCCTGTACAGCGGCAAATTGAGTAGTTGCCATTTCGGCACCCCAGAACTGCAACAAGCTGTTGCTCAGGCGGATTTGGTAGTAAACGCCACCAGTTTGGGGCTAAGAGAAGGAGATTCACTACCACTCCCTGCAGAATGGTTGCAAGCCGGGCAAATTGTGTACGACATCGTTACTCACGACACGCCGCTGCGACAAGCAGCTGCCGAACGTGGGTGCATAACAGACAATGGTCTAGGCATGCTACTGTGGCAGGGAGTATTTGCCTATGAGTACTGGCATGGCAGCAAGAACCTGCCCATAGAGCAGATGCGCCAAGCCCTGTTGCAAGCTTGATATCCACCGCCCCCACACACAAAGACATATTTTTCGCTTGCCTTCCACAGACGGACAAATAGAATGAAAGTCAGCCTCCCCGAAAACATGAAGCCATATTTCCTCATACTCTCTCTACTTGCCATCGGTGCCCCCGCTGCTCCTGCTGTGCCCTTAAATACGAGTGTAGCGGCTCTGGCACCTTCCCCCGAACTCTCTGTCATTGCCCAAAAAAAGACCAACCGCAAGCTTTCAAAAACCAAAAAAGGCAAGCAAGTTCCGGAGCAGCCGAAGGATAATGCCGCTGAATCGTTAGCATCTGCCCCGACCACCCCCACTACAGCAAATACTACACCGGCTGCGCACAAAGAGAGCTACCAAGACTTCCTCTCCCGCTTAAATGAAAAAGCGAAAACGGGTGATTTAGATATCTGTGAAGCATTGGCAGTCATGCTCACTGCTACCGGAGATGAATTCAGTCAGGCGCAATGGTTGGAGCAAGCCGCCAAAGATGGCAACCCCATTGGCATGCACTACCTGGGTATGACAAAAGCAGCTCAAAACGCAGCGCCTGAATTACGCTACCTCCGAGGGAATGAAAGAGCTGAACTTCTCAAAAAACAACAAGAAGGCGCAGCAGATGCCATCAAATGGCTCAAAAAAGCAGCAGATTTAAAATATGCCCCGGCAATGCTCGACTACAGCGTATTTCTGCGCATGGGTATCGGCACACCCAAAAATGAAAATGCGGCCAATAGGATGATGCTTGAGGCTGCTAAGGGCGGCAACTTCGACACTCGCTTCAGCTGGCTTCTGCAAAATCAACGCTTAACCAGCTGGGCGGATAAAGACCGCCCCGAAGTAGCCGGAGAAATCAAACGAAACAACCACCAAGTCATCTATTATCTCAGTCAGTTTGCCCCCGATTCCCGCACCCAATTGGAGTGGCTTACTCGCGCGGCCTCTAAAAATGGGGCAGCTATGTTCGCTTTATCCTCGCTCTCGCACAAAAATGACCCGAACCTCAGTCTGGAACAGCTGAAAACAGCGGTTGCCTTGCACGATCCGGGTGCCATGTTCGTATACGGCTCACTTTTGGTTGCTCCTCCCGGTGATTTCAATGCGAAAACCGGACTGCAACAAAATACAGCACTGGGGGTAAATATGATTCGCCTCGCATGCATGCAGGGAAATTCTGCTGCTCGCAGGGCTCTCTCACGCGCCTATTATCGCGGTGACTTCGGCCTAAAACAAGACAAACAAAAAGCCTACCAACACCTCAAGTGGCTCAACTCTGCCCAAAAAGACCACATAGCTCTCGCCGCGCAGGGATTCATGCTGCTCGTCGGTGAAGGTACTCAGCAGAATATCGAAACAGGCAAGCGATATATATCTCTGGCAGCCAATGATGGCTACAGTTATGCGCTGGTTATGATGGCATACGCCCATTACAAAGGGCTCGGTACCCAGAAAAACCCCGAGCAAGCTATTGAACTGCTGCAAGAAGCCGCTGCCACCGGTTTCCCTCACGCCTACATCTATATCGCCTTCCTTTCAGCAAAGGGACTGCATGGGCAAGAGCCGGATTCCCGCAACGCTGAACGTTACGTCAACATCGCAAGCCTCAACCTCGGAAATCAGGCAAAAATTTTCTTCGATTCGCTTATGCAGCAATCAGATTGGACAATTTCCCCATTCCCACTTGAAAAGCAATAAAAACTTAATTGTTTAAGTCAAGTTAATAAAACACAATATTTAGCATACATTAAGCACAAACCTATACAACATATTGTATTTTTGAAACTTTTTCGAATTAATTTTTGAAATCAAACGGTTAAAAAATTGCTTGTCAAGCCGGGCTAAATTATGGTAAATTATGTCCAGCCGCAAGTAAAAGTGCCGCTGAAAAAGCAGCACTGCACCTCTTACCTACATCGCCTAAGAATGACGAAGACAGTAAAAAAACTTGCAGTGAGCGTGCTGAGCGCACTCACCGCATTCGCTTTTTGTGCAAATAGCACAGAAGCGGCGACAGGTGTGAGCAGTGGTTTCGTAATGCCCACAGCTCCCTCACCTTCAGCCAGGCCGAACCCGAAGCTGCCGAAGCTCGGGCGCGATAAGCATGGCATGCCTCTCTACCACCCTGCGCAACTTAACCGCGTCGTGCGTACAACAGCCTACACCCACACAGAGAGTGACCACATAGGCTATGGTCCGCGCAACGCCATCGGCACTTCGCTGAAATACACCGATCAGGTGCGCTCAGCCGCTGCCGACTGGTCGGTATACCCGCTGGGGACTCGTTTCAAGATTAAGGGTCAGCCCTACATCTATGTGGTAGATGACTACGGTAGTGCATTGGTAGGCACCGGCACCATCGATATCTATCAACCCACTCAGGAGCTCATGCGCAAATGGGGTCGCCGTGTAGTGGAGATTCAGATTATCCAGTGGGGCTCTTCACAGCTGAGCATGCGCACCCTGAAAGATCGCACCGCCTATCGTCACTGTGCAAAAATGCAATCGGCTCTTCAGCAGCAGAGCCGCCACCGCAAGACGGCAAAGCGCTGATTTGTAAGACAGGCAAACAGATTTCAAAAACCGCTGATTCTCATCGAGAATCAGCGGTTTTTCCATAATACGAATAAAAAAATTGACCACTATCAATCCCGGGAGCTATCCTTGGCGTGCCCGAACAGCAGCAACACCAACCCCAGCAAGGTTATAACACCGCCTATCGCAAGCACTCCGTAGCTGCGCAGTTGTTCCCAAATCTGCTCGCCGGTGGCAGCAGCCGACTCGGTAGGTGTGGCTGCGGCCAGACGGTCCGCGACGGGTAAGGGTTGGGGCTTCTGCTCCGTTGACTCAGGCGGGGAGGGTTCAGCCGGAACCGGCGTGGCAGACGTCTCTACTTGCGGCTCCCCCTGCTCCTGCGGTTGCGGATTTTCGGCTAATTGGGCCGAACGACCACCAATATCGCGAGAATCGCTCAATAGGCGCTGCAATCGACTACGCTCTGCAGCAGCCCCTCCCAACAGGCACCCGCCCTCCGCAAAAATAGCCGGAGCCTTCCGCCGCTCCGCGGGCGGCACACCGAAACGCGCAGAAAGCACCGTATTGCGCTCGCGGCCGCTCTCGCTTTCCACATCATAGCTCACAACCACAAGCCCGGGGAAATCGGTCTTCAGGTTATCGAGGTGTTGTTGCACTTGCTCGCAGACCTCACAGCCGTCTTTGTGGAAAAACTCGACCCGCACAGGAGCCTCGGCCACCGGAGCGGGAGTAAGCTCTTCGGGCTCGTCGGCATCCGGTTCCTCCACGGCTTCCGGTAACGGCGAGGGAGAAGTAGGAGCCACTTCAACGGTCGCCTGCGGATAATCAAACTCATGAGCCTGCGCAGGAGCCCCGCCAGCCGCCCTCGATGTGCGGTTAAAATTAAGGGTATCACGAACATCCTCAATTATTGAGTATGGTCTCCGTTGAGTTTTAAGAGCGAAATCCTCCAACAGTTTACTAAGCCCGGGACGAATCTTCTTCGGCGAGCCTTTAAGTTTGAAAAACTCATTTCCCACGGAGCGGTATTCATACCAACGATACCACACACTATCTGCGACTTCTCGGAGCGCGCCAAGCTCTGAGGATAACAACTCGGCGGCTTCCGTTTGGTTCTCTTCTTTCAGTTGACGATAGCGAGTCTCTAAACTCTCCATGTAATTAAGCAGCTCCGCCATACGAGCACGGTCACAATCGCCTGTGCGATACAACAGCGAACAGCACGCAATGAATGCAACAGCGGGGTCAGCATCGTCTTGCATAGACTGCACCAAGCGAATAAGCGACACCGGACAAGAGGCGCGCATATCACCGGAGCGTCGATTTTCAGTATCAGCATACGGCGGCTGCTCTTCCCCCCGAGGAATATAGAAAAACCAGCCTTTAAAGGGCAACAAACAACCGGCAACGGCACGACGAACAACAGCGTGCGGGCTATTGCGGTATTTTTGAGCCCAGGGCTCTACAGCTGCGGCATTCCGAGGAACATCACGCAGACACTCCAGAGCTGCGCGCTGAGCTTCTGCCGCAGATTCGATAACAGAGGTAACAGCCCCCGATTCCTTCCCCATCAACAACAACAAATAAGCCGTGTGAATAGTACGGAAGCTCTGAGCAGCACCCTCCGCCTGCAAAACTCGCAAAATGAAGGGCGATAAAGTCTCCGCTTCAGGCTCTTCCTTAACAGGCTCTTCCTCGTAAGAGTATTCCTTCTGCATTGCAGCCATTACCAGCTCCGACCACTGTTCATCACTCAATTTGAGTGAGGCAAGAAAATCCATAATCTCCGGATTTTGCTGCCGAAGTGACAGCAGCCGCGAAAAGGAGCAAAAAGAATCGTCATTGACGAGTTTCGAGGCAAATTCCCGCTCCATTTGAAGAATCAGAGCCGGACGACTCCGCAGTAAATCCTCGAGCAACTCGATGGGTATTTGTTGCAGGCGAGCGGCATCCGGCTCAGCGACCATAGCCGGGCGCAGTTCCAGAAGGGCGGCATAGACAATCTGCTGCAAGCGGGCATCTTGTATGGTGACATGCTCCGATTCCTGCAACAACCACTCAGCCAAACGCTCGTCGCAGCCAAGGCGCCTGTCATGCTCACTGTTGTTGAATACCAATAAGCGGAGGGGCTCAATCTTGTCAACAGCGGGAACAGAAAGCTCTTGCAACCAATCTACAAAGGCATGAGCCCACTCAGATTTCTGGCAATATAAATTATGCCCCCAAGCCGCCATGACTTTATGCCGCACACGCGGATCGGGGTTAGCCATCAACGACTCTATCACTCCGAGAGCCCACCTGTTCGGCCGTGAACTGGTATTGAAGACGGTATCGTACTCATCCTCATAATGCACAAGCAAATCGACCTGCTCCGGTGAAAAACGGCTCACATACTCAGCAAGCGCCGGCGACATTTCTCGTTTCTGACGGCAGAAAAGATAAACTAAATAGGGTGCAAAGTTCGGTGTTTTTAGGGCATAGTCATCGAGTTCGGAAAGGAATGAAGAGACTAGATTCCGCTTATGAAGCACTTGCATCGCATGCAAGCGCACTGTTTCATCCTCATCCCGCAGGGCTGCCAATACAGCCTTCTGAAGCTCCTCATTTCGAATGGATGGTATAAAATTTTCCGTTGACGTCAGAGCTCGCAGCATCGCAGCACGCACTCGCCAGTTCGGCGACCTCAACAAACTCAGGCAAGAATCGCTTCCCATGGCATGTTTCGAGTCGGCAAGAGCCCCGCCGGAGTCTTCATCCCTATCGGCCTCCATATCAGCCAACGCCTCCAAGGCAGCAACCGCCACGTCTTCGTCTTGTTGAACCGCACAGTGATTCAGGAACTCAATAATCTGCGGCAAGGGTTCACAATCCGGCGCACGGCGAGCAGCTATCTGCAAGATATTGCGATCCTGCTCCGCCATGAGTTTCGGCATGAGAATTTTGTACGCCTGAGCATTACCGGTCTGCAACAGCACATCCATCGAGACTTCGCGAATCAAGCCATCTTGAGAGTCAATGAATTCCATCAACACCGGCAAGGTATCTTTACCCACATTGCGCAATGCCTCTAAGCCGTTAAGTATATCTTTGCGCGCATGCGATGCAAGCAAGGGTGCCACTCGCCCAACCTCCGCCGGAATAGCATTCTGCAATTGCAGCCGGTAGAGAGAACAGCGCAGATTATCCAGCTCAAGTTCTGTAAGTTCTTTGTTATTCAGTTTTTCCGATTGAATTGCCGCAGCCAATGCCGCTTTCCAAGGGGCAAAACGTAGGCACACACGGCGCTGAGTATCGGGGTCGGTGGAGCGCAGCAGTACCACGGCATCCGCCAGTTGCTGCGGCTCGGGAGCTTTGACCGCATCTCCTACCAGTTCTTCCGCTGCGGCCCATTCGTTGAGAGCCTGCTGCACTTCCTGCGGAACGTCAGCAGGAGCCAGCCACGGATCAATACCAAAATCACGGCCGGTAACGGTTTCCAGCAAATCCAGCGCGGCAGAGCGTACTCGCACATCCTCATGCCGCAGATACCCCAACAAAGCACGACGTTCACAAGCCTCCGGGCTGTTCAACTGCGAGGCAATCCACTTCAGCCCCGTGGCACTGTCAGCAGCTACAGCGGTAACTGAGGTCAACAATGCTAAGCCGCACAATAGGGTAGTTGGGTGCATGGCATATTACTGCAAATCTGAGAGAATATTGAGGATTCGGCTCACGACATCTTCCAACTCGGGGCAGTTGTAATATGACTTATCCTCAAGGCGCTCTATCGTATCATCCAGCTTATTGAGAACGGCATGCACTGCGGGGTCGCGCGACATATCATTCAGCAGCTCTTCGTACTCACCGGCACCAATATCAATGGCCATATTTTCGAGCGATTGAGCCTCCATAAGCAGTTCCTGCAAATCCTCGGCTACTTCTTCGGGCACGGCTGCTACCAAATCAGTAGACAAGCGCTCCGTAAGTCCCTGAACGATTGAAAGCTGCATCATCAAGCAACGAGTTGCCACATTCTCACCGGCTGCACCGGCGGAATCCTCTTCCACAATATTCTGGCCTTCCTCATCAGCAGCTTCAGCCGAAATCTCAGCCGCCAGCAAAACCACCGGGTCATCCACCGCATAGGGAAGCACCAATTGAGCGTGGGAATTGCCTATCAATGCAGCCGCAATAGCTGTAAAAGCAAACATGTTTCTGTACATATTTAGCAAAGGTTGACTATTTTCATGATAGAGTACCATATTCTGAGCTCATTTCAAGCACAAAACTCGAAAAATGCGAAAATCAGGCAATTACCCCCTGCTCGGCTTCAGGTGCTACCAAAGCGCGCAACGGTTCATGTTGCGGCAAGCGGAGCTCCGGGTCGAGCTGCAAAATAGCTGCGGCATCCCTCGATGCCCGGTGAATAAGGCGCATATCACTAAGCCACTCGGTGAACTGCACTGCCCCGAGCCCACTCTGAGCAGTTCCCAACACATCACCGGGACCTCGCAACCTGAAATCCTCTTCTGCAATCTCAAAACCGTTGGTCGTGCGGCAAAGCACATCCAGCTTTTCCCGCCCCGGCTCACCGTTTTTAGCGGTTGAGAGAAGAATGCAATAACTCTTGTACTGCCCACGGCCTATTCGACCGCGCAACTGGTGCAACTGAGATAGCCCGAAAGTATCGGCATCATTAATAAGCATGACAGTCGCATTGGGTACGTCGACTCCCACTTCCACAACAGTAGTTGCTACGAGTATGTGAGTTTCATTCGCGCGGAAAGTACTCATAACGGCATCCTTCTCCTCCGGCGACAAACGCCCATGCAACAAACCAATGGGTTCATCCGGGAAAATAGTTTGCCACTTTTCCAGTTCCGAAGTAGCTGCGGCTTGCGCACGAGTTTCGCTTTCTTCGATAAGCGGAGCGACAATGTAGATTTGTCGCCCGGCCTTCAATTCCCCCTGCATAAAAGCGATAATCCGCTTCATGTGATTGGGATTTCGCAAGGCGGTTACAATCTCGCCGCGATTAGCCGGAAGCTCGTCAATCACGGAAACCTCCAAATCACCATACAGGGTAAGGGTGAGCGTGCGGGGGATAGGAGTAGCGGTCATGACAAGCACATCGGGGTGCTCGCCACTACTCACGAACTGCTCTCGCTGAGCTACACCGAACTTGTGCTGCTCATCAATAACAGCCAAAACCAGATTCCGAGGTCGATTCTTTTTGTAGAGCAACGCATGAGTTCCCACCAACAAACGAGGAGTGTTATCTGCGTCTTCCGGATTGTCCGGCACATACCCCATATCTTCCGCCCTATCAGCCGTGCGCAGGGACAGGCGCACATCCATATTGCTCAGCAATCTTCGAAAGTTATTGAAATGCTGCTCTGCCAATATCTGAGTGGGAGCAATCATGGCGGCAGTACCACCGCTTTCTACAGCCAACAGCATGGCACAAAGTGCCACAAGGGTTTTACCACTGCCAACATCCCCCTGCAATAGGCGGTTCATCTGGCGAGGTTCTTCCATATCGGCGCGAATTTCCTGCACGCAGCGTGCCTGTGCCGTGGTCAGTTTAAATGGCAACCCCGCCAACAATTCCTGCAAGTAGCCATCAGTTGTAACATTTACACGACCGGGGCGCCCCTGCGCTCGGTGACGCCGCCACGCCACACAAAACTGACGCGTAAAACACTCAGCCAAAGCAAAGCGCAGACGCGCCTTGCGGTAATTCTCGGGCTCTGCAGGAAAGTGCAAATCCGACAAGGCCTCGCGGAATGGATATGCCGGTGCCACATCATAGCCGGGTTGAGCCACTTGCTCAGGCAAACGTTGCATCAGCCCCCATACCAAACTCCGAAAACGCCGAGCCGCCATACCCGATATGCCACGGTATATGGGAACAATACGCCCGGTATGCACAAGTTGTTGCCCCGGCTGTTCATCCGCAAGCGGAGCAGCACTCCCACCCATAGCAAGCTCAACCAAGCGCTGCCCGGCATCTTCATCTTCCATAACCTCAAAATCAGGATTGGTCATGGTAAGCTTACCCCCATATACCTTCACCTTGCCGTACACGGAAAGATTCATCCCCGTGGCAAGCAACTTAGCCACATAGGGCATATTAAACCAACGTAACAACAACCGTGGTCCATAGGGTTCCCCGTCATCGCCGACACTGACTTCGTAGTATCGCTTGTAGGAAAAACGCCAGCCTGCGCTATACACATGCACCAGCAAACTCACCGTCTCACCATCCAGCAAGGCGGATATTGGCTTGGTTACACGCCGGTCTTCATAACGACGAGGAACACGCAACAACACATCCCCCACAGTACTATATCCGGCAGCAGAGAGCACCTGTAGCTCACGAGCGCTGATATCGGGCTGCCCATTCAGAGCGTCTGTCAGTGCTAGGCTCACGGACTGAGCTGATACTCAAGTGTGAAACTCAACGGTTTGACACACCGTTATTGATACAGCGATAGTAATAATCCACGCGGGAAAGGAACCACCCCCACTTGGGTCCCGGGCGTCCGTTGGTCATAAGCGGCATGGGACAGTTCTTACCGGTCCAGTGGTGGTGCGGCACCACACGGCGCAGGTTGATACCATAGCGTTGCATCAACACAGCCGTCAATTTAGCGGAACGATCCCATGTGCGGAAATGGTTATGACCACGGCTCTCGCACTCGCACATCTCAATACCTATAGAATGCCTGTTACCGGCCTCGGTTCCGGCATGCCAACCGGACTCATTGAGCGGCAGATTTTGCACTACCATAAATTGGTCAACGGTAAAGTGCCAACTGCGGTTGGTAAATGCCCCGCCGCAAAGCGCACGCGAGTGCTGCATGGCCGTAGACGTGGGAGAATGGTTCGCCGTACTATGTATGGTGATAAAACTGGGACGCATGCTGTGAGAGCCGCGACGCTGGCGGGACCGACGGGGCATCATGCGAATCTTGATATTGGCCTCCTTGGCCAAGCGACCGATGGAGCGGGGAATAATCTGCCTAGCCTCCGGCCTGAATTTGAAGGCAGGAGGTGTTCTCAGGTAGGAGTTCTGGCCTTGTTGACAGCCAAACAGGCAAGCCAAAACCAAGGCAAAAAGAGCCACCAATGTACGATACGCCATGACGATATTCTGCCATGAGTGGGGACATTTAGCAAGCCCAATTTTCGACTTACATCAAAAAAAGAACGACATGCCGTAAACGACCATACCAAACAATACACAAAATACAATTAGCACTTGATTTTCTACAGCTTACACAAACTCTGCAAATATGCCTTAATTAAGACTTGCTAAATAATTAGGCCTATGATAGCATGCGCACATGCGCTTTTTTGTCTATACAGCAGTAGTGTGCATAGCCGGCATGATAACCAGCTGCAGCCAGACTAGCTTGGGCTACCTGAGCGGTAGAAAATACAGCAATCACCGAACTTATGTACCGGCAGTACACACTCAGGCACCTATCCCCAAACCGGCAAGAGCGGTTTACGGAGAGCGCAGTAATTCCCTGGTTCCGCCACGCCCCCTGGCCACCCCTACATCTACCGCGCCGACCCCGAACTGCGGTGCTGTTTGTGTGATTGACCCCCGCACCGGCAATGTACTGTTCGGCCACAATGAGCACGAACGCCGACAAGTAGCAAGCACGCAGAAAATCATAACCGCACTGTGCGCTTGCGACGCCGGCGAACTGGATCGCATGATGACCATCACCCGGCAAGACAAACTCAGCGTAACCCCCATACGTTCGCGACTGAATGTCGGTGAAAGCTACACACGCGGAGCCATTATGCACGCCATGCTTACAGCCAGTTGCAACGACTTAGCACAAGCATTGGCCCGTGACAGCGCCGGCAGCGTGGAAAAATTCGTAGCACGCATGAATGCCCGTGCACAGCGCATGCGCATGTACAATTCACACTTTACTAACCCCAGCGGATTACCGGGACCGCAGTATTCAACCGCATACGACATGGCACTGGCAGCCTGCTACGCATACAGCAATCCGGTTATCAGAGATTTCATCAACGACCAACAAGTCGTCCTTACCCGCCCTAACGGCCAGCAAGTTAACTTCAACAATACTAATAAATTACTGGCCAAATACAGCTGGGTACAAGGCATGAAAACCGGCTATACCAATGCGGCCAAACGCTGCCTTATTTCCTGCGGCTCCGCCAACGGTCGCTCAGTCATCGTAGTCGTACTGGGATGCGAAAAAAGACGCATCTGGGCGGAAAGTGAAAAATACCTACGCTGGGCGCTGGGTGTATAAAGTTAACTACACATAGCGGCGTATGTCGCGCAAAAAGGCCCGAATGGGCTTTTTTTTGCTTTTCATCGGGTCGCAAAAAGTTATAATCGAAACGAGCAGTATGCCAAGAATGCAGAACAGGAAACGCAAACGCAAAACCAAGAGACCGGACAGCGGCGCTCTGTGGGGTTTTCTGTTCCGCAATGACGCGCCCCCCAACGACATGACGCGTGGCACACTTTACGCGCGACCGGAGGAAGAGGAGCAGGAATACGCTCAAAGTTCAGGCCTACTGGTCGAACTGTGGAACCGTTTCAATTTCTGGTCAGCCATAGCTGTTTTACTTTTCCTCGCCTTCATCGCGGTACTGATGTATGGGGTTGCGCGCATGTGGCAGCCACAATCGCTTGATGATATAGCCGGGTTCAATGATAAACAGGCGGCCAAAGATCTCAGCGTTCTTATCAGAAATGCAAACGGCGGCATCGTCAGCTTCACCGAGGGCGACCTTAATCGTTACCTGCGAGACACTTGCCGCATGCGCCAGACCGGCATCTTTTCCATCTTTGCAAATGCGCAGAACGTTGCCATACGAGTCCACAATGGCTACGCAGAGCTTATTATAGACCGATTGATAGGGGCCAATATCCACCAAACAACAGCTGTCAACCTCACCTTCCAGCGCCATATTGAACATGGGCGCCCGGTCGTTACCGTGGATTTCCAAGGCGGTCCTAACCTTATGGGCAACATGCCGAGGGGCGGCCAAATCGGTGCAGTGGGTATACCGCAAAAACACATTCAGGTCATGCAGCCTGCCCTTAAAACCTTAGCGGAATGCTACCCGGATATCGTGAACGCCACGAAAAAATACGGCTACTGTCCCATCTTCGAAAAAGAAAGCCCTGAAAGCGAGGGCAGAATCACTCTCATACCATACACACCTCAATAAAACACACTATAACCATGAAAACACGTCACATTATCTTCAGCGGCATCGTGCTGGGTTGTACACTCCTGAGCTCCTGCATCTGGCAGCCCATCATTCAGAACTTCACACGAGATGAATATCCCGGCCCGCGCCCTCCCATGGTGATTGCAGATAAAGACGGTTCCCCTGCCAGCAACAAATGGCTCAAGGTTGACGACAATATGCTGCCTCCGTCCACACATATTATCGGTAGTCTCGAATATGCAGAAGACGGTCTGCCCTACGGTCTAACTTCCGAATTCAGCAACGTGGTTATTTCCCCGTATGCACCGCATTACCAGCTCGATTACACCGGTATAGAAGTTGGCTCGAAAGTATGGGACCCCTACACCCGCAAGGCGTTCTACATCAAGCGTACCTACACCTTCAACTGATATAATCAGCCATGAAAGACGAGCAAGCCGCTCCTGCACCCACTTTATCCCAAAAGCTGGGAGCGATGGGGTACCGCACCATGAACGCGCTGCTGCGGCTGACAGACATACGTCTGGTAGCATTGTTCGGGCGGGCCATCGGCTATTTGGTATGGATGCTTTCCGCATCCCGCCGAAAAATCGTAGCCCGCAACTTACGCATAGTGGTTGACCCGACCCTGAGGGAAGATAAACTCCGCTCAATGGTAAGGCGCAACATCGTGCGAACAGTCATGAACTTGGCTTGCTCACTCAAAACCGGCATCATGACCGACCGCGAAATGGAGCGCTCCATACAGGTGGTGGGTCAAAAGGGGTTTGAAGAGGCCGGGTGTGATGGGCGAACAGCCATTTGCGCTGTACCACACGCAGGCAACTGGGAGATTCTGGCACGCACACGCCCGCTCTTCCCCAAGGTAGAGCACTACGGCTGCATGTACCGCCGCCTGAGCAATCCCTTGCTGGAGAAGATTGTGTACAACACCCGCACCATGTTCGGATGCGAGATGTTCAGCAAAGAAGACGGCCTTCGTGCCGTCTTCAAGCTTGCTCGCTCAGGTGGCCTGTTGGGGGTGCTGAGCGACCAGTTTACACAAGAGGGGCTCTTTATGCCCTACTTCGGTAAGGTAACCGGCGTCACCCCGCTGCCGGCGCTCATTTACAAGCGCTGCAAAGGAAAAGGACAACTCTACTCCGTTTTCACGCGTAATATATCACTGGGTAAGTGGGAGGCTATCTTAGACCGCACGATTGACCTGCCCGAGGGGTGCGAGGAAATCGATGAAATTACCATGCAAGTCAATCTGGCTATCGAAAAATGCCAGAAAGAGAACATACTCGATGGTTTCTGGATGCACCACCGCTGGAAGAGCACTTCCGACTTCGCTCCGGCAAACACATTCAGCAATGAACTGATTAAGAAGTATGCAACCCTTCCCTTCCGCATACTCATCTGCATGCCGGAGCAGTTCGAGGAAGCTGCCCTTCTGCTTCCCATCGTGCGTCTCCTCAAGCGCAGCCGCATAGATGCCCAGCTGACGATAATTTGCCCCGGCGAACAGAAAGCCTGGTGGCAGCAGTTCAACGAATTGATTACCCATGTCGTAACAACCGATGATGCAGCTGTCAAACTGTCCGCACAATTAGCCGCTGACGAAATCTACAAAGACGGTCCCTTTGACCTGCTCTTCATGTACAGCGAAAACCGCAAAACTATGCAGGAGCTGCAATCGCTTATGCCGGTACATGTATCAGGCTTCTGGGAGAATCCCCTCTCCCGCAAATATCGATTCCGCTCAAAGTATAGCATAACAGCTACGCATCCTCGCACCCGATTGGAAGACTATCAACAAGGAATCCAGCTGGTGCACAAACTCGCTTCCGATGAGCAAGATTTGGCGCCGATGCCCGCAACAGACGAAGCCGGCACATTTATTGCCCCCTTCTCTACTCTCGGCACCAGCAACAGTTGGACACAAGAAAACTGGGCTGAATTGGTCCGCAGACTGGGCAAGGTAAGCCTGCTTGCGCTGCCGGCGGATGCTGCACCGGCTGAGAAGATGGCGGCCGAGTTGGGCTGCGAGCTCTGCCTGTGCAAGCCCGAAGAAATCGCCACCAAGGTAGGTTCACATTCCACCCTGTATGCCGTAGACGGGCTGTTGCCTGTTCTGGCATCCGCTACCGGCTGCCGCTGCACAGTGCTGATGGCATCCCGTTCGGCAGAGCGTTACCCGCTCAGCATCGGTTCCGAGCACCGTTACGTAAGCAACCACACGCCCTGTCACCCTTGCCATCGCTGTGATTGTGACCAGTCCCCCACCTGCACAAGCGGGGTTACTGTAGACGACATGCTGGGAGCATAACTGCTTAAAAAATCACGAAAAAACCGCCGCACCTCATCGGGCGCGGCGGTTTTCGTTTTTTTCAGTAAAGATGTAGAAATCTTCAGGCGAGCCCCTCAAGCACGGACTTCAGAATGGCAAGGCCCTCCGCCAGAACATCTTCCGGTACGTTAAGCGCCGGGATAAGTCGCAGAGTATCCGGACCTGCCGGACATGCAAGCAAACCGGCCTGCAAACACAAGCTGTTTACATAACCGGCGGGAGTGTTACCCTCGGGCACGTTAAAGCTACCGGCTTTCAATCCCACCCCGCGCAACAGACCATAACCGCGCACCGTTTCAACACAGGGGAGATTCCATCCCTCTACGGTATCCTTTATCAACTCACCAAGAGCCTTGGCACGGGCGGAGAGGTCCTGATTAACAATTTCCGTAACCACGGCCAACGAGGTAGCACAAGCTATAGGAGTACCGCCAAAAGTCGACCCATGAGACCCCGGCCCCATGATGGAAGAAAGCTGAGTTCCCTTTTCATCCATGGCGCGATTGCTTACCCAGAAACAGCCCATGGGGAAACCACCGCCTATGCCTTTAGCACAAGATACCAAATCAGGCTGCACGTCGGGACAGATTGCCTGCCAGCCCATAGGGGCACCACAGCGACCGAAACCGCACTGCACCTCATCGAACATAAGCAGCAAATCATGCTCGCGGCACAAAGCAGCAGCACCGCGCATAAACTCCTCCGTTGCTGTGTTCACACCACCCTCACCCTGAATAGCCTCGAACAAGACACCACAGGTAATCGGAGAAATCGCATTTTTCAATCCCTCCAAATCATTGAAATCCACATATTTAAACCCTACCAGAAGCGGGTCGAATTCAACCTGAATCTTAGCCTGACCGGTAGCGGCCATAGAGCCCAGCGTACGCCCGTGGAAACTCTTATTGAAAGTGATAACTTCGTAGCGCGGAGAACCATCCGCAGCAGGGCGGCGATGCCCGAAACGGCGAGCCACTTTAATGATGCCGTCGTTACCCTCAGCCCCACTATTGCAGAAGAAGATGCGCCCGGGAATACCAATCATCTTTTCAACGATAAGGCTGGCCAACTCCTCCTGCTGCGGGATATTGTAAAGATTAGAGCAGTGCATAAGCTGCCCGGCCTGCTTGCAAAGAGCCTGCACCACAGCGGGATGGCAATGCCCTAAACTACAGGTGGCAATACCGGCGCAGAAATCCACATATCGGCGACCTTCCGTGTCGAACAGGTAAGAGCCCTCACCCTTCGCCACCGTTATAGGGGCGCGACCGTATGTCGGAAGTACGTGTTCTTGTATCATAGCAAGTTCAACTCTACCCCCCCTCGCACGCTTTGTCAATAGTAAAGCTTGCGAACACTCTCAAAATCTGGTAGTATAACGCGCATGGAGATTACGCTGAATGCACCGCTGGACATGCACCTGCACCTGCGCGATGGTGATATGCTGAAATTAGTAGCCCCGCTCTCTGCCGACTTCGCGGGGGCAGTCATCATGCCCAATCTCGTTCCGCCGGTAACAGATCCGGGGGCGATGCTCGCCTACAGTGAGCGAATAGCCGCAGCCATGGGCGAGGAAGCATTCACCCGCTACATGACCCTTTTCTTCACCGCCCAAAGTGAACAGCAACTCACCTTGGCAACTCAAACTCCGGGATTTTTCGGCTACAAGCTCTACCCGGCCGGCATAACCACCAACAGTGAAGGCGGAGTTGCCAACTTGGCGGATGCCGACAGCACCCTGTGTATGATGCAGGAAATGGGCATTCCCCTGCTCGTTCACGGAGAAAGCCATGGGTTCGTGATGGATCGCGAGCAAGAATTCCTGACAGTTTACCGCAATCTGGCCACCCGCTATCCGCGCCTGCGTATCTGCATGGAGCATATCACCACTTCAGCCGCGCTGCAACTGCTCGATGAGTTCGAAAACCTGTGCGCGACAGTCACCTTGCAGCACCTCATCATCACCCTCGACGATGTGGCAGGCGGTGCCCTGCAACCGCACCTCTTCTGCAAGCCCATAGCCAAGCGCCCCGGCGACCGAGACGCCCTGTTGCAGGCGGCACTGAGTGCCCACCCCCGCCTGATGTTCGGCAGTGACTCGGCACCGCACCCACGCTGCCGCAAGGAGTCCTGCGGCTGTGCAGCAGGTGTATTTACAGCCCCCTTGGCTTTGCCTCGCCTCGCAGCACTTTTTGCTGAGCACGGTGCCCTCGATAAATTGCAGGATTTTGTGAGTGGAAACGCATGCCGCATCTACAACCTTACCCCGGCGCAAAAGAAAGTCACGCTGCATGATACCCCCATGCAGGTTCCCGCTGTCTATCGTAGCTACGGTCAGCAAGTGGTACCCATGTATGCCGGAGAACAACTGAGCTGGAGCGTGAAGCACTGATGCAACCCACCGACATACCCTCGGCAGATGACTTGCGAGCCCTACTGGCTGAAATTGCAGCCATGCACATGCCCTACGGCATGTATGGCCCCGCAAATTATCCCCCCGATGGCTGTCCGCTCATGGATTTACCCACCGAATATCTGGACTGGTTTTGGCAGCGAGGCTGGCCGAAAGGCAAGCTCGGCCGACTTATGGAACAAACACTGCTCATAAAAAACAGCGGACTCGATTCCCTCTTTGAGCCCTTCCGAAAGGCTGCCGGAGGTCGCCGCAAATTCCCTCGAAAACGATGAATAAACTTAAATCCATCATTCTTGCTGCACGGCCGAAAACCCTTCCTGCCGGAATTGTCGCCGTGTGGGCCGGCTGCCTGATAGTGTATAAGTTCCAACAAACAGGAGCTTTTGCCGGAGTTCAACTCAACTGGTGGCTGACGGCATTCACCGTATTGAGCGCCATGTGCATACAAATTGCCTGCAACTTTTTCAACGACTCGATTGATGCCGACAAACATGCCGACACAGCCCGCCGACAAGGACCGCGCAGAATTACGGCCAGCGGCGACATGAGCTCGCGGAGCGTTAAAATATGGGGCTGTCTTTTCTTAGCAGCGGCGGCAGGTTTTTCCCTGCCGCTCATATCCGCGCAAGGCTGGCCCATACTGGCAATAGGCATACCGAGCATGCTCTGCGCCTATTGCTATACGGGTGGTCCTTGGCCACTGGCCTACAAGGGGCTGGGGGAACTTTTCGTATTACTGTTCTTCGGTTTGGTTGCCGTGTGCGGCACTGTATTCGTCCAAATAGGTTGGCAGTCGGCATACCTTCCCATTTATGCCGGAGCCTTCATACTGGGTATACAATGCGGTTTGCTGTCATGCCTGTTAATCGAGGTGAACAACATACGCGACCGAGTGGAAGACTCGAGTACCGGCAAGCGAACTCTGGCAGTAAGATTGGGGGACAAACGAGCTCGCGGACTGGCCATGGCCTTTCTGGTGGCACCCTACGCCACCCTTAAACAAACGGCATTTTTCCTGCCCGATGTAGGTTGGAACCTCTGTTGGCTGGCCGCTATCATCGTGGGGGGCATAATCATGCTGAAACTGACCCGCACGCCGGCAAATAAGAAAATGAACGTACTATTGGGACTTTCCTCACTGCACCTCATACTATTCCTACTGGCTCTCACCTTGGGGGCTCGGTAATTTAATTTCACTTCCGGCTCATCATTATGAATCTCCGCCATATAATCGCCCTGCTGATAATATCAGCAGGTGCACTCGCCCCGGCCATAGCTGCACCCCGTCTTCACCAACAAACCATTACGACAGAAGACATCAAACAAATAATGACCAAAGGTACAGCGGAGACACTCAAAAAACTCATTACCAACGGAATCTCGCCCGACACGCGCGTTGAAAATGGGATGCCGCTACTGGTAATGGCAGCCTATACCAAGCGGCTGGAAATGGTCTATACACTACTGGAACACGGCGCGAACCCCAATGCTGCACAAGCTCCGGGTATTACCGCTCTCTCAGTAGCGGCCGCCACCAACAATATACACGCGCTCGACCTCCTCATCAAGCATGGAGCCGACATCAATCACCAGGCAGACCAGGGAGACAGTATACTGATGCTTGCATGCTCGCAGAATGCCATCGACTCCGTTCAACTGCTGCTGGCAATGAAAGCCAACCCTAACCTAGCCGACAACAAGGGAATCACCCCGCTCATCTACAGTATTGCCCGCAGCAACGAAGCCGATGTATTGTGCTGCATGCTACTGGAACACGGCGCCAACCCAAACGCCCGCATGCACGATGGAACCACCGCCCTGATGGTTGCAGCAATGAACGACTATGTGAACTGCGCTCAACTACTGCTCTCATACGGAGCCGATGTAGAAGTGCGAGATGCCGAGGCACACACAGCCCTCGATTATGCTAAAAGCCCGGAGATGCGCCAACTGCTGTTAAGCACAGGCAAAAAATGACAGAAACGGAACTCACCGCAACCCTTCTCGAACTTGCAGATGCAAAGTACAGAAACTTTGCAGCATCTCTCATTCCCGGAGAAAATAACTTACTGGGTGTGCGCCTGCCGGAACTGCGAAAGCTGGCTAAAAAAGCTGCTGATGAAAACTGGCAGGAACTCTTCAGCCAACTGAAGGACAATACGACCATGGAGGTAATCATGCTGCGAGGCATGTTGCCCGGATACGCCAAAAGAACACCCCTTCACGAACGCTTGGCTGCACTGGCCGACTTTATTCCAACCATCCGCAACTGGAGTATATGTGATTCATGCTGTGCAACCTACCGATTTGCGCGGGAGCATCGTGCCGAAGTGCTCGAGTTCATTCGCCCCTACCTGAGTTCATCACGGGAATTCGAAGCACGCTTCGGCGTAGTCATGCTTCTCAATCACTACTTACCGTCAACGGAGTTCAACTTCATTACAGCAGAACTGCTGCCGCAAGTCACATGCAGCGCACACTACGCACAAATGGGGGTTGCTTGGTGCGCCTGTGAGTTCTGCCTGCGCACCCCGGAATCTGCCAATGAATTACTCCGAAAACTTTCCCCCTCACTGCAACTCCTTACACTCCGTAAATTAAGAGAATCCAAACATTCCGCTGTAAAGCAAATTCTGAAATCATACAGCAATTCTTAATCTTTCAGTTATAATCGCTCCTGCAATATAGTCAAGGCATGATACTTCGCGACAGCTGAAGATATTTCAGCTTGACAAACTATACAAAATGAACTAGCATAAAGCCATGCAACACGAATACGCAACTCAAGTTCAAATGATGCAGGAGCAGCTCGCTGCCCTTGCGAAAGCCTATCTCAACAAGGTATACGGATGGATGGCACTCTCCATGTGCGTAACAGCCGGCTTGGCCATGTACGCCATGCAGTCTGACCAAATCCTCACATGGAGTCTAAATAACCAGCTCTGGCTCTTGCTGGGCACATTTGGCATCATCCTCGTTATGGCCTTCTGCCGTGGCAAGCTCACAGCCGGAGCACTTTCCGTGCTCTTCATGACCTTTTCCGCCCTCGAAGGCTTGGCACTCGGTCCCATCCTCTGCCAGTATACCACTCAATCCCTCGGGCTTACATTCGCCTGCACAGCGGGTATGTTCGGAGCCATGGCTCTCTATGGTTCTGTAACAAAGCGTAACCTCAGCGGTATGGGGCGCACGCTCATGATGCTGCTTTTCGGCTTAATCATTGCCGGCATTGCCAATATCTTCTTCGGCAATAGCACAGCTGACCTCGTCATCTCCGGTATCGGCGTAGTTGTCTTCGCCCTTTTCACAGCGTACGACACACAGCGCTTGCTGGCAGAAGGTGCTTACCTGGTCGATGCAGACTCCCGCAGCAAGGGCGCTATCATGGGTGCTGTGCAGCTCTACCTCGACTTCCTCAACCTCTTCCTCTACCTGCTGCGTTTCTTGGGTGCAGCCCGCGATTAAGCAGCCATGGATGTCCTTCAGAAAGTTACAGATGAAGCGATTAGAGTGGCGCATGCCATTCTGGCACCGCTTGGCTATGACTACAGCCTGAGTACCGAACCCACTGCCGATGAACCGAATGGCGTCACTCTTATGATTTCAGGAGCAGATGCCCGCTACATCATCGGCGATGAGGGCGATAAGCTCGATGACCTGCAATACCTCGTCAATCGACTGGTTCAGGCTGCGTGGGAAGATGCCCCCCGCATACGAGTGGACTGCGACCGCTATCGTGAGCGCGCGGAAAATAAGTTGCTGCGCCGCGCGCGCTCCCGGGCGGAGCGGGTACTTCAAAGCGGACGTCCGTTGATGATGGAAAAGCTCAATGCCTACCAACGCAGATTGGTACACAATGAGCTGGCAAAGATACCCGGTATTCATACAGAATCGGAAGAATCTGATTCACGCTTTAAGCGCATCACCATCAGCCGAGCCTAAGCTCGACCATGCGATTATTACTCACCAGTATTTTATACTCAGCAGCCGCAGTGCTTACCCCGCCTGCGGCTGCGGAAGTTTATACCGTCTACACGGCTCAGGGTAAAAATACCCCCGAGCTGCAACAGCTTGTCCGCAAACTATTACCCGCCACGGCAGACAGCCAACCGGAATGCAAGTTTGTAGAACTGCGGAAAGACTGCCCCGACCTGCAGCAAGCTGAAGAACAAGCCGCTGCCATAGCAGCCGGAGTTACTCACCTGCCCTGTCTCGTGATAGCCAATGCAGACGGACCATACGCAACCCTCTTGCTGCGCGGACTTACCCGCAAAGATATCGAACAAGCCGAAACACAGGCTAACAAAGACAATCAGCAAGCGGAAAGAGAACAGCGTTTTTTTGCGGCGCAGCTCTACCTGTTATTCGCACGCTGTGCCATGGAGGAAGCGACGGATGAACAACTCAGCGAACTGGTACAGGAAAGCCGCCAACTGCTCAGCCACGAGCTCTGCACACCGGAGCTACAGCAGCTCATTGGCTTGCGTTGTCTCTACCCCTTGCTCATGAAGCAATATGCCATCGGTCACACCGGAGCCCATACGCCGGAAACCGAGGCAAAATTACTGGAAGCCATTGCGGCGCTTGAAGAAGCCCGGGACATCGACCCCAACAGCTCATTAGGCAAGCGCGCACATGATGAGCGATACCGCTTGCGCATGGCTCGCAGAGAAGCTCGCAAATACGAATGACCCAATCTGCGGTGTACCTGCGGCAGCCACCATAAAAAATCCGATTATCAGAATCATGATTTCCACCGCTCGAATAGAATATCCCTACGGTAGCATCGAATGGAGCAACGGTCGCGCCACTATCACCCACCGAGAAACCGGCACCATACTCAGCCCCTACCTCACGGATTACCAATCGCGCACCGGATATCCACGCGAAAACCTGTCCGGCGAATACGCACTTCAACTGCTTTTTGCAGATGGCAGCATGGGGTTTAATCCGCAACTCAGCGGCTACAGCTGCGAGAGCAATAAACTCATTATCAATTTATCGGATCCGCGTCACCCCGGCATCGACTTACAACTCCGCCTACAACTGCACGAGGAAGGCGTGGTTACCCAGCAAGCCAGTATACACAACGGCACAAGTGGTAAACTGCAATTGCTGCGCGCCTACTCCGCTACGGCACGCTTAAATGCCCCGGGGTACTACTGCACCACATTCCGTGGCGTGTGGGCCGGTGAGCACATCATGCAGCAGCAGGAAGTCATGCGGGGCAACACCCTCTGCGCCACAGCCTGCACCGGCATCAAAGCCGCGCAAGAAGGAACTCCCGGGCTTATCGTCTCAACCCACACACCTGTGCAGGAAGAAAGCGGGCATTGCCTACTGGCAGCTCTGGCATGGAGCGGCAACTACATGCTCTCATTCACTCACAATGCACAGGGGCAAGGCTTCCTGGGGCTTGGGCATGATTTTGCACAAGCGCCATACAGCTTAGCTCCCGGGCAAACACTACAACTACCGCAGGCAGTACTGCTCAATAGCCGGAATGGTAAAGGCGAGGCAAGCAGACGGCTCCACCGTTACCTGCGCCGCTGCGTAATCCCGCGTGGTCAACAAACACGTGACTGCCTGCTCAACAGCTGGGAAGGCGTGCACTTCGATGTGAACGAATCCACCCTTCAAGCCATGATGCAGCTCACAGCAGACCTCGGCATCGAAATGTTTGTGCTCGATGATGGCTGGTTCGGCAAACGAAAGGACGATACAAGCTCCCTCGGCGACTGGTACCCCGACACCGACAAACTGCCGCATGGCTTAAAGCCGCTCACAGAATTCGCCGCTACGCAGGGACTTAAATTCGGACTGTGGGTTGAGCCCGAAATGATTTGCCCGGATAGCGAGCTCTATCGCCATCATGCAAGTTATGCACTAACACTGCCCGGGCTGAGCCCGACTGAGCAACGCCGTCAATTAGTGCTGAATCTGGCCGGCCCCGATGTAGCAGACTACATATTGAACACTATCAGCGCTCTGCTGAGCGCTAACCCCGATATTGCATATATTAAATGGGACTGCAACCGTATGATGACTGATGTTCCTCACCCGAACATTTACTTTGATTACATTACAGCCTATTACCGAATAATGCGCGAATTGAGAACCCGCCACCCGCATGTGGTGTTCCAATGCTGCTCCGCCGGCGGCGGTCGTATGGATTTGGGGGCAGCGCAGTATCACGAGGAATTCTGGCTGAGCGACAATACGGACGCATTTGACCGTCTGCGCATGCAGTGGAGTGCCGGTCACTTCTTCCCGGCCAATGCCATCGGAGCCCATGTAACGGCCAGCCCCAACCTCTACACCGGCCGCTGCACGTCCCTCAAGTTCCGCTTCGATGTAGCTCTGGCAGGTCGATTAGGGTTCGAGCTGGACCCGCGCTGCCTGAGTGATGACGAAAAAGCCGAGATTCGCACCCGCTTGGCACTGGCAAAGGAATTGCGCCCATTGGTTCAGCTCGGTGACCTTTACCGCTTGGTAAGCCCCTACGAAGGTCCCGACTGCGCCCTGCTCTACACCGATGGCCGGCAAGCCTTGGTTCTGGCCTATACCACCGAGCGGGCTTTCACCAACCAACACACCGTCATTCCCCTGCGCGGGCTCCACCCCGATTGCCATTATCAAATCGAGGAACTTCTTCCCGATACCTCACGCCCGCTTTGCCCGCTGTCGGGCAGCGTATTGAGCGGAGCGGAACTCATGAGCTCCGGTCTGCCTGTGCATTGGACCCGCCCGCTGCAATCCCTCTGCATACGCCTACAACCCAGCTTTTGATTTAGGGCTTGCAATCCACCCAATACAAGTATAAAATAACCGTATGGAAGCCACCACCACTTACCGCGCATGGGCTGAAATCGACACCGATGCCATGATTCACAACCTCAATGTTGTGCGCAAGGTCATGCCGGAGCATAGCCGAATGCCCATCGTCAAGGCGGAGGCCTACGGGCACGGCATCGAGGGGGTGGTAAAAGCCCTCGATGATGAAGACATCACCTTCTTCGGTGTTGCCACGCCCTCAGAGGCGGCGCGAGTGCAAGCCGCCGGCTGCAAAGTGCGCCCTTTCATACTGGGACCCTGCTTCCCGACTGAGCGCGAGGCTATTGTGCAGCACAGCTGGCGCGCGGCACTCTCAAGCGTGGAGGAGGCGGAGCACTTCAACTCGCTCGGGCGGCTTTATAACAAAAAGGTAAACCTGCACATCAACGTCGATACCGGCATGGGGCGAGCCGGTGTATTACCGCATGAGATTCCCGGTTTGGGGGATAAGCTCAAGCAATTTGAATACCTTAACATAGAGGGTATTTACTCACACCTTTCTGCGGCTTCGCAAGATATCACATTCACACACAGCCAAATCCGCATCTACGAGGCAGCCGTCAAGGAACTGACCCTCAGTCTGGAACTTCCGTACCGCCACCTGTGCAGCAGTGCAGCCGTATTCAACTACAAGGTTCCCTGCACCAACATGGTTCGTCTGGGACGAATTCTCTACGGGTTTTCGCCCATGCCCTCGCCGTACAACAAAGAGCTGCGCAATACACTCACCCTCAAGAGCCGCGTAACTCTACTGCGCACACTGCCCGATAAACATGGTGTATCATACGATCACACCTATATCACCAACGGTCCCACAAAGGTGGCTACTATCGGTATCGGGTTCGGTGACGGCTACCTGCACTACCTCTCCAACACCGGAGCAAGAGTCTACCTCAACGGCCACTACTGCCCGGTTCTCGGTCGTATCACCATGGACCAAATCATGGTCGATGTCACACACGTCGAAAACGTACAACCCGGCGATGTGGCAGAGATACTTGGTCCGAATGTGCCGTGGGAAGAGCTGACAGCCCGCGCCAAGACCATACCGAGCAACATTATCTGCTCCATCTCCTCGCGCGTCCCCCGCGTCTACCTGCATAAAAACGGCATTTAAGGCCGCAAGCCTTCAGCAAAGCGTATAAAGGATTCATCGAGAATAGAGCAAGCTCTCTCAACCCCGAAGAATTCCCCCACTTCCGTCACTTTGTTTTGCAGGGTCTTATACGTTCGGAAAAAGTTCTGAATTTCCTGCAAGTAATGGGGCGGCAAATCCTCAAGCTTGTTGATATGGTCGTATCGCGGGTCGCCGACATTGACCGCGAGTATCTTAACATCGGGCTCGCCGCAGTCTATCATATCCATTCCGCCGATAATACGGCAATCCACATAACAACCGGGGAATGTGGGCGCTGAAGTGAACACAAGAATATCCAACGGGTCGCCGTCCAAATACACCGTATTTTCTACAAAACCGTACTCAGCCGGGTAATATACAGAGGAATACAACACACGGTCAAGCTTTATGCGACCTGTTTTTTCATCCACCTCATACTTATTCCGGCTCCCCATGGGAATTTCGATTCTGGCTTCAACGACTCTCATAATTCTGCATGCTATCAACAAGTAAGCCTAAAGTCAAGCAGGAAGCGCTCAACCACCTCTCAAAACACATAATCGCGGGTAGTTCATTGCAAATCATTCCAATCAGCAGCAGCACAACAACCGTAATGCTCATGAGCCCACAGTCGGCGAGCCATGCTGCCGGGAGATGAAAGCCCAAGCAAAAAGCGCCGCAGTTGTGCGTTTCTGGCAAAATCAGGCAATTCGGTAGCAGGTGGCGGCAATGGGCTCTGCGAAGGAGGCGGTATATCAACCGGCACAGCTTGCAAACAAACGGCACAATGCCCGCAAGCTGCTCGCGTGCTACCGGTAAAGTACTGCTCCAGAGCCGCGTTCAGGCACCCCGCTTCTCCACGAAGCATGGCGTACAATAACCTCAAACGCTCCAGTTCAGCAGCCGTTCTGCGGGCATAAGCATCACTCAGTTCAGCGGCCACACATCGGGCATCTGCCGAGCCTCGCCCACGCAGGTAAAGAGCCTGCTGCCGCAAGGTAAGTTTCCATTCACCGGCGGCCTCGCATTCACGCAGCTGAGTCATAGCCTCCGCATACGAGCAGCCCCACGCCTCGGCCGCAGTCTCCACCTCACCCTCGCGGTTTTTGTCCAGCCAACGCAAACGTGCAATTTCCGCAGATGTTCGCCCGTCAGTAATGGTACTGATAGGAAATAAGGGCTTAACCTTGTAGAACTTATAACCGGTTGTTTCCAGTTGCACACTGTCAGCTGCCTGCAATAATTCCAGCGCACGAGCAGCCACATCGTCAGGCACATCGCAACCGGTTCCCAGCTCCCACATAGAAACAGCGCGCCCCCCAACCGGCAACAGCATGCGCACCGCCCGCAACACGCCCTCAGCATCCGGCTCAGCCGCATATACCCTGTTGCTTGCATCTCTCACATCTGCCCCATGCAACAACACCAGCGAGGTACAGGGCTTTCCATCTCGGCCGGCGCGCCCGCTCTCCTGCAAATAAGCCTCCGGCGAACCGGGGAGGTTTACATGCACCACCGCGCGCACATCGGGCTTATCGACCCCCATGCCGAACGCAATAGTAGCCACCAATACATCTTTTTCGTTATGCAGGAAAGCATCCTGCAACTGCTCTCGCAATTCAGCTCCTTGCCCGGCATGGTAACAGGCAGACCGCAAGCCGGCAGCCTGCAAAGTAGCCGCCAACTCTTCCGTTCCCTTGCGGGTACGAGCATAAACAATAGCGGGTCGATGTTGCGGTTGCTGCAAAAAATCCACCAGAAATCCAGCCTGATTCTCAGGGGCCGCCACCTGGCGTGAGATATTCGGTCGGTAGGGTGAGTGCTGCACAACATGCCCCGGCTCAATAGCAAAAGCACGGCACAAATCTGCCTGCACGCGCTGTGTCGCCGTGGCAGTCAGTGCCATTACACTGCGAAATCCGCGAGCCTTACACCAGCCCGGAAGTTTGAGATAATCCGGGCGGAAACTATGCCCCCATTCAGATACGCAGTGAGCCTCATCCACCACAAACAATTTCAAATCAGCCACTTGCAAAGCCTGCAAAAACGTAGAGCTTTCCATTGATTCGGGTGCCACAAAAAGCAAACGAATCTTGCCGGCAGCCACATTTGCCAGCAGGTCAGCGCGTTCAGCCTCTGTCAAAGTAGAATCGAAACGCGCCGCTGCAATCCCCCTGCGCAACAAGGACTGCACCTGATCACGCATCAGCGCAATCAACGGACTCACCACCACCGAGGTTCCCCCCAGCAGCAAAGCCGCCGCCTGATAGCACAAGCTCTTGCCATGCCCGGTCGGCATCACCCCCAGAGCATTCTCCCCGGCCAGAGCCAGCTCAATGAGCCGCCCCTGCCCCTCGCGCAATTCAGGCACGCCAAAGGTGCGCAATATCTGCTGTAGCTGATTTTCCTGCATGTACCGGCACTATCTTGCCGCAAAGCCGTCATTTCGTCAATCCATTTGTCTTGCATTTTGCTGTATTATGTGCTACAACCCCCGGCGCCATGATTATCGACACACACTGCCACCTCATTTCAGAAAAATACGGAGATATGGAGACCCTGCGCGCGGAATCGCTCGCCTTGGGAGTGGGGCATTGTGTGACGCAAGGTACCTCAAGCTATGACTGGGAGCCGCAACTTGCCCTTGCAGCCCGCATGCCTGATTTCGTGTCGAGCTGTCTGGCCGTCCACCCTTCCGAAGTTCACACCGTGAGCGACGAGCAGTTTGAACACATGGCAGAGCTCTGCCGCAAGCACCCCCAGGCTGCTATCGGTGAAACCGGGCTCGATTATTTCTGGGACGCAGCTGAGGGCTGGACAGAAGATAGCTACCGAGCCCGCCAGCGCGACCTGCTGGAGCGCCATTTTGAGCTTGCTCAGGAGCTGGGACTCAATATCTCGCTGCACACTCGCGATAAAGTAGGTCTGGCCAGCTTTGAGGATGCCTTTGCCATAGCCCGTAATTTCCCGAAGGTTCGCCCGGTGTTCCACTGTTTCATTGGCGACGGCGCACAGGCCGAGCGTATTTTCAGCGAATTGGATGGGCTTATCTCTTTCACCGGCATATTGACATTCAACAAGTCGGAGCATGTACAGGCAGTTGCCACATGGTGCCCTGCCGACAGATTCATGGTCGAGACGGACTCCCCCTTCCTTTCCCCGGCACCCCACCGTGGTAAGGTCAACATCCCCGGCCGCACCAAGTTTGTAGTCGACAAAATCGCCGAGCTGCGCGGTGTATCCGCCGAAGAAATTGCCGCCTGCACCACGGCCAATGCCTGCCGATTCTTCCGCCTTCCCGCCCATCTCAATCACTGAAAAACATGTTCAAGTCCAGACTACCCGCGCACCTCTGCGGTCTGACAGTCTGACTATTAAACAGTTGTTACTTCAATTCCACCGGTGTACTGCCGGATAAGGGGCAGTACAAAGCCACAGCCACAACGGCCGACTTAGCCCCCCATCCCGCACCGCTGGTCTACACTGACGGCACGGAATATTACATCGAGCTGCCCCGGTACAGCGCCAATCCGGCACCTAAGCTTCAGCGCTCTGCATTCGAGCAGAACGAAGCAACCGACACCGCACCGGAACTGCGGGCACGATTATGCCAGCAGTTACCATCACCGCCGAATCAATCAGCGCGCCTCATCCCCATCTTGGCGGGGGTGGATCCCCTACGAGGCGGGTAAAACCACCCCAAATTTGACGCTGTAAATCACCTCTTATTCTCCGCCCGCTGCAGCACGGATAAGAGAGGCGCACTCGTGGTACCTCAGTTCTTCTGCTAATTGAAGCGCAGTTTTCCCGGCTCGATTGGTCAGGGACACGTCTATGCCAGGGAATTTCAGCAACAAGCCTACACACTCAACATTGTTCAGTAACACAGCTTGCATAAGGGGCGTAACCATGTAGCGATTGCTCTTATTGACATCAATCCCGGCAGCCGTTGACAAAGCCTGCACACACTCGATGTGCTCCTTAGCAACGGCCCAGAGGAGCGGGGTATTCCCAACTACTCCATCGGCACAGTTTACCTCGATATTCGGAACGGAAATCAGGAGCTTCACACAAGCAGTGTGGCCTCCCTGCACAGCCAGGAACAAAGGAGAGCCTACATATTCTCGAGTTGCATTGACATCAGCACCGGCCCGAATAAGCTGCTCCACATCCTGAGCATTACCGCTCTGGGCGGCATTGAACAGCGCGGTCGTTGCCTGGGCCGATGTGAGAGCCTCAACAGAGGTGGATGTTCCGGAGAATGCCCTAATCAGTTGAGCACACTCGTTCTTCCCCTCCTGCTCTGCCAGTTGAAGCGCCGTATATCCTTGGCTGTCAGTTATGGTGACATCAAGCCCCGGAGCAGCCAGAAGCGCCTCAAGACATGCGGTCTGACCGGACATAGCAGCACAGTGAAGCGCTGTACGGCCAAAGCCATCCATGCGGTTCACATCAATTCCCTCGGCAGCCAACAGCAGGTGGGCACATTCAAGGTACCCATTTGAAACAGCACAATGGAGAGCCGTATGGCCCAAAGCACCAGTTTTGTTGATTTGAATACCGGGTACATTCAGCAGCAATCGAATACACTCGGTCTTACCGGTGAGGGCAGCCCATACCAAAGCCGTCACACCCCCACTATTAACCAGATTAACATCAATTCCGGGAGCTTGCAGCAGTAGCCGCACACACTCAATATTCCCCTTGTCTATCGCAACGATAAGAGGTGTTGCTCCCTTGGCCTGCGAGACATTAACATCAGCGCCTTCAGCTATCAGCTTACGCAACATTTCCACATCACCTTTTCTGATGACCTCCAATATTGAAGCCCCGCCTTGGGAAGACTTCAAAAAGTGGCGGATAAGTTGAGCACACTCACTCTTCCGCATTCTCATAGCCATCGCCAAAGGTGTCTCATTTTGTTTGTTAAGACACTGTGCATTTATCTCGGGGGAAGTCAGCAAGAGACGCACGCACCCGGTGCGCCCCAACTCAACAGCGCGATGAAGAGCTGTACAACCGTCCGCATCTGTTTGGTTCACTTTCGCAGCGGCAGAAGCAAGCAATTTCTCCAAATCATCCACTTTATTTTTCATAACCGCAAGATGAAGTGGAGGGAAAGAGCTAACATCAATCCCGGGAGCTGACAACAATGAGCACAAGGCTTGCTCATTCCTGTACTTAAGCGCAAGATCGAGGGGAGACTCACCTAACTGGTTCTTTTTATTCACATCAATCCCGGGTGTGGAGAGCAGCACGTTCACACAACTCTGATGACGTCCAAGCACCGCACATGCGAGAAGCGTATCGCCCCCTACCTTCTTATCTGCTGCAGCGTTGGGGTCCGTACCGGGTAACATCAGCCAAGCTCGTAACAAAGTTTCCTTTCCATTACCGGCGGCCTTCACCCCCACACTGTCAGTAGTAAACCACCCCCCGCCTAACAGCAAAGTTGCCGAACATGCCAATATGAGGATAGTGATTTTCTTACGCCTACCATTTCTTGCCTTTGAAGCTGTCATAATATCATCTGTAAATAAGTTATATGAGATGAAAATCAGAGATTCATTTTACCGGGATTGAGTATACCCTGCGGGTCAAGGGCTGATTTGATGATGCGGTGAACATCAAACGCGACGTCGCCGATGGCCTGCGGGAACCAAGGAGATTTGGCTATACCGATACCGTGTTCGCCGGTAATACTACCGCCGTGCGCCATCACCCAATCAAAGAGGCGATTAACGAGAGCATCCGCAGGTTCGCGGATATCGCGACCTGCTTCATCTTTCAGCACCATAATGTTGGTGTGAATATTACCATCTCCCGAATGCCCGAAACAAGCCACCGGAATGCCGGTTTCGCGCTCCATAGACGCACAGAACTCCACCAGAGCCACCAACTGCGAACGGGGAATAACCACATCTTCGTTCAATTTAGTGAGCCCGGTGGCCTTCAGGCTGTATGAAAACTCACGGCGCAGTTGCCAAATAGCCTCCACGTCCTCCTCGGTAGTAGCCGTCACCACCTCCGTAGCACCGGTGGCTCGCAACACCGCTGCGATGGATTGCAATTCTGCCGCCACAGCATCGGCCTGACCATCAATTTCAATAATGATATGCCCCTGAGCGTCCTCCGGCAGCACGCCGGGGCCCAAGTGATTGCGAGCGGCACGCAGGGTGAAAGAATCCGTAATCTCAATAGCTGCCGGTAAGTGCCCGGCCTGCAGCACATTCTGCACAGCAGCTGCTGCCATCGCGAACTGAGGGAACCCGGCATGCAGGGCTGCACGCGCAGGCGGTGCCGGTATAATACGCAGCGTGGCCTGAGTAACAATACCCAGCATACCCTCACTGCCACAGAACAACCCCACCAAATCGAAACCTTGCTTGTTCTTATGAGTACGACCGCCACAGGTCATCACCCTACCATCGGGCAATACAACCTCCAGCCCCAGCACATAAGCGCGGGTAACACCATATTTCAGGCAACGAGGCCCACCGGCATTCGTGGCGATATTTCCGCCGATGCTCGATTCCTTACGCGAAGCGGGGTCCGGCGGGTAAAACCACCCCAACTCCGCACAAGCCTGTTGAAGCTCAGCCGTTAACACACCGGCCTGCACCACAGCCACACCGTCAGCGGGATTGACCTCCACAATACGCCGCATATTGGCCACCGAGATAACCAGCCCGCCTTTTACCGGCACACAGCCCCCCACATAACCCACACCGGCACCGCGCGGGGTAACAGGCACACCATGCTCGGCGGCATATTTCATAGCGATTGCCACATGCTGAGTTTCCGTAGCCAGCACGACAGCCTCCGGCATGGCGGCGGCATGCCATTTATCACCGGCGTGTGCAGCCAGCACATCAGGAGCCGTGCTCACACACTCCCCCAGCAGTTCCTTCAAACCATCTACCCAATCTTTCATAGTCCGGCTTCCAATCACAATTACTCCTTATCAGTACCCCAGCGGCGGTGCAGCCATTTCTCAGCCGGAGAAAAGAGAATCTTATCCGCCAACAAGCCCACCAGAATAATGATAAACATGATACCGATAACCTGGTACATGCGCTGCAATTCACGCCCATAGTGCAGATACTGGCCTATACCGAAACCGGAAACCACGGCCACATAAATCTCCGCCGCCATCAGGGAACGCCAAGCGAAAGCCCAGCCCTGCTTCATGCCGCTCACCACAAAAGGAGCCGAAGCCGGCAAGGTGACAGATACCAAGGTACGCAGTGGGGAAGCGCCCATGGTGCGTGCGGCGCGGGCATAGATGGGCGGTACATTCTTCATGCCATTCTGGGTCGATAGCAGCACGCTCCACAGCGTCCCCATAATGACAACAAACAACAGCGCAGCCTCCGTCTGACCAAACCAAATACAGGCCAACGGCACCCAGCACACGCTCGGCAATGCCTGAAGCCCGAGAGCCAACACCCCCAGCGTGTCGCTCGCCCATTTGAAGCGGGCTGCAACCATGCCCAGCGGTACCCCCAGCACCAAGCCAATGGCATAACCTATGAGCAAACGGCGCAGTGTAATAAGCATGGAGAGCGGAATTTTTCCGTTCAGCGTATTATCCCACAAATACTGCCCGACTATAGAGGGCGGCGGCAGCACATAGGGAGACCACAGCGGCTCTTCCGGGCCAATCCCCAGCCACAGCAAATCCCCGGTCAGCGCAGCCCATACTCCTATGAGCAGCAAGAAGAATATAACGGTATGAAGTGCTCGTTTCATGCTATTTTAATGAGTTATATATCAATCGGATTCAGCGGCATTCTGGTACCCCTTCAACGAGGACGTAATCTGCTGCGACAGGTCAGCCAAGTCGTGGTTATTGATATTGCGCGGGCGCGGCAGCTCAATGGGGAACTTCTCGCGCACTCTACCGGGGTGCGGCGAGAAGAGCACCACACGGCTCCCCAGGCAAACAGCCTCGCGCACGTTGTGAGTTACAAACACAATGGTTTTCTTGCGCTTGGCCCAAATATCCTGAATATCGCCGTAAAGTTGCTCGCGGGTCATGGCATCGAGCGCGGAAAACGGCTCATCCATCAGCAAAATCTTGGGGTTGGGGGCCAAGGAGCGTGCGAGAGCCACGCGTTGGCGCATGCCGCCCGACAGCTCGTGTATGCTGGAATGGGCAAACTTATCCATCTTCACCAGGAAGAGGTAGTATTTTGCCACCTCCAAGCGCTCTTTATTGTTGAGGTTGGGCTTCTGCTTAAGGCCGAACATCACGTTACCAATGACATCCAGCCACGGGAAGAGGGCGTGCTCCTGAAACATCATCATACGGTCTCGCCCCGGACCGAGAATCGGCACGCCGTCAATAAGCGCCAAACCGCTGTCCGGCTTTTCAAGACCGGCTATGATATTGAGCAGGGTCGATTTACCGCAGCCACTGGGACCGACAAAACAAACGAACTCGCCCTCGTTGATGGTGAGCGAAACGTCATCGAGCGCGCGCACCGTGCCGGACTTCGTCTTAAAGTCCTTACACACATGCTCGATGGTGAGTTTAGCGGTTGGGTACTCGTGTATCTCCTGTTCGAGTTTTTTCATAACATCAGTTCTGTTCAGCCTTGTAAATCAAATCATCGAGAGCCGGCACGCGGTCAAGCAACCCGCATTCCTGCGCATCCGTCACAAACTGCTGCAAGCCCGGCAAGTCTATATCCACCGTGAGTTTCAGGCGCTTCCAAGCACTGCGCACCAGTTCAGGGTCAAAAGGAGCCTGTGTCAATTCGGACAATTCGTCAACCACATGCTGTTGAGCTTCTTGCGGGTGGTCTATAATCCACTGCGTCAAATCTCGATGAGCCTGCAAGATAGCCGCTGCCTCATTCGGGTGATTACGCAGCCAGCCCACCCGAGCAGTCAACACAGTAGTCACGACATCCGGTTCTTCGAGGAACACCCCTGCTCCGGCGGTATTTTCAAGGGTCGACACCCAAGGCTCCACCGTCCATACAGCATCGATATCGCCCTGTTTCATGAGCTGCAGCTGCATCGCGTTCGGGGTGGGGCTCACACGGCAATCGCCATCCCCCTCGAGGGTGCAGCGCAAGCCGTTCTTGCTCAGCCATGCTCGGCAAGATACATCTTGCGTATTGCCCAGTTGCGGGGTCGCTATACTGCGCCCTTTAAAATCAGCAGCACGGGTAATACCGCTACCGGGGCGCACCAACAGCGCCGCTCCGCCATTCACCGCACCGGCCAACAATCGAACCTCGCGCCCCGCAGATACAGCATAGGCATTCAGTGCCGGGCTGGGGCCAACGTATGTCAGGTCAACCGTCCGCCCGAAAAGTGCCTCCATCGCGGTAGGTCCGGCGTTGTAGGTATACCACTCTACGGAATAACCGGGCAAGTAGCGCTCAAACCAGCCATTTCCATGGCGTGTCATGTTGCGTGCGACCAAAGCCTGCACATGAGTCACGTTCGGGAAACCGCCCATGCGGATAACCTTGCTGTCCGTTTCCTCACGATTGCAGGCGCAGAGCACCAGCAGAGCAGTCGCAACCAGCAGCAGACATGTGAGGCATTTCTTCATGACCCACTATCCTACCAGACCCACCGCCTGCCGTCAAGCAGCAATGGCGCCACCGCTGTGGTAAATGCCGAGTTATTTTTCTTTCACACGGCGAAAAAGAAAACGCAGCTCCTCTTCCGGCCGATTGCGGGCTTTGTTTGTGCGGCGAATATGCTCGCGAGCAAGCTCCGGCAGCTTATCAAAAATCGAGGGTTGCAGCACAACCTCATCTTCACTTTCAAAAATAACATCGGCCTGAAAACGCTCCTCACCGCGCGAAAATTGCACCCGATAGGGCTCGCTATCAGTCTGCAACCATGTATAAGCAAACTTACCGCGATGCCCGCCCACAGACCAACTTACCTGCTGAGCATCCACCTCGGCTCTGATTTTCTGCGGGGAGCCGAGCCACTCCCCCATTGCAAGTTCTACCGGGTTTTCAAACCAATCCGGTATGAACACGCCGCACAGCAGCCCGATTACGGCGGCCCCCATCAGTAAATGACGCAAGTTCAACATACGAAAACAAGCTGAAATCAGGCCTGCAATAACCTCACCACCCTATCAGCGCGAGGTATGGTAATGGTCACCTTGGTACCAATTCCTTCCTTCGAGGCCAACGAAAGCGTGCCGCCGTGCTCTTTAATGATATGGCGAACAATGAGCAACCCCAACCCATTACCTTTCTTGCGGGTCGTGCGGAAGGGCTCGTACATATTGCCCATCACCTCGTGCGATATTCCGCTCCCATTGTCACCAATGATGATTCGCACGTCCGTATCATTGTAATCGGTCTGAATGTAAACACCGCCTTCACTGCCCGGTATAGATTGGTAGGCATTGCGAATGAGGTTATAAAGGGCCTGGAAAAGCTGTCCGCCATCGGCATCCAACTCGGGCAAATCTCTACTGAGGGCAAGCTGTATGCTGATACCGCGAGAGGCAACCTCGGGCTCAAGCACCTCAAGCACGCGCTCCACCACTTCATTCAGCCGTACTGTCGCCCGATTGAGGCTACCCGGGCGCACGGACTGCAAGAACTGGCGCAGCAGGGTATCCAACCGCCGAGTCTCACCCAACGCGCTCTCAAGCAACGGCCCCAGTTTATCCTGAGCATCGGCACCGAGCTTTGATAACTTGCGCTGCATCAGCTGCAAATTAAGCCCCAGCGAATTAAGCGGATTGCCGATTTCATGCGCCACGGCTCCGGCCATGTACGTCACCAAGTTAAACTGCTCGGCCTCGGCGTCTTCCTCGCCTCGCGCGTGGCTCTCGGTATCATCCCGAATCAGCAACAGATACTCAGCCCCATTGGCCACAGGACTGATAAAAAAGTTGTAATGGCGCTCCTCGGGGTAGTTTACATGCAAGTCGCGGGTTATAGCTAAGCGACTGCTGCTGACCTCCTGCCAGTTGCAAGTGCCCCCCACCAAGCGCTCAAAGGGAACATGCAGCAACTCATTGAAATTGCGATTAAAAATAGCGCATGCCGCACGATTTGCAAAGCGTGGCGTGCCCTCGGCATCAAAAAGAATAAGCCCATCGCGCAGCGCGTCGAACACATCCTGCAACAAGCCTTTTTCAGAGGCCAAGCGCATAAAAAGCTGCCGCAGTTCCTCCGTCCCCAGGTGCTCCATGCGGCTGAGTATCTTCTCGAGTGTATCGCGTTTGATAGCCATGAAATCAGAATCGAATGTGAATTTCGGAGAAATTAATCGGCAGCGACACACGGAAGACGTGTCGCTCATCGAAGTCAGCGGGTTGCTCCACCCCATCGGCAATAGCTACCGGGGCGGCGGAGGGCGGCAGCGAGTGCACGGCCAGCTCCAAGGTGCGCCCATGCTGCTCGGCGTGAATATTCAAGCTGTGAGTGAGCACAAAGGAGCGCAACTGAGCCCGATAATCGAAGCGATGCAGCATGTAGCGCCCCTTTCGGTACCCATAGCCATCCCCTTCGTCTTCGTATAGCTCACTCTGCTGGTGAAGCTCCGGAGCCCACCACAAATCAAGCGTCACCTGCGGGTCACTCAGCTCACCCACATACTGCTGCACCGGCCAGCGCGGCACTACAAAGCCGCCGCGCACATATACCGGTATATGCGAAAGCGGTGTGGGAACCCATGCCTCGGTCGATGAATCGGGCGCGGGGTCATCCGTCCAGTACGAATACCAACGCCCCGGCGGTAGGTACATAAATCTGCCGGCCTCGCCGGGGTGATGTACGGGTACCACATAGAGAGCATCGCCCACAAAAAACTCACTGCTGCGCCAGTAGGTATCGGGGTTGTCCGGGTACATGAGTGCCAGCGAGCGAATAATGGGTGTACCACAGCGACTGTAGCGGTAAAACTGGGTATAGAAATACGGCAACAAGCGGTAGCGGTGTTCGAGCGCGCGGCGCACCAGTGCCTCCACCACCGGGCCGAAACACCACGGCTCCTGCCCGCCGAACTCGCCGTTATTGTGATTGCGGAAAAAGACGTGGAAAGCCGCCATCTGCATCCAACGGCAGAAAAGCTCGGGCGTGGGGTGCCCCAAAAAGCCGCCGGTATCCGCCCCGCAAAAGGACACACCACTGGCAGACAATCGCTGCACCATCAGGTTGGCCATCTTCAGGTTTTCCCAGTCAGCATCATTATCGCCGGTCCAAGTGGCTGCCCAGCGCTGCAAACCGGCAAAGCCGGCTCTCGACAGCACAAAGGGGCGGCGTTCCGGCGCGAACTGCTCCATGCCCTGCCTGGTGGCGCGTGCCATGCACTGGCCGTAGATGTTGTGCGCCTTGAGGTGCGAGCAATAGAAGCCGTCGTAATTATGGCGTGTATCGGGCGGGAAGGTCCGATCGGGGAATATGGCCGGCTCGTTCATGTCTGTCCATATCCCGCGCACCCCGTATTCCGCAATCTGGCGGCGGAATAAATCAGCCCACCATTTGCGCGTGACAGGTGAAGTAAAATCCGGGAACGTACAGGTACCCGGCCAGACCTCACCGGAGAGCAATGCGCCATCGTGCCTGCGGCAGAAGACATTGCGCTCAAAACCACTGCGCCACACATAGTTGTCCGGGTTGACCTTAATTCCCGGGTCAATAATAGTCACCACCTTGAACCCCTGCTCCCCCAAGCGGGCAATCATGCCCGGCGGGTCAGGAAAGCGCGTGCGGTCCCATGTAAGAGCCTGGTATTCTTTCATGTGGTGAATATCCAAGTGTATGGAATCACAGGGCATGCGCCGCGCACGCAGTTCAGCAGCCAAATCCGTAACTGCTTTTTCCGGGTAATAGCTCCATTTGCTCTGGTGGTACCCCAGCGCCCACAGCGGTGGCATGGGCGGCAAACCGGTCATGCGCGTGTACGTCTGCACCGTATCAAGCGCTGTTTCGCCGCAAATGAAGTAGTAATCCATCACCCCGCCATCGGCCCCGAAGAGCAAGCGGTCTTCGCGCTCCTTACCGAAATCGAAATAGGAACGCATGGTATTATCGAAGAATATACCATACTGGAGCCCGTTATCAAGGCACAAAAAGAAGGGTATACTCTTGTACAGGGGGTCGCTGCTCGGGTTGAATTTATAGTGGTCGGAGCCCCACATCTCGAAGCGCTTGCCGCGCAAGTTCAACTCACAGGGCTTATCCCCCAGGGCGAAGAAATGCGCCTCGGGCGGCATGCGCTTGAGCACCCACACCAATTCATCCCCCGTCCCCTCGTGCAGGCGGTGCCCCATTCCTTCAGCATCCGCACACAGCGTGCGACCTGTCGAGCGCTCCAAAAACTCCAAACCGCCATCCTCCTTGCGCACGCGCACGGTCAATCGCGGCGTGCTCAGTTCATAGCAGTCAGCTCGCTCCACCTCATCCGGCTGCAGACACGCCGGGGCATACTCCGGTGCCATACCGTAACTGGGTATGTTCTCGAAGACAGGGTGCGACACATAGCGACAGCGCACCACCCCGGGCTCAAGAAAATACAGCCGCAGCCGATTTGTCGGGAACTCGAGCTCGAGCGTATGGGAATCCACCCACTCGTAATGGCGTATGAAACTCTTCAAGCAGACAACATAAGTTCACCCGCAGAAATGCGGGGGCGCGCTACTAGCCCGGGGGCCACTGCATGGAGCGACCGCCAATGATGTGAATGTGAAGGTGCGGAACCGTCTGGCCGCCGTCAGCTCCGGTATTGAGCACGGTGCGGTAACCGCCCTCAGCCAGCCCCTCGGCGCGGGCAATCTCGCCCACTTTCAGCATGAGGTGCCCCAGCAGCGCGGCATCTTCCGCCGTCGCATCTCCGATACTCGGTATGGGCTTGCGGGGTACAAGCAGCACATGCACGGGAGCCACGGGCGTGATATCGCGGAAGGCCACGCACAACTCATCCTCATACACCATGGCAGAGGGTATCTCCTTATCAGCTATTTTCTGGAATAATGTTTTTTCCATCTCGTCCCCATATTTAACACACCGCGAGCCCGCTTGCAACAAGAAATTGACCTCACCTACCAATTTTCGGTTATTTGTCAGCCGATGCACTCACTATATGCTTGCTTTTCCACGCCACGAGCATTACAATCTGCACTAGTCATGAACGCGAACGCTCAACGCATCAAAGATTATTTATTGGGGTATTACCCGCCGGAAGAATGGCCCACCCTGCTGCACCAAGCCGAAGAATGGGCAACAACTACTCCGCTCAACGGCTTGAGGGTGCTGGATGCCAGCCCCATCTTCCGCAACACGCTCGGTAAGTTCATGGCTCTGCTTGCTGCCGGGGCTCAGGTTTATGTACCCCAACGCACCAACATGCCGGCCGACCCGGCAGTGGTGGCTATGCTGCCCGATTTCGGCATAAAAATCGCCGAAAAAGGCCAAGATGACTTCGATATCGTGCTCGATTGCGCGGCTCAGTGCTCCCGCTACACCCCTGCGCTGGGATATGCCGAGCTCACCCGCTCCGGCGTGCCGGTTTACGAGCGCGCTCGCCGCCCCGTCATAGTGGCAGATGCCGGCCGCATCAAGCGTATCGAAACCACGCTTGGCACAGGCGAAAGTTTCTTCCGTGCACTGGCTCAACTGGGATACACGGATTTAGCAGGTCGCCGCCTGCTGGTAGTGGGCTTCGGCAAGGTAGGCCGCGGTCTGGTGCACTATGCTCGCCAGCTCGGCATGCAAGTTATGGTGGCTGATACGGAAGATAAAACAGGCGAGCTGCCCGGCGATATCGGGTTCGTGAACGTGAATGACCGCGACGATTTGAATGACACCGTGCAGCATGCGTGGTGCGTGGTCACGGCTACAGGGCACATCAACGCCCTGCACAACAGGCTCGATGCGCCCTCCGTCATCGCCGCCCCCGTCCTGCTGGCCAACATGGGCATAGATGACGAGTTCGGCACCAAAATCCCAACCCACCGCGTGCTCAACAATAAGAAACCGCTCAACTTCATCCTCGATGAACCCACACGCATGTGCTTCATCGAAACCACCATGGCCCTGCACAATGCCTGTGCTCTCGAGCTGCTCACAGCCGACCTGCCCCACACCTGCATGGCTCCGCCACAAGATGTAGAAGAGCGCTTGCTACACATTGCAGCCACGCACGGCACCGATGAGTTCAGGCAACTGCTGACAACTGCAGACATCAACTGATTTCGCCGGTCGCCAACCAAAAAGCCGCAGCGTCCCCCACAGAACCCATGCTCACATAGCGCGTGCGCAGCAGATTGCTGTCGCGGTGCCCCATTTCGTATTGCAGCTCGCTGTAACTACGGAAGTGCCGCAAGTGGTACCCGGCAAAGGTGTGTCGCAACACGTCCGGCACCCAGCGGCTAAACCCGGCCAAGCGGCGCAATGCACGCCAGTGGAGCCCCCACTGAGGCGGGCAGATTTTACCGGCAGGGCAATGGGTGTGCAGTAGTTTGGCCAGCGGCGGGTGGATGGTAACCAATCTGGCGCCGCCGGTTTTGCTGTGTTGGGGCAAGATGCTGATGGTGCCGTCTTGCAGGTTGATGTGTTCCCGGCACAAACGCGCGACTTCGTGCGGGCGTATGCCTGCGTAGAGCATCATTCCCACGGCTGCAAGACAAATTCCGCCTTTGTAATTCTTTGCAGCGGTTAGTAAGGCTTTGATTTCCTGCGGCTTTAATATCTCGATACGTTCTTCTCGCACTTTCACTGTTTCCACCTGCACCACGGGATTTTCGCTGCACCAACCGCGTTTCAGGGCGGTGCTGAACACGCCGCTGAGTATCAAGCGCGCCTTTTGACGCTGGCGCGGTGTATCGAAGGCTTGCTCAATGTATTGAGCGCATTCCTGCGGGGTTATAGCTCGCACACGTCTGGCAGCCAATCCCTTACACCGTTTCATAAAGCGGCGGGTAAAATAGCGAAAATGCGACTGTGTTCGGCTTCGTCGCTCGCGCCTAGCCTCCACCGCCGCCGCTACGGCTTTCTCAAAACTCACCGTTTTCTCCTGCCGCCGCAGTTCTTCCTCACCCGCTGCAATACACCGCAGCGCCCGCCTTACCCTGCCACGCCCCGCCCTCAGCGCCGCTCCGGCAACCTGCGCGGCTTCCAATACATTCACCCCCGTTTGCTTCAACACAGCCAACGCCGCCAGCTCTACTTCTGTTATTTCCATATTCATGATAACTCGCCTTTTAAAACCGTAAGTCAAGCATAAAAGGATATTATGCAAAAAGAAAACAACTTCGCAGCGACGTTGCACATAAGGGGGAGTGGTCTTTTCTATATTGATTTAATAGCAATTTTTCAGCTATTCTAAAGTACGGTTTTAAAAAGCGTAGTGTGTAGGGACTCTCACCTTTTTTTATGAAGCCTCATCTTCCGATCTCTCTGTTAACTGCTGTCTTAGCGTCTTTTATAGCTTTCCCCTCGCAAGCCGTGGAAGTACCCTCGGATTACACTCCGCACTACCTCGCTGACCCGGATGATTTATCTGATTACCGGTCAACTTCCGGCAACCTCGCCTTTCTGCTGGATGGCTCCATCACCTTCACGCCCTCTTCCGCCACTTGGTGGACCTCCTCACAGGTGTTAAAAGGAAGCGGCTCCACCCTCTTTACTATTGAAGAAGATGGCGACCCCTATTCCCTGACCTTCAAGGGCGGAGCAAATAAAGCCTTCTACTTATTTGCTCTTGCCATCGAGGATATCGGCCGTGTTACCTTCGAAGGATTGAAGGAAAGTAATGTCGACTCCTCCTCCGCCTACTACTACTACTACTACGGTGGCGCGATACACGCTACAACCCTACGGCTGAAAGGCAACAGCCGCGTGACATTCACAGGAAATGAAGTAATCTCCAATGCCGGCTCAAGCAACAGAAACTACTACGTCTATGGTGGTGCTATTTATGGTGCTAATGGCGCGACCATCACCATCACCGAGACTTCCGGGGCAGTAACGTTCGCTCAAAATAAGGCAACAAGCTCCTCCTCCTCCTCCGACTACTCCTCCTCCTATGGCGGGGCTATCTACGGAGAAAGTTCTTCCTCTATCTCCATCTGCGACAACGAGGGCGACGTAAGCTTCACCGGCAACTCCTCCTCCGCCTACGACCACTCCTATGGCGGCGCTATCTACGGTGCCAATTCCTCCACTATCTCCATCAGTGGTAATGCCGGCGCAGTAAACATCACCGGCAACTCCTCCTCCTCCTCCACCTACAACTCCTATGGCGGCGCTATCTACGCTGGAAGTTCTTCCACTATCTCCATCTGCGATAACGGGGGCGACGTAAGCTTCACCGGCAACTCCTCCTCCGCCGACGACTACTCCTATGGCGGCGCTATCTACGGAAGTAGTTTTTCCACTATCTCCATCTGCGGTAACGGGGGCGACGTAAGCTTCACCGGCAACTCCTCCTCCGCCTACGGCTACTCCTATGGCGGCGCTATCTACGGTGCTCACGATTCCACTATCTCCATCTGCGGTAACACGGGAGACATAAACATCACCGACAACTCCGCCGCCGCCTCCAACGCCTCCTCCTACGGCGGCGCTATCTACAGCGAAGGCAGCCTTTACCTTCAGAACAACGGAAACACCCTCATCGCCGGCAACTACGAAAAAGTAGGCTCCAACTACCGCCTGCGGAGCATTTACATGAGTAGCTGGGCATCCGATGGAGGGCACTTCCACCTGTCTGCAGCGGCGGGCAAGAGCATTGAGTTCAATGATAGCATCTATGTAGCTAGCGGAACCAGCGGGAAGACAGTGGACGTCATCTTCAACGGCAGCTATACGGATGCCGATTCCAACAGCATTGCTCAGAGCGGAGATATCATCTTTGATGGAGCAAATGTAGCAAGCACGCTGGCAAGCATCAAGGGCAGTGCCGCCACTGAGGCCGAGATAAGCAATTCACTCACCAGCTACATAGGTAGCACAACACACTTGGAAGCCGGGCGGCTCATTATACGCAATGGAGCTCAGTTCAACGGCCTGGGCATTAGCACTACCGCTCGCAGCGGCGCTGCCGTGGTGCTGCAGGATGCCGGCATGAACCACAGCGACGGCAGTATCAATTTGAAGCGAGGCACCTCACTGGAGCTCAGCGGGCAGAATGCCATCAGCGCGGAGGATGTAACCTTCTCCGGTGGCTCCACCCTGAAGTTCACAGTGGACGGCGCGAACCGCGAGAATGCCGTGCTGAATCTGGATGCGAACCTAGAGCACTTCTCCTTCACCATAGCAGTGAATGGCGAAGACATGCTGCTGAGCGGTCGCTACAAGCTGCTGGAACTGGCAAGTGCAGACCAGTACATGGATGTGGACGGTTACTGGAACGCTGACGATGTAAACGTGAGCGGTACAGGCGATGCCGCCGGTGCTAAGTTCGACAATCTGGTGTGGGAAAACGGCACACTGTACTTTGAACAAGGCAAGACCATTTGGAGCAATAACAGCGGCAACAATCTATGGAACGCCGACTCTGCTAACTGGCAGCGCAATGGTGTGAATATCACCTGCTGCAATGGCATGGATATTCTCTTCACCGATTCCGGCGCCGGCACTGTGCAGTTGGTTGGCGAAATCGCCCCGCACAGCATCACGGTGGAAAACAGCGAGGGGAACAACTACAGCTTCATTGCCTCCGCCGAGGGTGGCAAACTGACGGGTGACACCGCTATCGAAAAGAAAGGCGACGGTGAACTGGCACTGGCTACCGCCAACGAGCACACCGGCGGCATCGACCTGCAGGGCGGCACTCTGCGCGTGCAGCACAGCGCTGCCTTGGGCGCGGCAGATGCTACCCTCACAACCGCAGCGGGCACGCTGTTGAGCATAGAGAACGGTGCCGATGTTACCCTGAGTGCAACCGGTAATGAGCTGGCCGGTCAGGTGGCCGTGGCTAACGGGGCAAGCCTGCAAGTGCAGAGCGGAGGCTATGCAGCCGAAAGCACGGTGCTGAATGGCAGCCTGAGCTTCACCGCAGGAGCTACCGGCACCGCCGCCGGCAGCCTGAGCGGCAGTGGCAAGCTGAGCGTAAGCGGTACTGCAACCCAAGTTCACTTCGACACCATAAGCGGTTACAGCGGCGGCATGGCCGTGAGCGGCAACGGTGCAAGCCTGAGCGTGGGCGATGGCGACTACAGCGGCAGCGGCGCACTGAGTGTAACTGATGGCGCCACGCTGAACCTGAGCAATTCGGCCGTTGAACTGAAGCAAGGCGGCAGCCTGAGTGTGGGCGGTGGCTCTGAGCTGCAGGTAGAATCTCTGCTGCTGGGGAAAGGCGCTGATTTGCTGGCTATCATGAGCGAAAACAGCTTCTCCCTGGCCGAGCTCAGTGTGCCGGCAGAAGTCAACACCATCATGCAGACCGACAAACTGATTTTTGATGGCTGTTTTGCAGATGGACAGGCGCTGAACACAGTCGCCGCCGGCAGCATCTCCGCCACTAACGGGCTCACCCTGCAGGGCGGCTCAACCTACACCGCCAACGGTACCAACATGAACCTCAATGGCGGCACGCTGAGCTTTGAAGATTTGTCTGTACGAATCAACTTAAACCTTACCACCAACGTGGCTGAGCTGCCGAGCGATTACCGAATCGTGCTCTTCAGCGGAGTAGGAGGCCTCAACATCGACGCAGAATATTTCAGCACGCTGAATACTGCGTATGTGTTCGCCGCATCGGACATCTTTGCCGGCGATTACATCACAGCCGATACAGCGCTGGTATACGACAGCGCCGCCTCGGTAGTATTTCTGGCACAGGGTGAGGCTCTAGTCCCCGAACCCACCACCGCCACGCTGAGCCTGCTGGCACTGGCCGCCCTTGCCGCGCGCCGCCGCAGACAGAAGTAATAAGATTCATGTAAAACAATTACATGTGTGGAAAGTGCCCCCATGGCCGCTTGGCTGTGGGGGTGCTTGTCTGTAGCGCATTTGTGACGAAACGCGCGCTTGACAGGGCGGGTCTGGTTGCCGTATTATGGGATTATGCTCAGGTTTATATCCATAGCGATGCGCATGATACTGTGCACAGCCGGTGCGCTGGTGCTGCTCTATGTGCTGTCGTACCCGGACAGCATCATGCCGGCGAATCCGGCGCTGGACTATGTGCAGGGAATCACCTATTATGACTTCAAGCCATGGATGTGGCTGGCGCCATTTTTATTCATGGAGGTGGTCAGCGTGGCCGGTCCGAGGCGCAATCTGGTATGGTTCACCTCCCTGCTCACGGTGATGGGAGCCGCGTTTATAGCCTGGCCGGTACTGACAGCCACCTGCCCCGAACTGGTGCACCCTACCTTTGAATACGAAGACGGCAAACTGGCGCAAGGCATGGTTTACATGTTTTGCGTGCTGGGGCTCACCATGTTCTCGCGCCTCGTGGTGCTGCGATTCCTCTACCCGCCTGAGCCGGAAGAAAATCCCGACGACATCAACAATGTGGATGCCGATGTGCTCGACCCGGACAAGGCCCAGACAGTAAGAGAAATACTTGCCAACCACAAAAAGGTGAAACCGAACTTCCTGTTCGGCAGCGCGGATGAAGAGCGAGTGAACGCCATTCGCGCCCTACTGCGGCGCCTGCAGCGGCTGAGCAATTGGAAGACGGCCGGCTGGCTGACCCTCATAGCTGTTGTGCTGGGGTGGTTCTTCTTCTTCCCGCAACCCACGGCAGAGCAAGCCCTGCAGCGCGACATACGCACCATGTATCAATACGTAAAACTGCCGGACGGCACCCTCCGTGCCACCTACCCGGCCGTGCATGCCGCCTATCGCGTGATGAAGCATATCTCGGACAAAGAGCTCTTTGCCAACTACAGCAAGAAAACCGCGGAAAAATGGCTGGGGCTGCAAAATGTACCCGCCGAATACCGCGCCATGCTGAGGGATGAAAGCGATATGTCGATTGCCTCGGTAGACGATATCTTCGACAGCCGCACGCGCTTTCTCACCGTGACAGACGGTCGCCGCTTGACCGTGCTCTACATTCGCACCAACCAAGAGGGCAACATCATCAACATAGCCGAAGTGCAGGATGCCGGCTGGAACGCAAAGGCGGACGACATCCGCAAACGCTTCGGCACAGCCTCATCAAACCTCTATTATTATAAATAATCAACAGCGCCCATGCCCCCACACATCTACAGCGGAAAAGTAGCCATGCACGCAACGGATGCCGCCGGAATAGTGCACTTTGCCAACTATTTCCGATTCATGGAAGAAGCCGAGATACACGCCCTGCACGCCCGGGGATTCAGGCCGGATGGCTATGCCTACCCTCGCGTGCATGTCGAAGCCGACTACCGCGCACCGCTGCGATTCTGGGACACCTACACCGTGGAGGCAGCCCTGCTGAACATAGGCAACACTACCCTGCACTGGCAATTCACCATCAGTGGTCCGCAGGGAATCTGCGCCGTGCTCAAAAGCGTGAGCTCCCGCCGCAGTGCCGACCTGAGCACACCTGCACCCTACACACAAGCCGAGAGAGAAAGGCTCGCCGACCTGCTGATTTTACCCGCAGAAATGCCCAATAATCAGGAAAAATAAAAAAAAATGCGCCATCTGCACAAATTTGGATTGCCAAGAACACAAAAATAGTGTACACTTCCGCAACCGCCAGAGCCGAGAGGCTCCTGAATCATTTATAAGCACATAAGGAGAGACAAGGATGAACATTCTCGATACAATCGAAAAAGAGCAGCTGAAGGACGACGTAACTTCCTTCAACGTAGGTGACACTGTAAAGGTTCACTGCCGCGTGATCGAAGGCGGTAAGGAGCGCGTACAGATTTTCCAGGGTATTGTCATCGGCAAGCGTGGTGCCGGCGTGAACGAGGCTTTCACCGTTCGTAAGATTTCCTACGGCGAAGGCGTGGAGCGCTCCTTCCCCCTGCACACCCCGAAGATTGCCAAGATTGAGGTCGTAACTCGCGGTAAAGTACGCCGCGCTAAGCTGAACTACCTGCGCGAGCGCGTTGGTAAGGAGGCTGTGACCGTGAAGACCATTCGCTAATCTTCCCGATACACAAACAAGTTACCTTTTCATAGAAAAAGCTCAGTTCCCACTCGGAACTGAGCTTTTTACTGTTTCCCTGCCCTACCAACTGCACCAACTATTAAAAAAATCAAAAAAAATTGATTTTTATTGATATTTTTCTTGTCAAACGGGAAAAAAGGCGTATACTCCTTGCACCATGACCCGCAAAGGTGGTATCAACAAGACACGTAAGGCCGTGGCCAAGCGTTTCAAGGTGACCGGCACGGGCAAGGTTCTGCGTCGCAAGCAGGGTAAGCGTCACATTCTCCAGAAGAAGTCCAGCAAGCGCAAGCGCGCTCTTGGACGTCCCGCTCTGGTGGACGCCACCCAGGTTTGGGCCGTCAAGCAGAACATGCCCTTTGCTTAAGCCAAGGAACATGGCCGCCAGCCAAGCACCGCTCGCATATCGGGCGGCCTTCATGCAGCCTTCCCCGCGATATACTGTCGGGGATCGAACAGGCGAGACTGCAAGGAGGTGAGGAAGAACAGTCTGTTCAACGCATATAGATAAAAAAGAACTATGGCACGTGCTACAAATGGGCCGGCATCCCGCGCCCGCCGCAAGCGCATCCTGCTTCGCGCCAAGGGCTTCCGCGG
>JAZLDM010000070.1:0-7569 GCA_045614705.1 Akkermansia sp.
GGCGCGTTCGCGAGCTTCCTCTGCGGCACGCTCTTCAGCCTTGCGGCGGGCACGCTCGGCGCGTTCGGCTTCGCGGGCAGCCTTGCGTTCAGCGCGAGCCTTGGCTTTAGCTTCTTCCTCGGCGCGTTCGCGAGCTTCCTCTGCCGCACGCTCTTCGGCCTTGCGGCGGGCACGCTCGGCGCGTTCAGCTTCTTCAGCTGCCTTACGCTCGGCGCGAGCCTTGGCTTTAGCTTCTTCCTCGGCGCGTTCGCGGGCTTCCTCTGCGGCACGCTCTTCGGCCTTGCGGCGGGCACGTTCAGCGCGTTCAGCTTCTTCAGCAGCCTTGCGCTCGGCGCGAGCCTTGGCTTTAGCTTCTTTCTCTGCCTGTTCGCGGGCTTCCTCTGCAGCGCGTTCGGCTTCGCGGGCTGCCTTGCGCTCGGCGCGAGCCTTGGCTTTAGCTTCTTCCTCGGCGCGTTCGCGGGCTTCCTCTGCGGCGCGTTCAGCTTCGCGGGCTGCCTTGCGCTCGGCGCGAGCCTTAGCTTCGGCTTCTTCCTCGGCGCGTTCGAGAGCCTCTTCTTCAGCAGCAATTGCTTCTTTGTAATAAACCGCGCGCTCTTCGGCCTGCAGCAGCAAGGTATCTAGCTGATTTTCCAATTCACTGCGTTCCTTGTCTGCCGCACGGACAACATCGCCCTCCTGCAATGCTTGCTTGCAGGGGAAACATTGCTCAGGGCTATCCGTCACATAGACCGGGCTGCCAAGGCGAACGATATCAAAAATGATACTGGAAACTTCATCGGGCATGCGAATACAGCCATGGGACAAACGCTGCCCTGGAATCACCATGCCGGTATGCATACCGATACCGGAATCGGTCATACGCATCCAATTCATCATAGCCGCGCCTTCCCACTTGGCGCCGGGAGGAATGGTGTGCTTGCGGGAGTCTGCATCTTCAATCAGGATTGAACCATCTGCGGCTCGAATGGAACCAAAACGCCCGGAATAATGCTCTCTCTTCTTCTCGAGAATCACGAAATGCCCCCTTGAAGTGGGAGTCGTTTCCGTACCGGTGGAAACCGGCCAATCGAGAGCAACGCGCCCCTCAACATATAATCTGCCGCGCTGCTGCTGCAAGCAAATATAGATTGGGCAATCCGCCGTAGCGCGACTGAGCAACTCACTGTCACGGAATACCACCATAGTGTCCAAGTAGTGGCGGTGGCTTACGAAAAACTCATAGGTTCCGGCGGTATAAGATGTTACATTATCCACCTCGGACAAGGCATCAATTCGGGCTTCAATAGCAGCTATTCGGCTTTCATCTTCCGGCATGAAGCGCGAGCCGAATACACTCCGACAGGACGGCAATGCCGCCACCATCAGCATACACAAGCTGAAGCTTACTTTATTCATGACCGAAAACAAAGGAAAAGTGGTACAGTTCCGTTGCGAAACTGTACCACTATCAAAGGGATATGTCAATGCAATTAACTGATTTTCGGGGCAGAATCGGTCTAACCTGCCACATTTTCGTCATTTTCCTCAGCTTTTTCGCGTGCGGCTATCTCATCTTCCGCCTGTTTACGCAATTTATCGAGATTTTCCTGAGCATCGTTATGAGCTTTAAGCACAGCCTGATACTGCTCACTGAAGGGTAACAAATGACGCACGGGGTAATCGTTTTCCAGTTCATCCATCACATGCACACGAGTTCCCATATCGGTGATATCGAAAAGTTCGCGAGCCATTTCGTTCGGGGTACGAATGCAACCATGGGACAGGCGCTTACCGGCCTGCACCTTGCCGGTGTGCATTCCCAGGCCATCCCAAGTCAGGCGCTGCCAGTTCGGCATGGGCGAGCCCTCGAAAGTACCGCCCTCGGGCACGGGGTCTTTAGTTACATCGGCATTTACCTTCACGGTTTTGCCAGCAGCATCTTTTATATTACCGTAGAGGTTGGAGGCGTGGTCCTTTTTCTTTTCGATAACGGAATAGGTACCGGTAGGAGTTTCACGACCGGACACACCGGTAGAGACAGGCCAATCGGCAGCGACTTTGCCATCCACATACAAACGCCCACGCTGCTGGGGCAAGCATATATGCACAGCACTCTTTCGCCCGGCCTTCTTCAGCAACTCTTTATCGCGATATATCTCCATGGTAGTGGGATAACCGTTGTTGCAGATAAAGTGTTCATACGTCCCCTCCGTATAAGGAAGAGGTTCAGGAGCGGGAGAAGCCTCGAGCACTTCTTCAGCGAGATCGATACGGGCACGCAACTCGGGGGAAATCTGCGAGCACGCAGTAACACCCAACGCTACACAAACCATTGACAGGAGCGATTTAACAGAAAGAATTTTCATTATTTGATGAATAACTTATTGTTTTAAGGTTCGAGTCAACCACGCACTTTGTAACCGCTTTCCGATATTTTGTCAACACTTTTCAACAATTATTTTTTCTTGATTAGTCAAAAAAGACATGTAAGTTACCGCCGGCCGGAAAGGCAAAGAAAAACCCGGCACTGAGGGAACAGCACCGGGTTTTCTGTGTATTAAGAAGTTCTCTTGGGAGAGAATATCAAGCTACGCATCAGTCCTTCTTGGCAGCTGCGGCATCCTCTGCCTTCACTACCTTGGTCGCAAGCTGCACGGGTGCAGTGTTCTTGCTGTTCTTGGCGATTTCCTTCTGGCGCTTGATGTAGGCGCTGCGACGGCGGCGCTTCGTTTCCTTACGGTGCTGTTGACCCATTGTTTTGGTTTATGTTTGTAGGGCAGTGAACTACCCGATATTGATGAGATACGCACTAGTAAATAACGCTTTCTGCACGATATGGCAAGGCAAAAGTGTGTGCGCTTGCCATAAAAATGAATTTTTATTGCCAAAAAAGGGTATAAATGCTACAATCAGCGGCATGAAAATAGCAATTCTGGGAGCAGGAGCACTGGGCTGCTACTACGGAGCACGCTTAGCCGAAGCCGGCCACGAGGTAACATTCATCATGCGCTCGGCATACGAAACCGTGCGAGAGCATGGGCTGAAAGTTAACAGTGTGTATGGCGATATTCGCCTGTCTGCCCCGAGTGTGGCTCGCACCCCCGAGGAGTGCGGCCCGGTGGATTTGGCAATAGTATGCTGGAAAACCACCTGCAACGACCTGCTCCCCACAGCGCTGCCCCCGCTACTGCACCCCGGCACGCGCGTGCTCACCTTCCAGAACGGCATGGGAAATGCCGAGGCTATCGCCCGCGTAGTACCGGCGGAGAAAGTTTTCATCGGCCTGTGTTTCGTGTGCGCCATGATGAATACCCCCGGTGAAATTACGCACTTGGAAGGCGGAGCCATACAATTCGCCCCCTACCTTCCCACGGCAGAAGGTGCAGCGCAAGCCCAAGAGCTTGCTGCCCTGTTCGCCGGCACACCGGTGGAAACCCGCACGGCTCAGCAGGCGGAGCAAATACTTTGGACCAAGCTCTCTTGGAATATCCCCTTCAATGGGTTGTGCTTGGCACATGGCGGCATCAGCATACGGGAGCTATTCCTAATGCCCGGGCAGCCGGAGCGAGCACGCGCCATCATGAACGAAGTCTGCCACACGGCGGAATTGCGCGGCTACCCCCTGCCCCAGGAAATCATCCACCGCCAAATGGAACAGACGTCGAAAATGGGGGACTTCATACCCAGCAGCGCCGTAGACTACAACCGCCACCGCCCGGTGGAATACGCAGCTATATGGGGAACCCCGCTTGCGCGCGCCCACGAAGTCGGCGCGACAGTACCGGAGTGGGAGCGACTGTGTGCCGACATACAAACCCGCCTGAAAGAGAGATATCCGCAGGCCTGAGCAGGTATCGGACATGAGATTAAGCCTACCCAAGCATAAGATATTCCCGCCACTCCTTGCCGTGCTCATGTTGCTGAGCGGCGGGCTGGTGGTACTGCCGCTCAACCGAGCAGTGAGCAGGGAACAACATGCACAGGGACTGCAGCTCCCCCCGCCCCGCATTGCTCAGCGAGACGCCTTTACCCAGCAGCTTGCCTTTTTCACCCTGGGCGGCCTGCGCTCGCTGGCGGCGGAGCTCACCTCGCTGGACGCGACAAATGCTTGGAGTCAACGCGACTGGCCACGCGCAGACGCCCGATGGCAGACTGTCACTACCCTGGCCCCTCGCCGTGTCAACTACTGGGCCGCGGCCTCCCGAGAAATGGCGACCAACGCAGCGGGGGACATACTGAGCAAGGAGAACCTATCCCCCCGAGAGCGCACGGTACAGTCTCGCCACTATATCAGTAGGGGAGAATACTACTTGCAGCAGGGAATTGCCAACAATCCGAAAAGCCCCCTGCTCTATGCCCGCCTGGGCGATTTCTACAGCGACCTCTACCGCCGCCCTGAGTTTGCCAAAGCAGCCACGGCCTACGGACGAGCCGTTGAGTTGGGAGCACCGCAAATCTACGCCCGACTGCGCTTTTACAACCTCTGCCGTATTCGTGGGCGGGAGCAGGAGGCGCTCGCCCTCGGTCGTCAACTGTTTACCGACCCGCACAACAATGTGCCGGCACTGCGCACCCTCATCTATGTACTGCAACACAAGCTCAATCTCCCCACTGAGCAAAGACTGAGTATCGAGCAGCTATTCGGCACCCACAAGCGGGCAAGACGCGACCTGAACACCTTCCGCCGCAACAGCCTGCTCTACCCCACCCATGGTATAGAAGAATACCTCAATTCCGGTGAGCACTAGGTCGGTGAGTACCACAACTCGCAATTTGCTGCCAAAATGTCTCTATCTTGGCTTGTCAAGCGCGCGCGCATAAGTTATGATGTTGTGCAGCTATGTACGACCAATATCTGCACGCATACGAGAAACTGCCGCTCGGGTGGGCCGGGCTGCTCATGGGATTGGCCCTGATTGCCCTGCACGGTTATGCCCTGTTGAAGCCGGAAGCCACTAAAATCGCCCTGAGCCAAGCAGCCGAAAACGACAAAGCAGGCAAGGTATTGCTGACGGTTGATTTTGTGTGGATATTTCTTCTGCTGTTAGATGTAAGTTGGAATCCGCTGCGCATGAACCTCTTTGATTTCAATTCATTCCGCAGCATGCTCATCATCATCTGCCCGATAGTTTGGTTTGTGCTCTATGGGCAGACCAAGTCGCTGATTTTCCCGCGTGCGCTGGGCTTATTCCTGTTGCTACTGGCAATCGTACCGCTCACGGCAGCATTTCTGAAAGAGCCGCTCACGCGTCTGCTTATTCCGATATGGTGGTACCCAGTGCTGACATTAGCGATGTTCTGGGTAGGCAAGCCCTACCTGCTGCGCGACTGGGCAGCTTGGTACACAGCACGCCCGGCAGTGTACAAATACAGCAATCTGTTCGGTCTGGTCTACGGTGTAGCAGTGCTGGTATGTTCCCTGTTCTGGTTCTGATTTGATTATCCTTCGCCATGAATACCGCCAACGTCTGCGACGCTCTGTACACCGCCGCCTATGTCGTCACCCAAAATGACGGCCGCGACATCATCGAAAACGGCGCCATTGCCATTTCCGGCAACCGCATTATCTGCGTAGGGCATACCGATATTCTCGAAATACTCTACCCCGATGCCCGCCGTGTAGATTTGGGCAATGCCGTGCTTATGCCCGGTCTCATCAATGCCCACACGCACATTCCCATGAGCCTACTGCGCGGGTACTCCGATGATAAAGCTCTAATGGATTGGCTCACGCAGGATATATTCCCGCGCGAGGCAACACTTACCCCCGAGCTGGTGGAGCTGGGAGCCCGCTTCAGCTTGGCGGAAATGATACGCAGCGGCACCACGGCTTTTTATGATATGTACATGATAGAGGATGCCGTATTCCGAGCTGCAGACTCCATGGGCATGCGTGCCGTGCTGGGTGAAAGCACCACTCAATTCTTCCCCAGCCTGTCCTGCAAAGACAAAGATGCTTATTTCGATTTAGTACGAGCTCAGGCGGACAACTGGCGCAACCACCCGCGCATACGGCAAGCTATCGTGCCGCATGCCCCCTACACCACCAACCCCGAGCTGCTGCGCGAATGCTATGCCCTTGCAGAGGAGAATGGGGCACTCTTCGGCATGCACTTAGCCGAAACGGAAACGGAAACACAAACCTGCTTCAAAGAATTCGGCATGCGCCCCATTCCCTACTGCCAGAGCTTGGGGCTACTGCAACCCGGCAGCACATTCTTCCATGTTGTTCATGCCGATGAGCAAGACATGGAACTGCTCGCGGAAGGCCATTGCGCCGTGGTGCACAATCCGTCATCCAACATGAAACTGGCCAGTGGAGTAGCCCCCATCGAAAAGCTACAGAAATACAACATTCCCGTGGCACTCGGCACGGATGGCCCCGCCAGCAACAATGCCCAAAATATGCTGCGCGAAATGTATGTAGCCAGTCTGCTGCACAAGGTCAATACGCTCAATCCGACAGCCTGCCCCGCTCAAATGGCACTCGATTTGGCCACTCGTGGCGGCTCAGCAGCCCTGCACGACCCGCATATCGGCACGTTGGAGCCCGGCATGAAGGCCGACTTCATCGCCTTAGACCTCAGCGCCCCCAACATGCAACCCGTGCACAACATCGTTTCGAACATCGTCTACGCTGCAACAGGCGCCGAAAACAAGCTGACAGTTGTGGATGGTAAAGAGCTCTACCGCGATGGTAAGTTCCTTACCTGCGATTACGATTCGCTGTTCTCCGAAATTCAGCAAGCACGCAAATGGGCTCGCAGCTGATGGATTGCCCGCTGGCGCAGCTGCCCATAGCCGCCATCGACTTCGAGTCCGCCGGTACAGCACCCGGCGAAACCGATTTGCCTGTGCAGGTCGGCATCGTGCGGGTGAACAGCCTATTTGGCGAGGAGGAAATCTTTACCTCCTACATAGCCTGCGACCGCCCCGTGCGCTGGAGTGCCGCAAAGGTACACGGTATTACCACCGATATGCTGCGAGAAGCCCCGCACTTCTCCGAGCTGTGGTGTGACCTGCGCCGCCTGCTTTCCGGCTGCGTGGTGCTGGGGCATAATCCCTCCACTGAGCAGCGCTTCCTCGGCACCTTCCCTGGCCACAACTTCGGACCTTGGCTCGATACCTTGGCACTGGTACGCAAAGCTCTGCCCACCTTGCAGGATCACTCACTCGGCACCGTGTGTGATGCCCTAGGCATTACGCCCGAAGTATCCGCCCTTGTTCCCGGAAAATCCTGGCACGATGCCTTATATGATGCCGCAGGCTCACTTGCCCTGCTGCGAGCACTCGTACGCGGCCTGAACATGGAGCATGCCACCCTGCGCGGATTATCATTTGCCGTATCTCAGGGGTAAACCATTAATCAGTTCCGCTTGCTGCATCAATTTGCGGCGCAGACTTCAGGTGGTGCCGCTTTGACAAACTGAAAATATCCCGGATTTCCATCCAGACAACGGCTATACCAATCATCGTACTTCCCAAAACCGTGCAGGGCAAATCCACCCCTACGGCAGTAGCTGCGGCCAAGGGATACGCATACACAGCATGCCAATCCGTATGCTGCGGCCCATGCTCACTCAGCTCCCG
>JAZLDM010000071.1:0-7358 GCA_045614705.1 Akkermansia sp.
CCAGACAACGGCTATACCAATCATCGTACTTCCCAAAACCGTGCAGGGCAAATCCACCCCTACGGCAGTAGCTGCGGCCAAGGGATACGCATACACAGCATGCCAATCCGTATGCTGCGGCCCATGCTCACTCAGCTCCCGGTCACAAAGCACATCACCATACCCTGCTACCATCACCGGCACCGCATCGGCAGGTAAAGAATCCACCCAGCCACATCCCTTCACCGGCCCCGCATATCGCCCCTGACGCACTGCTACACGCCGCCATACAGTCACACGCTCGTCCCCACTGGTAGGCACATAATCAGGGCTTTTGTCACTCAATCCCAGCCCTGCCATACTGGCATACGGAAAATCGTACCTCCGGCTAAACTTCGTACGAACGCCCTCAATATAATAATCACTCCCCACGCTCATGAGCCGCAAATCCGGAGCACTGCTTATTTGAACAGGCATCCACGGATTACGCTCCAGCTCCACCCTACTTACCACCCCATCACCACTCTCCCCCAATGCTCGAACAGGTACACAGAGCCGGCTCACACATGAGCTGCACAAAAGAGCAAATATCAACGGGATATACAACTTCATCTGACATCATGTTATCAGCGACAAGGAAAAAGTCAAGTACATTTTACCGAATGGAATATAGCGTTTATTCCTCATGGTGCTGCATTTATGAAAATCCATGAGACAAAATCGTTTTACAGGTGGGGATTGTCGTGGTACAATAAGCCCCTTCTTCTCTGTGTTCAGGCTTAGCAACAGCAGGGAAGAAAATCCGAACAGGTTCTCTCCGGAGTCTCCGCCAGGGAAAACTCTGCGTCCAAGTCTGCGCTTAGCCTGTATCACACGGAAGAAAGGGTAACACCGTTTTCTTCAGGAACTCCGAACAGGAGCTCCTTGTGCTGCCGCCATTGTATACAAGAGCCCGCTGCCCGTCAATCTTTTTTCGTATATTTTAGAAGGCAAACAACTTTTATCACCCCCTTAGAATATGTTATACTTGACGAACGTCTGCGCAAATGATAGAGTAGGCTCTATGAACGACCTCAACATTCAACATCAGGTGACAAGTTACGAGTGTGGCGCAGACCATCAGCTTAAGCCTGAAAGCTTCATGCACATCTGCCAGGAAGCTGCCGAGACCCACGCCTCCGGCAACAATCTGGGCTACGAATGGAGCATCAGCAACGGCATGATTTGGGTGGAGGTTCAGGGCGATTTCGAGTTCGTGCGTCGCCCCTCGTGGAAAGAAATTATCAACGTGCGCTCCAACACCGGCAAGGCCTCTGCCCTGCAGGCCCGCCGCTTTGTGGAGCTGAGCGATGTGGACGGCAACGTCATCGCCCGCGCCGACCTCATGTGGGTGCTCATCGATGTCAACAGCCGCCGCCCCATCCCCCTCAAGCGTGCCATGGCGCAGATGCCGGACGAGTGCCCGCCCATCATCAGTACGGAGCTTATCGCAGCTACAGAGTTCGAAAAGACCGAGACGGTGGACATGGTAGCCCCCCGCCGCGATGTCGATTTCAACGGCCACATTAACAACGGAGCCTATCTCGTATGGGCTCTCGAAACCCTGCCCGAGGCCATGGCTCCCGGTGCTGCACCCAAGCGCTTCCGCATCAACTTCAAGCGCGAAACCTTTGCCGGTGCGGCTATCAGCATTGAGCACCGCGTGGCAGGTAAACAAACGCAACACAGCATCATGGGCGAGGGCGAGCTGCGCGCCGAAATCGTCATTGAATGGGAGTAATCCCCCAAACAGTTTTTTTCGTATGTATAAAAAAGGGCGAATCCTACGGGGTTCGTCTTTTTTTTGCTATATATCCTCCTGCTCGTTCTTTCTGCGCAAGCGCAACTGCCCGCAAGCGGCATTAATATCATGCCCTTTTTCGTAGCGCATGGTAACGGGAATCCCGGCTGTAGAAAGAGCCTTGGCAAAAGCGCGGCAATTACTTTCGGATGGGCGCACCCAAGGTAAGCCCTCCACCGTATTATAGGGAATCAGGTTAACCTTTGCATTCAATCGGCGGGCAACGCGAGCCAGCTTTGTAGCTTCCGTCATCATGGCATTCACCCCTTCGATGAGAATGTACTCCAAGGTAATCATGTGCTTACCGGTGCGATTCCATGCTTCCAGAGCAGGTAAAAGCTCACCCAACGGCCACTTGCGATTGACAGGCATAACCTGCGAGCGCACCTCATCACTGGCACCATGCAGGGAAACGGCTAATCGCAACGGCTTGCCAAACTCTGCCAATCTGCGCAAACCGGGCACATTGCCCGAAGTAGATATGGTAATGTGGCGAGCGCCGATATTGAGGGCCTCCGGGCTCATAATCTGGGTAAGCGCCAAAAGCAAATTATCCATATTTGCCAAGGGTTCACCCATGCCCATGAACACAAGGTTATCTACACGAGTACCGCTTATCTCCTCAGCCGCAAGAATCTGCCCAAGGATTTCCGAGGCGGTCAAATTTCGGGTAAACCCCAGCAACCCACTGGCGCAAAACTTACAACCGAACGCACAGCCTACCTGCGAAGATACACAAAGCGTAATTCTATCGCTGCGGCTACCTGCTTTTCCATCCGCAGCAGGAATGATTACGGACTCCACCAAGTGGCCGTCTGCCGCCATACGGGAAAGGAATTTCCGAGTGGAGCCGGTGGTGCTGTTACTGACCTCGACCACCGTAAGCGGGCGCAAGGAGAAACGCTCTGCAAGCTGCTCGCGGAGAGCGGGCGGCAGGTTGGACATCTGGGCAAAATCTGTGGCCCGATGCTTCCAAATCCATTCCAACACCTGAGCAGCGCGAAAAGCCTTATGCCCCAACCCGGCCATTAGGTCGGTCAGCGCCTCGCGGGTGTACTCCAGCAGACAGGTTTTCTCCATATTGCAGCAGGATGAATGGGTTACATGAGTTTATCGACGTATTGCTGCACATCGAAGGTCAGCAAATCATCCTTACCCTCACCCACACCAAGCATGATAGGGGCAATCCCCAACTCGTCCTTTATAGCAACTGCCACGCCACCCTTGCCCGAGCCGTCCATCTTGGTAACGACTACGGCGTCCAACGGTGTGGCTTTGTGGAACTCGCGTGCCTGCATCAGTGCATTGCCGCCGGTCGTAGCATCCACCACCAAGTAGCAGGCATGCGGGGCTGCGGCATCCTGCTTAGCAATGGAGCGACGAATCTTGCTGAGCTCCTCCATAAGATTGTGGCGTGTGTGCAAACGACCTGCGGTGTCGCAAATAAGGTAGTCCACCCCACCCTCAATAGCGCGGGTGTGAGCTTCGTAGCACACGGAAGCGGGGTCTTGGTTCGGATTGCCCTTGTAAAGAGGAACATTCAGGCGGTCTGCCCAGCTCTGCAACTGCTCCACAGCCGCTGCACGGAAGGTATCCGCAGCGGCGAGCAACACCTTGCGCCCCTGCTTCTGCAAACGATAGGCCAACTTCGCACTGGTCGTGGTCTTGCCGGCGCCGTTCACCCCCACCATCATGATTACACAGGGCTTCCCAGCCTGCGGCTCGGGCAGTACAGGCAGCGGTGCGGGAAATGCCGAGCGAAGCTGCTCTTTAATGAAGTCGGCAATATCGCAGGCATCCTGCTCGTTGCGATCCCTCAGTTCCTCCACCATAGGGATAACACGCTTAGCCCCGATATCTGCCGAGATGAGGTCAGCCTCGAGCTCATCCCAATCAATCTCAGGTTCACCGAGGAACTTATCTACAAGACGTGTGAAAAAGTTGGCCATGTTTTTTTGTACGAAGGTCAGGCTTTGGCTGCGGCTGCCGCAGAAATGATGCCGTGAATGAACGGAGCACTCTTACCACCGGAGTAAGCATCGGCCAAGGCATTCGCCTCAGACACAACGATGGGCGTGTCGAGTTTGTTATACTCCAGCTCATACAGAGCAATATAAAGGATACAACGATCTACCACATCCAAGCGCGCGGTGGAGTAGTTCTGCAGCAGGGAGGACAAGCGCTCCTCAATCTGCGTTTTCTTGCTGAGTACATCAAGGGCGAACTTCTCGGCGGCAGGTCGCAGCTGCTGCAGCACACGAGCACAGCGCAGCAAGCCTGTGAACTCCTGCTGCCCTTCCAGCTCCAAGGGATTGGCCAGCGCAGCCACAGACATCATCAATTTACCACGGCGCTTAATGGCGCTCTTCAGCGGTTCAAGCACGGAACGATAAGCGGGGTAATCGGCAAAAGTCGGCAGCAAATCACGCCCCAAACCATCCACCGCGATAGCAAGATTGATGACATCTTTGCAGCAGATTTCGAGCTTGTCGGTCGTATCTTGCCGCGGGTCGCGAGCGCAGTAGCGCATGGCAGCCAGCGCAGATTCAAACTCTGACGAGCGGCGCTGCACACGCTCAACCTCATTCACCAGTTTCTCTGCCGTTAAATCCCCACGCATTGCCTCAGCCACAGCCTCCGTGCGCACTGCCAACAAGCGAGCCGTATCAGCCGTAGCACGAGCCACGTGCGCAATCGCCTTGCAGAGAGCTACGCGGTAGTGGTCAGTTTCCTTCTCCAACGATATACGCCAAAACAAATTAAGATCAAACCGGCTCAATTCACCGCCGTTTTCCTCGACCGCATATATCAGATTGAGTGCGGCCTGACGCATCTTACTTTTGTTAATCATACCGATATCAGAATAGCGTGAAAAAAACGAACAACACTCAGTGAATAATAGTGCCCATGCGGTTCACGTTAGCATTACGGCGCAACTGACTATTCAACTCAGCCTTTTCCTCCAGCATGTACAGCATGGAAACCGCAGCACGGGCGGCCTCGCGTCCACGATTGAGTGCAGAAGCCACGCAGCGGGCAAACGCCTGCTGTTCATCATCCAACAACAGCACCTCATGGATAACGGGAACCATGGTATCGCAGGAAATGGAAAGCAGCTGATTCGTAACAGCTGTACCGATAAGATCAGCATGTGCCGTACTGCCGCGCAAAATCACGCCCAATGCAATCACTACGTCGGGGCGTTCGAGCGAATTACTGTTCACAATCGCACGCTTAACTGTAACCGGCACCTCAAAAGCACCCGGCACTCGCACCACGTTTACCACTATGCGCTCACCGCACTCATGGAGCTCTGCAATACAATTCTCCAGCAGGGCTGAGGTATATTTCTCGTTGTAGGTAGAGGCTACAATGGTGACTTGCGCTGTACTAATCAGCGCCCGAGGTCTGCTGGGGAGTTCCGTGGACATAACTCTTCTCTGGGAAAAATGTTACAATATACGCATTCGGCGTCGGTGGCCGTGCAGTGACCATATCAGCCTACCGGATTTTAGTCAAGCAAAATGATGAAAAAAAAGCCCGGGGAATTCACCGATACTCCCCGGGCGCAAGTTCTACAAGATGTCAGTCACGCTTCTCGCGCTCCCAACCGAAGGGCTCAAACTGCGAACGAGCCGCAGAATCCGCCCAATCCGGACGCCGCATGGCATATATCACCAAGGGAATACCCACAAACACCAACATACCCACTATAAGTATACCCACATACACAGCAGGACTACCCACAGGGATTTGAGACGGCGGAATGAAGCTGAACCCAAATGCCAGCAAGCTGCTCAACAAGCCCAGACCGGCCACAACCCACATACCGAAATTACCGCCCGGCACTCGGAATGCTCGCGGGGTATGCGGCTCTTTGTAGCGCAGGTAAATCGCGGCAGCAAACATCAATATATACATAATGAGATACAGAATGATTGTGAGCTGCGAAATCACCTGATATGCCGTCTGCACACTGGGCAATACCACAAAGAGAATGGACAACAGGGTTACAATCACACCCTGCAACATCAAGATACCCACCTGAACCCCATTGCGGTTCGTGCGCTGTAAAAAACGCGGTAAATAGCCGGCTGTTCCCACTTGCAACAAGCCTTTAGACGGACCACCCACCCAAGCCACCACCTGTGCCAGTACACCGAAGGCAAGAAAGACAGCCAACACATTACCCATCCACGGAACCTCAAAGTAGGTGAACAAACGGTCAAATGCCACCAGCAGACTTTGTACCAGATTTATATCTTTCGACGGAATGATAAACCCAATCGCAAGTGTACCGAACACGAAGATACATACGGTCAATGCTGCTGCGATAGCAATTGCCAAGGGGTAATCGCGACCGGGATTGCGTACATCCTTCACATGCACGGCACTCATCTCCATACCGGCATAGAAAAGGAAAATACTTGCAGCCAGCACGATATTGCTGAACTTGCTCAGGTCAGGTATAAAGTCGCGAGGCTGCATACTGATGTCAATCGGGTTCCCCATCCCCCAATATACCATCCCCATCAACACCAGCAGAGCAGCAGGCACTACCGTGCCCAATAAACCGCCCCACTTGGTAATGGAGCCGCTCGTGCTCATACCTCGCAAGTTCAGCAGCGTAGCCAACCAATACACCGCCAGCACTACCACCAGCACATAATGACTATTGGCAGCCAATGCGGAATCCCAACTCTGATCCGGCCCAATGAATGCTATACTCACCGCAGCAAAAGTCAACACCGTGGGAAACCATATCGTCGTCTGTATCCACTGCAACCATATAGCCAAAAATCCCAGCCGTGTGCCGAAGGCCTCGCCAACCCAGCGAAAAACACCACCTTTCTGCGGCCAACCGGTCGTCAGCTCGGCTGCAACCAATGATACAGGCACAAGGAAAAACAGCGCCGCAAATAGGTAGTAGAATGCCGAACTGAGCCCGTATGTACTCTCAGCCGGCAAACCTCGTAGGCTCACGATAGCGGCTACGTTTATCATCGCCAAAGCAAACACGCCCAAAGTAGCCACCGGGGTAGTGCGGCGAGGCGTTCCATCCGATTGTGTATTATTATTCATGGTATTTTCTGTTGAGTTCATCATTCTGCTGCTTGAGCCGATTAGGGCTCATACCGACCGAAGTTGCGTAGCCGGTACTCTCATAGTAAAGAGAGCACATTCTGTTAAGCGGACAACTGATATCCTGCTCAACACCTGAGGTTTGAAACCGCTCTATAGGCGGTCGTTCTTGTTCGGGTTTATGTTCCATACCTCGTATGGACACGCTTTCTCCTATGGGCGTTTTATATATGCTAAATTTGCAGTTTCAAGGCAAAATAAAGTTTTTTCTCAAATTCTGCTTGACAAATTTATATAAACGTGTAAAATCCGCCCCCACAAAGTTATGGCTAAGAAAAGCTGGATTGAAAGAAACAAGAAGAAGGCAGCTGTCGCGGCTCGCTATGCAGACCTCCGCGCCAAGCTGAAGGCTGAGGGCGATTACATCGGTCTGACGATGCTCCCCCGTAATGCTTCC
>JAZLDM010000072.1:0-6199 GCA_045614705.1 Akkermansia sp.
GAGCTCACCGGTCGTCGCCACGCATTCCTGCGTCGCTTCCACCTCTCCCGTATCGCTTTCCGCGAGCTTGCCAACGCCGGCATGATTCCCGGTGTTACCAAGTCCAGCTGGTAAGCCACGGTTTGCACTTGACAATCTTTATAGCGCGGGCTATTCTACGGATAGCTCGCGCTTGTCTATGCCAATCTACGAGTACATCTCCGAAAACCCGGATGACTCTGAAAAGTCTTGCCGGTTCTGCCGCAACGGTTTTGAACTGATGCGGCCTGTTGACCGTGCCCCGCTCACGCACTGCTTGTATTGCAAAAACCCGGTGCGAAAAAAAATCAGTGCCGTCAACGTTCCCAAAATTCTCGCACCCATATCAGTAACTGACGCCAAGAAAGCCGGCTTCACCGTCATGCAGAAGCGTGACCAGGGCGTCTACGAAAAACTCTGACCGGCTGTTCTGCCCCTTTTAAAATGATAGACCAGATTCTGAATTACTTTTTCCTGAGCCCGACAGAAGTCGGCGAATTGCAGTGGGACTACCCCAGTTTCCTGTCGATATTCCTGTTTGTTGTAGGCATATCGTTCTTTCTTTTTCTGAATGCCTTTTTCGTAGCGAACGAATTTGCCAGCGCCCGTGTGCGCCCCAGTCAGTTGCGCGAAAATATTGACGACAGCAAGTCCGATGCCAACAAACGAGCAAAGGCTCTCAACATCGTCAACCACCTCGACTCCTACCTCTCAGCCAACCAAGTGGGTATCACCTTAGCATCCCTCGCACTGGGTGCACTGGGCGAACCCTTCATTAAGAGCCTCATCGAGCCATTTTTGAGCTACTACCTGCACCTGCGCCCGGCGGTTGTGAGCGCTATTTCTTACATTCTGGCCTACGCGCTGTTCACCTTTGCTCATGTCGTGCTGGGTGAGTTGGTTCCCAAGAGCCTGGCTATCCGCAAACCGCTCGAGGTCGCCATGGGTACCTCCGTGTGGATGACTCGCTTTGCCAAATCCACATCTCTCATCATTAAGCTCTTCAACAACACGGCAAACGCCATCGCCCACCACATCTTCGGGGTGGACCCCAATTACACCCCGGACTCCCACCACAGCGCCGAAGAAATCGCCCACATTGTGGAAGAAAGCGGCCGCAGCCACGAGGTGACTGCCACCGAAGCCGAGATTTCCACCAATGCTCTCGAACTGAACGACCGCGCGGTGCGCGACATCCTCGTGCCGCGCAATGAGGTGGAGGTTCTGGATATCAACGACAGTTTCGAAGACAACGTCGATATCGTTACCAACAGCCGCCACAGCCGCTTTACCTTAGTAGACGGGCACCTAGACGATGTTAAGGGGTGGGTACATGTTAAAGACATCATGAGGCTGCTGCGCAGCGGCAGCAAAGACATTCTGAGCGTCAAGCGCGCCATCAAAGTCGTGCCCGAAACCATGAAACTCGACACACTGCTCAACTTCTTCACCACCGAGAAAACACACTCGGCTCTTGTGGTGGACGAGCACGGCATCGTTACCGGCTTGGTTTACCTCGACGATGTGATTGAAGAAATCGTCGGCAACGATATTCAGGACGAATTCGAGCAGGATGAACCCCATGACTTCTTGGCTATCGGCCCCGACCAATACATAGCCAACGGCGCAATGGCGCTCTTTGACCTCGAAGAAGCCCTGCCCGCTCTCGGTGAAATCGAAAGCGACAGCGGTATATCCACCATCGGCGGCCACATCACCGACTGCTTGGGCCACCTGCCCGAGCTCAACGAGCAAATTCGCATACGCGACTACCTCTTCACCGTCACCGGTACGGACGGTCGCCGCGTCACCCAAGCACGCATCGAGCTCTCCCCGTTACCAAGCGAGAACTGATTTGCGGAAAATCTACCGGCAAAAATAGCCATTTCGGCGCTTAAATAAGCCTGCGCACACACTTTTTTTGCGTTTTTTTCATTTTCGAGTTGACGAACGCTTAAAGTTCCGCTATACTTCTGCCGCACACGGAGCGGTGGCTGAGTGGCTGAAAGCACCCGTTTGCTAAATGGACGTACTGCTTAAAACAGTACCGGGGGTTCGAATCCCCCCCGCTCCGCTGAAAAGCCCTGCAATCGCAGGTCTTTTTCTTTTCAAGCTACCCCGCCTAAAATAACCCCGCCACCTGCCAAAAGGCCGCAGCATTCCTCACCTCCCCCCTGCTCACATAGCGTGTGCGCAGCAGGGTGGTGTCGCGGTGCCCCATTTCGTATTGGTGGTCGCTGTAGCTGCGGAAGTGCCGCAGGTGGTACCCGGCGAAGGTGTGTCGCAGTACATCCGGCACCCAGCGGCGAAAACCTGCCAGGCGCCGCAGCGCTCGCCAGTGGCGCGCCCACTGCGGCGGGCAGATTTTCCCATCAGGGCAATGGGTGCGCAGGAGCTTGGCGAGTGGGGGATGGATGGTGACGAGCCGAGCCCCACCGGTTTTGCTGTGTTGGGGTAAGATGCTGATGGTGCCCTCTTGCAAATTGATGTGTTCCCGGCTCAGGCGCGCCACTTCGTGCGGGCGGATACCGGCGTAGAGCATCATTCCCACGGCAGCAAGGCATATACCGCCTTGGTATTTCTTCGCGGCGCTTAGTAAGGCTTTGATTTCCTGCGGTTTTAATATATCGATTCGTTCTTCTCGAACTTTCACGGTTTCCACCCGCGCCACGGGATTTTCGCTGCACCAGCCGCGTTTCAGGGCGGTACTGAATACGCCGCTGAGTATCAAGCGCGCCTTCTGCCGCTGGCGCGGGGTGGCGAAGGCTTGCTCGATGTACCTGGCGCATTCTTCTGTGGTGATAGCACGCACGCGCCGCGCAGCCAATCCCTTGCAGTGTTTCATGAATCGGCGGGTAAAATAGCGAAAATCCGACTGTGTTCGGCTCCTCCGCTCGCGCCTTGCCTCCAGTGCCGCCGCCACGGCTTTCTCAAAACTCACCGTTTTCTCTTGCCTCCGCAGTTCTTCCTCGCCCGCCGCTATGCACCGCAGCGCACGCCTTACCCTACCGCGACCCGCCCGTAGTGCAGCTCCCGCCACCTGTGCGGCTTCCAGTACATTCACCCCCGTTTGCTTCAACACAGCCAACGCCGCCAGTTCTTCTTCTGTTATAGTTACGTTCATGATAACTCGCCTTTCAAAACCGCAAGTCAAGCACAAAGGAAGTAATTATGCAAAAAGAAAACAGCTTCGCCGCGATGTCGCACAAAAAGGATAGTTACGATTTTTATAATGGCAGAGTATAAAGTTTTTAGCTATTCTAAAGTGCGGTTTTGAAAAGCGTAGAGTGTGAGAAGTTCTTAATTTTACATTATGAAATTACACCTACCTCTCACACTGTTAACTGCCGTTCTGGCAGCCTGTATCGCCCTGCCTGCCCAAGCTGTAGAAGCCCCGGAAGGTTACACTACCACTTACCTGAATAGCCCCGGTACTCTGGAAACCTATTCCTCACTTACAGCCGAAGACTATATGGCATATCTGCTGGAAAACTCTCTGGAGTTCTCCCCCACAAACTGCACCTATTGGACATCTTCCACTCCTCTCGTCAGCGGTGGCAATGTGTTCTTCGGCGCCAACGATTCTGATTCTCCTGTTGCCCTGAGTTTCAAGGATGGCGAAGGTTCGGCATTCTCCGGGCAAAAAGTGTTGACCTTCGATACTTTGAGCAACCTGACGTTCTCAACGATAGAAGGTAGCGATGCTGCCATCAATTTAGCAGACGGTAGCACCTTAACCATCGCGAATGTGAATGATGGACAGAGTGAAACTGTGGACGTATTATTTAAAGATATAAAGACTACCAACACCACCACCTCCTCTTTTTCCTATGGCGGCGCTATCGGTGCTGACTATGTGGTCATTAGCCATAATGGCGATGTTTCTTTCTCAGGTAACTCCGCCTCATACCTCTACTTCTCCGATGGCGGCGCTATCTATGCTGACAACGATGTGACCATCAGCCATAATGGCGATGTTTCTTTCTCAGGTAACTCCGCCCGCTCCGATGGCGCTATCTATGCTCACAACGATGTGACCATCAACCATAATGGTGATGTTTCTTTTTCTTCCTCCAACGACGGCAATGCAATCTTCGTCTTCAACAAGCTTACCATCAGCAATAACGGCGATATTTTATTCTCCAAAAACGTCAGCAACAACGGAACCTCCACCAGCGGCGGTGCTATTTATGCTCGCAGTGGCCTAACCATCAGCAATAATGGCAATGTTTCTTTCTTAGGAAACTACGCCGCAGACCCCGGCCTTGCTGTCAACTCCCACTCTAATGGTGGCGCTATCTATACAGAGGCACGCGTAACCATCAGCCATAATGGCGATGTCTCTTTCTCTGGAAACTACGTCAACACTTCCTCCGATGTGGCAGACTTGACCAACTCTGCCATAGGCGGTGCTATTTATGCTACCACTGTGACCATCAGCAATAATGGCGATGTTTCTTTCTCTGATAACTACGCCATTAATACCTCCGCCGCCGACGCGAGAGTCAGCGTCGCTTGTGGTGGCGCTATTTATACTGACAGTAGCCTAACCATCAGCAATAATGGCAATGTTTCTTTCTCAGGCAACTCCTCCTCCGCCGCCGACTCCTCCGGCGGCGCTATCTATGCTTGGCGTGATCTGACTATCCAAGGTAATGATAGTGTCTTATTTGAAAAGAACTACGAAAATAGTAGTGGGATATACCGCCTGCGCAGTATTTATAGTAGTAATGAAGGCATGACGCTTTCCGCCAAGACCGGCGGGAATATCACCTTCTATGATTCCGTATTCTCATTCGGTCCTACTTACTTCAACAGCAATTACACAGATACGGAAGGCAACACGCAAAGCGCCGGTGGTGACATCATCTTCAGCGGCAAATATACCGAGCAGCACCTGAATGAAATTCTGGCAGCTAACAATGAAGACCGCACGGCTACGGCAGAAGAAATTCTGAACTCGCAGACCAGTACGCTTGGAGGAAACGTGCAGTTAAGCGGCGGCAATCTTCAGATTAAGGATGGGGCTGTTCTCAATGTAAATGGTGATACGGTAAGCATAGCCGCCGGAAGCAACGCCACGCTTGCTATCAGCGATGCCGAGCTTGTGGCAGCGAATGCCACGATTGAGGTAGGGGAATCCGCCACGCTGCAGCTGAGCAATGGGGCTTCCGTTACGGCAGATGAAATCAACATTGCTGCCGGCGCAACTTTGGCTCTTGGCGATGTCGCAATTACGACATCAACAAGCGATTTGATGGTAGCAGCCTATCGTGTATCCAGCCTTAATGTTATCAATGCCGATTTGACCTTCGCCGCCGGTTCCACACTGGTGACGGACGGCACCGGTATCAACATGACAGAAGGCTCGGTTCTGACCTTCAATGCCACCAGCGAAGGCGAGAAAATCAATCTGGTGTTCACTCTTGGCACAGAATACGGCGAGGACGGGCTCGTGCAGTTGTTCTCCAATGTGGACATCGTGAAGTTCCTCATGGATGGCGAAGAAGTGGACGCCTCAACAACACTGTTGGCCAGCGACTTCTTCACCGGGGAGTGCATCAACGAGAACACCACGCTGAACTACGACAGCAACACCAATGTGGTATATCTGCAAGGCGTTGGCAACGTAGTTCCCGAGCCCACTACGGCGACGTTGAGCATACTGGCACTGGCTGCTCTGGCTATGCGCCGTAGACGAAAATAACCCCTCGCTAAGTGGGCGTCCTGCCACGGCGTAGAAAGCAGCCCGCTAGGGCTGACTCGAAGACGGGAGCCCACTATCCGTCTCCGGGCTTACGCCCTACGCCGAGACAAGCGGCGACGTTGAGCATACTGGCACTGGCTGCTCTGGCTATGCGCCGTAGACGCAAATAAAGCATCACAATGTAAGTGTGGTAAAGCCCCCATAGCCAATTGGCAGTGGGGGCTTTTTTAGGGTATTGCTCGATGAACGCTCATTTGCTGAAAGATGAGTTACAACTTTCGATGGGCAAATTGAAAAATTCCGAGGCTAGCGCCGCCCGGTAAACACAGCGTGAACGGTGGCATAAGCTATGCATTCCGCGGGCGAATGCCCGCCTAATTCATAAGCCCCGGTGAGGGGCGGTATAAGGTAGCCCGGTGGCGAAGCTCCGCGAGGAGCGGAACCCCGGGAACCGAAACAAAAAAACAAACACGA
>JAZLDM010000073.1:0-4094 GCA_045614705.1 Akkermansia sp.
AAAAGAGATGGCGTTTGTGAAACTTGCGCCTTCGTACCAAATCCGCCGATATTTTAGAGTTTTGGGCAGTGCTTGTCAATGCAAAGTACAGCGAGCGTAGCGAGCCTCACATGTGTCCCAAAGTTTCCTGGCTCATAAGGCGAAAGCCCGATGAGATATGGAGTTGCGGCAAAACAACGCAGACTTTATGTTCACGACGTATCCTTCCATTTTATTTTTTGTGACTTCCTTATTGTCGATATATCTTTGTCCCCTTCTGACAAACTTTGGGACACATGTGAGGTGGCGTTAAAACCTGACCGTACGCACAGCGGTTGAGCGCAGCTGGGGCAAAATGTACTTGTGCAGCTCCACCTCGGCACGCAGGGCGCCGAACTCCTGCACACAGCAGTCGGCCAATTTGCCGGCCAGGGTTTCGAGCAGCACCGTGGGTTCGGCTGCGGCTACCTCGGCCAGTCGGCGGGACAGCGTGTCGTAATTGATGGTGCGGTCAATGTTCTCACCCATTGCGGTAAAAGAGCAGGGGGGCGTCAGCGTGATATTTGCTGTCAGGCGTTGGGGTGTGGCGCGCTCCTCCTCCGGCACACCGATGTGGCAGTGCAGCTCCAACTCGTTCAGGTGAATGGTATCGTGCGTGCGGGTCGGGCACTTGGCCAGCAGCTCCTGCAGGGCGCCGAGGTGGGGGACGGTGAGCTCCGGCTCGGCCTCCGCCAGTTGGGTGGGATTGTTGTAGCCGGTCAGGGTGCCGATGCCGGTAATGCCGGCACAGTGAGCCGCGCGGATGTCGTGCTGCATGTCACCGATAAAGGCGGTGCGGGCGGGGTCCAGCCCGTGCTGAGCCATCAGAGTGGGGATGTAGTGCTCCTTGTTGTGAATACCGGAGTGGATGTGCTCGAAGTAATCGTACATACCCAGCTGGCGAGCTTGCTCGATAAAGGCGTTCGGGTCCATGCTGGTGAGGATGAAGCAGCGAATGCCCCTGCGGCGGCACCACTGCACGAATTCCTTGGCGTGCGGTATAATAGTGACACCGACTGTCGATGCCGCGAAGGCGTGGCGGTAGTAGTTTTCCAAGTCTTCCAACCCGGCTTCGGGAATTTTGACGGCGTAGTAATCGGGGTACGGCAGTTGGAATTCGGCGCGGAAGGCCTCTCGTGTGAGCGGCGCGCGGTCATACTGAGCCAGTACATAGTTGGTGGCTTCAATTGTCAGCGCCATGTCATCGCACAGCGTACCCGACCAGTCGAAAATAAGATTCTGAAACACGGTGAAAAAAAGGAAGGTTGATAGCGGGGGGGGCGGGAAAACTCAGCGTTGAGCGCGGCCGGAGCGGCGGCGGTCGGCATGCTTGGAAAATTTGCGTACTGCCTGTTTGAGTGCGGGGTTGACGAAGGGGTTATCCTTGCCATAGCGAGCCCAAGGCCCACCCGGCACGAGCGAGAAATCGACAAATCGCCAATGCACCGTGGCGGTGCCGCCCTTTATTCCCAAGTAATCGCGCACGGCGGGGGAAATATCGATGCCGGCATTCTTGTTGGCTGTGTTTTTCGGGCGCGCATTGCCGAACACATACTGCCAGTCATCCGTCACGAAGGGGCCGCAGTCTTCCCACTGGGCAAAACAGTAGCGGCCGTTGTAATATATCTGCACCCAAGTACCACGGCATACGGATTCGTACTTGCCCTCCTTATCGCGCCGGTACCAAGGGATGACTTTTTCCGCCTCGGGCTTGGGACCACCCTTTTGAATGTCATTGTAGGGCAGGGCCACGTAAAAGGGATTGAGCTGCGGCTTGAAGGCCAAGGGGGCGTAGGTATGGGGGCAACGGTGAGCCGGGTTCGGGTCATCGAACCCGCCATAGTTGTCATCCCACGCGCTGTCCCAACTGCTGGCGGTATTCGGCGTTGGGTTGTTTTTGGTAGCGCGCTCACCTATATAGAAATAGGTAGCGGTGATATCGAAATGCCATGGGTAGGCACCCGGGCGCCGGGTGGTGGGGCTCAGCTTGGGGTCCGGGAAATTGCGGCGGTGGCTTTGGTCGATACTGGGCTTGAGTGGGCCGGCCTTGATGGAGGCCTCCTTGGCGCGCTCTTCGCGCAGTTTGCGCAGCGTCTCGGAGGATTCTTTGCGCACGAGCTTAGGTTTTTTGCGACGTGCGGCAGCGGCCTGCTCAACCTGCCGGGGTGTAGCTGCCATGCCGGGCAGCACAGTGAGCAGAGCAAGCAGGAAAACTGTGAATCTATAGCCGAACATATATGTATATTTTAGATAATTACCAATTTCTCAGCACACTGGGGCGTGCCACGGGCAGCTTGTTCGGGGCATCGAGCGTGTAGTGCAGGCCGCGGCTCTCTTGGCGGCGAATAGCGCAGTCCACTATCAGGGATGCCGTGAGTGCCAGATTGCGCAGGTCGATAATCTCCGGCGTCACGCGGTAGCCCCAGTAGTACTCATTGATTTCGCGGTTGATGTTGCGCAGTCGGGTGGCGGCGCGCTGCAGGCGGTGGTTTGTGCGCACAATGCTCACATAGTCCGTCATGGTGCGGCGCACTTCATCCCAGCAGTGGTAGAGAATGGCAAGGTCATCTCGCTCGGCCTTTTCGCCGTGAATCCACTCGGGAATGGGGTATTCCTCCATCTTGTGAGCGAGCGGCAGGCGGGTCAGCATCGTATTGAGAGCGCGCTTGGAAATCACCACGCACTCCAGCAGTGAGTTACTGGCCAATCGGTTGGCACCGTGCAAGCCGGTGCAGCCGCTCTCGCCGGCAGCGAAAAGCCCGCGCAGCGAGGTTTGCCCGTTTGTGTTGGTCTGAATACCGCCGCATTGGTAGTGGGCGGAGGGCACTACGGGAATCATATCCACCTCGGCATCGATTCCGTAGCTCTTGCAGGTCTCGTAAATGTAGGGGAAGCGCTCCTTCATGAACCCCTTGGGCTTGTGGGTCATGTCGAGGTACATGCAGGGGTGGCCGGTTCGCAAAATCTCGCTGTTGATGGCACGCGCCACGATGTCGCGCGGAGCCAGGCTCTTGCGTGGGTCGTACTTCTGCATGAATTCCTTGCCATCGGGCCCGCGCAATATGCCGCCCTCGCCGCGCACGGCCTCCGATATCAGGAAGGTGAGCCCCTCGCGGTCGGAGGATTTCGGGTTGTAGAAGGTGGTGGGGTGGAACTGCACGAACTCCATGTTCGATATATTTGCCCCGGCGCGCCATGCCATGGCCACACCATCGCCCGTAGCAGTCGAGGGGTTGGTGGTGTACATATACACTCGCCCGGTGCCGCCGGTGGCCAGCATTACTCGGTCACAGCGGAATATCTCTACCTCGCCCGTAGCGGGGTCGAGTACATAGGCCCCCAGCACACGGTCCTCCGTCACACAGCCGAGCTTGGCTGTGGTAATCAAATCAATGGCGATGCGGTGGTCGAGCAGCTCGATGTTCGGGTGATTTTTCACTCGCTCCAGCAACTTGGTGCTGATTTCCAGCCCGGTCGTATCTTTCGCATGCAGAATTCGGCGCTTGCCGTGGCCACCCTCGCGGCCTAAGTCGAAACCGCCGTCGGCCTCTTGGTCAAAATCCACGCCCCAGTTGAGCAGTTCCTCGATAGCTGCCGGTGCTTCCGTTACGATGGTGCGCACTGCATCTTCATCGCACAAGCCGGCGCCGGCGTCGAGTGTGTCGGCCACGTGCTCTTCGAAGGTATCATTCTCATCTATCACTGCGGCAATACCACCCTGCGCCTTGGCAGAGCTGCTCACCAGCGGGTCGCTCTTGCAAAGCACTATCACCTTGCCATGTTCGGCTGCGCGCAGGGCAAAACTCAGCCCGGCCACGCCGCTGCCTATCACGAGAAAGTCTGATGTAATCATCTTATGTTGTACCGTGTGCGCGGGCATTTTAGCATATTCTCGCCCGCTCGTCACGCAGAATATGCTTTTAATTACAAAAAATCACATGTGTCCCAAAGTTTCCTGGCTCATAAGGCGAAAGCCCGATGAGATATGGAATTGCGGAAAAACGACGCAGACTTTATGTTCACGACGTATCCTTCCATTTTATTTTTTGTGACTTCCTTATTGTCGATATATCTTT
>JAZLDM010000074.1:0-24057 GCA_045614705.1 Akkermansia sp.
CAGTCGGGATTTCCCCTCGAACTTCCTTTTCCACGGTTCGTTACCTCCCCGCAGTTGTTCTTCAGGTCTGGGATTCCGCATCATCGCGGCTCCGCGCGGACTTTCACCGCAGTGCGCATATCGCGTCGGTCGTACATAAAAGCCCCGCTCCCGAACTAACGGAAGCGGGGCTTTTATACAACAAACCCAATTTTTTATTTATTTGGCAGGGCCATATATCTTCATCTCAGCCACGCTGCTGCCGGTGCCATCCAAAGCAGCGGTGGAGAAGAAACGGATGTAACGAGCCTTTGCTGCCGGGAAAGAAATAAACTGCTCTACGGGGTTTGCGCGCAGGTTACCGAACTCTCCCTCAGCCACGCTGGTCCAATTTTTTCCATCGACACTCAATTCCATCCTGTAGCGAGTGGTCATTCCCTGAGTCTGCCCATCTTGACGAGGCAGGTAGGAGAAACCGGTAATGGTCTTCTCGCTCTTCATATCCACCGCGATGTGTGAGGGACAGCGATTAATCTGCCACATGGTAGCAGGATTGCCATCAAAAGCCAGAGGCGCCAATTCCGCGGCAAAACCGCTGTAAGTCCAACCATTGCTGCTCAATGCCTTGTCACCCTCCTCATCGGCAGTAGTCTCGACTTCCGTAGCCGAGGGCATGCGCAGCAGCGACAGCTCAGAAATGCAGGGACAAGCTTCGGAGCGGGTAATATACAAACGTACACGGTCAGTGGTAACAGGCTCACGCAGCCAGCGCAGCACCTGATTGCCAATGGTGTGCCCCTTGCCGCCACGAACATCGAAACCGCCCTCGACTTCGCCGGGATTACCGGGCTCGATAATGGTTTTCCACTCCCCGTCGATATGAGCATCGACCCTGAAAGCCTGCACACGCTGCCCCAATCGAATTTGCTCACGCACGCGCACGACATCAAACGTCACGGGCGCGGCCATTTTAATTTCGGCAGTGGGCGTTGTCGTACCATCATTCGGGCACCAGTAGCTCTCTATATCGCCATCCGTCAGATTGGTAGCTGCGAACTTATCATCCCCGCCACGAACCTCAGTTGCCCTAGCTCTTGCATGCAGTGCATAATCCTTAGCCAGCAGTCGTTTACGCATATTACCAAAAGCCGAAAGGGAAGCCACATCGGCCGGATCGAGCTGTCCATCACGGTTTGGGGCAAGATTCAGAATAAGGTTAGCGCCACGCCCCACGCTGGACAGGTAAACATCCATGAGGTGCTCGGGGGACTTCACATTTCCACCCTGCCCCGGGTGCCAGAACCAACCACGGTGGTTAATAGGCGTATCCCCCTCAAGAGAAAGCCATTTATTGCCCTGAACGTTGTTCAGGGGGTACTTTACAAAACCTTTTTCGGAGCCGCCCCAAGTCACATCGCCACGCCCGGCAGCCCCCCATATAATGCAGTCGGGTTGCAGACGGCGAATCTGTTTCACAACCTTCTGGTAATTGTAATAGGTGTCAGCCTTGCCGATATTGCGGTTTTCACGAGCGCCACCGTAGAAGCCGTCACCACCCATGGCGCCGTCAAACCATATTTCAAAAATGGGGCCATATTTGGTCAGCAACTCTTCAATCTGCTTATAATAAACCTTCAGGTACCCCTTTCGGCCATATTCAGCGCAGTTGCGATCCCAAGGGGAGAGGTAGGTACCGAAGCGGAAATCATATTTTTTACAAGCCTGAGCAAACTCTTTTACCACATCGCCCTTCCCCTTCTTCCAAGGAGAAAGGGTAATGTTGTGCTTGGTGGATTTGGTCGGCCAAGTACAGAAACCATCGTGGTGCTTAGCCGTGTATATCATACCACTCATACCGGCATCCTTGAATGTTTTCACGATTGCCTCGGCATCAAACTGAGCAGGATTAAAAAGTGAGGGGGATTCATCTCCATACCCCCACTCCCTGTTCGTATAGGTATTGAGGCCGAAATGAACAAACGCGTACCACTCCATACGCAGCCAGTCAACTTGCTGCTTAGTCGGCACCGCACCGTAAGGTGCCGGTTCTTCCGCCGCCCATGCTTGTGGAGCAGATGTCGCGGCCAGCATACAGGCCACCGTCAGAATGATTTTTCGTATCATGGTTGCAACATTACACAAATCTACCCCATTTGGCAAGCAGAAAATCACAGTGCCTCAGTAGAAATAGCACCTTGCGATAACAGACCCCGCACAAATCAATTCAAAAATTGCCCGTGCCGCACTTAAGGCTTTACGCCGCAAAAAAAATATGATAGGATGGCGCGCGACGGGCGCGAGTACCCCGAAAATTCAATTATGAGTGACACCACGAAGTTCCGAAATCTGGCCATTATCGCCCACGTAGACCACGGCAAAACTACCCTCGTTGACCAGCTGTTGAAAGCAGGCGGTACCTACCGCGAAAATCAGGAGGTACAGGAGCGCGCCATGGACTCCATGGATTTGGAACGCGAAAAGGGTATTACCATCAAAGCCAAAAACACTTCTATTCACTGGAATGGTTACACCATCAACATTGTAGATACTCCCGGGCACGCGGATTTCGGTGCTGAGGTAGAACGAGTGATGAAGATGGTAGACGGTGTGATTCTGGTAGTGGATGCGTATGAAGGGCCGCAGGCACAGACACGCTTTGTGTTGCGAAAGGCACTGGAGGAAGGTTTGTTGCCCATCGTGGTAGTTAACAAAATTGACCGCCCGCACGCCGACCCCATGAAAGTGCACGACCAAGTGCTTGAGCTATTGCTTGATTTGGATGCTACCGAAGAGCAGTTCGAAGCACCCTTTGTTTACGGTTCCGCCCGCGACGGCTACTTCATGAACAGCCCCGAAAATGAGCCGCCCGTTGATTGCACGCCCCTGCTCTACCAGATTGTTAACCACATTCCCGCCCCGAAAGACGCCGATGCAGATGCTCCGTTCAAGATGCTCATCTCCAACATCGATTGGGATGACTACGTTGGTCGTGTGGCAGTGGGGCGTATCACCAACGGGCGAGTGCAGAAGGGCGACACTCTCTACCTACTGCGCCCCGATGGCAGCAAAGTTCAGGGCAAAGTAACCAAGCTTTTCGAATACAGCGGTTTGCAGACTACAGACTCCGCCATCGGCGAAGCCGGTAACATCATTGGTATCTCCGGCTTCGAATCCGTGGACATCGGCGAGACTCTTGTTGCCAATCCTGAAGAAGAAGCCATGCCATTTGTGCAGATTGACCCGCCAACGGTACAGATGGAATTCAGCATTAACGATGGACCGCTCGGCGGTCGTGATGGCAAAAATGTAACCAGCCGAGTCATCCGCGAGCGACTCATGCGCGAAATGCGCACCAACATCTCCATCAAGGTGGAAGACACTGACCTTGCAGGCGTATTCATGGTATCCGCCCGCGGTACCATGCAGATTGCTATTTTGGTGGAGCAAATGCGCCGAGAGAATTACGAGGTATTGGTATCGCGCCCCAAAGTCATCACCAGAGATATAGACGGCGTGCGCTGTGAGCCCTTCGAGACCGTGTTTATCGAGGTTCCGGATGAATGTGCCAACGGTGCCGTGCGCATATTGGGCAACCGCAAAGGTATACTCGAAAACATGGAGACAAAGGGAACCGGCCGCACCTATATACAGGCAACCATCCCCACACGCGGTCTCATCGGTTTCGAGTTCGAGCTTGTGAACCTGACCAGTGGTCATGGTATTTTCTCGCACCTCTTCAAAGAATACGCCCCCTATGCGGGCGAGATTGTCACACGCCAGAGCAGCACGCTCATCTCCATGGAGAACGGTATTGCCCGCCCCTATGCCCTGCAAGCCATGGAGGAGCGCGGCTCACTCTTCATTGCCCCCGGCGATGAGGTATATGAGGGCATGATTGTGGGTGAAAATCCCAAGCCCATCGACATTCCCGTGAACCCCACTCGCGAGAAACACCTTACCAACCACCGCTCCGCAACGAAGAATGATTCCATTCAGCTCACCCCTCCGCGTGTGTTCTCGTTGGAGCGAGCCATTGAATACATCGAACAGGACGAGCTGGTAGAAGCCACACCCCATTTCATCCGCATGCGTAAACGCCTGCTCGATGCCACCGCCCGCAAACGCGCTGAACTGAGAGCTAAAGGTTTGTAAAAAATGTTCCAAGAAATAGCTAACTGGTTTACCGGCTTGGATTATGCGGCCATAATCCTGTACATCAGTGCAGCGCTGCTGTACATGGCCGGTTTTCTGGGAGCCGTGCTGCCGTACCCCGGTTGCATAGTAGCCCTTGGTGGCAGTGTTTGCTATGCGCTGGCCGAGGGCGCCCCCCACCCGTCGTGGTGGTTCTGGCTCATTCTTGCGATACTGGCCATCTTCGGCACCCTGGTAGATAACATCACAACAGCTATGGGGGCCAAGCGCTTCGGCGGAAGTAAGCAAGCCTTCTGGTGCAGTATGCTGGGCCTATTCGTGGGTGCTTTTTTCGTGTTCCCCTTCGGCATCATCATCGGCCCCTTTTTAGGCGCCTTTACTGCGGAACTGATTTTAGTGCGTAAAAATGCAAAAGAATCCGCGAAATCCGGATTCGGCGCGACACTCGGTCTACTGGCCGGCGTGCTGGGCAAGGTGATTATCACCGCCATCATGCTGATTCTCACTGTAATATGATGTCATTTTCCCGCAAATCGGCCCTTGCTATAGGACTCGCACTCGCGGGACTGAGTCTACTGAACAGCTGCCGGAGCACCGGCCCCGGCGGCGCTACCATCACTCGCGCTGAGGTACTGAGCACAGCTCGCAGCTACACCACCCTGAGCTGGCAAGGTCGCCGTCAGCATGCGCTGCATGGTACAGCACCCGATGGGCAACGTATCGACACGCCCGACGCCATCTCCCCCACCCGCCAACTCAAGCCGGGTTTCTGGTGGAAAGACGGCACCAACATCGGCATGCCGTACAAATGGGGTGGCTTCGATACCCCTCAGCAATTCCTCCACCGACTGGCCACCGAACCCCGAGTTTACGCGGGAGACTATGCCTCCCCCGCCAAAATAGCAGGTGGAGATGATGCCGTAAGCCGCTACGCAGCCGGCATTGACTGCTCCGGCTTAGTGTCTCGCTGCTGGGGCTTACCGCGCCCCTATTCCACCCGTGAACTACCGAATATATGCACCCCTCTGAGCAGTCTCGACGAGCTGCGCCCCGGTGACATCATACTACGCCCCGGTGAGCATGTGCAGTTATTCATCCGCTGGGAAGACGCAGAGCACACCCGCTACCGTGCCATAGAAGCTGCCGGCGCCCCGGAATGGCGTTGTTTTGAAATACTGTACAACCGCCACACACTCACCACTACACGCGGGTTCACCCCTTGGCGCTACAAAGGAATGCGCAACTGAGTGAGCTACGCCCTCTCACCATCCCCGCTCCCGGCGCGGAGGTCTCGGCGGCGGAACGATAGGACGGAGGCCAGGCCTGCGAAGGTATGGCACACGGTGCAATTGAGGCCGATGCGGTGGTCGTAACGGCGGGCGAATAACCGGCCCGGGCCCGTACATCAGAAACGGTGGCGGTGGATGTTGCGGACGAAAGTCAGGCCGATTTCCCAGCGATATACGCAAGCTCAACTCAGCGCTACACTGAGCCACCGGCAATAAAGCAAGCAGCACCAATGCAACGGGCAAGCCGAAAATTAAACACTTTTTCATGCAGCTGATGGGTAAACTCCTTACCCATTCAGATGCACGCCCACTCGCAAGTGTTCACTAACAGGCGATAAGCTCAATGATTTTTCTCATAGAATTCCATGAGATTATTCACCTTTTGCACCATTTCCGCAAGGTGAGCCACGCGTTGTTCAGCCTGAGAGATATCAGTCAGCGTGCTGTCTCGCTTAGCGTCCAGCGCGGCGAAAAAGTTTGAGCTAACCTGCTGCAGCTCAGCAGTTATATTGCGCATCATTTGCTCGCGGGGCGGCTGTGCAGCCACCAGCTGGTCGGCAGATTCCCGATAGTGGCTGACCATCGGGTCCACAACTTGTGTAACAAAGAGCTCATTCCCCCAAGAAACCTCATACTGCTTATCGCCATCGCGCCACCACCAGCGGTGTACTCGCTCTTCGTAAATATAGGGGTTAAAACGATTCTCGCGCCCGGCTGCAATCGGTTCCAATGGCATATTATGCACCTCTTGCCACTCATGAAAATCCGGGTGCTCCGGTACCGCGAACTCGGACCACAGCTCGGCATCGCTCTCCTGCAAGCGCACTTTACACTCCTTCAGCTGATGACGAATCGCGCGGTTACACCAAGCCGAGGCACTCATCTGCTCATCTCCGGTCGATATCTGTATATGTTTATCCGTCAGCAGATTATAAAGGAAATCATGCAATGCTTCACGACAGGCTTCATTACAATCAGTCATGCACTCATTGATGTCTTTACCGCTGGCCTTGGGGCCTTTGTAAAGCTCTCGACGATCACGGTAGATATTTTCGCATACAAGCGAGAAATCCGGCATTTCATTTGGCACGATGCTGAACTCGGCACCATTCGGCACAGGCACGCATTTGAGCGCATCGTGAGCCACCTTTTCAAAAGCAGTCCAGCGCTCTAATCTGGAGCGCAAACCACTGAGCACTTTGCCCTCGCCACGCTGGGTCACCAAAGTGGCAGCGGCCAACGAACGCAGCGCAAAGCGCAACACATCGCAACAGTGCTGGTAACGAATGTCCGTGAGCTCATTGTGCAGCGAGCTCTCAAGCTCGGAAAAACCGGAGCCGGCCAACAATTCATCATTCGAACGATAAACGCCGCCTACTATCTCAATTTTCTTCTTCAGGCGCTCCGGTTCCTCAAATATACCGGCATGGGCCATACCCAAGTTAACGGAAGATACAGGTATCTCCTTATTTTCAGCCAATTGTCGCAAAATAGCAAGTGCGCGCGAGGATTGTTCGTGGGTCTCAGCATCTACAACTTCGGGGCGTAACCAAGCTTTCGACTCCATGCGGTTCTGAATAATGCGAGTAGTAGACGGGGTGCGCCCGGCAAGCAGTGCCGTTAACTCTTCCACCGCCTTGGCATTCAATGGTGCTACCGAGCTTTGCAACAACAGCACCATATCACACTCTTTACCGATTTCTCGATAACGCTCACCACGAGCAACCTCTGCAGTGGAGGAATCGCAACCCGGCATATCAAGCAGCATGCGGTTACGGTGGCACAGTAATTTGCACTCTTCGTTGTACTCAGGCTCCACGACCACCAGCACCGGCTCCACAGTAAGGTGCGGGGTATCTGTCACACGGTGACAAAGCACGCCACGCAGTGTAGCCTCCGTCAGTGGCAGAGTTCGCATGGTGAGGTTTTGCAAGGCATCGTCGCCCACAATTCCACGGAGGTGGTCCAGTACCACACACTGCAACTCTGCGGAGTCAACTTCAGCTGCGCTCTCCGCACGTTCATAAAGCACGATTCGAGGAGCTGCCCCCTTCTCCGCCATGCGAATAAGAGCGGGGCGCAAGGTCATATCCTGCCCATAGCCGGTGGGGGACGCCATGGTGGAGCGGGTGAGCAAATTCACCAGCGTAGATTTACCGGCCTTGAGCATGCCCATACATACCACGACCTCAATTCCCGAATTGAACTGCTCGATTGCGCGCAGCGCACGTCGTACCTGCTCGCGCACCGGGGCATAGCAATCGTGCCCTGTGCACTCATTTTCCAAATCTTTCAAGGTCTGACTTATCTCGTCCAACTCACGGCGCTTGTCCTCGGGTATCATCTTTCAGCTCGGGGTATAACTCTTATTCGGTGGGGATACAAAATCAACTACGCGCGTATAATAGGGGCAGAGCCGACAATTGTCAAGCCAAAAGCCCGCTAGTACGCCCACGGTTATCTATCAATTATTATATTGATATCAGTGGTTTAGTTTTCATTTACAGAACACCGAGTAGGCAGTAAGCAGATTAAAAAATCGAAAAATAAATCTTGTATCTTGGTAATTTCCTGCTAGACTGATTGTGTTATTAGGCGATGTAATTCATTATCTTCTATTCTATACCTCTGCCGGGCCTCTTTCAAACAACTGATAAGACACAATAAAGTAACAGCTCAGCATCGCTTAATTACGCGACAACAACCTACAACTACAATATGCATAACAGTGAGTTTTTCACCACAAAACCGGATGGTTCACAAGAGGGTCCATATTCTCTCTCATCCCTGACATCTCGTATAGTAGCCGGCAAATACCCACCGGGAACCGAAGTGTGGTTTACCGCCTTACCGGGCTGGGAACCCATGGAGAAACACTTCGACATGAAGACCGGTGCACCTCTGCATTCACAAACAACCGGTACGGAGGCTCCGTCCACAAATGCTGCCGCCCCCCCGCAACAACAAACACAGCTGCCGGAACAGTCAACAAGTAAAGCAGCTGGTCCTCCCCCGAAGAAGTCCGGAGCACACACCAAAAACCTCCCTTTCATTGTATGCTCACTACTGTTACTACTGCCAATTGCAGGTAGCGCCTATTTTCTCTATTCCGTTATCACTCCGGAGAATGTAAATGAGCAACGCACTGTTACAACGCACACAGACAAACCGCTCAGCACGACGCCCTCCGCCGCTCCCCAACAAAGTCAGCAAAAACCGGCGCCGAATGAAGGTAAGTTTGGGTTATTCTCGAACTCCAAACCGGCGAACATTGAAGAACCGACAAAAAACGCAGCAGCTCAACCTGCGCCCCAAGTTGCTACAACTCACAGTACGACGCCCGCCACCTCTCCCCAACCCAGTAAGCAAGAGCCGAATCCGGATGATGACATGCGTGGTTTGTTCTCGGATTCCGAACCGGAGGACATTGAAAAAAACACCAATAACACGGTCGCTCAATCTGCCCCCCAAGTTACCGGAACCAACAACCGCAATAGCAATACGCCAAACAAAACCGCTCAACGAGTTACTCCGCTGGCTTCAGAAGAAATCGATGAAGAAGACATTGATAATGAACCGGATAATGACGACGACATAGATGAAGATACGGAGAAAGCCGTCGCTCCTAATTTAACAGCGGAGCAAAACAAAACGATAAACGCTTGCAAAAAGAAACTTCGACAGGCCTACAAGCGCAAAGACAAGACCTTCAAAACAATAGCACTCTACATACAGAAAATCCAACTGCATGATGACTGCCGTGATTGCTACTACAGCGAATATAACTGCAGCTACGACAAAGCCTGCCGTCACTGGGCTACGACGGAGTTCGACGGGAAACGCATGCGCGTGTCTCACCAGCTACCACAAGGTTCGCAGCGTTATTCCGGCATAGACCAAGCCATTTCATCCCTCGAAATTAAGATAATAAGCCAAGAAAAAATCCTAGAGTCACTGAACGCAACAATAGATGAACAAAGGCAGATGATTGTCAAGATTGCGGGTGAGGATTATGAAATTCCCGAAGAGCCCGAATACATATACGAAGATTTTACACCCTCAAGCGGAAGGCGCTCCAGCAGTAGCAGCCGCCGCAGCCGTCGTAGCAGTAGTAGTAGCAGTAGTAGCAGCAGCAGCAGCCGTCGCAGCAGTAGTAGCAGTAGCAGCAGCAGCCGTAGCAGTCGTAGTAGCCGCTACTATTAATTCACAACATGCGTTCTACGCATTCACATTGACATACAATGAGCTAAAGTCTTAAATACGAAACAAAGACAATACCCTGACTATGGACAACAAAGACATGACAAACTTTGAAAAATCGAAATGGGTAGAGCGCATGGTTCAAATTCTGAAAGACCCTAAGCGACTCGCCGAATTCGAGAAAGCGGTAGCCAAGTTCCTGGAAACCAAGGGAAAAACCAGCCCAACCATGCGCCGTGCTGAGCAAGCATATCGCATATTTCGAGATGGAAAAGCACGCGAGCTGCTCACGCCTCGCAACGCCATTATACTGGGAGCAGCCCTGCTCTACCTTATCACCCCGCTCGATGCAATTCCCGATTTGGTGCCGGTAGTGGGATTACTGGATGACCTCGGGCTGCTTTCCCTCATTCTGGCGGCGATATTACCCGATTTCCTCAAAGAAAACTCCGACATAAGCGAGGATGAGCAAGAAGAGCTAAACCGCGAAATACAAGCCATCGAGAGTGAGCTTAATAATCAGAGCCCCGGCGAGGACGAATCGATTAACGGTGCAACCGAGCCGCAACAAGAGGAAGAAGAAAATCCCGCAGATCGCGATTTCTTTGCCATGTTGCGCAGGCTGGCAGCTCGATTCTTGCCCGGCGAGAAAAAATAAGCTGACTTTCACCGTTTACAACAAAATGATTCGAGAGGTAAACGCTACTCAAGATGCAGCAGCCTTGGCCGCCATATACAATGAGTATGTACTGGGCACTACCATTTCTTTTGAGACGGAGGCAATCTCCCCGGAGCAAATGGAAGCTCGAATTAACGGTTTTGCTAGCGAATATCCCTACTTGGTATATGAAGAGAATGGGGTAATACTTGGTCACTGCTATGCACACCGATGGAAGGAGCGTGCGGCTTATGCGCACACTTGGGAAAGCACCATTTATTTGGCTCCGCAAGCTTGCGGCAAGGGAATAGGCGGCGAACTGATGCGCGAGCTCATCACGCGTTGCCGCACAGCCGGCTGCGGGATTCTCATTGCCTGTATCACACAAGGCAATGAGCGCAGTTGCCGATTCCACGAGCAACTGGGCTTCAAGCGCGTGTCTCACTTTTACGCCGTCGGCAAAAAGTTCGGCTGCTTGCTCGATGTTGTTGACTATCAGCTCACCTTATAACCAGGCTCTCTTCTTCATACAATCTTTTAACAAAAGGCAAAAAACCTGCCCCGCAAACGGGACAGGTTTTTCTGTGATTTTGCTGTAACGCGTAAGCACGCAGTAAGCGCGACTTACTTGTTCATGGCTTCCTCGATAGCCACAGCCACGGAAACGGTGGCACCGACCATGGGGTTGTTGCCCATGCCGATAAGACCCATCATTTCAACGTGAGCGGGTACGGAGGAGGAACCGGCGAACTGAGCATCGCTGTGCATGCGGCCCAGAGTATCGGTCATGCCGTAAGAGGCGGGACCGGCAGCCATGTTGTCCGGGTGCAGGGTACGACCTGTACCACCACCGGAAGCCACGGAGAAGTACTTCTTACCAACGAGACCGCACTCCTTCTTGTAGGTACCTGCAACGGGGTGCTGGAAGCGAGTGGGGTTGGTGGAGTTACCGGTGATGGAAACGTCCACGCCCTCGAGCCACATGATGGCCACGCCCTCACGCACATCGTCAGCGCCGTAGCAGTTCACCTTGGCGCGCTCGCCGTCGGAGAAAGCCTTCTTGCTCACCACCTCTACCTTACCGGTAGCGTAGTCGAACTTGGTCTGGCAATAGGTGAAACCGTTGATGCGGGAGATGATGTAAGCGGCGTCCTTGCCCAGACCGTTCAGGATAACGCGAAGGGGCTTCTGACGCACCTTGTTAGCGGAACGAGCGATACCGATAGCGCCTTCAGCAGCTGCGAAAGACTCGTGACCGGCCAAGAAGCAGAAACACTCAGTCTCCTCGCGCAGAAGCATAGCAGCCAGATTACCGTGACCGATACCTACCTTGCGGTCGTCAGCTACGGAACCGGGAATGCAGAATGCCTGCAGACCTTCACCGATAGCCTCGGCAGCGTCGGCAGCCTTCGTGCAGCCCTTCTTAATAGCGATAGCTGCGCCTACGGTGTAAGCCCAACCGGCGTTCTCGAAAGCGATGTTCTGAATACCGCGCACGATTTCGCGCACGTCGATACCCTTCTCAAGGCATACCTTCTCGGCGTCCTCGCAGGAGGAAATACCGTACTGAGCAAGAACCGGAAGAATCTGGTCGATGCGGCGGGAGTAGGATTCAAAAAGAGGCATAATATTGTCTTGTGTGTTAAGGGTTCTTTACTCGTGGCGGGGATCGATGTACTTAGCAGCGTCAGCAAAGCGGCCATAGGAGCCGGTGTGCTTCTTCACAGCCTCGTTGGCGTCCATGCCCTTCTTGATGTCCTCCATCATCGGGCCCATCTTCACATACTGATAACCGGTGATTTCGCCGTTCTCGTCGAGAGCAAGCTTGGTGATGTAACCCTCAGCAAGCTCGAGGTAACGCGGACCCTTGGCCAGCGTGCCGTAAAGCGTACCGGTCTGAGAGCGAAGCCCCTTACCAAGGTCCTCAAGGCCGGCACCGATGGGCAGACCGCCCTCGGAGTATGCGCTCTGAGTACGACCGTAAACAATCTGCAGGAAGAGCTCGCGCATGGCGGTGTTGATGGCATCGCACACCAAGTCGGTGTTCAGAGCCTCCTGAATAGTCTTGCCGGGCAGAATCTCACTGGCCATAGCGGCGGAGTGGGTCATACCGGAGCAACCGATGGTCTCCACCAGAGCCTCCTGAATGACGCCATTCTTCACGTTGAGCGTCAGCTTGCAGGCACCCTGCTGGGGAGCGCACCAACCCACACCGTGGGTCAGGCCGGAAATATCCTCGGTCTTCGTGACTGCGGTCCAAGCACCCTCCTGCGGGATGGGTGCAGGGCCGTGATTGCAGCCCTTCTTGACGCAACACATCTGTTCTACTTCGTGTGTGTACTGCATAGTTTCGTTTTTGTTTTTGGGAAAACCTTGTTTGCCACTGCGACCGTAGATGCAGCAGCGCTCTCAGTCAATCCGCATTGTACCCTGATTACCACCTGTTAGGCAAGACTAATCTTCGCCATTTTGTATTCCTTTTGCAAATTGACTCATTTCTGCCGATTTACTTACTTTTACCTTGCGGGATAACGGGCTGACTGCTAAACTGAAATAGCGACATGAAGAAAATCTTGAGGCGAATTATCATCTGCGCTGCACTTATACTTTGCAGTGGGCTAATCTCATGCATCGGTCTGTATACCGGGCGATTCACTATCATCGACACGGGCGGAGCCATTGCAGCGATTGGGCAGGAGAAAGCGCAGCTACGCGAAGAGCCCCTCCCCCACGGCAAACAAAGCAGAGGTTACAACGAAAGCACCGACCTCCACTACCGAGTCTGGAAACAAGACGGGCACTATATCGTTGACATACCGGTATCTTACGCCCCGGCACGTTATAGCGTATTCATGCACAGCTGTGGTTTTCGCGATGGAAAAACCCGCAAAACGCTCAGCGCCGTCATACCCAAAGAAACCTACACACAAGATGAACTGGCCGCCTACCCGCTCGAACACCTCTATGCACAGTTGAACGAAATGGAGTACAGCAACCTTCACATATTATCCAAGCTGCGGCGACATCGACTCCCCGCTGATTGCCTGAGCACAACACCACCCAAAGACGATGCCGAACTTGTGATAGACGTCCACGGAAGAACCGAGAGCATCCGCGCAAAACAGCTACCGAGACTTCACTGCAACATCACCCCCGATGGCCTTCCCCGGCGCCGCACTTGGTACAATCAGTGCCTACGCCCCGTCAGCTGGATGGCCGAGGTAGTGGATATACCGCTCAGCCTCATTGCCACCCCCATCGGTTGGATTGTGGATTTTGTTTACGAATCAACAGCTAACTGAATCGACAATGTTCATCGCGCACATACCGGCGGGCTATCTGGCTGCACGCAGTGCTGCACGCTGCGGACTAAGACAACGTGGGCTCATGGCAGCCTGTCTTCTCGGCTCCATCGCACCGGATTTTGATTTGCTATATTTTTACTTGATAGATTCCTGCCAACACCATCATCACAGCTATTTCAGCCATTGGCCGATTGTATGGGTTGGGCTGCTACTATTGAGCGCACTATGGTTTATTTTTCAAAAAGGGCAAATGGCAACAGCAGCTATTGCCTTCACCGGGTGTGGCTTGCTGCATATAGCTTTGGACGGCATTGTGGGAGACATACAACTTTTTGCCCCATGGAGCAATGATTACTTTGCCCTCGCTACAGTTCCCGCTCGCTACAAACCATGGTGGCTGAACTTCATTCTGCACTGGAGCATGATTATTGAACTCGTTATTTGTGCAACAGCAGCGTACATCTACCACCTGAACAGAGAATAATTTTCTTGCAATACGTTTAAAAAAAGATTAGCATAGAACTGCGCAACAGATATTTTTGTATGTCATTCGAACTAGAACAAATACTAAGCCAACGCAGCTACATGTCTCGCCGACATTATTTCTCCATTACCTTTGAATGGGAGGACATACTTAGTCAAGGTCTGGGAGTACCCATTGTCCGAGAAAAACGTTATGTAAGACGAAAATTCTATCGCTTATTCCCGGGCTTGCCTACATGGTTACAAACCAATCGCAAAAGCTTTGCATACGAAATGTCGAGCATCTTGAATAATCGATATAACAACAAAGCCAATATTGTACCAAACATTATTGATTTTTATGTGAAAGATGAGGATTTACCAACCTTCTGTCACGAGTATCGAAATAATCCGGCAGTACTCATTTCCAGCCGCGAAGTATATGAGCGTCTCGTAGAACTGGGAATCGGAGAAAAACTCCCACTACACCACTGCGCTCTCTCCCTTTCTGATCAGTACCGTATTACAGCCGACACTCATTTCGACAAATTTGAAGACCTCATACTGCTGGGTAGACCTAATCCTATTTTGAAAGAATACTTGGACATATACTCAGCGAAACACCCGAGTTTTGTATGGGCAGAAGGCCGCAGACAGGGAGATGAGGTTAATGTATATAACAACAAGGGGGAATACTTGGGGCCGGCAACAACCCGTAATGAATATATGAACATGATGAGACGCTCGCGTTGTGCTCTGTATGCACTACCCGGTATTGACGGCGATGAACACAGAACAGCAGGTTACAGTCAGGTGACCCCCCGATTGTTGGAGTTTGCCGCGTGCGGGTGCAATATTATCTCACGCTATCGTTCTCATGCCGACACCAAGTTCTTCGGGCTCGACCAATTAGGCCCGAGCATCGATTCCTATGAGGAATTTGAAGCTGCAATGGATCGGGGCAGAGAAACAACGCCTGACATGAAATATTACGCTGAGTGGTTGAGTAAGCACTATACCTCCGAACGAGCCCAAACCATAAAATCGATTCTGGAGCAACTTTAAGCCAACAATGGCTGTACACAAAACAAGGAGCGGAGAACGCCGGCTGGTGTTCTCCGCTCCTGTTTTTATATGAGGATGAAAAGTTATGCCTGCAAGCGGCGGTATAAATCCAACGCTGCCCCCATAGCTGCATCCATATTGTAGTATTCCCACTCTGCAAAACGCCCAAGCAAATAAAACTGCTGGGGTTCAAGTGCATTTTTGGCAGCATTCACGATGGCGCGAGTATCTCCATTTTGAATCGGGTATGAGAAGGGCTCGTAGTGATGGGCAATATACTGAGGGCTGAATGGTATGCGAGCCAATTGCTCCGAAATCTGTTCCGGAGTCATTTGCTCCGAGAACTCAATAATTCCGGTAGCAAGACCGGGAGCGTTATTGCCGGACCAATAATTGCCGGTGCAAATTATGCGGTGTGATTGATGTTGGAGACTTGGCATGTAAATCCAAGTATATGGGGTCTGCTCCATCGAACAGAGAACGGAAGTTGTACCATGGTGCTCCAAGGTGCGGAGCGGCTCCAAAGCCTCGGCATCCATCCCTCGGACGATATCCGGTAAAAACTTGCTGTTACCACAAAAGACAACCCGCTCAAACACCTCACCATCTATAATCCAGGAATCGTTTTCTCTTGTAATAGAATCAATAGAACGGCCACATTGAATATTAAGCCCCTCCGACAAAGTGTCGACAATCTGCTGAGAACCCAACTTCTTGGAGGCATAGAACGAGCTGTGCACCATCTTCTGCTCTTCCTCATGATTAAAATTGGCCAGCAATATTTCCTCCACGGTAGGCATAGGCAGCTTACCTTCCAACCAACTAATCGGAACATCCTTAAGACTACGCTGCCATATTTTCTGATTATACGGAGCAAAATAGAGCTCATAAAGAGTCTTCCCGAAACGACTCACGAGGAACTGTTCAAAATTGGTTACCTCCGTTGATTCTGCTGTCGACATTTGCAAAAGATCAGCAATAACTTGCTGCTGCAAATGACGCGGCATTTGATAAACATGGTTCTCGATGGGATACTGAACCACTGTACCATCCTCTAAAGAAACAGCGGCATTTCTCTGCACCTTAGCATAATGCTCCGTCCCCTCGGGGTTTTGTTGCCAAAACCAATCTAAGACATCCGTACGTTTGGAATTAAAACAATGCCCGCCGGTAAGGTGAAACAGATTGCCCTGCACCTCCGTACATTTGCAAAGACCGCCGGGTGCAGATTGTGCTTCAAACACCGTAACTTCATCATGAGCGGAGAGCATGCGGGCAATTGATAACCCACTGATACCGGCTCCTATAATCGCAGTTTTCATAATATTGGTTATTTAGTGGGTGGCCATCCCTTTTTAGCCAAATCAGAAGCCTTCCCCCATGTCACGGCAGACGGTGCCTTGTTTATCCCCCATTCGCGTGCAAGTTTTTTAATTTTGCGCCACGTCAAAGCATACATGGGGGCGTACAGCCAACGATTCAACCAAGTACGGAAATTCCAGCCGGGTATAGGCAAGAAACCGGGTAAGCCGGACGCGACAATGGCATCTTCATAGCGTTTGCGCATGATACGGTGGTTATAATTCCACGGTTTGTGAGGTCCAATAAAGTGCATGATACCGGGGAACAGAGACGCCTCCACCACTTCACGGGGTTCAAAGGCTCGCCACATACGAGCGGAAGGATTAGCCTTCTGAAAACGCCTGGTATTACCATCATTCCAATTCCAACGCGGGTGAAGACGATACGCTTTATCATACAACGCCGCATTGAGAGCATCTTGATCCTGAGCCTTTAATTTGTCTGCATAACGCTCGGCTGCGGCCAATATACATTCCGAAAGTTTATCGCGGCGGAATACCTCCAAATCCATCAGAAGAACACCTGCATTAAAATACCCCGGATACTCCACCGGAATATCAAAAGTGTCATTAAAGAATGAATCTTCAGCAGAGGGATTCTCATACACCACGCCGACAGCTGCCCCCTGCATATCTAAGGTGAACAATTCGCTGCAATCTTCACAGAATAAAACGTCAATATCTACATACAAAGCACGCTGCACTTCAGGCAACAGCTCGGGAACAAACAAGCGAGACCATGTAGAACGCGGCAGATAATGAGCATAACCGGCACGAATATGCTTGTCCAGCAACTCCGCCATATCGATAAACTGCACCTTATGCCTCGGGCTAACATCTGCCGCAATTTTCTGCAAGCGAACGCGAGACTCCTCAGTTATACCATCACTCAGCACACTCACATCATAAGCAGTGCTCTCTTTTGCAGCTGTGAGCAGTGACCACAAAGCCAGAGAAAGCGGCAAAACCCCTTTCTCATTGCTGGCAAAAACCACTGCACAGCGCAGCATTTCATTCTCAGCCTTAGCAGAAATATCTTTAGACATAAACCATTAAACTGTTAACATGAACACAGGCCTTAGCCCCAAATACATGTTTTAATACAGAGTACCGCATTTCAAGCGATATGTACAGAAAAAAACACTTTTTGTTTTACTTTTTACAACTTGAAGAAAAAAAGATATACACCCGCTGAGAAGACACAATAAAAACTTGCGAAGGTACGGCTGTTAGTGTTTGATATATGAACATGCAGGAAAACAACAGGCAAAATTATCAACAAAAAATAGCGCTGTTGAGCCTGCTGTTGTCAATTCTTTTACACGCAGCGGGAGCATGGTTAATTCTTCAACTGCCTGATTTTCGGCAGCAAAAAGTCACACCACGCGACAAAACCGGCAAAATACTCCTGCTTAAGCGCACACCGCAAGCAGCCGAAAGTCGAAAGGAAGATAAAAAGCAACAACTTCCCTTTGCCAAAACGGACTCCGAACGCCCCGAGCAGCCCCCACACCAAGCGGATTTTCAAGGTAAGCGCAATTCACGAGCGGAATCTGAAAACAACCAGCCCCGGAGCAACGACGACTCGCCCACTCCAAACATGAGCGGAGAAAACAAAGAAGAGCTCAACACAGTAGAACGTGAGCGGCAAGACGGACCGATTGAGCACGAGGGTAAAAATACCCCTACCCCATTGACGCCACCGTCGGCATCCGAAGCACCCCCAGAGCAAGAAACCGAGACTACCACTGCATCGGCAGAAGAGTTTCCCAAATCGGTTGAAGAACCCGCAAAACCACAACCTACTGATTCTAAAAAATCGGCACCGAAACCAACACCAGAGCGAGCAAGCTCTCGCGCACAAAATATTCGCCCCATATACGACCCCAGCTTAGCAGACCATGCACAGCCCGGCTTCCGCACGGCAGAACGTCGCAGCAATAGCACAGGGCGGTTTATACTGGGGCGGAATCCGGCACTCAATGTCAGCGCAACCCCCATGGGGCAATATGAGGAACTCATCTACCGCCTGATTGCCCGGCGTTGGTACATGGCCTGCGATGAGCACCGTGGCGACATCATCCCCGGCACCATCATCATCGCCTTTCGCCTAAATAAACGGGGGAGTGTAGAAACCATGAATCTTATCACCCGACGCGGTGCCAGCGTCATCCAACAATCCTTTACCTTCGGCGCCATACGGCGCGCTCAATTACCCCCCATGCCGCAAGCCGTACAGCAAGAACTCATAGGAGAACAACTCGAACTCATTTTCACCTTCAACTTCGATTAACCATCATGATTACCACCATCCACCAATTCTTCGTAGCCTGTCACCCCTTCGGCTATCCGCTCATGCTCTGCTCCGTTGCGCTGATAGCGGCTATACTTTACCACCTCCTCACTCGCATGCGCGAGCGAGAGTTAAGTAAACTCCACCAACTGATTAGCAACACCAAAGCAAAACACCCACAAGCACTGGCGGAACTACAGGATTTTTGCCGCAAATCCGGTTCCCCCGCGGCCACCGAAGTAAACAACATACTCATCGACAAAGAAAACCCGGCTCTGCCTGACCTCACCGAGAGCCGCCTGCGATTGTTGATTGACAGCCAGCGCGCCGGCATGACCACCATCAGTATCATTACCAGCGTAGCACCCATGCTGGGCATACTCGGCACAGCATGGGGGCTGGTCGATATTTTCGGTGTATTCGGGACTCCCGGAGCCGAGGCCGGCATTGCAGTCGGCATATCAAAGGCACTCTATACCACCATCTTCGGCCTAGCTATTGCCATTCCCGGCGTAATTGCCTTGGCCTGCTTCGAGCGCACCCTAGAGCGACGAGCGGCAATCATTCACGAACTTTTCACCGATTTGCTTGCCATCCGTCATCAGTTCTGATTTCATACTCTCAGGCTTAACCATGAACATTTATACGCGCAAAAACTTTATTCAGGGTATCCCCATCATTCCCATGCTCGATATCCTCACCATTTTGCTCATTTTTTTCATCGTTCAGACTGAATTCAAACGTCAGGTCAACGTGCTCAAGTTGGATTTGCCTAAAACGGAAAACCTGGCAGGCGAAATAAGCAGCCAAAACGATATTTTGCTTGAAGTCGACAATAACGGGAACATCGCACTCGCCGGAAAAATGATTTCCACGGACGAAATTCCCGCCGCCATTCAGCACTTACTTCACGAAAATCCGGATATCCGTCTGCAAGTGGCAGCAGATGGCGCCTCATCCATGGGATTTTTTATCCAAGTAATGGACATTCTCAGCACCTCAGGCTTGAATATCGATGAGATTCCCATCAGAATCAACCATAATAATTAAATACCAATATCTTACAACAACAAAGCCAAGAAAACATCTTTTTAGGTAATAAATACACATTTACTATATTTGTCTATTTTGCACGTACATTTTCAGCAAAATGTACATTTTTAGGCCTACTTCAAGAGTCTGCTCGCTGCAGTTTGCGAGACCTAGCGAACGAACATATTAACTTACCCCGAATATAATAAAGCATATTTACTATATATTTTCGGCACTTTCAGATTCGGGTATTTTTAATCAAGTAAATTTACAATTATTTGGCCCTTCTTATTTTGCAAATCAGGCCAAAATGAAAGCTATCCTCCCCTGCCCTCACTTATAAGTTCAGAGCATCTTCAAATAGCTGTCTTGCTCCACAAAATCCCTCTTTCAACCACCTTTCGAGAAAAGCACACAGCAAATCACCGCCAAGCGCAATGAAACACACGCTTGCTTTATTCCTGTGGGGTTAATGGGTGCAAATTGGCATTATTCAGAGACAAATCAGCCTCATAGCATCATCTCCGAGAGAAGCTTCATACGCAAAAAAAAGAACCGCCTGTCACTCTGCTCACAGAAACGGTTTCCGGTCATTACCCCCTCGGAGAATTTCAAATTAAATTACCCCACCATTCAGCTTACTGTTATTCATCACACCAATAAGCGGCACCACCAATTTTAACCTACAAACAATTATACCATTAAATTGTTTATAAAAGTGGAGTTAATTCATATCAATAATATCACTACAACGAGCAAATGTTACAAAACACAAGTCATTGATATCGCTCATTTGTTAGACGCTCGCCAACCTACACCCCAATACAATTATATAATATTTTTCTCTACCCACACAATACCATCAAACAGCTCAATAAACACGCGGAAGACGCGGTCCCAAACCGGTAAATATAGTCCACACGATAGTTCCGGCTTTCCGAGCGACTTCGGTAATGGGAATATGCGGACCGATAAGTTCCACCTCATCCCCGGGAGCGACAAAAGGAACATCCGTTACGTCAGCCATAATCTGATCCATGGTCACACGTCCAAGCATGGGGCAATAGTGCCCGTTGATATAAACACGCGCCCCCTGCCCTGAAATACTGCGAGGCCAGCCATCAGCATAGCCTATACCAATAGTGGCGACACGGGTCGGGCGCTGCGTAATATAAGTTCTGCCATAAGCCACGCCATGCCCTACCGGCAACTCTCGCACCAGCGCCACTCGCGAAGAAAGGCGCAGGGTGGGCTTCAACACACCATCGTATATAGAAGCCATAGGAGCCACACCATATAGCAGCAATCCCGGGCGCGCCAGATTAGCAATCGGCACCTCGTATGCCAGTTCACCGGCACTGGCAGCGATATGCCTGTACCGCAATCGGAAATGCGGTTGCAGTGACTGCACACAGTCAGCAAATAAGCTGATTTCATTCTGAGTGTACGGCACATCTTCATCCGCCGAGGGAAAATGCGACATCACACCATCAACCACGATATTCGGCATCGTTTTAAGCGGCTCAATAGCAGCACCCAGCTGCGATGGCAAAAATCCCTCGCGTCCCATGCCGGTATCCACCGCCAAATGCACCAGAAAAGTCTTGTCGTACAGCGCGGCCAAACTTTGAAAATGAGCGGCCTCCTCCAAAGTTGAAATCGTGCAACACCAATTATTCAGCACTATTTCCTCGCGCTCTTCCGGGAAAGTTGGCCCCAGAATAAAGGGTTTGGTTCGCACGCCGGCACGGCTCAACCGCCGAGCCTCACCGGCATTCGCCACCCCGAAGAAAGCAATGCCATGAGCATCCAACCGGCGAGCAACAGGCTCTAACCCATGGCCGTATGCCCCTGCCTTAATAACCGGCATCAGTTCCGTATCAGGCAACGCTTGCCGAGCAATATCCAGATTGTGAGCAATAGCCTCCAAATCCACATCTACCCATGCGCGTGGCGGACTTTCGTTTGTCATAACAGGTGCTACTTTAACACCCTTTGTCCTATTTTGCAAGAACAAAGGCATATTTCGCACATGCTGCCAGGCAGTTTACAGCGAAGTCGCAGAACAAAAATAACATTAATTATACAACACAAATTAACATTTGATACAGCGAAATTATTTGCATTTTGAAATAATTTTGCTGGACTTTTCTGAAAAATAAGCTAGAATGACCGCTGTATGGAATCTCTCCCCAAAAAACCGCACGAGTATTTTGTGAAGCTCATCAGCGTGATTGACGACATGAGACGTGCGAGCTTCAAATCTACGCCGGAGACCCAAAAGAAAACAGTGCTTGGTTTGACATTTCGTCAAGGTTCAGCCATGTCTCAAATTAAGCTGTTGACCATGGAAGAGCCGCAGGGGGTAGCGCTCAAAACACTAGCCGGGCATTTGAAGATGACAGTACCGGCGACCTCTCTGCTGGTGGAAACAATGGTAAACAAAGGCTTTTTTGAACGGAATCCCAACCCCGAAGATCGCCGTGCAGTGTGCATACGGCTTTCGGAGAAAGGCCATGAGCTCTGCAACGACGTGCAAGCTCGCCTGCTCAACGAAATCGATCAGGTAGCCGATGTGCTCACAACAGAAGAACTTGAAACCATAGCACATGTAGCAGCGAAGCTCGAAAGCAAGTTCTACAGCTGAATATAACAGAAATCAGCACCTAATATACTCGTTAAACGCCGCAAAAATCATTTTTGCGGCGTCATTTTCTTGACTATGCTCAAAGATTTGTGGTAAGATACAAATCGAACCTAGGGACGAGTAATGAAGCAGCTTGTTCCGCAACACTTTTCGATATGTCGACAAAACCGAATCTTCTGGCACACGTTCGCCAACATCTTATATCGCGGGGCGAGGATTACCAATGGGTAACCATGGGCCCCGGCAGCGAAAAGATTGGCTTGGCCTACCTACCCATTGATACCACCGGCATGCCCTGCACATTCATGTTCACGGAATTACACGAACCGTGCAGTTTGGTATTTGACGTACACTTTGCAACAAAAGTGAACAAGGAAGACATGCAGGAATTAAGCCTGCTACTGCTCACGATAAATGCGAATCTACCGGAAGGGCAGTTGTTGCTCGACATGGAAGGCGGCTATGTATACTACCGCCTGAAGTACGTTGTAACCAAACCGGATATAACGGATGAAGAAATCCGCAATCAAATAGCCTACATGGAGCGCAACGGTGTTGCTATATCCGTAACATACGCACGCATCATTGGCCGTGAGTTCCCGCTGCTGGGCTGATTTAAACTTCATATACCACATATACCAAAGCCACACAATTATGTCACAAGAAAAACCCTTAGCAGGAAAAGTTGGTATCGTCACCGGTGTTGCCAACAAGCGCAGTATTGCCTTCGGCATTGCCAAGGCCTGGCATGAAGCCGGAGCCAAACTCATTTTCAACTATCAGGGCGAACGTCTGAAAGACGGCGTCATTAAGCTGGTCAAAGAAAACTTCGGCGAGGATACCCCCATCTGCGACTTGGACGTGATGAACGATCAGAGCATTGCCGATTTCTTTGCTTTTGTAGCCAGCCACACCGACCATGTTGACATGATGTTGCACTCCATTGCCTTTGCTCCGAAAGCCGAAGGCACACTGGAGGGGCATTTCTCGGACATCCCCCGCGATGCTTGGAATATATCACTGCAAGTGAGTGCCTATTCGCTCATCGCCATGTCACGAGCCGTGGCTCCGCTTATGGTGAACGGTGGTTCAATCATGGCCATGACCTACTACGCCAGCCAGAAAGTTGTACCGAATTACAACCTGATGGCTGTTTCTAAGGCCGCACTTGAGACCAGCGCCAAATATCTGGCATTCGACTTGGGCCGCAGGGAGGCTCCCATCCGCGTGAACTGCATTTCTGCCGGTCCGGTTCAGACCCTGGCAGCGCGTGGTGTGAGTGGCTTTACCGGCATGTTCAAAGTATACGAAGAGAAGAGCCCGCTGCAGCGCTCCTGCACGCTGGAGGAACTCGGTGCCACAGCCACCTTCCTCGCCAGCGATGGAGCAGCCAGCATTACCGGTCAAGTGCTCTATGTAGACGGCGGTTACGAGATTGTGGGCATGTAAGCCACTCTTCTCAATAGCCACAACTTTGCTGCGGCAGGTGCACATACAGGCACCTGCCGCTTTCTCTTTCAGCCAAACATGAACATTCTCCGGAATTACTTTCAAGGTGATATCTCAGAAATTACGGCACGAGTGGAAGAGTGCTGTATTGATTTACACGCCGTC